>CAYQIS010000008.1:0-79504 GCA_964417645.1 uncultured Spirochaetia bacterium
GCAAACCGCCACTTATTCTCTACTTAAGCGTGTATGAAAATAGGGGCTATATCAAAGTCCGCACCATATTTCTTTTCAATAAAAATTAATTTTACATCAATAGCACTATAGTTTTTAACATAGTTATCACAAGCGTTTTTAATTATTAATGGTGAACCAATCTCACCATCATCAAATTTTCCTTTTCCAGCAAAACAATCTATAAATATTAGGGGCTTTTTTGTTATTGCAACCTTTGCCAGATAAGGTTTTAAATAAGTACTTAAGATTCTATCCTTCTTTTTAGACCATTCTTTTTTCTTTTCAAAAAAATTCTGTGTAGAACCCATATAACCCTCCCCTTTGTTTTGTATACAAAGTATACAGTATGTATACACTTGTGTCAACAAAAAAACCCGTCCAAAATGCGCTTGAGCTTTCGCACAGAGGCGTGACGGGTATGTTATTAATATTATAACTATTAAATCAACATTGTCAACAATAACCACACCATACTCATACAATTTTGTTTTGTGTTATAAAAGTGTTTCAATAATATTGTATATACAGCCGTATTAAATACCACATACAGAAATATTTTAACTCCAAAATATACAAGGCGCTTTTATACACTTTATATTCACTCAGGCCTTTTGTATAATAAATTTATTGATTAAGGAGGGATATATGGCTGAAAAAAAATACGTAGGCGCGATAGACCAGGGAACAACAAGCACACGTTTTATTTTATTCTCAAAAAGCGGCGAACCTGTTGCCTCTCATCAGCTGGAACATAAGCAAATTTACCCTAAGGCAGGGTTTGTTGAACATGATGCGCTGGAAATATGGGCAAATACGCAGGAAACAATAAAGCAGACGCTCATTAAAGCAAACATAAAGGCGGAAGAAATAGCGGCAATCGGCATCACCAACCAGCGCGAGACAACGGTTGTATGGGATAAAAACACAGGCAAGCCCCTTCATAATGCAATAGTATGGCAGGATTTAAGAACAGCGGATATCTGCACAGTACTTGCAAAGACCGGCGGCCAGTACAGGTTTCAAAAAACAACCGGCCTTCCCCTTGCCACTTATTTTTCCGGGCCAAAGGTAAAATGGCTTATTGACAATGTCCCCGAAATCGCATCAGCCGTTAAAGAAGGCACGGCGCTTTTTGGCACAATGGACACCTGGCTTATATGGAATTTAACAGGCGTGCATGCAACAGATGTAACGAACGCCAGCCGCACCATGATGATGAACATAGAAACTTTAAAATGGGATTCATCCATGCTTTACTTTTTTGGCGCGGATGAAAAAATGCTTCCTAAAATTTGCGCGTCTTCTTCCAAAACAGCATTTGGAGAAACAAAAAAAGACGGAATATTCGGGACAAACATTCCCGTTACAGGCTGCCTTGGGGACCAGCAGGCAGCGCTTTTTGGGCAGACATGTTTTAATGAGGGTGATGCAAAAAACACCTATGGCACAGGATGTTTCCTTCTGCTTAATACAGGAAAAAAACCTGTTATATCAGAGAACGGGCTTATCACAACCGCCGGCTATTTAATAGAAGGCGAGTCTCCTGTTTACGCGCTTGAAGGTTCGGTTGCTGTTGCAGGTTCCCTTGTGCAGTGGTTCAGGGACAAGCTTGGCATTATAACCTCTTCCCCGCAGATAAACGAACTTGCCGAAAAAGTTGAAGATAACGGCGGAGTTTATTTTGTGCCGGCGTTTTCCGGCTTGTTTGCTCCCTACTGGCGATCTGACGCGCGCGGCCTGATAATCGGCCTTACGCATTTTACGGGTCGCGAGCACATAGCCCGCGCCGTGCTTGAATCGGTTGATTTTCAGGCGCGTGAAATATTTGAAGCCATGCAAAAAGACGCCAAAATAAAATTAAAATCTCTTAAAGTTGACGGCGGCATGACGGCAAGCGAACTTTTAATGCAGTTCCAATCAGACATATTAAACGTAACCGTAAGCAGGCCAAAGGTTTCAGAGACAACCGCATTGGGCGCAGCATATGCAGCCGGCCTGGCCGCGGGTTTTTGGAAAAACAAGGACGAATTAAAACAAAACTGGCAGCTGTCAAAAGAATGGACGCCAAAAATGAACCCTGACAAACGCGAGAAATACTACAGCGAATGGAAAAAAGCCGTTCAAAGAAGCATTGGGTGGAAGGAATCAGGATATTAGCTTAATGAACACATACGATATCATAATTATAGGTTCCGGAATAGTTGGCTCATTAACCGCCCGCGCGCTCTCACGCTATGACCTTAAAGTACTTGTCATAGAAAAAGAAATTGACGTCGGCATGTGCCCGTCTTCCGCCAACAGCGCTGTTATTCACGCAGGCTACGACCCAAAACCGGGTACGGTAAAAGCGGAAATGAACGCGCTTGGCAATAAATTGTGGCACGAAATTGCCCCTGAGCTTGGCATAGAACACAGGGAAACAGGAAGCATGGTGGTTGCAATAGGCGAAAATGAACTCCCTGTCCTGAATGAACTTTATGAGCGCGGCATCAAAAATAAAATTCCTGAACTGCGTATCTTAAGCAAAGAAGAAGTAAAACTGCGTGAGCCGCTAATAAATCCTGATATATCAGGCGCGCTGTGGGCGCCTACTGCCATGGTAATAGACCCTTTTGGCGCGGTGCTTGCAGCAGCCGAGAACGCGGTAACCAACGGCGTTAAATATTCATTTGAAACCGAATTTCAGGATTTTATTTTTGAAGGCGGCAGGATAACCGGCATTAAAACAAACAAAGGCGATTTTTTCTGCAGATGCGTCATAAACTCCGCCGGCCTTTATGCAGACGAAGTGGCGCATAAAGCAGGCGTACGAAAAGACTATAAAATCACCCCCCGCAAGGGCAGCTATATGATTTTTGACCCGGCGCGTTTCGTGATTAACAATGTACTGTTCCCTGTTCCTTCGGACAAGGGCAAAGGAATACTTGTTTCAACCACCACACACGGCAATGTGCTTATCGGCCCAAACAATGAACCCTGCGAAAACAAGGAAGACAGCGCGTCAACAGCATCCGGTTTAAATGAAGTTGCACGCGGCGCAAAAAAACTTATACCCTCAATTGACGAAAAAAACTGCATTGCGATTTACGCGGGAATACGCGCAACAGGCACAGGCGACAGGGATTTCATAATTGAAACACCAAAAGAAGTTTCCGGACTGATTAACCTTTGCGGCATTGAATCGCCCGGTTTTGCTTCCGCGCCCGCAATTGCGCTTCGTGTCATTGAACTCCTTAAAGAAACAGGCATTAAGTTTAACGAAAACCCTAAATTTAACCCTGTACGCAGGCCCAAACTGCACTTTCACAAACTTTCTTACAGGGAAAAGGAAGAACTGATAAAAAGCAATCCCGCCTACGGGCGTATTGTGTGCCGCTGTGAGGAAGTAACCGAAGGCGAAATAATTGACGCTATTAATTCGCCTGTTCCGGCACGCACTTATGACGGAATAAAAAGAAGAACATGGCTTGGCACAGGCAGATGCCAGGGCTCTTTTGACATACCGCGTGTGATACAGATTTTATCAAGGGAGCTTAAAATTAAGCCTGAAGAAGTCACAAAAAAAGGCAAAGGCAGTGAACTGCTGTGAAAAACTGTGATGTGGCGGTTATTGGCGCCGGCCCGGCTGGTCTGGCAGCCGCAATTGAAGCCAGAAAAAACGGCGCGCAAAAAGTAATTATAATTGAACGCAACAATGAAGCGGGCGGAATACTGCCGCAGTGCATCCATAATGGTTTTGGATCGGTATTGTTTAAAAAAGACCTGCCCGGCCCCAGATACGCTCACGAGTTCATTAAACAGGCGCGCGAACTAGGGGTTGAAATGATATTTGACACAATGGCAATAGACATAACACCGAACAGAAAAATCTATGCCACCAACAGCCGCGACGGGCTTCTTGAAATAGACTCAAAATCAATTGTCCTTGCCATGGGCTGCCGAGAGAGAACGCGCGCCCAAATAAGGATACCCGGAGACAGGCCCGCAGGTGTATATACGGCAGGAATGGTTCAGCGCCTTGTAAACATGGAAGGCATGTTGCCGGGCAGAAAATTTGTGATACTCGGCTCCGGAGATATCGGAATGATCATGGCAAGAAGGCTTGTTTTGGAAGGCGCAAAAGTTATAAAGGTGCTTGAAGCGCTTCCTTATCTTACCGGCCTTCGCCGAAACTATGTTCAGTGCCTGCAGGATTTTGACATACCCCTTTCACTTGGAACCACCGTGAAACGAATCATCGGCAAAAAAAGATTGAATGCCATAGAAACGGTAAAGCTTGACGAAAAAATGACGCCGGCCGCAGGAACAGAAGAAATAATTGAATGCGACACCCTGATGCTTTCAGTGGGGTTAATACCAGAGAACGAGCTTTCAAAAAAAGCGGGAGTTCTGCTTGATCCTTTAACAGGAGGCCCGGTGGTTGACTGTGACATGCAGACCTCTGTTCCGGGAATTTTTGCCTGCGGCAATGTGGTTACAATCTATGACCTTGTTGATTATGTGTCAAAGGCCGGCTTTATCGCGGGCAAAAGCGCGGCAATGTTTACCGCCAAAAACACGGAATCAGGCGGCACAATTGACATAATTCCCGGCGATAATGTGCGCTCGGTTATACCGCAAAAACTTAAAACATCCGGCCTTCTTGAATCTGTTTCTCTGCAGTTCAGGGTAAGCCGCGAATTCAATAAAAGCATTGCAATTTACATTAAGGAAAACGGACGTATTGTAAAGAAGTCCGTAAGAAAATATGCAAGGCCCGCAGAAATGCTGGAAATAACCATTGAGGAAAAGGAACTAAAAGGCATAAACGGACAAATGCAAGTGCAGGTGGCGCCAAATGATTGAAAAATACATCTGCATACGCTGCCCTCAGGGCTGTGAAATAACAACAACACTTGACGGTTACGGAAACATCAAGGAAATAAAAGGAAATTCATGCAAGCTTGGAATTGAACATGTAAAAACCGAAAGCACGGACCCAAGGCGTGTCCTTACCACTTCCGTTAAAGTAAAAAACGGCGTTCTTCCTTTATGTCCGGTATGGACAGAAAAACCGGTGCCAAAAAAAATGATATTACAAGCGGCTGAAGAAATACATAAAATCAGTGTAAACGCGCCCGTAAAAGCCGATCAAATAATTGAAGAAAACCTGTTTGGACTGGGCATAAGGGTTCTTGCTTCGCGTGACATTGACGCTATTTAATTTTCTTTTTAATCCATGAAAGCATATCCTTAAATATCTCTTCCTTGTTCTTTTCTATCGTCAGAGAATGATAGTCATTTTCATAATATTTGCATTCCTTGTCGGCTTTTAATTTTTCAAAAAACTTTAAAGTGAATTTCGAATCCCCAAGGTTGTCCATTCCGGCAACCAGAAAAAGCACGGGTATTTTTATGCCCGACGGATTTGAAATTGCCTTTAACTGTCCAAGAAGTATTGAAATTAAAAGCCCCGCACAGGCAAGACGGTGCTCCCTTTTGTCTTTCTCAAGTTTTTTTACTGTGTCAGCCGCATGGGTTAAATCTTTAACCGTATATGGCATCTGCACCGTGTATGAAGGATTAAAGATGCTTGTTATCGCTATCTTTATCCTTTTTGCAAGGCTTATCTTCATTACGTCTTTATAAACAGGCACAACTTCAATCAGCCCCGCAAAATCAGGGGAATAATCAAGCATTGTAAGATGCGCAATCAGCCCTCCCATGGACTCGCCGCATAAAACCGCCTTTGCCCCTTTATTCTCTTTTTTCATTATATCCAAAAGTTTAACAACAATTTTTTCATAAACATCCAGATTTTTTACCTGCCCGGGTTTGTCTCCCGCGATTTCGCCGTGGCCGGGAAGTTCGGGCGCATAAACGCTTATTTTATTTTTGTTCATGAACTTTGCAAAAGCTTCCCAGCGCCCTGAATGCGCTCCCATTCCGTGCACAGCAAGAATAATAATTTTTGGATTTTTAACAGCCCATTTTCTGTAATAAACGCCTTCTTTTTCTTTTAACACGGGGGTTCCTCCTTTTGATTTCAGATATTTTTTTCATCAATTAAAATTTGGGACGGCTGCTCTTTCTGCTTTTAAATATTGAATCAAGTATTTTTCTTGATTGTTTGTCATCATATGCCTCTTCCGCAGAGCGGTATCCTTCGCCCGCCATAACCTTAAATTTAACCGGGTCCGTATTGTCAGGCGTAAATTGTTCCGCCATCTGTTGTGTAACTTCGGGTTCAATTCTTAAATAACTTTCTTTTGAGTTTAAAATATTTCCTATCATATAACCGCAGGATTTCTGCTGGGCTGTCATAAACAGCCCCATAAAATCAAGCCCCCAGTTCCAGTCGCGGACGCAGTTTAATTTTTTATTCCTTTTTAAACTTTCGGCAAAACTTGCAACAGACAAAATTTTAACGGTCTTAAAAGGCTTGCCCGGCCCCGCAAAATATTTAAGAGCTTCAGTTAATCCCACAAGCGCCGGATTCTGCGCCCAGGTTCCTCCGTCAACATAGCCGTCATTGTCCTCATTTTCAAAACCGGGAAAATATTCGGGCAAAAAAGTGGGAGCCGAAGCGCTGCAGGCAACCGCTTTATAAAGAGGTATTTCCCTGTTTTTCTTTTGTTTTTTTGAATGAGGGGTTTTAAAAACCCTTGTGACACCTTTTGTCACATTAAAAGAACTGATGCACAGATAACTTTTTGGCGAACGGAATGTGTTGTCTTTTAAAACATCATAAAGCTCTTTCAGTAATTCTTTGTTTCTGTGCTTGGCTCCAAAAAACACCTGCCTTATCATCCTTAATTTGTCAGTCCATGTGCCGCATATATTATTGTGAAATATTATCCTGCCTTTTGTCTCATAAAATTCCCGAATTTTCCTTGCGGGATATCCGCAGGCAAGGGCTGACGCAATTATTGCGCCGGAAGATGTTCCCGCAAACATGTCAAAATGATCACAGCATCTCCTGCCGTATATTTCCTCCAGCTTCTCCAGCACGGCCGCGGAATATGTTCCAAGAAGACCTCCCCCGTCAACAGCCAGGATTTTAAATTCCTGTGCCATCTTCCCCTCCTGAAAAAAATTTTATCCGGTAATTGTGGAAACAGGCGTGGGTGCATTTCTCATGCCCGGCAGATAAGGCACTTCACGCCTTGCGCATGAAAAAATAATTAGTGCAATAATTACCGCTGTTAAAATAATTTTTCCCATGATTTAATTTTATCAAAAAAAACTTTAAAAAGTAATTTATAAACATTTTTATGCCAATAAAGCGATTAAAATTTAATCACCTTTTAAGCGTGTTGATATTTTTTAACCACCTTATATCAAAAAAACCTTTAAAAAATAAGCTTTTTTTGCGGCACAAGTATTGCTTTTGTTTCTGTAATGTTAAAAAACAATTAAGGAATTAAATAAAACTTTTAAGGAGGAAACAGAATGAAGAAATTTGCGGTTTTGGCTCTTGCTTTGCTTGTTTCGGTTTCAGCGGTTCTTGCGGCGGAAATTTCAGGCGATGTGTACACGGCAGGTGTAAGCAAATACCTGTGGAGAGGCCAGCTTCTTGACAAAGGCTTGTGCATACAGCCCGGAGCGGATTTGTTCATTGGAAACCTGTCTCTCGGCTACTGGGCAAATTACACAGCCAAAGACGGTTTTTACAATGAATCAGATTTTACAATCGGCTATTCGGAATCGCTTCCTGTTCTTGACATGATTTCAATCGGCTCCGGCTTTACTGTTTACACTTTCCCGATGTCCGCTTACGAAGGCAATATAGCCCATACAATAGAAGTATACGGCACAGTGTCTGCAAGCGTTCCGTCATCGCCTTATTTAAAATTCTTCTATGACACGCAGTTCGGCAACGGCGGATATCTTGAAGGAGGAGTTTCCCATGCGTTTGATCTTTCGCCTTTTGAAGTCTCTGCGGCGGTTACCGGCGGATACAATTTTGGTCAGTGGGGCTATGAACCCTCGGCAACCGTTGCGCTTGGCACGCTTGCATTTACATACAAGCTTGACAAGTTAACGGCAACGCTTTCCGGCTCTTATCAGCTTGCGCTTGACGATCAGTATGAAAATGACAATTTCGGCTCTCTGTCAATCAAGTATGCGTTTTAAAGAAAAAGAAAAAAGGAGGAGTTAAGATGAAAAAACTGTTGCTTGCTTTAACCGCGGTTTTCACGGGCGTAATAAGCCTGTTTGCCGAAGAAGCTGCAGCCGCGGCTGCGCCTGCAATATCCGCAGGCGACACGGCGTGGGTTCTAATCAGCACCGCGCTTGTAATGCTGATGACACCCGCCCTTGGTTTCTTCTACGGCGGAATGGTAAGGAAAAAGAATGTTCTTTCCGTTTTAATGAAGGCAATGATAACACTTGCGGTAATCAGCCTTCAATGGGTAATAATCGGGTATTCTTTGAGTTTTGGAGAAGGCGGTCCGTTTATCGGCAACCTAAAACACTTCATGCTTAACGGAGTAGGTCAGGAAGGAAGCGCTTATGCGTCAAACATACCCGGCCTTGCGTTCATGATATTCCAGGCAATGTTTGCGATTATCACGCCGGCCTTGATTTTCGGCGCGTTTGTTGAAAGAATAAAATTCTCGGCTTTCCTTGTTTTTACCGTTCTTTGGGCGACGCTTGTTTATGATCCGGTATGCCACTGGGTATGGGGCAAAGGCGGATGGCTTGGCGCCATGGGCGCTCTTGACTTTGCCGGCGGAACCGTTGTTCATATAAACGCCGGTATTGCGGCTCTTGTCACCGCAATAATGATAGGCAAAAGAAAAAACACCTCCACTCTTGGGCCAACTCCTCACAACCTTCCTTTTACGGTTCTCGGAGCGGCTCTGCTTTGGTTTGGCTGGTTTGGTTTTAACGCGGGTTCGGCTCTTGGTGCCAACGGCCTTGCGGCAAGCGCTTTTGTTGTAACAAATACCGCAGCCGCCGCAGCCGCTCTTGCATGGGCCGTAATTGAATGGATTGTAAACGGAAAACCCACAATTCTCGGAACCGTTTCAGGCGCAGTGGCCGGCCTTGTTGCAATAACACCGGCGTCCGGTTTTGTTGATGTTTCAGGATCCATCGCAATAGGTGTTGTTGTGGCTGTTGTATGCTTCTTTGCGGTAACAAAGATAAAAGAGACATTCAAATATGACGACTCTCTGGACGCTTTCGGGGTTCACGGAGTAGGCGGAATGGTCGGCGCTCTTTTAACCGGGGTGTTTGCAAATCCCGTGGTTAATGAAATCGGCAAAGGAACATTGTTTGGAAATCCCGGACAGTTTATGACGCAGCTTATATCAGTTGTTGCAACCTTTGCATACAGTCTGGTTGTAACTTTCATAATCTTCAAGTTAATAGACATGACCATCGGAGTGCGCATTGAAGAAAAAGAAGAAGCAATAGGCGTTGACCTCTCGCAGCACAATGAACGCGCCTATACATTAGTTGATTAAGGAGGCGGGCTGATATGAAATATGTGATTGCGATAATACAGCCTTACAGGCTGGACGAGGTAAAGGAAGCTCTTTACAAAGAAGAAATTAATCTTATAACCGTAAGCGAAGTAATTGGGCACGGCAGGCAAAAAGGCGTAACCGAAGTTTACAGGGGCGCAAAAGAAACCGGAAATATGTTAAGAAAGATAAAGCTTGAAATTGCGGTAAACGACAACTTTCTTGACAAATGCATAGATGCCATCACAAAAGGGGCACGCACCGGAGAACTTGGCGACGGAAAAATTTTTGTTTTGGACCTTGAAGAAGTGTACAGAATAAGAACCGGCGAAAAAGGTTCAAAAGCAATAGGTTGATTCCCGTAAGCTTTGGCCGAGCCAAGTATGGCCGGCCCCAGCAACGATAATCAAAAAAGGCGGCTGCGGTTGCAGCCGCCTTTTTTATTTAGTATAATATTTTTATTAACACCATGTCGGGCTTAAAACGGAGAAAAAAATGAAACTTAACATAATGATTTCAACCAGCGGAAGGAAAAGAAAACTTAAAATGGAAACCCTAAGAAAATGGAAGCCTTTTAAAGGGTTAACCGCTTCTTTGGAACGAGAACACAAAAAGACATATGAGCTTCTTTTGAAAAAAAAATCAAAGGAAATAAACAAGAACATATATATGTCGCTTAATTAAAAATTTTATTATCTTACCGGTTTGTTTTTTATTACCGCCCATATTCTTGACAATATCTTAACCGCGCCTTTAACATTCCACTTCCAGTCAAAAGGCCTTATCTGGCGCAGCAGATACCCGGGCCTCATAAGAAGCTTCATATAAGCATAACGTCTGAGTTCTTTAAGCTGCTGCGCTGTTAATTCTTCCGTTCTTATTACAGGCTCATCAGAAAGCGGGAAATATTTTGACCAGTCTTTTGTATTAATATAGCCTCTTTTATCATAATATTCGTACATTTCGGTGTTTGGAAAAGGGGTTGCAAAACATATCTGCGTGTAGAAAGGATCTATTTCTTTTATAAATTTTATTGTCTCTTCCACCGTCTGACGCGTTTCACCCGGCAGCCCTATAATCACAAGCCCGTAAAACATTATGCCCAGCTGTTTGCACCATTTCGCGGCCCGCCTTATGTCATCAAGGCTTACTCCCTTTTTCACGTTCTTCAATATTGTCTCAGAACCCGTTTCTATGCCAATGGCTATTTCCTTCATTCCGGCTTTTTTCATTATCTTAAGCATGTCGTATGTCACCAGATTGGCGCGGGTACAGCACACCCATTTTAATTTATCAAGACCCTCTTCAATCATCCGCCTGCAAAGTTCTTCCACCCTGCCGCCTTTAATTGAGATTGTATCATCAAAAAAAAGAAAAGATTTTATTTTATGCGCGCTTCTTAAATGCTTAAGCTCCTGTATCACGCATTCAACATCCCGCTCGCGGCATTTGCTTTTGCCATACGCGCAGAAAGTGCACGCATAAGGGCAGCCGCGGGTGGTTGCAACAAGCGCAAAAGGGCCCTCCATCACGCCCGTATGATAAGGCTTTAAAGACGGAAGCATTTCATACGCGGGAAACGGAAGTTTATTAATATCCTTAAATTCAGGAGCACGGGCGGTGGTTATCACCTTTCCGTTAAAGTAATAAGAAATGCCTGGAACTTTATCAAGAAAACGCGGGCCGTCAGTCGTTTTAAAATCAGTGTCAAAAAGGCAAGGTGCAGGCTGAGGCGTTGAAAACTTTTCTTTTTTAAAGTTTAACGCTTCACGACAAAGGTTTGTTACCACGCTTTCAGGTTCAGAATCAATAAAAACATCAACAATGCCTTCTTTTAATATGGAATCGCGTATTTCAGGAACATCGGCGATTATTTTATTTCTAAGCACTGTCAAAGCCCCAAAATCCCGCGCAATGCGCAAAACTTCAATATCTTCTTTCTGCGTGTCAAAACCGCATCTTATAATTACAATATCCGGCGCAAAATCCGCAATATCTGCGCGCACCTGATTTAATGTCATGTCAAAACCGTTCGCATCAATCAGCTTAACCTCAAAATCTTCTTCCCTTAAAAGCAGTGCTCCGATATACAAAAGCGAAAGCGGCGGATAAACAGACCCTATATCCTTGTGTTCAAAACGTTCTTCCCTTACAACAGGATAGCCGTTTACACGCGGCGGATTTATCAGCAATATTTTCAGTTTCATCAGTAATCCTTTGTATGCCCCATAAGTGATTTAACACCCCTGAACGCAAGCGCGATTTCGCGCGGGCTTCTTATTGAAATAAGACTTTTAAAAAGAAAAACAGGATGCTTGTGTATATTCCACATTTTCTTGCACCAGAATTCATTGTTATAATTTGATTTTAAAATATCATGCTCCATATCCATTTTCTCATAGTCCTCGCCGTCCGGCGTAAGCCAGCTGTTTTTCTTTGCTTCCTTATAAAGCGGTGTGCCCGGATACGGCATAATTATTGATGCCTGCAGAGAATCTCCAAAATGTGTTTTATAAAGCATCAATTCTTCAGCAACATCATAAGTTTTTTGAACATCAGCTTCGGTTTCCCAGGGATAACCAACCATCATGGTCAGCAGCACTTTAAAGCCATGGTCCTTTGCCAGTTTAACATTTCTGACTATATCTTCAATTTTTTCAAGTTTGCCTATTTTATGAAGGGTTTCAGTTGAACCTGATTCCAGACCAACCTTCAGCAGTCTGTATCCTATCTTCTTCATAAGGCCGCATTTTTCATCGGTTAAATTCTCGGCGCGGGCATTGCTTGATATTTTAAACTTTCCCTTTATGCCCCGTTTTTCAATTTCAACCAGAAATTCTTCAAGCCATTTTGTGCTCCATAATGCTCCTGATTCATTGTCGTCAAATATTTCATATACCTTATATTTTTTTATAAGCATCTCTATTTCATCTGCCACATTGCGCGCCGAGCGCAGACGGGCCTTTCTGCCCCAGAATGCGTGCTGCCATATACAGAAAGTGCAGACGCCTCCTGTTTCCCTGCCTTCACGGCCGCAGCCCCTGCCCGTAAGAATATAAGCGCACGGTCTCAGCAGATACGCTTCGCCGTAAGTTTTAAAGTTCGTTATATCGCGATCTATAAAAGGAATACTGTCCAAGTCTTCATACAGTCTGAATTTACCCGTATTCTTTATTTCACCGTTTTCCCTGTAATAAAGTCCTTCCGGCTTTTCCGCATTTTTTACAAGGTGATCAAGCAGCGCTTTTGCGGAAATATCATAATCACCACCCGTAATAACATAATCAACATTGCAATTTTGCATTGATTCTTCGGGAAAAAAACTTACATGGTCTCCAACCAAAACCGTTTTAATGTCCGGCCTGGAAATTTTCAGCTCATCAATATATTTCCAGTGTTTTTTTATAACCGGAGTTTTTGTCTCAATAAAGATTATCTCCGGAGAAAAATCTTTAAGTTTTTTTTCAAAATCACATGCCTCCATCCCTTCGTTTATACCGTCAAGAAAAAGCACTTCATGCCCCTGCTCTTTTAAATTTGTTACAAGATGAGCGGGAATAAGAGGATAAATTTTTACCTGATCCGAATGAGTGTATTTAAACTGCCTGTTCTGCCCCAAAAGAGGGGTTTTTCCGTCCCGCCTTATGGGAGGGTATAAAAAAGCCGCACGCAATTTACATCACCAAAGGTAATCAAGCGGATTTAATGGTTTATCATTCTTATGTATCGCAAAATGCAGGTGAGGCCCTGTTGTCCTTCCCGTATTGCCGGTCTTTCCTATAAGTTTTCCCGATTTAACCTTCTGACCTTGTTTCACATAAATCTTGCTTAAATGTCCGTAAATTGTCATATATCCGTCCGCGTGCTGTATTTTGATGCAATTGCCAAGAGAGCCCGCCCACCCTGCGTATACAACAGTCCCGTCAGCAGACGCCCCAACCCATGTGCCTATGTCCGCTCGTATGTCAACAGCTCCGTGCTTCATTATTTCACCTGTAACAGGATGCGTTCGCGAACCGAACAGCGAAGTATAAGAGCCGGCAATAGGCGAACGGAATTTTCCCCTTTTATCGTACATTTTTGCAATTTCGCTTGAAAAATCAACGGGCCTTACACCGGGGACAAATAAAATATCGCCTTTTTTTATTCCAAACACGCTTATCCTGTTTGCTTTTTTTAATTCTTCCTTGTCAGCCCCGTATTTTTCGGCAATACTTTCAATGCTGTCGCCCGCCTTTGCTTCGTGCAAGACTCCTCTTTTGTCGGGGACTATTATTTTTTGATTTGTTTTTGCGTTGATTGATTTAAGTTCGGGGTTTGAACCTATTATTGTATCTATATTAACCCCGTATTTTTTCGCAACACCCCAAAAATTTTCCCTGTTTTTCATTGTATATAAATTTAAATTAATGTCTTTGCCTGTAAATTTCTTTTTAAGATACAAGAAACCTTTTTCTTTGTCTTCCTCACATACCGCCTTAAAGCCTTTGTCCATTAAGCCGGCTATGTCTATAAACACAGAATCATCGGAAGCCGTACAGGTTACATTAAGTGCGCTTTCATATATTTCTTTTTTTTGATTCTTAAGATTATCGGCGGATTGATGAGGCATTATACCCAGTATTACTGCCGCCATTACCGATATAACAGCGGTTGCAAGCACTATTAAAAGGGATATTGTTCCGCCTGCTGTTACGGCTTTCTCGGGTTTTACATCGGTAACTTTCTTATTATTCTGTTTTTCAGTCATTTTTTCTCCATAAAATAATTGATTATAATAATAGTAGAAATATTGTTAAAAATCAATAATTACAGCCAACAAAATATTTGACATTAAATTTTGTATTGATTATAATTTTTAGGATATATACAAATATGTGCTTTTTTTCACAATATCAACAGATGCTTTACGCAACATCCAAGGAGGAAACTATGTCAGAACTTAAGTTTAACAAAAAAACCAGGCTTTTTGAGGAAGAGTTTTATAATTACGAACTTCAAGACGTAAAAGAACCACAATTGTACAGGAACATGTTTCCTTATGATGACGTTCCGCGGCTTATTTTTAACCGCCGCGTTGTACCCATGAATCCTCCGGAAAACATCTGGATAACAGACACAACTTTTCGTGACGGGCAGCAGTCTCTTCCGCCTTTCAGGGTTGAAGATGCGGTTACCTTGTTTGACCTTATGCATAAACTTGACGGAGACACCGGCCTTATAAGGCAGACCGAATTTTTTCTTTATACAAAAAGGGACCGTGAGATTGTTGAAAAATGCCTGTCCCGCGGTTATAAGTTCCCCGAAGTCACCGGATGGATTCGCGCGGTTGCTTCTGATTTTAAACTTGCAAAAGATATGGGGCTTAAGGAAACAGGCATACTTACATCCATCTCTGATTATCATATTTTTCTCAAACTTGGCCTTACAAGAAAACAGGCAATGCAAAAATATCTGGATATCGTAAAAGCTGCGCTTGATACCGGGATAATCCCACGCTGTCATTTTGAAGACATTACACGCGCGGATATATACGGATTTGTTATTCCCTTCGCAAATGAGCTGATGAAGCTTTCCGCCGAATACAAGATACCCGTAAAAGTACGCGCTTGCGACACAATGGGGTACGGAGTTGACATACCCGGCGCCGCGCTTCCAAGAAGCGTTAACGGCATAATTTACGGATTAAACCAGCTTGCCGGAGTTCCAAGCGAAAATCTTGAATGGCACGGCCACAATGATTTTTACCGCGGAACAACAAATGCCGTAATAGCATGGCTTTACGGATGCTCCGGCGCCAACGGCGCTTTCCTTGGAATAGGAGAGAGAACCGGCAACACTCCTAACGAAGCTTTAATAATCGAATACCTTGCTCTTCGCGGACGCTACGGCAAGGAAAAACTTGACACAACCGTCATAACCGAAATTGCAAATTATATGCACAAACAAATGGGAATTGACATTCCTCCAAAGACGCCTTTTGTGGGCAAAAATTTCAATCTTACCCGCGCCGGAATTCATGCCGACGGTCTCATGAAAAATGAAGAAATATACAATATTTTTGACACAAAAAAAGTGCTTAACCGCGGTGTTGCCGTTGGAATAACGGACAAATCAGGTTCGGCTTCAATTGCCTATTGGATAAATCAAAATTTAATGATTCCTGATTCGGAAAAAGTTGACAAATCACACCCCGGGGTGATTAAAATAAACGAAAAAGTAAACTCAGAATACGAGAACGGAAGAATAATAGGAATATCCGACGAAGAAATGACGGAATGGACAAAAGAATTCCTTCCGGATATTTTTGCAAAATATTCAAAGAATTTAGAGGAGTAAACGATGGCGGAAAAAATTTACCTTAAAGAAAACGGCGAAATGGTTGTCCCTGACAACCCTTACGTATGCTACATAGAAGGAGACGGCATAGGTCCTGATATCTGGAAAGCTTCACAGATGGTCATTGATGCCGCGGTTGAAAAGGCATATTCAGGCAAAAGAAAAATTGAATGGAAAGAGATTTATGCCGGCGAAAAGGCAAACGCGCTTTTTGGAACCTACCTTCCCGAAGAAACAATAGATGCAATACGCGAATATGTTGTGTCAATAAAAGGCCCTCTTACCACACCGATTGGCGGCGGCATACGCAGCCTGAATGTAACATTAAGGCAGAGACTTGACCTTTTCGCGTGTGTAAGGCCCGTAAGATATTTTGAAGGTGTTGAAGCTCCGGTAAAAAGGCCTCAGGACTTAAACATTGTAATATTCCGCGAGAATACCGAAGACGTTTATGCCGGCATTGAATGGGAGGCAAATTCCGAACCGGCAAAAAAAGTGATTAACTTTATAAACACCGAGTTTAAAAAAAGCATTATTCCCGAATCCGGAATCGGCATAAAACCCATGAGTGAATTCGGCACGCGCAGGCTTATGAGAATGGCAATTAATTACGCGGTTAAAAACAACAAAAAAAGCATAACAATAGTCCATAAAGGAAATATAATGAAATTTACGGAGGGCGCCTTCAGCAAATGGTGCTATCAGGAAGCAATGGAAAATTTTCCTGATTTTACAATAACAGAAAAAGAAGTTTACGAAGGCAAAGATCCGGCGGGCAAAGTTATAATCAAAGACAGAATAGCGGATGCAATGTTTCAGCAGCTTTTGTTGAGGCCTTCGGAATATGACGTTATAATCACGCCAAACCTTAACGGAGATTATCTTTCGGATGCAGCCGCGGCACAGGTCGGCGGGCTTGGAATGGCGCCCGGCGCAAATATAGGAAAATGGGCAATGTTCGAAGCAACCCACGGCACGGCTCCAAAATATGCCGGCCAGGACAAGGTTAATCCCGGTTCCCTTCTTTTGTCCGGAGTTATGATGCTTGAACATATGGGCTGGGTTGAAGCCTGTGAAATGATAATAGACTCCCTGCAAAAAACCATAAGCCAAAAAACCGTAACGTACGACCTGGCCCGTCAAATGCAGGGTGCAACCGAAGTAAAATGTTCTGAATTTGCAAGACGTATAGTGTCCAATCTTTAATTTTATATTTTTAAAAGATTTTTTGATTAAGGAGTTTTTATGAGACCAAAAATAGGAATTGTTGGGGCCGGCAATGTCGGCGCAACTGCGGCACATATAGCATTAATGAAAGGCCTGGGAGATATTTATCTTCTGGACTTAAACGCGGAAATGGCAGCGGGAAAAGCCCTTGATCTTAATCAAAGCAAGTTTATGCTGGATATTGACGCTGAAGTTTCCGGAGGCGGCGATTATGAAAGAATAAACGAGTGCGACTATGTGATAGTTACCGCCGGCCTTGCAAGAAAACCCGGAATGTCGCGCGATGACCTTTTATTTGCAAACTTTGATATCATTAAAGGAGTATCTGAACAGCTTAAAAAATCAAAAAATAATCCCATAGTAATTGTTGTTTCCAACCCCCTTGATATAATGGCATACACCGCTTTTAAAATCACCGGTTTTCCAAAAGAAAGAGTGCTTGGCATGGCCGGAGTTCTTGACACTTACAGGCTGCTTCATTATATGCAAAAAAAGACAGGGGCTGCATCCTCAGACATGAAATCCATGATTCTTGGATCTCACGGGGATACAATGGTGGCGCTGCTTTCGCATACAACGGTTAACAACGAGCCTGTTTCTTCATTATTGTCAAAGTCCGATACCGATGAAATTTCATCAAAAGCGGCAAACGGCGGGGCGGAAATAGTTTCTCTTTTAAAAACAGGATCTGCATATTACGCTCCTGCCGCATCAACAATACGTATGCTTGAAGCAATAATTAATGACAGAAAAAGCGTTCTTCCCTGCTCTGTTTACACTGAAGGCGAATACGGCTTAAACGGAATTTTTATCGGCCTTCCGGTGCGTCTCGGCGGCAGAGGCGCGGAAGATATAGTCAAATTAAATATAACCCCTGAAGAATCCGAAAAACTGAAAAAATCGGCCGCCGCAATATCAGAACAGATTGAAAAAATCAAATCGCGCCTATGAAACATATATTACCTTCAAAAGTCACTGAAGCCGTAAAAAAAGCGGTGATTGATGCCGCTTACTTTCTTCCTTATGATGTTATAAAAGCTGTTAAAAAAGCGGCATCGGAAGAAAAAAACAAGCGCGGAAAGAATGTTCTTTATAAAATAGTCGAAAATTATAAAACATCAAAAAAAGGCGAATATCCTTTATGTCAGGACACTGGTATTACCGTTATTTTTCTTGAAGTGGGCACCGATGTAAAAATAGACGGTGATATTTACGCCGCAATAAACGAAGGCGTTAAACTTGGCTACGAAGAAGGCTTTCTGCGCAAATCAGTTGCAGACCCTATTACAAGAAAAAATACCGGAACAAACACGCCCTGTATAATCCATACAAGACTTATAAACGGAAATAATGTGAAAATAACTGTGATGCCTAAAGGCGCGGGATCCGAAAACAAATCTGCGGTTAAAATGCTGAACCCGTCAGACGGCGAGCAGGGCATTATGGATTTTGTAATTGAAACCGTAAAAAAAGCCGGTGCTTCCGCCTGCCCTCCTTTTATAATCGGCGTCGGCATAGGCGGAAATATGGAAACAGCCGCGCTTCTTGCAAAACACGCTCTTACACGCGATTTGGAAAAACATTCACCGGATCCTTCTGTTGCCAGACTGGAAAATAAACTTCTTAAAATCCTCAACAAAACAGGCGTAGGACCGCTTGGTTTTGGCGGCGATACAACGGCATTAAAGGTAAGCATTGAAACCTTTCCCTGCCATATCGCCTCTTTACCCGTTGCGGTAAACATAAACTGCCACAGTTCAAGGCATAAAACGGTGATGCTATGAAAAAAATTACATCCCCTTTTGACAAGGAAACGCTTGAAGATCTTCAGATAGGAGATGAAGTCCTCATTTCAGGGACAATTTACACCATGCGCGACGCTGCCCACGCAAGAATTTTCGAAATGTATAAATCAGGCAAAAAACTCCCCATAGATTTTAACAATCAGGTAATTTATTATTGCGGACCCACTCCGGCGCGCGAAGGCAACATAATCGGAAGCTGCGGGCCAACAACTTCCTCAAGGATGGATAAATACACGCCTTTGATGCTTAAACTTGGGGTTAAAGGAATGATAGGCAAAGGTGAAAGGTCCGTTGAAGTTAAAGATGCAATAAAAAAATATGGCGCGGTATATTTTTCGGCTCTTGGCGGTCTTGGCGCGGAATATGCAAGAAGCATTGTAAAATCCGAATTGGCGGCGTTTGAGGATCTCGGGCCTGAAGCAATATACAAACTTGAAGTTGAAGATTTCTATGCGGTGGTGGTTAACGACACAAAAGGCGCGGACCTTTATGTGGCGCTGCACTATAATTAATTAAGAAATAACTCCAGCTGCATGGATTCGTCATCTTCTTCCCGCGAAATCTCAGTCTGCTTGGCAACAGGCTTTTTAAATTCTTCTTTGTAATATAAGGGAGAACCGTCATGAATCGGCCGTCTTCCAAGCCTTTCCATCTCTTCAAAAAGAGCCTTTATTGTCTTGCCCAGTTTTGAACCTTCGTTTTCTGACATAATCGCCTCCGGCTTAAAACCCTGATTGCCTTAACTTATATTCGGAAGCGGTTGCCAAAAAATTAAAAATTAATTAATTTTTGATAAGTATTTCACCCATTGCGCGGCATGCCGGACAATATTTTTTTGTCTCTTCCCATTCGGAAGGCGAGCTTGTAATCATATCCCAATAAGGAAAAGTTCTGCACTGAACCGGCCTTGCGCCGTAAGCGGAACATTTTCCGTTTTTTAAAAACACACACGGACCTTCCCTGCCGCCTTTTAGCACATTACCCCAGCCGGGCACGCGCTTTACGTACTTTTCCTTAAATTCGCTTACGCTTATCCCAAAATGCAGCGCAAAACGTTTTATATCGGTTTTATTTACGTGAATATACCCGTCAATTTTGCAGCATTCTCCGCAGCCGGTGCACTTAAAATTTTTGTTTACAGCGATTCCGGGTGTTTTATTTTCCATGATTAAAAAATATTAAACAAATAACCTGTAAAAATCAATCACTTATGTTTCATTATCTTCTTTATGGTCTTTATTGCAGGCGGAAATTCGGCTATCGGAAATTCCATGCACACCGCGGCCGCAACAGCAGAAGCAAACTTAATTGAAGAGTCATCATTCATTCCTTTTAAGATTGCATATATCATACCCGCCCTGAACGAATCCCCCGCTCCAAGAGTGCCCCTTGTTTTCACTTTATAGGGCTTAAAAGTTTTTATCTTTTCTCCCGGCCTTGCATAAAGTATTTCCTTTAAGCCAAAAGTCATTACAGTCAGCCCTTCACCATTATCCAGATATTTTCGAAAAAGTTTTCCCGTATCAATACCCTTAAATTCTCTTTCTCTGTACTCGGCAGATATAACATTAACGGCAGCATGCCTGTGAAGAAAACTCTCGGGATGACAGTCTATTGTTACATAAGGCTTATCAAGCTTCACGCAATCGCGTGCGGCGTCCTCGGATGTTTTCCCGAAAAACGGATCAATTGAAACTATATACGCATCTGCAATTGCAAGGGTCTCTGCTTTTGCCCACCGTTTTTTCTTTCCAAAAAGAAAATCGTTGAACTTGCCAAACACCGTTCTGTGATTTGCGTCCGCAAGAACAAGATCCGTCAAGCCCGAATAACCGTAATCCTTTTTGATTACCGAAGTGTCGATTCCGTATTTATGCATATATTCAAGAAAGACCGGCGCGGTTTCTCTGCCAAGAAAAGGTCCGTCAATTAAAACTTTCAATCCAAGCTTTGAAAGAATAATTGCGGCATTTGCCGTTTCGCCCCCGGGACACACATAAGTTTTTTTTATTTCCCCGTAAGAATCCGGTTTTGGATAATCACCCGCAAGAATGTGTATCGTTGAAACAAGGTTCATACCATAAAGATAAACATCATGCGCCATAATAACCCCCAAAAATTTTTATACTTTATTGTATTACAAAAATCTCCTTGTATATCACCAAAAAACACAAAAAATAATTATTAAAATTTTTAAGGCCTGCGTTTAAATGCAAGCACGCTCATCGGCGGAAGGGTTATGCATATTGAATTGATAAATCCGTTATAATGCATCTGCCCCGCTTCAACTCCTCCAAGGTTGCCCGTATTGCTGCCCCAGTATTCGCCCGAATCTGAATTAAAAATTTCCTCCCAAAAGCCTCCGGCAGGCACGCCAACCATATAATTGCTTCTTAATACAGGCGTTAAATTTGCAACAACAACTATTGTGTCGTCCTGATATAGCCCGTTCAATCTCATAAACGACAATACGCTGTCATCGGCATTTCCGCAGTCTATCCACCTGAATCCTGTCCAGTCAAGTTCATGGTTATGAAGCGCCGGCTCGTTTCTGTAAAGTTCATTAAGTCTCTTAACCATTTTTTTAACGCCGTCATGATTTGGATGGCCTGCCGCTGCCCAATTGATCGAGACATTAACATTCCATTCTTCCCACTGTCCAAACTCTCCGCCCTGAAAAAGAAGCTTCTTGCCGGGATGGAACCACATATACGACAAAAGCGTGCGCAAACCTGCAAACTTCAGCCAGTCATCGCCGGGCATTTTACGAACAAGAGAACCTTTCATGTGAACAACTTCATCATGCGATAAAGGCAAAACAAAATTTTCGGAAAAAGCATACATCATGGAAAACGTAAGGTTATTATGGTGCCATTTGCGGTAAACAGGGTCTTTTGAAAAATAAGAGAGGGTGTCATTCATCCACCCCATATTCCATTTAAATCCAAAACCAAGCCCGCCTGCATAAATCGGTCTTGTAACCATCGGCCATGATGTTGATTCCTCGGCTATTGTCTGCACATCAGGATATTCTTTATACACCGTTTCATTGAAGCGTTTTAAAAAATCAATTGCTTCAAGATTTTCCCTTCCCCCGAATTTGTTTGGAATCCACTCGCCTTCTTTTCTGGAGTAATCAAGATACAGCATTGATGCAACAGCGTCAACGCGAAGCCCGTCAACGTGATATTTTTCAAGCCAAAACAGCGCGTTTGATATCAAAAAATTTTTTACCTCGTGACGCCCGTAATTAAAAATATAACTTCCCCAATCCGGATGAAATCCCTGCCTTTTGTCATCATGTTCATATAAATGTGTCCCGTCGAAAAACGCCAAACCATATTCATCGGTCGGGAAATGTGAAGGCACCCAGTCAATAATTACACCTATTCCGTTTTTATGCATATGATCCACAAAATACATAAAATCCTGAGGTGTTCCGTAGCGGGAAGTCGGTGCAAAATATCCGCCAACCTGATATCCCCACGAGCCGTAAAAAGGATGTTCCATAACCGGCATAAGTTCAACATGGGTAAATCCCATATATTTTACATATTCCGCAAGCTGATGGGCTGTTTCTTTATATCCAAGAGATTCCAACCCGTCTCCTGTTTTTCTCCAGGAGCCAAGATGAACTTCATAAATTGAAATCGGCGCTTTAAGGGCATTTTTTTTATGGCGCTCCGCCATCCATTCTTTGTCATGCCATTCATATTCAAGATCCCATACAACCGTTGCGGTTTTGGGTGCAACTTCCCATGCAAAGCCATACGGATCTCCCTTGTTAACGCGATAATCATTATAATGCGATACTATATGATATTTATATATTTCTCCCTTTCCGACTCCCGGAATAAATCCCTCCCAAATACCGGAGTTATCCCAGCGGATCGCCAACGGATGCTCGCGCGGGTCCCAGCCGTTAAAATTGCCGATAACCGAAACATTTTTTGCATTCGGCGCCCACACGGCAAAATGCGTTCCCCACTCACCGTTTATTTTTTTTATATGGGATCCAAGCTTTTCATACAATCTGTAATGACTTCCTTCCTTGAAAAGATAAACATCATGGTCGGTAAATTCGGAAACTCCGTGTAAAATTTTTCCTGCCATTTTTACTCCTCGCGGTATTATGCTTTAAACTTTTCTTTTATTATACTATTTTATTCCCAGTTCTTTCATTCTTTTTTCACATAATATCTTTGTCTTTATATCTTTCCAATACATTCCTTTTCTCGGTTCGGAAATTGCCACTTCTTTATAAAATCTTTCAGCAGCACTTTTCTCACCCGTTTCCCACAAAACATCGGCAAGAAAAAATTTTGCAATCAAAGAATCAGGCTCAAATTTCAAAGCCGTCTCAAGATATTTTCTTGCAAGTTTTTTATCCGGCCAGGAAAGCACAACAGGAATGTTTGGTGTTTTAAAATGAAGTCTGCCCAAAACAACATATACGTCTCTTTTGTCATGATCCGGATTAATCTTAAGTGAAATTTCCGAATATTTTTTTATTTTTTCAGCGGCCATAATGCCGCCTTCAATCTCCGCGTACCTGGCCCACATCAATGCCAGCAAGGCATAAAATTCCGCCCCTCTTTGCAATTCAGGAATCGAATCAAGCGCTTTTATTGCTTTAATATAAGCTTTTTTCTTTTCTTCAACGCTTCCCTGATCCAAATAATAATGATACAGATTTACAGCCCGTGCAAAATCCGCCGGCCCGGCTTTTTCAATGTTTTCTTCAACAACAATTAAAGCCTTGTTTTTATCCGTCAAAGAATACGCATCCTGCAAAAATGTGTTTTTAAAAGCAAATATTTGGGAATAAAAAGAAAAGAAAATTAAAAAAATCGCAATTTCTGAAAATCTTTTCACTTTACCTCCTTAAAAACTTATTTTTTTTATTCTACACTTTTAAAAAATTTTTATAAACCTAGATTTTGATATTTACATTAAAAGAATGTTGCCTTATATTGTTTCAAATACAAAATTAAACCAGAGGTGAAAAATGAAAGGCACTTTAACCGAAAAAATACTGAAAAACCATCTTGTTAACGGGAAAATAGAAGTCGGCACCGAAATATCAATAAAGATAGACCAGACTCTTACACAGGACGCCACAGGCACCATGGCTTATCTTGAATTCCTTAATTTTAACCTTCCAAAAATTGCCACAAAATTATCGGTAAGTTATGTTGACCACAACACCCTTCAGACAGGTTTTGAAAATGCCGATGATCATGCTTTCCTCCAGTCTGTTGCGGAAAAATACGGCCTGTATTTCAGCAAGCCGGGAAACGGCATTTGCCATCAGGTTCATTCCGAACGTTTTGCAAAGCCGGGAGACACTTTAATCGGATCAGACAGCCATACGCCGACGGCAGGCGGCGCGGGAATGCTGGCGATAGGCGTTGGGGGTCTTGAAGTTGCATCCGCCATGGCAGGATACCCTTATTCGCTTACCTGTCCGGAAGTAATAGGAATCAAATTAAAAGGCAGATTAAAGCCATGGTCTTCCGCAAAGGATGTAATACTTGCCGTCTTAAAAAGATACACCGTTAAAGGAGGCGTAAACAGGATTTTTGAATATTTTGGAGAAGGCGTAAAATCTCTTTCGGTTCCGGAACGCGCCACAATTGCCAATATGGGGGCGGAGCTCGGGGCAACAACTTCAATTTTCCCCTCTGATTTAAACACAAAAAAGTTTCTTGCTTCATTCGGCAGAGCAAAAGATTTCAAAGCGCTCAGCCCCGATAAAAAAGCCCAATACAAAGAAATTTTCGAAATAGATCTTTCAAAACTTGAACCGCTTGTTGCAATGCCTCATTCGCCGGATGCCGTAAAACCGGTAAAAGAAATCAAAGGTTTAAAAGTCAATCAGGTTATCATAGGAAGCTGCACCAACAGCTCTTACAAAGACCTTATGACCGCAGCGCTTGCACTTAAAGGCAGAAAAGTTCACAAAGACATTTCTTTTATTGTTGCTCCAGGAAGCAAAACAATACTTAACGCCCTGATAAAAAACGGCGCTCTTTCTTATTTCATTGAAGCCGGGGCCAGAATAGTTGAATCAGCCTGCGGCCCCTGCATAGGCATGGGTCATGCGCCTTCAACGGACGGAGTCTCCGTACGCACCTTTAACCGTAATTTCAAGGGACGTTCCGGAACTGCAACCGCATCTGTTATATTGTCAAGCGTGGAAACAGCGGTTGCAGCAGCCGTATTTGGAGAAATTACGGATCCCAAAAAATTGGGCAGATATCCAAAAATTAATCCTTTAATTAAATTTCCCGTGGATGATTCTCTTCTTATAAAACCTTTGCCTGAATCACAGCGTAAAAAAGTAAAAATAATAATGGGTCCAAATATCAAGCCTCTGCCCGAGGGAAAACCTGTTGCAGAAAAGCTTTCAGGCAAAGTTTTAATTAAAACGGGAGACAACATTACCACGGATGATATAATGCCTGCAGGGGCAAAAATATTGCCGCTTCGTTCAAATATACCCGAAATATCAAAACATGTTTTTGCCAAAATTGACGGTGATTTTTATAATCGGGCAATAAAAGAAAACGGCGGATTTATTATAGGCGGGGATAATTACGGGCAGGGAAGCTCCAGAGAGCATGCCGCTCTTGCGCCAATGCATCTTGGCATAAAAGCCGTGATTACAAAATCTTTTGCAAGAATACACAAAGCAAACCTGATAAACTTTGGTCTGCTTCCTCTTAATTTTACAAATCCGAATGATTACGACAAAATAAATCAGGGCGACAGCATAGAACTTCACGATGTTGCAGCTTCAATAAAAGCCGGCCAAAATATTAAAATGATTATTAACGGAAAAACAGAAATTAAGCTGTATTATCAGTTGTCAGAACGCGAACGCGATATAATACTTGAAGGCGGAAAAATAAATTATATAAAAAAACGCGTTTAGTTTTTTTCTTTCCACCTTACTTCTATTATGCTGTAAGGCTTTACATTGTTGTTTGAAAGAGCCGTTTCCACCCTGAAATCCGTGCATCCTTTGGCTTTCAGAAAGATTTCAACTGAAGCGGCAAACTTTTTTATAATGGCCTCTTCATGTGCCTCAAGCCCCAAAACAGCGAAAACGGCAAACCCTTTTTGAAATGTTATCTTTTTCACATCAACTATCCTGTAATAATTATGAAGCACCGAAGGAAAAATATTTTCCATGACAAAACGTATGGGCAGCAAAACCAGGAAAAACGCTCTTAAACCGGTAAACCATTTTTTCATGTCATAAATTCCATGGGCTCTTGCCGCTTCGCCGGTATTTCCGCCGTAAAACATTTCACCGGCTTTTTCAAGGGGATGAATAAAATACATACCTGAATCAAACCAAAATTCTTTTGATTTTTTTTCCTTCAGTTCGGAAGCAACCGACGGGTTAAGTTTTTTGTACCATTTATTAAGCGCTTCTTCGCCGTAACTTTCCCTTATGAAATCAGGTATGCTTGAAAACATTTCGCGCCTTACCTTCATTCCGTCACCCGCCTTGGCTTTTATGAATTATTTTCGCAATAATTTTACCACTTCTTAAATATAAAAAAAGAAGCCATAACAATCAATGCAAAACCGACTAAATGATTCCACTTTATGCTTTCATTAAGATATAACACTGAAAAAAAAGAAAAAACAACCAGCGTTATAATTTCCTGTATTGTCTTTAACTGCGCCGCGCTGAAAGTTCCGTGTCCCCAGCGGTTGGCGGGAACCTGAAAACAGTATTCAACAAAAGCTATTCCCCAGCTTATCAGTATGGCAATCCAAAGAGGCGAATCCTTATACCTTAAATGGCCGTACCAGGCAAATGTCATAAATATGTTTGATATTGTAAGAAGAATTATTGTGCGCATACAGCTTTTTGTTTTTACTGTTTGGGTTCCGGCAGCCGGCCTGATGATTCCTGATTTTCATTTGCTCCGGCAGCTTCAACTTCCGCCTGCATTTCTTTGTCTGCGGATTCGCTTTCAGTTTCAAGGCTGTCATTGCCTTCAGCGGCCGGAAGAGCTTCAACTTCATTTATTTCTTCTCCCGCGGCATCAAGCACTTTTACCGCCTCTTTTTCCTGTTCATCAACCGCTGTCTGTACATCATTTGCAGATTCAAGCGAACTTTTTACGGAAGATGCTTTTACTTCACCTGACATTGTTTCACATCCGCCCGTCACAAAGCCGACCGCCGCCAAGAAAAACAAAAGATAAAATTTTTTCATTTAATCCCCCTACTTTTTCAGTATCTGTTCCCTGTCCGGGCCAACAGACACATAGGATACTTTTACTTTTATGTAATCTTCAATAAATTTAATGTAATCTTTTGCCTGCACAGGCATACTGCCGTATCTGCGTATTGATGTAAGATCTTTCTTCCATCCCTTAAATTCTTTATAAACGGGTTTTACATTATAAAGCGCTTCGCCATCAGGTATAAAATCTGTTTCTTTTCCTTTTATTTCATATTTAACCGCCGCCTTAACGGTATCAAAAATTGACAAAACATCTATCTTCGTAAGTATTATTTCAGTAAGCCCGTTAAGTCTTGCAACATATTTAAGCGCGACCAGGTCCAGCCATCCGCAGGAGCGCGGCCTTCCGGTTGTGGCTCCGAACTCGCCTCCCGCTTTTCTGGTTTCTTCTTCTGTACCGGGCTCCATCAATGTCGGAAACGGCCCGTTACCCACCCTTGTCTGATATGCTTTTGTAATGCCTGTTACCCTGCCTATACGCTTATGTGATATTCCTATTCCTGTAAGCGCTCCGCCAACCGTAGGATTGCTTGATGTCACAAAAGGATATGTGCCGAAATCAATGTCAAGAAGCGCTCCCTGAGCCCCTTCAAACAGCACATTTTTTCCCGCGTCAAGCTCGGCATTTGTCCTTGCAGATGTGTCCGCAATATAAGGCTCCAGCACTTCTTTTTGTTTAATTAACTCATCAATTATTTCTTCGGCTTTTATCTCCTGCATGCCGTAATAATTTTTCAAAAGAAAGTTTTTCTCGTCAAGATTTTGCCTGATTTTTGTTTCAAGAAGCTTTGTGTCAAAAAGATCCCTTACTCTTATTCCGCATCTTTGATACTTGTCCGTATATGCAGGGCCTATCCCCCTGCCGGTAGTCCCGATTTTCTTTTCCCCTTTTTTGCTTTCTCTGCCGGCGTCAATTAACTTGTGATAAGGCAGTACAAGATGTGCATTGTCGCTTATAAGAAGATTTGCAGGCGATATTTGAATGCCCTGCGCCCTTAACCCCTCCGTTTCCTTAATAACTTCAGAAAGGTCAAGCACAACACCATTTCCTATCATATTGAGTTTTTTTGGATTAATTATGCCGGACGGCAGCAGGTGCAGCACATACTTTTTTCCTCCGGCAATAACGGTATGCCCTGCATTTGCCCCGCCCTGGTATCTTACTATTACGTCATATTTTTCGGAAAAAACATCCACAATCTTGCCTTTTCCCTCATCCCCCCACTGTGTTCCTATTATTATATCTGCCGGCATTTTTTCATCCTTTCGTTAATTTTTTGTTAGCTGGCGTCAAAAAGGCGGCAAGCATGCCACATTATTTATTGTGTCATACTGCCGCCTTAATATATTATACTATTTTTAAAAAAAGTTTAAAGCATTATGTGCTTAATCTCTATTATGTCCGCCACTCCCTTTATCGCCTCGGTAATATCTTTTGGCACTTCCGAATCAACGGTAACAATTCCCATGGCAATCTTTTCCTCTTTGCTTCTTGCAACTTCATAACTTGCTATATTTATGTTATTTTCGCCGAGTATTGTTCCAATACGCCCTATTATTCCCGGTTTGTCCTGGTTTTTATAAACTAACATGTTTTTCTCAGGCGCTATTTCCATATCAAAATTGTCAACTTTTACTATTCTTGCTTCTTTCTTAACCGATAATATGCCAAAAGCCCTCCTTCTTTCTTTGTCAGTTTCAATCGTCACACTGATCAAATTCGGGTAATCGCTTTTTATGTCCGTTGTTTTTTGTACAATTTCAATACCCCTTTCCTTGCAAAGGAACTCGGCATTGACATAATTTACGCTGTCACCGACAGCCGGCATAAGCAGTCCTTTTAATGCGGCAATTGTCAAAATTTTCATATTAAGCCCGGCCGCTTCACCCGAATACTCAACAGTTACTGTTTTTATATTGCCCTCAACAAGCTGGGCTACAAAGCTGCCCAATTTTTCATTAAGGTTAAGATAAGGCTGCATTTCTTTAAGAAGCTCGGGGTCAATTGCCGGAATATTAACGGCATTTCTTACCATACCGCCTTTTAAAGCTTCTATAACCTGCTCGATTATCCCTGTGCCGACTTTCTCCTGAGCTTCAACGGTTGATGCCCCAAGATGAGGTGTTACTATTACATTGTCAAGCTCAAGCAGCGGAGAATCAAAAGGAGGCTCCTTTTCAAAAACATCAAGCGCAGCCCTCATGACACGCCCCGATTTAACGGCTTCATAAAGAGCCTGCTCTTCGATTATTCCGCCTCTTGCACAGTTAATCAATATAACATTCGGCTTCATTGTTTCTATCTGTTCTTTTCCTATCAAACCCTTGGTATCTTTTGTTTTCGGCACGTGAACTGTTATTATGTCCGCTTTCTTTATCAGTTCCGCAACACTCATCAATTCTATTCCAAGAGCGTCGGCTTTTTCTTTTGTCACAAAAGGATCGTATCCTATTATTTTCATGCCAAAGCTCATCATCCTTTTTGCAACTTCAGTCCCTATCCTGCCGAGGCCGATTACTCCAAGTGTTTTTCCGTACAATTCAATCCCTGTAAGTTTGTTTCTGTCCCACTTTTTTGCCTTAAGAGAAGCATTTGCCTGAGGTGTGTTTCTGGCCGCAGCCATGATTAATGCTATTGTCTGTTCGCACGTAGAAAGCGTATTGGCATCCGGAGTGTTCATGACAATTATTCCTTTGCTTGTAGCCGCAGGTATATCAACATTGTCAACACCAACACCGGCCCTTCCAATTATTTTAAGTCTTGTTGTCTTTGAAAGCACCTTTGCGGTAACCGTTGTTCCGCTTCTTATTATCAAAGCGTCATAATTCTTAAGTTCCTCGGAAAGTTCCTCCTCGCTCAAGCCGGTTTTAACCGTATATTCTATATTCTTTTCCGATTCAAAAAGTTTTAAGGCATCTTCACTAAGCTTGTCACTTACAAGTATCCTGTGTTTTTCTGCCATGGCATTTCCTCCTTAATTATTGGTATTTCTGTTTCATAAGAGATTCCATAACGGCTTTAACACCCCTGCCGGGCTCAATTTTGGCTCCCATCTCAATCAAAGCCATTTCCGTGGCCGCCATCCCTATAACAGGATCAAACCTGTCCGTAAATCCAAGAGTCCCTATCCTGAAAATAAGCCCTTCAATTTTCCCCTGGCCGCCTGCCATGGATATTCCGTATTCATCACGTATTTTTTTCATTAAAGCCTTCCCGTCAATGCCTTCCGGAACCTTAACAGCAGTTAATACATAAGAAGGATTTTCTTTTGCAAAAAGTTCAAGGCCAAGCGCCTTAACGCCGTCTCTTACAGCCTGGGAAAGTTTAAAATGTCTTTCCCAAACTTTTTCCAAAGTTTCTTCTTTCATCATTTTAAGCGCTGTATCAAGCTGGCAGACAAGCGATACGGCCGAGGTCCAAGGCGTATCGGGAGTCTTTTCAGCAGTCACTTTTTTCTCGCACTTTTTCAGATCAAAATAGAATTTTGGGCATTTGCTTTTTTCAACAGCCTTCCATCCTTTTTCGGATACGGCAGTAAAAGCAAGTCCCGGAGGAATCATAAATCCTTTCTGAGAACCGGTCACCGCCACATCAACATTCCAATTGTCCATATAAAAAGGCTGGGCGCCTATGCCGCTTATTCCGTCAACCACAAGTATTGCTTCCGTATCTTTTACAACTTTCCCGATCGCTTCAATGTCGTTATAAACGCCGGTTGAAGTTTCATTAAGCGTGGTAAAAACAGCCACTGCATCCTTGTTTTCATCAAGTGCTTTTTTTATATCTTCGGCTTTTATGGCATTGCCCCATTCCGCCTCTGTCTTCACCACATTTACTCCGTATGCTTTTGCAATATCAGCCCAGCGGTTTCCAAAAACCCCGATTGATGCAACTATGATTTTATCGCCCGGGCTGACTGTGTTTGCAAGCGCCGCTTCCATTGCCCCGGTTCCCGAACTTGCATGAATGTGCACATTATTTTTTGTCTGTAAAACATACTTAAGATTTTCCTGGACAGATGCAAGGATCTTTCTGTATTGCGGGGTTCTGTGATGCATTACAGGTTTTGCAGCTTCAGCAAGCACTTCAGGCGGAACTTCCGTAGGGCCGGGTGCCATGATGTATTTTTTCTTCATTTCTTCCTCCTTAACTTTAGCCACAGCGGCTTTTTGTGAAACTTTTCACTTTAAAACGCCTAAATTATATCAGCGCATTTTTAAATTGTCAAGTATATTTTATTGGCAATTTTTTGTATTTTGTGATATTTTTCACTATTATTAGCGAATTATTAAACAATACAGTCTATAAAATAAAAAAAGCCCCGGTAATAATACCAGGGCTTTTTTATTAAAAAAATTATGCTTTTTTCTTATCTTCTATTATTTTTCTTCTCATCTCAACTTTTTCAAAAATCTCTTCCACTTTTTCAAGAAGACGAGCCGGAGAAAAAGGTTTAACAACATACGCATCCGCGCCTGACTTAAACCCTTTTTCAATGTCCGTTATCTGACCTTTGGCTGTAAGCAATATCACGGGTATCGCCATTGTAAGCTTATCTTTTTTTATTGCCTTACAGGCTTCAAGTCCGTCCATCTCAGGCATCATAACATCAAGAATAATCAAATCCGGCAATATTTTTTGGGCCAAATTATACGCTTCTTTTCCGTTGCTTCCTGAAAATACCTGATACTCATCAGACAATGTGTCCTGAAGGGCGGACAGTATAAAAGGTTCGTCATCCGCTATAACTATCTTCTTTTTTTCAGCCATTTTATTCCTCCTTAAAATCTTATTTTATCTTTGGAACAAAGAAAGTGAACTCGCTTCCTTTGCCTTCCTCGCTTTTAACATCTATACCGCCATTATGCAGCTCAAGTATGTATTTTACAATAGGAAGGCCTATTCCAGTCCCCCCTATTTTTTTTACTTTTTCGCTTTCAACCCTGTAAAACTTGTCAAAAATTCGTGTTAAATCCGCCTTTGCTATTCCAAGTCCGGAATCCGCAACCGAAACATACACCCTTTCGGCGTCCTCTTTCATTATAATCTTTATATCCCCTCCGTCAGGAGAATATTTAACCGCATTACTGAGAAGATTTGTCATAACCTGTATCATTTTATTTCTGTCAACCTTAATTTTCTCACTTTCATCGGGCATTGTCAAAATAATTCTGTGCTTTGAAGAAGCATTTCTGAATGTTTCATAAACAGTTTCCAGCACTTCCCTGAAATCTATTTCTTCCAGGGATAAAGACAAACCCTTCCCGGATTCTATTCTTGACAAGTCCAACAAATCGCCTATTAAAGATCCAAGCCTTTGTGTTTCTTTATTTATTATTTCTGAATATTTTTTTACCTTTTCTTCCGTAACTTTTCTTGTAAGCATTATTTCGCTGTATGCCTGTATGGGAGTAAGCGGTGTTCTTAATTCATGAGAAACCATATTTAAGAACTCCGATTTCATTTTGTCAAGTTCCTTAATCTCTGTTATATCACGCAAAACCGCAACACAGCCGGCGGCTTCTCCGTGATCGTCCATAATAGGGGCAAAAACGGCCGCAAATATGTGTTCTCTGCTTCCTATCTTTATTTTAATTTCATTTTTTTGCGTGGTTTTAACGGCAATAACCGTTATAAAATTATCCGATATGGCCCTGTCTTTAATTACATCTGTAATAAGAGCGCCAAAACTCTTTGCGGCATCAAGCCCAAATATTTCTTCCGCAACCCTGTTTAACATTACCACTCTGTTATCCCTGTCAACCGCAACAACAGCATCATCCATACTGCGTATCATGGATTCTATTCTGCCCTTTTCAACATCAAGTTTTAACAGGGCATCTTTTAAATCTTTATTAAGCTGCTCGGCCCTTTCTTCAAGATGTTCGTATAAATTTGTATTCTCGATTGCAATAGCCGCCTGCGAAGCAAGAGCTTCAAGAAATTTAATTTCAGATTTATTAAAAGTCCCTCCTATTTTGTTTAAAACCTGAACCACCCCTATTGTCTGGTTTCTTACTTTTAAAGGCACACATATTACAGACCTGGTTGTGAAATGCGTCTTTTCATCAACACGCCTGGCAAAACGCGGGTCCTGACTTACGTCCGGAACAAGCAGGGATTCTCCGGTATATGCAACCCAGCCGGCTATTCCTTCCCCCATTTTTAAACGTATTTTTTTTACTTCCTCTTCCTTGGGGCCTGTTGCAATTTCAAAATACAATTCGTTTTTCTCGCTGTCTATCAGGAAAACAGATGATGCTTCGGCCATCATAACTTTTTCCGCAGACTGCATTATTATTCTTAAAAGCTGTTCAAGATTTCTTGTTGAATTTATTATAATGCTTGCTTCCATAAGAGCGCTCATTTTTGCTATTTCTTCTTCTTTTGATTTATTTGCGCTCTGTGTAATATGTTCCTGCACCGACAGCTCAACAACTATATTAAACAAATCAACTATAAGATCGGACAGGCTTATAAGCTTTTCTTCTGATATTATGGGTATTTCTTCATATGCTTTTTTAAGTTCCTGAAAATTTAATCCTGTTTCCGAAGCAATTTTTTTAAGGTTTTCATCCGCGGCTTTTTTATATGCAGTCCCCACAAGTACGCTGAATCTTTTTCCGTAAAAATAAGTTGTTGCACAAATATAACCCAGTCCGGCCGCCCCAACAAATATTTTTCCGGATTCATCAGGCAGCGGTACAGCGGAAAGGATTTCTCTGCCTTTTTCCGTGCTTTTTAACAGTTTATAAAATTCATTAAAATTTGTTTCTTCCGTGGATATGGAACCGTCATCGCTGATTATCCTTACGGATATATCCAAGGTTTTGCTAAGCTTATACTGTATGCCTTCCCATACCCGCAAATTAAATATCTTGCCTGTATCCATGGCGTTTTTCTCAGCCATTTAATTATCCTTATTTAATGCTTATTTGGAATCCGATTTTTTCGAAACATATAAGCAAGCCATAATTACCTTTAAAGCCGCATATGATGATTATACAATATCATATGCCTTTATTCATTATAAACCTTATTCGGAAAGCCTTAAAATCATTCCTGTTTTTCTTGCCCTTTTAAAACTTAATTCTATAAGAAAATATAATACTCCCATATAAAAAATACAAAGCCCAAATCCTTTCATGAGAGGATTTGTAAAATTCAAGGGGAAACCGTATCCCGCCCTGAAATATTCAAGAAAATAAGTAAGCGGTAATAATTCCGCCGCTTTTGCCGTCCAATAAGGAAGATATGTTACCGGATAATAAACACCGCAAATGAGCATAAGCAGCACAGACAGCATCCATGCAATTATATCTATTCTCTGCCCAAACATTAAAATAAAAAATATAACGGTCATGCCTGTTATCATTGCAGTTAAATAAACACCTGCCATGGCAAACAACACATAATTTATATCCGGAAGCTTAAATTTAAAAAAAGCTGCCGATATGGCCCAAAGCATAAAAAAAGCGATAATACCCCTTAATGTTCCGACTATCCATGAACCTGCTATATAGTCAATATTTCTTACGGGCGCAATAAAAGTCTGCTTTACGCTTTTTGACCAAACATCATAAAGAAAACCATATGCAACATCCAGCTGTGAAGTTTGAAGAACACCCGAAACTATCGCTCCGGTAAGAAGAAAAAAGAGCATTTCCGGTCTTAATTCAAGAAATCCTCCCATAAGTCCTATTGATATTATGCCGATAATGGGCCAAAAAAGCACTTCCGTGAATGCAAAGAAATTTTTCAAGGCAAAAATCCAATTTCTATAGGCAAAGGCATATATTCTAATCAGCGACAAGTTCAATGAAAGCCTCCTCCATATCATTTGTATTTGTCTGTTCTTTTATATATTCTTTTGTGCCAAGGGCCGCAATACTTCCTTCTTTAATAAAAGCTATGCGGCTGCACAATTCTTCGGCTTCACGCATATAATGCGTTGTCAAAAGAACGGTAATTCCGCGTTTTTTGTGAATTCTCTTTATCATTTCCCTTATGTGTATGGAAATGTTGGGATCCATTCCTGTTGTGGGTTCATCAAGAAGAAGTATCTCCGGATCATTTATAAGCGCTTTTGCAATTGAAAGCCGCTGCTTGTTCCCGGTTGATAACTCGTCATAACGTGTGTCTTTATACTTATCCAGCATAAGCATTTCAATAAGACTTTCGATTTTTTTATTAAGTGTTTTTCCCCAAAGCCCGTAAAGCATTCCGTAAAAACTCAGCATTTCTCTCACGCTTAAGCACCACGGATAATTCGGATTGCCCGAACTCATATTCATCCTTCTTCTTATACGGCATGAATCGGAATTAAGAACATCACACCCTGCAATTTTCAGACTTCCTTCATCCGGCAAAAGAAGCCCCATTATTATATTTAAAAAAGTTGTTTTCCCCGCGCCGTTCGGGCCCAATATTCCAAAAAGTTCTCCCTTAATTATATCAAGCGTTATGCCTTTAACCGCCTCTGTTTTATATTTTTTAAAAAAGCCTCTTCTGTAAGTTTTTTTAATATTTGATGCTGATATAATTACTTGCGCCATTTATTCCTCAATACATATTTTTTCAATATTTTTACCGGATGATATGACATTTTGGCTTTCCTTATTCCTTCAATATTCATATCCTGTTCCCTGTTTATATACTTTATGCCTTCGGGCATTTCAATATTCATTCTGTTATTAATTGCCTGATAAATACCGGGATATTTGTGATCCGCTTTCTCCAAAATTATTATTGCAGTGTCATCTCCCTGTTTTACGGCAAGAGAATATCCTCTTACTCTGCCGTCAATACGCACAAGAATTCCAAATGCCTCAAGCATTTTATATTCCTCAATAAGATTAATCGCCGCGGCGCCTTCATTAAGCAAAGACATGTCATCATCGCAGCGCCTCATCTCGCACCATTCATATTGAAATTCAAGAACTTCTTTTATGTTTTTTTCATCTATTTTTTCAAAAGAAAAACCTTCAATTGCAAGAAACTTTTTAATATGATTTCTTTTGCCGTCATACTTTCTTCCCTGCAAATCCGCAAGATCATCCCTTAAATATATATAATCAAAATCTCCCGGGTCTTCATAAATATTAAAATACTCCTTTAATTCCGGGACGGATTCCATTTCGTTTTCAGTAATTCCATATATATAATAATCAGGATTGTCTTTTAAAAGTATTTCCATTGTCACAATATCAGGTGCAGTTTTTTTGTTAAAAGGCCTGTAATAAGCAGGCCCTGACTGCCTGTTTAATTTTATTATAATGGAATCATTTAATTCACATATCTGCGTTTCTCTCTGCCTGCGCCATATATAAATCTCGGCAAAATGAAATTCAGACACCCTGCTGCTCATTCCTGCAAGGTGTTCTTCAATTTCTTTTTTATGTTCAACTTCAACAGGTGTAAATTCAGGATATTTTTTTGCCATTTTTTCCTTTCCAAATATAAATATTATAACAAAAAACCCGCTGATTTCCTGTTTAAAAGATTTTTACATTTTGTTATAATTTATTAAACTGCGAACATAAAAAATTATTAACCTTGCCTATATTATTTTTATTACGGGAGAATATTATAATGAAAAAAGTGCTTGTTATACACGGTCCAAATCTTAACTTGTTGGGCCAGCGCGAGCCGGGAGTTTACGGAAATGTGACTCTGCAGGAAATTAACAACAATCTCGCCGTAAAAGCCGGCGAGCTTGGCATAGATCTTAAAATAGTGCAAAGCAACCACGAAGGGGAGCTCGTTGATGCAATACATCAGGCCATGTCCTGGGCCGAATGCATAATAATAAATCCGGGCGCTTATACTCACACATCAGTTGCAATAAGAGACGCGCTTTGCGCGGTAAATATTCCGGCAATTGAAGTGCATTTAAGCAACATATATAAGCGGGAGGATTTCAGGCAGAAATCTTTCATTGCCCCTGTTGTCTCCGGACAAATAAGCGGCTTTGGAGCCGACAGTTATTATCTGGCGCTGGAGGCTTCACTTAAAATTTCAAAATGAGAGAGAAACTTTTAAAATATACAAACGTAACTGCTTTTATTCTTTTGTCCGTAACAATTATTGCATCTGTCTTTTTTCCTGTTTATTCAAAACCGCAAAGGCTTGTCCTTTATTCGTCATTAATTGCCGCAGCCGCATTTATTTTCACGTTTTCATCAAAATTTTTAAGAGAGAAAGACAAAATAGAAACACCTGTTGACACTTATCTTTTTTTATTTCTTCTTTGGTCAATTTTTTCAGCCATATTTTCAATTAACCGGATTGTATCACTTAACAATACCGTGCTTTTAATTATAATGCTGCTTATTTTTTATGTTTCTTACGATGTTTCAAAGAAGTACTGGAGAGAACTGTTATTCGCCGTTATTTTGGCCTCAGTAATCACCTGTATATACGGTTTTTATCAATTTGCGGAAGGTTTCAAACAAACTATAATATCTCTCGATATATCACATCCTCTTTACAATGCTTATTATCAAAGGCTTGAATCCGGAAGAATTTTTTCATTTTTTATTTATCCAAATTCTTTTGCATCTTTTCTGATAATGCTGATTCCGGCTTCTGCAGGAATTGCCTTGTCCGAAAAACGCTACAGACTGCCCGCACTTTCAGCGCTTATAATTCTTTTATCGGCTCTTTTTCTTACGAAATCCATGGGAGCTTTTATATCTTTATTTGTTGCCGCAGTTATATCAATTCAAATCACAACCGACGAATCATTAAAAACTTTCAGGCAGTCGCTTATGTTTGTATCGGCCGCAATTGTGGCTTTTGCAATTGCGGCTTTCTTTCTGCGAGGCCCCGAAACTTTCGTAATGGGCTTTAACGAAAAATTTAAAAGTTTTGTTCGTATGGCGGAATTAATCAAAGACAGATTCATTACAGGTTATGGCCCGGGAACATTCGAACAGGTTTATAATTCCGCCAGACCTGATAAATTTGGATATCTTAAATTCGCTCATAACGCTCCCCTTCAAACAGCCCTTGAAACAGGGATTGTAGGGCTTTCAATTTTTATGTTTATGTTTTTAAAAGTTATCAGCACAGTAAGCAGAAATTACCTTTTTTTAAAAAGCACAAGAACAAAAATAATTGTAATCTCCCTTCTTACAGGCTTAACTGCTTTTTTGATTCATAACATGACAGATTTCAGCATATTTACATTTGAAAATGCCGCCTTATTCACAATTATTTCCGGTATGCTTATGTCAAATAATCTTTCGGCAGCAATAGAAGTCCGCAAATTTAAACTTTCATATCTGCTTGGCATAAACCCGGGCTTAAGAAGAGATATGATTTTTTTTCTAACAGCTTCCGCTGTTGCATTATCCGTTATTACAGGAGGAAAACATCCTTACGCTTTAAGCGCGGTGTATATTTTAATTACAGCCGGCTTTGGAATTTGGTGGATCAGCAAAGAAGATATAAGAAGAACTTCCGTTGACATACCCGTCATTTTCATCGCGGTATTATCATCTTTATCTTTGCTTTATACGCCGGACCTTAATTCCGGTTTTTACGCTTTTAAGCTGCTTTTTGCGTCTATTATACTTTATTTTCTTTCTTCACAATTTTTAAGACGCTCTTATTACAGGATAGTGCTCTCAAATGTAATTATAATTTCCGGCGGCATTGCGGCAATTTTTTCAATTTTACAGTTCACCTTTTCTTCAATTACAGGCAAAAACTTTGGTTCCTGGGCTTTTTTTCCAAATCCAAACCTTTTCGCAGGATATTTATCAATACCTTACGCTCTTGTACTTTGCAGAATATTGCTGGAGAAAAAAATTGATTTTCTGCCCGTAAAAACAATTCTTATAATTGTTTTCATAGGCGCGGCGGCAATTTCCGGAAGCAAAGGCGGCATGCTTACAATGATAATTACAACCTGCATTATATGGGCATATTATTCTTTAAATAAACAGCATGTAAAAGACAATGATTCTCGGGCCCTGCTAAAGTTATGGATGCTTCGCTTTGCGGTTGCACTTCTTGTAATACTTTCTTTTACCGGAATTTCACCCTCAGGCAAAAAAATGCTCGGTGTAAATTCAGATCCTCTTTATTTTAACCGTCTGGAAATATACCGCGCTTCATTAAAAATGGCTTTTGATTCATTTATTACGGGAAGAGGCATAGGAGGTTTTGAAGCATCGTTCCCAAAATATAATTTTCCCGTTAAAAATTCCGCCGCAAGATACGGTATATATGCAAATTTTGCGCATAATGAATATATCCAAATTTTTTGTGAACTTGGAATAACAGGACTGGCGGCTTTACTTTTAATAATATTTCGTCTGCTGCGGCATATCCCTTCACAAATCGGACATAAAAAACTTTGGTCGGCAGGTACCGGAGCATATTTTGCAATTGTTTCCGCTTGTTTTCATGCGCTGTTTGATTTTAATATGCATCTGCCCGTAACAGCTTTTTCATGCGCCGTACTTGCAAGCTTTATAACGCGAGAAGAAGAAATTATACGCACCGTTCCAAAAAGCGCCATGATGTTTACAAGGGTTTACTATTTTCCGGCTTTTTTACTGACCTTGCTGATGGCTTTAACGGTCTTAAGGCCTGCTGTTTCAAATTATTACTATGAAAATTATAAAAAAACCTCTGACATAGTCAGTATAACAAATGCGGCCGAAGCAGAACCGGTAAAATCTTTGTTTTCTCTCGAAGCATATAAAGCGTCAATGCTTTTCAAAAAAAATTCATTTGAAGATTACCTTTCAAACGCTCTTTATTTTGACAGATTTAACTCATCAGCTCTTTTAAGCGCCGCAAGACTTCAGGCCGTAAACAACAACAAAGCCGCCGCTCTTGAATATTATAAGATGGCAAGAAAGGCCGATCCATACAGAGCTTTAATTTATTCGGAAGAAGCCCAATTTTGTATCGAAAAAACGGGCAACTCACCGGCGGCCCGTTCACTGCTGGAACAGGCTGTGTCTCTTGAACCAAACTTTATTGCAGCAAGAATAAATCTTTCCTCCATTTACATGCAAAACAAAGAATTTAAAGCGGCTCTGGAACAGCTGGACGAAGCAGAATTCAGCATGAACTCTTTTGTTCCAATAACTCCTTATGAAGAAGCTCTTATGAAGATACCTTCGCCCGGATTGCTTTATAATAATAAAGCTCTTGCTTTAAAAGCTCTGAATCATCAAAGCGAAGCTTGTGAATACTCTAAAAAAGCCATGAAAGAAGGCATGCCAAAGCCTCCCGTGGAAGGATGCAAATGAAAAATAAAATTCTTAATTATGCTCCTTATACTTTACTTTTTTTATTGACGGTAATATTTATTTTTCCGGTGCTCTCCGGCGATATGTATATGGGAGGAGATTTGTTTACAAGGTATTTCCCATGGAAAACTTTCTTGGGAGAAAGCATCCGGTCCGGTTCCGTTCCTCTTTGGAACCCTCATATTTTTTCAGGCATGCCGTTTATCGCGGATGTACAGAAAGGCGCCTTTTATCCTCTTGGTGTTTTTTATCTTATATTTAAATTTACCGATGCTTATAAACTTTATCTGCTTATTCATTATTGCATTCTTTCATTCGGATTGTTTAAACTTTTAAGAACTCTGGGATTCGGAATTATGCCTTCCTTAATCGGCACATGTTCTTCCGCTTTTGGTTCTTTTCCTTTGGCTTCATCTGCTTCGCCCGCGGCTCTTGGACCGCTTGCATTTCTTCCTTTGACCGCGCTTATGATATTAAGAAGCATCAGGGAAGGACACCTGCATAATTTTATACTGACATCATTTCTTATCTGCGTTTCCTTTCTGTCGGGAAGCTATCCTGCTTTTATTTATTCAATGCTTTTTCTTGTAATTTTTTGTTTTTACATTATCGCAAAAAGAAAAGATGCTTTAAAAAAAACCATTTTTTCCTTTTTAATAATTTTGCTGATTGCAGCAGCATGTGCGCTTATTACCATGCCTCAGTCAGGCCTTTATAATGACCTGCTGAAAAATATGGTGTCAGCCGAAGAAATGGGCTATTCAACAGCCGCCGCCGATTCAATGGGTTTTTCCGGAATATTGGGTCTTTTGCTTCCTCCATTAATAAAAATTGAGGGTTTCAATGATTTTTATCGATACATAAACGGCACCATGGTTTTTATGTCAATAACTTTTATTTTTTTAACTATATTTTCTTTTTTTCAAAAAAAAGACAGTCTTTATAAATTCAGCGCTTCTGTTTTTATCTTCTCAATCCTTCTTGCTCTCGGAAAAAACATGCCTGTACACTCGCTTTTTTACACATTTGCACCATATCTGTCTTTTATGCTTCATCCCGGATATTCAATAACACTTCTGATTATTCCGGCTTCAATAATGGCGGCAAAGTCCGCCGAAGAAATATCAAACCATAAACTTACGGAAAGATATTCAAAAAAACTGCTCGGGGTTTTTTATTTAACAGTTATTCTTCTTGTTTTTACTCTTGTTAACGCTGATAAAATCGCTTCGATTTATTCTCTAAAAGAAAATGAAATTTTCGGATTTTGCATGCTCTTTCTCATATTTACAGCAGGATATGCGCTGAATCTGTTTCTTTTTTATGCAAAGGAAAAAAATTTAATCCGAAAAAATTTTTATCTATCCCTTTTAACCGCTTTAATATGCTCGGAGCTGGTTTTATTTTTTTATTACATTAACCCTTCATGTCCAGGAAGCTATTATTCAATTTCAGGACCGGCTTCAGAATCAGCCAAAGCCGTAAAGACTTCCGCCTTCCGATATATAAGCACGGCAACCGACACATTGCCTTCAGACTGCGCTAATTTCGAAGCTTACGCCTCCGCGCTTCCTTCGAATACAGGAATAATATACGGAATAAATGACGCATCAGGATATAACGACCTTAAAAACAGATCTTATTCGGTAATACTTTCTTCGGCATTCAAAGATAACAAGCCAAATATTTCAGCACTTAATATAATGTCTGTTAAATATATTGTAAGCGCCCGCAGACTTTCCGGGTTTTCCGAGTATATAACTGCAGGAGGGTCGTATATTTATAAAAATCGCGGCGCTCTCCCGATCTTCCATGTAACTTCAGATTTAAATGCGCCCCGTATAATTGACTCAACCGCATCATGGACAAGAAAAGGAAAATTTGATTATTCCGTATATAAAGCAAAAATTTCCTGTATAAAAAGCGGCTATGCCGTCTTTTCTTCCTCTTATTATCCGGGATGGAATGCATATGTTGACAACAGAGCGGAAAATATACTTCTTTGCTACGGCATTTATATGGCTGTTCCGGTTGATTCCGGAACACATGAAATTACATTCATTTACAATCCCCCGTACTACTTTGAATATCAAAAAGTATTTTTCATATCTTTCGTTGCATTTTTTGCCGCAGCTGTTTTTTACATAAGAAGACGTATTTCATAAAGAATCCAGATATTTTTCAGCCTGAAAAGCCGCATTGGCTCCGTCCCCTGCGGCCGTGATTACCTGCCTTAAATCTTTCACAATGCAATCACCGCAGGCGAATACACCTTCCATACTTGTCATAAATTTCGAATCTGTTTTTATATAACCCTGGCTGTCAAGTTCAACCGTATTTTTTAAAAACTCGGTATTTGGAATAAGTCCTATAAACACAAAAACACCTTCAACCGAAAGACCGCTTTCGCTTCCCGTCTTAACATTTGTCAATTTTAATCCCGTAACGCCGTCCGTGTTTCCAAGCACTTCTTTTACAACTGTATCAAAAATAAAAGATATTTTACTGTTTTGAAAAGCCCTTTTTTGAATAATCTTATTGGCCCTTAATTCATTCCTTCTGTGTATAATATGCACCTTTGAAGCAAATTTTGTAAGATAAATACCTTCTTCAACGGCAGTATCTCCGCCTCCGATTACTGCCACTTCTTTATTTCTATAAAAAGCCGCATCACAAGTTGCACAATTGCTTACTCCTTTGCCTTTATATTTTGCCTCTCCCGGCACACCCAATTCCTTATATCTTGCCCCGGAAGATATAATAACAGATTTTGCGGCATAGGTTTTTCCGGAAACACACTTTACATATTTGATTCCTGAATTGTCTTTAAAAATGCCTGTAACTTCGTCAAAAATTTTTTTTGTTCCGAATTTAACCGCCTGTGCATCCATTTTCTGTGCAAGTTCAGGCCCTGAAATATTGTCAAAACCGGGATAATTTTCCACGTCAGCCGTTAAAAAAATTTGTCCTCCCACGGAAATTTTTTCAATAAGAATAACATCCAGGCCTGAACGTGATGCATATATGGAAGCTGTAAGTCCGGAAGGGCCTCCGCCTATTATAATAACATCGTGCAAGTCATCAGGTGAATCATTTTTTTCAAAGGAACTTTCAGACACAGATATAATAAACGGATTTTCCATTTATCCCCCCTGTCTATTGTCGGTTTAATATGCTCTTAATTTCGGAATCAAGCAAATTTTTCGGCTGTACTCCTATCAACTGTCCCGCCTTTTTGCCTTTTTTAAAAATTAATATTGTCGGTATTGACATTATTCGGAACTCTCCGGCTTTTTCCTGATTTTCATCCACATTCATTTTTCCAAATACAATTTTTCCTGAATTTTCAGATGCAAGCTCTTCAATTATCGGGCTTAATTGCCTGCAAGGCATGCACCATTCCGCCCAGCAGTCAATAACCAAATTTTCATATTTTTTAACGGCTTCATCAAAATTATTGTCCGTAATGTTTACAATACCTTCCGGTCTATCCGGAAGCTTTTCAGATTCTGCTTTTTGCTTTTTGGCTTCCGCAAGCAGTTCTTCATATTTTTCAGGAGCACCATACTTTAAAACCTGTAATATAAAAACAGGTTCGGGCTGGGCGCCTACAGTTATTGATTCCATGTCATCATTAATAACCTGCTGAGGAACAGAGCCAACCTGAAATTTCATTGCCAAATCCCTGTTTTCGGAAGACTCAATGCATTCGGATGTCACAATCCCCTTTGCAACAATTGCAATTCTGTTGGCCGTAACAACAGAACGCGGACAATAAGGACACGTAGGAGTCACAAATACTTTTATATTAACCGGCTTTTTTATTTCTTTTATAAGTTCTTCTTCCTGCTTGCTGAAAACAGCATCATTGGACGAAACGGCGGAAATTGTTTCAATGACACCTGTTGCTTCATGACCCAAAGGAGCTCCGTTATATATAATTTTATAACCCTTATCAAGTCCTATCGTGACGCTTGGAGAGGTTTTAAGATTCAATTCTTTTGCCCTGTCAGAATAAAGACTTTCTTCCCTGTAAATAATTCTGTTATCTATTTCCGAAAGTTCTTTTATAAACTGTTTTGTAAAATCGTTCAGTTCATTCTGCTGTTCATTGCCCGGAGAGATTATATTGCTTGTAAAAACCGCAACTTCAACGTTTTCTTTAAGTTCTTTTTCAAATTTATTTTTTAATTCGGAAGCCGTTTTAAAATCAATAAGCCTGTTCATATCAATTATCCTCCCCGGGTAAACCGGTTATCTCTTTTGTGTTTTTTATTATAATTTCTTTTGAAAGAGCAAGAATCTTTGCAACTTCCTGGCTTTTAATTCTGTAGCATATCCTTGTGCCGTTTTTTTCACATTCAAGCAGTCCGGACTTTTTCATGGCTGTCAAATGCCTGCTTACCTGCGGCTGAGAATTTTTTATTTTATTTACCATCTCATTAACACAGCACTTACCTTTTATAAGCTCTTCAAGTATCTTTATTCTTTCCGGATGAGCTATAGCCTTAAAAAGCTCCGACTGCATTGTTCTTAAATCCATATTCTTCCGCCTTGTTTTTTCTTTTATTATACATATATACATATATTTGCATATTTGTCAAGTTTTTTTAACAAATATTTAAAAACATAATTTTCCGTGTTATACTTTAAAAAACTTCAGAGGTAAAAATGTATATACACAAATACGGCGATCCTATATTAACCAAAAAGACAGAGGATGTAACTGAATTCGGAGACAATATTGCAGCCATCCTGGACGAAATGCTTGAGGCAATGTATGAATTCGGCGGGGTTGGTCTTGCCGCAAATCAAGTTGGTATATCAAAACGTATGCTGGTGGCAGACACTCAGACAGAGGAAAACCGGACAATACTTAAATTGGTAAACCCATATATAATTTCTCATTCAAAAGAAAAACAGACTTATGAAGAAGGCTGCCTGAGTTTTCCGGGCATAACGGAAAAAATAGACCGCTACCTTTCCGTTAAAGTCTCCGCCAGGGATTATTCAGGCAAAAAACTGGAAATTGATGCCGAGGGCTTTCTTGCGGTTATATTGCAGCACGAAATCGATCATTTGGACGGCGTAACATTTGTGGATCGTATGTCTCCCGCAAGAAAATTAATGCACATTAAAGAGCTTAATGAACTTAAATCCGAAACAAAAAAAAATCTTAAACGGTTAAAATGAAGCTGGTTTTTTTCGGAACCCCTGATATTGCGGTGCCTGTGCTTGAAACCGTCCACAAATCCGGCCACGAAATATTATTTTGCGTGACACAGCCGGACAGACCTTCAGGAAGAAAAATGCAGTTAACAGAACCAGCCGTAAAAACAGCAGCCAAAAAACTCGGCATTAAATTTTATCAGCCGGAAAAAGTTAAGGACCCGTCATTTCTTGAATTTTATCTGAAACAAAAACCTGATATTAATCTCATAATAGCTTTTGGCCAGATAATACCGGATGAAATAATTTACCACCCAAAACATCACAGCGTTAATATACACGCTTCACTTTTGCCAAAATACAGGGGTGCATCACCAATAGCGGCAGCCATTTTAAACGGCGACACCGAAACAGGGATAACATACCAGTTCATAGAGAAAAAACTTGATGCAGGCGATATAATTGCCTCTTACACAGTTAAAATAGACCCTTCATGGCATACTCCGCAGCTTTACGATGCCTTAAAAAAACTTGCAGCAGACACAGTGCTTGAAGTTCTAAAAAAGATTGAAACAGGCTGTTTTACAAGAATCAAACAGGATGAATCTTTGGCAAGCTTTGTGAAACAAATAAAAAAAGAAGACGGGAAAATAGATTTTAACCTTTCAGACAGGGAAATAATAAACAAAATAAGAGCATATGACCCCTGGCCTTCAGCTTATTGTACCCTGGAAGGTAAAATCCTTAAAATATTTAAAGCCGAAATTCTTCCCGTAAAAAGCGGTTCGCTTCCCGGCACAATTACAAATATTATTAGCGGAAAAGGGTTCTCTTTTTCCTGTAACGGCAACGATATTTTGGTAACAGAGCTTCAATATGAAGGAAAAAAAAGAATGCCCGCCTCCGATTTCATATTGGGGCACCACGGCCTTAAAGGTCTTGTGCTTTCTTAAGAAAATTACAAAGCTGCCACAGCTTCTATTTCAACTTTTGCGTCTTTTGGAAGTCTGCTTACCTGAACTGTTGTCCTTGCAGGATAGTCCTTTCCTCCAAATATTTCTTCAATAACTTCATTTACAAATTTAACATCGTTTAAATCCACAAGATATACAGTAAGTTTTAAAATATTTTCAACAGAGCTTCCGGAAGCCTTTAAAACAGCATCGATATTTGCAAAAATCTGTCTTACGTCTTTGTGCACGCCTTCGGAATGCATCACTCCCGTTTCAGGGTTAATCGCAATCTGACCGGCAAGAAAAATTAAACCGTTGCTTATAACCGCCTGAGAATAAGGACCAACCGGCTTCGGCGCTTCTTGGGTAAAAATTGTTTTTTTTGTCATGATAATTCCCCCTTGTTTTCCTCAATTATTTTCAAAGCATCCTCAACAATTTCCCTGCATTCATTGTCAGACGGAATATAATTGCCAAACTTAACAAGATCACACGTTAAAAGGATTTCTTTTGCATAATTCGCGCCGGTTTTCTTCAAGATTTCATTTGTGGTAAGCTCATAAAGCGAAACACCGTATTTATCCGAAAGAAACAATCTTAACGCTTCATAAATTTCGGAATAAAGTTCTTTATGCCCGCCTTTCTTGTAATTTATCCCCGCTTTTTTAATCCTGATAAGAGCTTCCCTGTATGCTTCTCTTTTTGGCGCTTCCTGCACCTGAATATTTTTCTTGTCAAAAAATATCTTACGCCAAAGCAAATATAACCCTATAATAAGCAATATAACAAATATAAAATACGGTAAAACATCCCCAAAATTAAAATCAAGTTTATATTTTATTTCCCTTATATTTCCATATGTTTGAACCATTGAAGGATTTTGTATTGTTGATGTCGGCGTTAAAACAGGCTGTGAAGGCTGTGATTTTCCTCCTTTAACAAATATCGTTACGGGTTTTGTCTTTATTTCATCATATTTTCCTGTCTGCTGATTTTTAACATTTATTATGGCAGGCTGTATTACAACTTCCCCGCTTTTTATTGCCATAAGTACAAACTGCAGCTGGGTTGAAACTGTTGCAACGCCGTTTATTATACTTATATTGTTTCCGGAATATGTGCCCTGAACCCTGAAACCTTCAAAAGAGGGAGGAGAAACCCTGGGGCTTTCACCGCCGCCCCCTTGCCTTGTAACTGTTATTGTATATGTAAGCGTCTCTCCAAGTTCAACTTTGTCTTTATCAACCGCGGATTCAGCCTGAACCATTATCACCGCCAAAGCGGCAACCGGTGTCATCAGGCACATTAAAAGCAATAAAAATTTCTTCATCTGATCACCTCAGCAAAAATGAAAGAAAAGGCCTTTTTATATCTATTGCTGCATCAGGACACATCTCATGACAGCAGAAGCAGCTTATACATTTTTCATAATCACACTTAATTCCTGATTTTTTCCCGGTATAAGAAAGCGCCTTAACAGGGCAATGGTTTACACATACTTTACAACCGGTGCACTTTTTTGCGATAAATTTCGGGACCGGCGTCATATTTGATCTTACAATTTTTATCAGATTTGAAAAAGCGCCTTTTGAAGATGACTCACGCGGAGGTTCTTTAAATTTAATTCCCGTTTCAAAAAAACCAACAGTTTCATAGCTTATTTCTTTTCCGTTAAGCCTGTACTTTCTGTATGCTTCGTTTGTATAAATGCTGTAAGGATCTATTCCGACAAGTTTTGGTATAAGATGATCTGCGGCAAAAGCGTCATCAGATGCAACAATAATTCCGGAATTCACCGGTATGCCGTCTGTTCCCGGCCCGTTTCCTTCAAGCCCCACAATACCGTCTATTATATTTAGCACCGGAGGCTTTATGCTGAATATGTCCAAAAGAACTTTAGCAAACATTTCCCTGTCGCGCTGAACTTTTGCGTGAAATTCAAGTTTCTTAAGCCCGGGTATTATTCCGTACATATTTTTAACGCAAAGGGTCATATGCATAAGCATATGTGTTTTTAACTTTGGAAGATTAATAATCTTATCGGCGTTAACCAGCCTTGAATCCACCTCAAAAGATCCATACGCAAGTTTTTCGGACAGCGACACCTGGGAATCGGCCTTAAAATCTATAATCTCAGCGCCTTCGGACTCGGCCAATTTTTTAAGGCCATTCCTGGCGCAGGCCGCGCTGAAAGATCCAAAACCCGGAGAATCACCAACCCAAATTCTTGAAGCGTTCTTTTTTACAATGCGTATAACCGCCGCAACAAACTCCGGATGGGTTATAATGCCTTTTTCAGGATCTGTATTAGAAAGGCAATTTGGCTTTATCAGCACCGTCTCGCCGGGTTTTACAAATCTTTCAAGCCCGCCCAAACATTCAATAAGCGTTGATATTTTTTCTTGAAGATGTTCAGGTTTATATTCTTTAAGTCTTTCAATGCATACTTTTGACATTTAAGCGTGTACCTGTACCTGGCCTCTTATTTCAGAAAACAATTTTTCATTAAGTTCTTTTCTTTCCTGTTCCGCGCCGCCTTCCATTTTCACACTCATTCTTGACCAGTAAAAAATAGAATTAACAAATATTGTCACTGTTTTTTCCGAAATATCAGTTTCAGTGTATGTATGGGTTGGAAATTCTTCCGGTCCGCCAAAACTAACTTTAAGCTTAATTTTCTTCTCCGCGGCTGATTTTGCCGTTTCAACAAGGCTTTTTACAAACCTTACAGGCTCGTTTGTACAAAGATAAAATAAAGTTGAACCGTCACTCTCATTATGCGCCATATTTCACCTCTTATATTTATTTAAAATATGATAGCAAAACAATATTGTAAGGGCAATATGCCTCTCAGTTAGCCTGAAAAGCATCCCTTATAATCTCAAATCTTGGCTTATTATATCCGTCCGAGAATACACCGACAGCATCAAAACGGCAGGCAATATTTTCTCCGCCTTTTTTTTTAAGAAGATATAATTGCGCGGCTTTTATTATTCGTCTTTGTTTTTTGTAATTTATGGCTTCAAAAGGATTTCTTCCCGATGAAATATCCCTGGCTTTTACTTCAATAAAACAAAGTGTTTCTTTTTCCATTGCTATAATATCAACTTCACCGGCCCTTGTTGTGTAATTCCTTTCAAGAATTGTAAAACCGTTTTTTTTCAGAAAATCCGCAGCTTCCGCTTCAAGCCTTATTCCGGATTCCCTTCTCCCCTCTTTTTCCATTCTTCATTTATCTCCCTTACAGGTCTGTATGAAAGCCTGTGTATTTCACATACCCCGTATTTTTTAAGTGCATCTATATGTGCTTTTGTTCCATATCCTTTATGATTTTCAAAACCGTATTGCGGATAAAATTTCGCAAAATTATTCATAAGCCTGTCTCTGTATACTTTTGCAACTATTGAAGCTGCGGCTATGCTTAAACTTTTGGCATCACCGTCAATAACGGTTTCCGCCGATATTCCTTCAATATCCGGTTTTTTATTCCCGTCTATTATTACAATTTCAGGCTTAATTTCAAGTTTTAAAACGGAATTCTTCATGGCCTGCATTGTGGCCTTCAATATATCCGTCTTATCAATAACTTTTGATGAAACCTCGGTAATTGCCATGGCAAGACAGGATTTTCTTATTACGTCGAAAAGTTCACCGCGTTTTTTTTCCGACAGTTTTTTGGAATCATTAACCTGCTCAAGACCCTGTGTTTTTTCAAGGTCCAATATTACAGCCGCTGCAACAACCGGCCCCGCCCATGGACCGCGCCCGGCTTCGTCAACCCCCGCAATGATTTTGCCGTATTTTTTATCAAAATTCAACAAAGATTCAAAAGACATTTATCAATGCTTCTTCTTGTCAAATATTCCCGAATCAAACATAAAATCCGCATCAGATTCCGTCAATCCGCATTTTTCCGGAATTAATTCTTCAAAAACTTCAATGTCAGATTTAAGCTCCTCTGTCTCCAATTTTTCAATTATGGCTTGTTCTATAAAATCAGCTTCTTCAATATTGTTTTTTTCACAAAAATCTTTAAAAACTTCCGCCAATTTCGAATCCATCAGAAAATCTATTTTAACTTTTGTTTCTTTCCTCATGTTTTCCGCCTTTCATGATTTCAATGCCGCCCCAAAGTTTTTCAACAGCATAATAATTTCTTGTGTCTTTTTCAAAAACATGCACTATTATCTCTCCGCAGTCCAACACCATCCAGCCGGAATCATTTGCTCTGTCTTTATAATATACCGTAAACCCTTCTTTTTTTAATTCGTCCTCAATATAATCATAAATTGCCCTGCAATGAACAGAAGAGCCTGCCGTGCAAACAACCATAAAATCCCAGAAACCCGATAAATTGGAGATATCATAAACTTTTATATCATACGCTTTTTTGTTTTCCGCCGCTTCCATTACGGTTTTAAGCATCTTTGACATTTTCTTCATCTTTTTGCACCAAATTTAAACAAAAGATATCCTGTCTGTTCTTCCTGAACATATTCCTGGGGCAGAGCATCAAATAATAAGGTTCTTGCCTGAGACAAAGCCTGCCTGTCAAGTTCAGGATAGCCGGAAGCTCTGGCAAGTTTGACACTTTTTATGACACCTGAAGGCATTACTGTTATCTGAACCATAAGTTCCGTCTCTTCAGGAAGATTTTCCGGAAATTTCCAGTCAATGGGCCTGTATCTTCTTGATGCTATTGCACCGGAAACTTCAGGCTGGCCTCCCGCGGCAACTTCACCTCCGTCTATCGCTCCGTTTTCTTCCGAAGAATCTTCGGAAGCATTCTTCCGAAGAGTATCCCTGGAAACCCCCATGTCCAACTTTGACTTCTGTTCTTCAAGCTTTTTTAACAATTCCTTAATATCTGTTTTTTGGGCATCAGCATCTTTTTTTACGGCAGGATTTGCTTTGGGTTTTTTGCTGGCTTCCGGCATCTTTTTTTGAACCTGTTCCGTGCCTACAACCTTTTGCTCAAGCCCGGGCGTTCCAGCCTGATTTCCCCTGTCAAGAAGAGTAACATCCGTAAGCAAGGCAACCTTTCTTGGCGGTTTTGACTGAACAAAAAAAGATAACATTGCCACAAGCAAAATATGTATTAAAAGCGATATGGCGCCTGAAATCGGCGACATCGAGTCATTATTCATTTAACCTTGTTATCCTCTGGTATTGTTGATATCGCAAGCTTTTCTGCCCCGGCTTTTTTTGCAATACCCATTATATTTACCACCATACCATGACTGCTGTTACGATCGCCCTCAATAATAACTTTTTTGGAGCTGCTTGTTGAGAGCTCCTTTGCAAGCCTCTCTTCAAGGACTTCCGGATTATTTATTTCTTCGGTGTTAAGATATGTCCTGCCGTCAGATGTCACCGCAAGCACGATGGTTTTCTCTTCAAGTTCATCGGAAGCGGCTTTTGCAGAAGGAAGATTTATTTTTATACTGCCCTGCATTATAAAAGGTGTTGTAACCATAAATATTATAAGAAGAACCAGCGACACATCTATAAGAGGAATTACGTTAATTTCCGAAATTATTTTTTCGCGTTCACGTCTTTTAAGCATTTTTTAATCCTTATTAACAAGATCGGCAAGTTCCGATGCCGCATTTATTGCTTCTGTTTCAATATTACTTACGGTTCTTACATAAATGTTATAGAAAATAAACGCCGGTATTGCAACAAAAAGTCCGGTTGCGGTTGCAACCAGCGCTTCCGCTATGCCGTTTGCAACAACCGAAGGCCCCCCGCCTGAACTTACGGCAAGATCATGAAAAGCTCTGATTATACCAAGCACTGTTCCAAACAATCCTATAAAAGGTGTTATGGCGCCCGTTGTTCCAAGCAAACCAAGATATTTTTCCATCCTGGCAATCTCATTATTAAGGGTCCGCTGCATTGCGGCCTCCATTTTTACTCTTCCCGCTTCCGCATTCATTATTCCCTCTTCAATTACCGCCGCAACAGGTCCGGGTGTTGTACGGCATATGGTAAGAGCGTCTTCATGATTTTTCTTTGCCATAAGCTTTTTTATTTTATCCATAAAATCCGCAGTATTTATTCTTAATTTATGAAATTTTATGGCCCTGTCTATTATAATCCACCATGAAAAAACAGAAATTGCCAAAAGAATAAAAACGGATATTCCGCCTTTTAAAAGCATCTGCCAAAAATTAAGTTCTCCAAACACTTTGTGCCTCCTTAAAAATTAATAACTGCTCCCAATCCCAAATTTAATCCTTTATTTTTATAATAATATACCATGTACTCCGGATTGTTCAAAAGGTTATTTGCTTTTAAAAATACGGATATATTTGAATTTATATCATAAGTTGCGGTTATGCCCAAGTCAAGATACGCCGGTATTTTAACCCCCGAAGCCGCGTATTTTTCATTTTCACCCGAAATGTTTATATCCGTTCTTAAACCGGAAACTTCAAAAGAAATTGCCGAATAAATGATTTGTAAAGGAAGCATTAAAGGCGCCGAATAATCTTCTTTGTCCAATATCCTGTATTCATAACCCGCTTTTAACCCAAAACCTTTTATTCTCAAAGCGTTTACAGACATGCCAAAAGATGTATATGAAGAAGGGCTGTCAGTTAATGTGCATATACCCGGGTTCATTGCCGTATTTACGGTTCTTATAACAGTCTTTTTTACACCTGCATATAAGTCCAAAAACATTTCAAAGAAATTTAAACCTATCCCGGCCCTTGCATCTATATCATCAAATGTGCCTTTTACTTTATCAGGAACAATTGTAAAAGGCATTTCCTTAATTGTATCAGCAAGCAAAGGGGCCGATGTTTCCGGAGTAAATCTGCCGTATATTGTTATAAATGACCACGGCTCATATGAAGCATATATTTTCGGCGCAACTCTGAAAACCGGAGTGCCAAAAAAGAAAGATACACCTTCGATTCCGGCTTTTAAAATATATAAATCGGAAGAATATGACCCGAAAGCGTTAAATTTTAAAACATAATTTCCGTTCTTTGTTTCTCCCGTTGACTTATAAACACCACCCTGCCAATAAACAGAAGCAGAAGCAGAAGCCTTTGCCGAACTTTCAAGACTAAAATCTTTTTTTGCTTTAATTTCAAAAGCCGGCAAAGAATGGCCATAAATTCCGGTTTCTTTTGCATATGAATCAAAATATGAATATGACAATGTTCCGCTGTAATTAATTTCGCCGTTAAAATAGCCAAACCTGCCTTTAAAATCGGCTGATGACATGTCATTGCTTCTTCCAAATATATTTTCAGGATAAGGATTTCCATAGCTGTCATAACCGGCTTTCAAAGAATAAAAAGCTGTTAATCTTCCGTAAGATGCCCCATAATAAGCGGAAAAGAAATTCATCATTCTTCTTGTGTCAACCGCGTTTTGACGCGGATTGTCATAACTTTCATGTCCTGCGTTTAACACAAACGAATCATTCCCGCTTAAAGATTTTCCATAGAGACATTCCGCGAGAAAAGTGCTTGCCGTACCTCCAAAAATCTTCAACCAAAAGGCATTTTCTCTTTCAATGGTTGCCTTTTCTCCAAGAGGAGAAAAACGCGAACCTTCATCAATGCCTCCGGGCAATTCAACTTTATTTTTTTCAAAAAGAATCCCTCTTAATTTTTCCGTATCATACATGGAGTTCAATTCCCGAACCGCCGTTATCCTTGTGTCAACTTTTCCTTTAATAAGGATTTCTGGTGCGGTTATTTCGTCAAAACCGGTTCCTTTTTGAGTTTCAGGGCCGGATTCATTTTTTATGTCTGTTCCGGCTTTATATTGACCCTGCCTGAATTGCTTCCCTTCTTCCTGTATTTCGCTTACCAAATCATCAGAAGGCGCGGAAAAAATAAAGCGGCTTAACAAAAGCAGGACAGTTAAAAACGCCAGATGTTTCTTCATTTTGCACCGTCCTTTGCCGGCTCTGTTTTTTGTTTTAAAGGCGCACCGCTGCTTGTGCCGGCAGGATTAAGCAGCTTATACTGTTCCATAAGTATATCCGCTTTCTTTTTTGCTATTTCCGTGTATTTTTTTGAATAGCCTCCTTTTTCTATCTTTCTGTAAATATCTATTGCTTTTTTCAGCTCGTTATTCTTTTCATAAAGTCTTCCGCTTGCATCAAGAGCAGGCACGGCCCACACCTCATCTTTTTTAAATTTCTCATAAACTTCCAGATACGCGGCATGCGCCGCAGATGTGTTGCCCTGAGACTGATAAGTGTCCCCTATCCAAAAAAGCGCTTCGGCGGCTTTTTTCCCTTTCATTTCGGCAACTTCTCTGAATGTTTTTAAAGCTTCTTCATATCTGCCGTTATCCTGATAAAGATACCCAAGATTCATTCTTCCTCTCTCCGCAAGAGGCGAGGACGGATATTGTTCAACAAGCTTTCTGTACATTCTTTCGGCCGCAGCGTTATCATTTATCCTTTTATATGAAATGCCTGCGTTAAAAAGAGCGTCATCGGCATATTCCGAAGAAGGATTTTCCAATTCATATGCGGAAAAATCTTCGGCCGCTTTCACAAAATCATTCAATTTAAAATAGCATGTTGCAAGTTTAAATTTTGCCCTGTCTTTTAAATTTGATTTCGGAAATTCGCTGATAAGTCTTTTTAAAGGCTGCACAGCTTCCGCATTTTCATTTAAAGCCATTCTTGACATTGCCGTAAAATACAAAGCATTGTCCATCAGGGTTCCTTCTTTGTTTTTTTCAATATATTTTCCAAATTCATCAATTGCAGCCCTGTAATTTCCAACATTATAATAATGTTCTCCAACCCTGTACTGAACTTCCGAAGCAAAAGGAGAATTCCCAAACTTATCCAAAAAATCTTTTGAAATTTTAACCGCTTCTTCATCCCTGCCAAGCTGATAATATGACCATTGTATTCCATATAACGCTTCAGGCACCCTGTAATGTGAAGGATGGCTTTCAACCAGCGTCTTGTAAGAAATTATGGCTTTTTCAAAATCTCCCTTATTATAATAACAATCTCCCTTTTTAAGCAGGGCTTCCTGCATAAAATGCGTGGAAGGATATTTTTCTATTATTATGTCAAAACTTTTTATTGCATTGTCAAAGTCATTTTTCCTGAAAAAAGCCCAGCCGCGCCTGTAAATTGACTCCGCTTTTTTTACCGGATCCTTGGTTTCCGCCCCGTAGCGCTCCCATTTTGCCGCAGCCTGATCAAAACGGCCAAGTCTGTAATCACACCAAGCCGAATAAAACCGGGCTTCATTTTTGATATCCTGTGAAACACCCAAACGAACAGAAACCCTGTCATAAATCTCCTGGGCTTCCTCAAATTTAAGAAGAGAATACCTGCAGTTTGCGTCCATTATATCCGCCCTTGCCGCCGCTTCCGCTCCGGGAGCTTTCTTTCTTGCGCTTGCAAACATCAGTGAAGCGCCCTCATAATCGCTTTCTCTGTACTTTACCCATCCAATTCCGTAAAGAGCCTCAAAGACAATGCCCGAATATTTTTCATAATAATATGCCGCCTTATTATAAATTTCTTCAGCCTCTTTGTTCATACCACGGGCATACATTATGTCTCCAAGTTTTAACAGCGACCTGCCTCTTAATTCTTTGTCGTTAGCGGCATCGTTCTCGATTTCTTTAAACATTTCCGAAGCTTTTATGTAATCGGAATCCTTAAAAAGACACCATGCTTTCATATATTTGGCTTCGGAAGATTCGGATGAATGCTTTGCAGCAAGCTCGTCATAAACAGCCGCCGCTTCCCTGTATTTTTCTGATTTCATCAGACTTTCACCGGCCATATAATAGGAAGGAATTGACAGTTCTTTTATGCCGGAATTTTTTATTTCAATAAATATTTCAAATGCTTCAATATAATCGCCGGATTTAAAAAAACTGTCCGCAAGAGCAAAAGAAGCATATTCCTGCGGTATTGTTCCAGGATGCTCATTGATTACGCTTTGAAACCTCAAAACAGCTTCCTTGTTTTTGTTCATTGCCTGAAGACAAAGTCCGGATTTATATTTGGACCAAGGAGCCGTTGCAAAATCAGGATACATTGAAGCGGTTTCATCAAATATCGAGAGAGCTTTCTCATAATCAGACAGCATATAATGGCACCATGCCTTAAAATACATCACCGTTGCCTTAAATCTTTCATCTTTTTCAAGCGATGCTGAAATATCTGCCAGTTTTATTGCATCTTTATATTTCCCGTTAGAATAATATAAATTTGCTTTCCAAAACATTGCCCTAGGATATATGGATGAACCTTTATATTCCGTTTCTATCCTGTGAAAATATTTAAAGGCATTTTCGGAATCATCCCTGTTTTTTTCCCTGTCTTTAATATATCTTTCATAATAAACTCTTGCCGCAAGATAATAAGCATAATCCATGTTCTTATAATCAGCGTATTTTTCAAGCCTGCCAATGAATTTTATTGAATTGACATAATCACCCTTGTTGAAATAGTTTTCAGCCGCAAGCAGGCATGCGTCCGGCTCAAGATATGAATCAGGATATTTGTCAGCAACATAAGATGCATAGTAAGCGCCCTTTTCATAATCATCCAGTTTAAGGCTGCAAAGCGCCATACGATAATAAATTTCTTTTCTGAATCTGTTCTTTGCCTGAGGATAATTTTCATCCGCTTCCGAATAAGAATTAAATGCCGCTCTGTAATCCCCTTTTTTATAAAGCGCCTCTGCCGCCATAAAAGAAGCATCCGGCGCAATTTCAGACTCGGGGAAATCGGAAGCCACAGACCTAAAAATGACGTTAGACAAAGAAAGACTGTTATTCTCAAATAAGGCCTGTCCAAGCTTATAGCGTTCTTCCGCATCTGTGCGCACAGAAGCAATTAAAAGGACGCCAAAGCATATATAAACCGCGGCAAACAGAATCCTCTTCACTTTAACTCCGCAAAATTATTTTAAACCAAATATATTTTTGTTATTTTACATTAACCAAATATGTTTTTCTACATTATTTAATTTTAAATCAAATAAAAAAACCCCGGCTGCGAAGCATATAAAACTTCACGGCCGGGGTTAAAAAATTTAATTATCAGTATTTTATAGGAAGGCTTTTCCTTGGTTCCGTGTGAGGCACATAAGGCTCTGTTTCTTTTGCCTTTGCCACTGCATCTTCAATTTCAGCTTCCGAATAATTGTGTTTTATTTCAAACTTCTGCCTTGGATATATAAGGTCCGGATCTTCAATTATGGCCTTATTTGCTTTATATATAAGAGGCCATTTGAAAGAATCATTATAGATTTGTTTTTTGCCCGATATTTTCCACAGGCTGTCTCCTTTTACAACCTTATATGACGTAAGTTTTCCCGCAGGAACGCTGCCGCTTTCAGATGAAGCAGCTTTTGATGAACCTTTTTTCTTTGCAACTTTAACAGGTTCCGGAGTTTCTTCCGCAAGTGCAGGAGGAGCCATATCTTCCGAAGGAGGAGGAGGAACATCCGCGCTTGCGCTTGCTTCATCAGCAGGAGGAGGAGGCATTTCTGCCGATGCTTCGTCAGCAGGAGGAGGCGGTATGTCTGCCGACGCTTCATCCACAGGAGGCGGAGGCATATCCGGTCCTCCGTCTTCACTGAATGCTGGAACATCTGAGCCGTCTGCCATAGGAGGAGGCGGCATGCCTGAATCATCCATAGGAGGAGGCGGCATATCAGCCGATGCTTCATCCATAGGAGGCGGCATATCACCCATATCATCACCGGGAGGAGGAGGCATATCACTAAAATCTTCACTGCCATCCGGCGGAGGAGGAAGTGTAAAATCTTCAGCTACAACAAAGGAAAAACAGAACATAAGGACAAAAACAGAAAAAAGAACAGCAAAAAAGCCCCTCTTGCTCATATTACCCTCCTGAAAATTTTATTTTTTAATGGAGCGGGAAACGGGACTTGAACCCGCGGCCCCCTCCTTGGCAAGGAGGTGCTCTACCACTGAGCTATTCCCGCTCATTAAAAAACTGTTTGCATATTATAATTAAAACACTGTTTCGTGTCAAACAAAAAAGCAATTTACGGCCTAAAGCAGTATAAAAAACAGGTCTAAACAGAAAATCAATCACACATAAATTTTCTTAACTTTGTTTTTAACCGCCCATAATTATATCTTTTATTTTGCCGAAAATTCCCTGTTTTGCCTTTAATTTTTCAAAAAGCTGAGGCATTACGGCTTCGGCGGCGGCTTCTCCGGCTTTAATAAGCTGATGTTTTTTTGTTATATCAAAAGGATTAATATTTCTTATTTCAGGCATTATAACAATATCCGCCTGTTCGTCTTTCATTTTCATATGGGCTTCTATTGATATTTGCCAGCTTCTCCACAAAACCGAAAAAACATCCTTCATTTTAAACATGTCTGTTTTGTTGTTTGATATCACATCTATTCCTATAATAAAATCCGCGCCGGCCTGTTTTAAAGCATTTGTTGGCATGTTATTTAAAAGTCCCCCGTCTATATATATTGCCCCGTCCATAATAACCGGCGTGAATATGCCCGGAAGACTGCAGCTTGCCCTTATTATCTGTCCCAAAGGTCCTTTATCAAATATAACTTCTTTTCCCGATGTCATGTCAACAGCGGCAATAAACATTTTTCTTTTTAAATCTTCAACTCTCTTAACCTTTGTATGTTTTTCAACATATTGCCCTATTTTGTCAAGATTTATAAGACCATCACCCTTTAAAGAAAGTCCCGTTGATATGTCGCTCCACCTGAATTCAAGAACCGCTTTTTCTATTTCAGACGCCGTCATACCCGACGCATACATGGCGCCAATCATTGCGCCTACGCTTGTTCCTGACACCATGTCTGCCAATATGGCATTTTTTTCAAGCACTTTAAGGGCGCCTACCAGAGCAAAACCATATCCCGCGCCTCCGCTGAAAGAAATCCCGGTTATCAATTTAAACCCCTTTTTATTTTTTTAATCCCAAATCCTTTGACACATGATCTATCATTTCAAAATCGACTTTATCTCTTTTCATAAGGTAGGTTTCAAGAAGCGCGTTATCACATATGGTATTAATAAGCCTTGGTGTTCCTTTTGAATATTCAAATACCGCTTCTATTGCCATATCCGTAAAAATATCTCTTTTGGCTCCGGCCACCTTCATCCTGTGCCTTATATAATTTGCGGTTGTGGCAAGGTCAAGTCTTTTTAATTTAAACTTTATCGCTATCCTCGATTCAAGAGGCGGGTCAAGAGCTATGTTGTGTTCAAGTTCCGGCATTCCTATCAGAACAAGAGTGAGCAATTTTCTTCCGGGAACTTCCAAATTTAAAAGCCCTCTGAACTCTTCAAAGATTTCTTTTGTTTTCAGCATATTGGCTTCATCAACAAGAATAACGGCTTTTTTTCCCTGTTCATGTATTTCCATAAGCCTTTCATAAAACTGCGGCAGAAGTTTTTCTTTGGTTTCCGCCGGATTTGTAATCCCAAGCTGAAGGGCTATTCTTTTTAAAAGCCAGGAAGCCGTAATTTCCGAATGCACTATCACAAGCAATGAAACAATATATGTGTCGTCATTTTCAAGTTTTTCAAGCACTTTTCTTGCAAGAAGAGTTTTGCCCGCGCCAATATCTCCAAGCATTACCACAAGCCCTTTCATTGTTTCCGCGGCATGCAGTATCTTCATCATGCCTTCCTGATGCTGTTCGGAATCATAATAAAACCTTGAGTCAGGCGCGTTGGAAAAAGGCTGTTCCAAAAGTCCAAAGTATTGTTCGTAGCTCATATGTAAGACACCTTGCTTGTTTTACCCTTGCCGGGTTTTTCGTCATCTCTGCCGCCCTTATCAAGGGTTTTTCTTAATTCCTCAAGTTTCATTCTTGCTTCTATGTTATCAGGTTCTTTTGAAACAATCTTTGCAAGTATTTTTTCAGCTTCATTAAGAAGGCCCTGCTTTATAAATATTTCAGCCGTTGTAACCGTGCCAAAATCTCCGGATATGTCGCCCGTGTCAATGCTTTCCTCGGGTGATACGGCTTCAATTTCTTTTTTCTTTGTTTCTTCGGCTTCCTTTTGTTTTATCTTTGCCAATGCCGCTTCTTCCGCTTCCGCGGCTTCCCGTCTTCTTTTTTCCTCTTCTTCTTTTTTCCTTCTTTCGGCTTCTTCGGCGGCTTTTCTTTTTTCGGCTTCCATCTTTTCAATTAATTCCTGCTGCCTGCGCTTGGCGTTTTCCGCTTCAATTCGTTTCCTTTCCTCTTCCATTCTTTCTTTCTCGGCTTCTTCTTCCTCACGGCGTCTTCTTTCCGCTTCCATTTGCCTTGCAAGCTCTTCCTGCTTTCTTTTTGCCTCAGCGGCTTTTTCGGCTTCCAACGCCTCTGCCGCACGTTTTGCTTTTTCCGAATCTTCGGAAGCAATTCCGGGCATAGGAACTCCGGCATATTTTGTATATGCCGCATTTAATTTTGATTTGATTTCACTGTTTCCGGGATCAAGAGCAAGAGCCCTTTGATACAGTTCTATGGCTTCATCAAAAGAACCTGATGCTATCATGCTGTCGGCAAGAGCCGCAAGGCCGGGCGCGTCTTCCCCGGTCTGTTCCGGCATTACAGAAACAGGCAACTCAACAGGAACATCTTCTATCAATTCCGAGGCTTTTATCGGAGCGGAATTAAAATCAACCGTGTTTATATTCTGTACCGGAGGAAGCTCAACTATTATTTCCTGCTGTTTGGGCATTGTTACCGGTTCAATTGAAATATCCTGACCAAATTTTTTTGCCCTTTCAACAATTTGGGGATTTGCCGGATCAATTTCTTTTGCAAGATTATAATACTCTTCGGCCTTATCCTGCATGCCCTCTTTTTTAAATATATCGGAGGCATGAATATACGTGTCAGCCGCTTCTTTTTTTCTTCCGTATTGTTTATAAGCGTCTCCAAGCTTTATAAGCGCTTCCATGTTCTCAGGGTCTGCGGCAAGTATTTTATGCAGCGCGCCAACAGCCGCATCGGGATTACCGCGTTTTAAATAAATATTTGCGGCAATTACAAATTTCCCCGCAGCTTCTTTTTTTAATCCTTTTTGAAGGGTAAGTTCTCCGATTGCTTCATGAGCTTCGGCATTATCCTCTTCTGTTTTTATTATTTTATTATACGCCGCCAAAGCTTCATCAATTTTTCCGATTTCTCTGTTAATATTTGCGGCTATAAGCAATGCACCGGTATGATTTGCTTTAAATTTCAAGAGCATTTCAAGCTCTTTTTTTGCTTCGTCATACTGTTTCTTTTCATAAAGAGCCGCCCCCTTAAAAAAATGCGCTTCAATGGACTTAAATTCAATTGCTTTTTGGGCGTAATAATCGGTTTTTTCAATATTTCGCATTTTAAAAAAATGTTCGGCAAGGAAAAGATATTCTCTTTTTGCTTCCTGCTCAATATTCTCGCGTTCATAAACTTCCGCTATTTTTTCACGCACATCGATATTTTCAGGTTGAAGCTCCATAATTTTTTTATAAATAGGCAAAGCTTTTTTGAAAAGCCTCGCCTTAAAGTAAACATCAACTATTTTTTCAAGATTTTTAAGAGATTCTGCTTTATCCCCTTTTTGAGCATAAAGCTCCCCCAGCTTCTGATATGTTTCGAGACTTTCAGGGCTTATCTTAAGTATTTCTTTGTATGCTTCAATCGCTTTATCCAAATCCCCTGTTTCAATTAATTTTTCGGCTTCGGTGTTCTTTTTTATAAGAATCTGCTTTTTTCGGTCGGCCTCCGGAAGTTTCGAGGAATCAAGAGCTCCTATTTTTTTATATATTATATTTGCTTTATCGGTAAGTCCCTGCTTTAAATATGCTTCCGCGGCAACAATATATTCCTGATAAGCCAAGGCATCTTCATTTTTTTTCTTATATACATCCCCAAGCATATTGTGAGTGTTATAATCCGTAGGGTCTAACGTAAGCAGCTTTTTATATTCCGCAATCGCTTTATCCCAGCGTCCTTCCTGGGTATAAACCATTGCCGCTTTAACTATGTCTTTTTTTGTCTCGGCCATTTCTTCCTCAATAATGGGTTTGCCTGACAACAAAAAAGCTTTTTTACAAAGCCTTTTTGTTTGGGTTACAAACAAGCTGTTAAATTTGACAAAAAATATGCCTTTGCTGATTATAATACAGCATTAAGCAATTGTCAAAAAAATAAAAAAAGGCGGAATACATGAAGTATATCCGCCTTTTTTCATCTGAATTCAGAAGATTATTTATTTGGATTCATCCACACCATTAATTTCTTAAAAGGAGCCAATATTCCCTGTTTCCACGGAACTCTGTGAGTTACACCGCTTGCACCTTTTATTTTTTCCTTATTTTTCATATACCACCGATAAGCATGAACCAAAGCGTCAGCTTCGGTAAATTTCGGCTTCCAGCCGAGTTTTTTTTCGGCTTTTTCTATTGATACAAAAGAATCTTTGTGCGCTGTTCCATAAACCCATTTATAAAGAGGAGATATTCGAAGCATCCAAAATATTTCAAGAAAAAATATCAAAAGCGGGGCCGGAGTGGTCATTACGGATGATTTTGAACCGACTCTTTTAAAAAATTCTTCAAGATATTGTTTTACGGGAGGTGTGTTTTTTGCTCCAATATTAAAAGTATCATTGGCAACTTTTGCCGGTTTTGTAAGCATAAGATAAATGGCATCAACCAAATCCTGCACTTCAAGAAGTTCATACCTGTTCATTCCGTTTCCGATAACCGGGATAAGAGCCCCGGCTTCAACCCAATCATAAAGTATTTGAAAAACCCCAAGACGTTCCGTTCCTATAAATGTTTTTGGACGCACTATCGGAACAACCATTCCCTTTTTTCTGTACTCTTCACATATTTTTTCCGCGGCTATTTTTGTTTCCCCGTAAGGACCCACTCCTGTCAAAGGGTCTGTTTCATACAAAGGATGTTTTTCCGGAACGCCATATACAGCCGTGGAGCTTATCTGCACAACCCTTTTTATTTTGTTTGCTCTGGCTGCTTCAAGCACATTGCGCATTCCGTCGACATTTGTTGAGTATATATCTTCAGGTTTCCATAAAGGAAGGGCCGCGGCCGCATTAACAACGGCATCATAACCTTTAAAAGCTTTCTTTAAGCCTTCGCCGTCCCGGACATCAATTTTCTTATATTCAACATTTTTTGGATATTCTTCTTTTCTGAATTCATCAATATCCAAAACAAGAATTTTAGAATATTTCGACGAAAGCTTTTTACAAATATGAAAACCAAGAAAACCACATCCGCCTGTTACCGCAAGTTTTGCCATTTTATTTCCTCCTTTTTTATATTTTCTGATTATACAACAGTATTAAAGGCCTGCAAGAAGTTCTTTAATGTTTCCCACATATTCAAGGCCCGCGTTAATGCCTTTTCCGCGGAAAAGCACGGAATGTTCTTTTCCATTTTTTTCTCCAAGCGTCACCTTAATTTTGGAGGCAAGACTCTCCTTTATCTTTGTTGACATTCCTCCAAATGAAGGTGCTTTAAGAATAACTCCGTCCGCCCTTTCTCCAAAAAACTCCATAAAATATCTTTTATCTTCAATGGTGAATGAAATATTTTTTTCATCAGCCTTAAGGCCCGATATTTTTGCCCCTGTATATGTTGTAAATCTGTATACCTTTCCGTCCAGATAAAAGCCGCACAAATATCCGGTAAAACTTTTCCCAAACCAGGGTATTTTTGCTATTGAAATAAAAACAGAAGCTCCGGGTCTTTCAAAATGATTGCACTGCGCCCAAATCCATGAAGACGGCATGGAAGTTCCCCAATCTTTTTCCATATAACCTCGTCCGCCGGTAAAATCAATCTCACAGCCGTTTATTGTTAATGAACCTGTTATTGAATGGTCAAATCCCATAACGCCGTGATAGCATTCCATTCTTGGCACAAAAGCATACCAGCCCATTGCTCCGGGCGACAGCAAAGAAACAGGCCATCCTGTCATTTGGGAATATTTCAATTCTCCTTTAATCGAAGCCTCGGGCTTGTTTATATCAAGTTTAATTCCGCTTTTTGTAAACTCCGAACCTCCTATTCTTACCCTGAAAATTTTGCTGTCAGCTTCAAATTCATCTTTTGTAAACCTGAAATAATAAGCTGTTTTTTCCCTGGCGTTAAAAAACTGTATAAAACTGTGGGAATCTTTTTCATTTATTATTGATATGCCCGGTATCACGGCAACGGCCGAAGAGTTGTCGGCGCTTACATTCTTATAATACCATCCTTCAAAATAATGTTTTTTCCTGCCAGAGCCCTGAAATATCTCCGGTGTGTAAAAACGTTTTATATTTATTATCAAAATTTTTCAACCGCCTCTTTATATATTCTTTCCCAGGACAAACCCGAAGCAAAATCAAGCGCATTCTCAAGACACAGCATATAAAAAGCGTCATCTTTTAAGAGTTTTATGCATGCTTCCGCCAGCTCTTCCTTTTTGTATCCGCACACCACTCCCATGGGTTTTTTTTCAACTTCTTCGGCTATCCAAGGGACATTGGTTATCACCAAAGGCAAGCCGCAGGCAAGATACTCTTTAGGTTTTGTGGGATCAGCGTACCAGGTGTAATTATTTTTATCGTCTGTATACGGGGCAATGCTTATCCTTTCATGAGGTATGAATTTAAAAAGCTGTTCGTGCCGCATTAACCCCATAAACTTTACGCTGTTTTCAAGATTCATTGCCTTTGTCTTTTCTTTAAGTGCGCTTTCATAAGGCCCTGTGCCTATAACAAGCAGTTTGGCGTCAGGCTCCTGTTTTAATATCAAAGGCATTGCGTCTATAATCAGCTGAACCCCTTTTGTCTCGTCAAGATAGCTCATCAAAACCATTGTTTTCTTTTTAAGTTTTTCGGTTTTTGAGAATTTATCAACTTTTTCAAGTTCTATGCCAACGGGAACAGCAAGAAAATTTTCGCCCTTTAATTTATATTTTTTTCGTTTTGCATCCGCCATTCTTTCCGACAAAATCCAGACTTTATCGGAATATTTAAGACTTATAAAATCCAGCAGTTCATAAACAAAGTTAAACAGAGGATTTTTAAAACGTCTGTCCATGTGGTCTATTACGTAGTAGCATGCAATCTTTGTGCGTCCAAGCATCTTTAAAATAACAGCTGACAGCGCGTTTAGATTGTCAACTGCAATAAAAATATCGCTTTTATGTTTTAACCCGAAGCCAATATTAAACAAGAAATCCCTGCCCCATTGAAAAATAAGATTTAAGCTTTTTTTGTGTCCTTCTTTTACCTCTTTTAGAATGCCTTTTTCATAAGTTTCCGCTTTTGTGCATTCAAGTTTTGTGTATGAAAAAGGATGTGAAATAAATGTAAAATCGCATTTCTGCTTAATCATGTAATTACGAAGCGCCTGTACGGGGCCGTAAACTTCCGTGATATGGCCGGCTTCTATTACATACTTCCCTTTAATGTCCATTTATGCCTCTTTTTTCATCAAAATTTAAAAACTATATCTCCATTTTTTCCAGTTTTTTTATACCGGCCCAAAGTGATATAACGGATATTACTGCCGCCAGAAACGCGGCCGCAGCAAAAAACCATATATAATCTTTCGGGTTAAAAACCATCGCTTTTACCATTGATGTCATATAATACTGCCTTACAGGTGTTGCAATAAACGCAAGCATAATGCCTATAAATACCATTGTCACAAACATATAAGTTAATCCTGCGGCGCCCGTAATCATTTCCTCGGGATTTTTAATTGTAAAATTGGCGAATAATCCTCCAAATCCGGTCCCAACAGCAGAAATCACAAGGGTGACGCAAACTGTTGAAAATAAAGTCACAAAATTTATATATTCATCCGACCTAAGTATCTTTATTGAAATCAGGGCAACCAAAATACCTGTTATCATAACCGGTATTCCATAAGCCAAAAACTTATTTATGATGTATTTTGTCATTGTGACAGGAGCGCTTTTGTAAGTCCAAAATGCTCTTCCTTCAATGCTTATAACCGGCAGTATGAATCTCGATCCTATTGCAGCCATAACAAAACCTATAAATCCTATATTAAGAAAATATATTATGTTCTTAAGATTAAATAAATCTGCCGGAAGCTTGTAAATATTAAAAAGATATATGACAACCACACCGAACAAGAATACCACCTGTATCCATTGAGAAGTGTCCCTTGCCATATATTTTATGTCCTTATTAATCTGTGCCGTGAAAATATTCCTTTTGGCAAACCTGTATGACGGCGAAAGCGGTTTTTCCTTTCTGTGTATGCCTTTTCTTCCGTATCCGTCAAAATACCAAAGCTGCGCAGACTTCAAAGTCAGCGCCGCCGTCACAAAAACCGCACAAATCTGTATTAAAAAAGGGCCTGTGGCATTTAACATTCCTTTTGCGGTTATGTCCCTTATAAGTCCCACAAAGTGGGTATGCGGCAGAAAAGGAGTATCAGGAGTTCTGAGACTGTTTAAAAAAGAAGTTACGTCATTTAAAGATGCTCCTGAAAGCTTCTCCGGTTCCAGCATTCTGAAATAAAGCACCATTGTCATAAGAAAAATACCGCTTATAGCTATCGCTATATTTCTTATATTTTCCGCCGGGAACCAGCGCACCAAAGCCAGAGTCAATATTACGCCTGCAGAAGCCATAACAAAAAAAAACGGCACATGCGCAATTATTATGGCGGCAAATGATGCCGCATTTACCTTAAGCACGGCGCTGTATGCGGCAAATATGGGAACAGCCATCATAAGTATCATCCAACTTGCCTCATATATTATTTTAAAGTACTGAAAAGCGAACACCGTCTCGGTTTTAACAGGAGAACTGAACAAAAAATCCATATCCCTGGAAAGATAAAGCACAGGTATTGCGGAAACAACCGCCGACATAAGTATCATAAAAGAAAATGACATATATATGGCGGACAAAAGCCTGTTAACCAGAAGTCCTCCAACAATGGGAGCCGCATAAAAATGCTTAAATATAAAATAAAAAAGCTTATATATCATTGGGAAGAATACCAACGCAAAAAACAACAGAACGAAAAATTTAAATATATCCTCTTTTTTGGGCTTTAACATTTTATTTTTAAACTGTGTAAAATAAAATCCGAAAAGAAGTATAAAATCGCGCATTATATGCCTTTCATCCGATTATCGGGTTCGGTAAGTTTAAAGAAAAGATCTTCAAGCCGTTCTGTTTTATTTGTTTTTTTAATGTCATCTATTGAACCCATCGCAACAATCTCTCCGTGATCAATAATACCCACTTTATCGCAGGTTTCTTCGGCTGTTTCCATTGAATGCGTTGACATGAAAACCGCCATGCCCTCTTTTGCCGCCGCCCTTAATTCATTTTTTAATATCTTCATGGATTTTGGATCAAGCCCCACCATTGGCTCGTCAAGTATAAGCACCTGGGGCGAATGCACCATGGCAGCAACAATTAAAAGTTTCTGGCGCATGCCGTGAGAATAGCTTTCAATGAAATCATTAACAAATGAATCCACTCCAAAGGCCTTCATATATTTATTAAGCCTTTCGTGATATTTTTCTTTTTCCACATTATAAAGGTTGCCTATAAATTCAATGTATTCAATTCCCCGTAATTTTTCAAACATATATGGATTGTCAGGTATAAGGGCTATTTTTTTTTTGTATTCAACGGGCTTGTCCGATATACATACGCCGTCAATACAAACCGTACCCGAAGTAATGGACGTTAAGCCTGTCATCATTTTAATCGTTGAAGTTTTTCCCGCGCCGTTCGGCCCCAAAAAACCAAATATGACGCCTTTTTCTATTTCCATATTTATTCCTTTAACCGCCGTAAACGAACCGTATCTCTTTACCAAATTATTTATTTTTATCATTTTTCCGCACCTGTTTCTTCTTCGATCGCGGGTGTTATGCTGAATTTATTTTTAAACTTTTTTATTATGGCCGGTATAAAAAACGAGAACACAAACAAAGCAACCGGAAAAATGACATCCGGGCGCCATATATCAGATGTAAATGTTTTTGAAAGGCTGTGATGCTCCGCATATTTTAATCCAAGTTCTTTAAGTGATGCCACAAGAAATGTTATGACAACCAATCCGGGAATAACTCCCAAAACCGTTCCCCAAAAATAATCCCTGAATCTTATTTTGGAAACTCCGACGGCATAATTAAGATAAGTAAAAGGCACAAACATAAGTCTAAGATACATCACTATTGAAAAGCCGTGTTCCGCGGCTTTTTCATCCAAAGATTTAAATCCGGCCCTGTGAAGTATTTTTAACGCGAGATCTCTGACCAAATAACGCGATATAAAAAAAGACAAAGCGGCCCCGAGATAAGCCCCAAGAAGACTTAATCCAAGACCTGCCCATTTACCAAAAATCAATGCGGATATTGAAGTAAAAATACTCGCAGGGATAAAAAGCATTAATGCCGCCGCATATATCAGCACAAACATCAAAGGTGCCCAAAACCCAAGACTTTCAAGGTACGAATTTAAAAATCCAAAAAATTCCGTTCTGCCTTCCTGGGTAAAAAAATACTTTGAGTAAGGAGAAAATTTTAAAAAATAAACAATTCCGGCCGCCAGCAGAATAAGTATAACTGTCTTTAACTCTTTTTTCATTCCGTCTCCCTTGTAAATGTTGTTTTAATTTTATCACAGCCAAAGCTTATATGGCAACAAAGCCGCCCTGATATAGTATAATAATTTTATGGACAAAGCAGAGATTTCAAAAAAAGCCATATTAACAGGTCTGGCCGGAAATATATTCCTCATGCTCTTTAAATTGTTTGCCGGAATTTACGGACGCAGCCAAACCATGGTTGCAGACAGTATAAACCATATGGGAGACATACTCTCTGATTTGGCGATGTTTTTCGGGGTAAAATATTGGACTGCTCCGCCCGACGAAACACATCCTCACGGCCACCACAAAATAGAAGCAATAATTTCTCTTGTAATAGGCGTGATGATATGTGTTTCCGCCGTAATAATACTTTTTAATGCAATTGTCTCCTTAAACGCCTTGCACAAAGAAACACCGGGTTTTATAGCGCTTATTGCCGCAATAGTTTCTTTGATCACAAAAGAAACGCTTTACAGAACCGTTATGAAAGCAGGAAAAGAAGCCCGCTCCACCTCGCTTATGGCAAAAGCAATGGATCACCGCTCTGATGCAATTGAATCAATACCGGTGGGCATTGCCGTGGGCGCTTCAATTATGATACCCGGATGGACTTTTATCGACCATATAGGCGCTTCGATTGTAAGTATATATATTTTTCAGATGGGAATTAAAGTTGTATGGCCGGCTTTTAATGAATTAACCGACAGAGGCGCTTCTGATTATGAAATTAAAAGCATTGAAGCTTTATGTATGAAAATAAAAGGTGTTCGTTCTCTTCATAAAATCAAAACAAGAAGGCTTGGTTTCGGATGGGATGTAAGCCTTCACATTCAAGTTGATCCCAAAATCACCGTTAAAAAAGGCCATGACATTGCAGGCGCCGTAAAACAATCCCTTTTAAAATCAGATCTTGAAATAATAGAGGTCACAATTCACGTTGAACCTGCATGATTATCTCGGTAAATTGATTTTTTAAGATAATTAATGTAATATTGTTTTAACGTTAAACTCAAGGAGGGTAATCAATGAAGAAAATACGAATAGCATACCTTGGCGCGGGCGAGATATCGGACAGATTCATAAAGATGGCCATTGAACTTAAAAATACAGAAAATGTTTCAATTTTTTCAAGAAAATTAAGCAACGCAAAAGCAAAAGCGCTTAAATATGGCATCCCTGCAGCATATGACAATTATCACAAAATGCTTCATTATGTTAAACCTGACTGCGTTGTGGTTACAACGCCACATTCTCTTCATGCTAAGCATACAATAGACTGTCTTAACGCGGGCTGCCATGTATTGTGTGAAAAGCCAATGGCAACTTCTTTTAAAGAAGCCAAAGCAATGGCTGAAGCGGCTGACAAGAACAATAAACTTCTTATGGTGCTTCCTTTTGACCGATACCCGCATTATGAAGCCGCTTTCGAATTTATAAAAGAAAAATATATAGGAAAAATAGTTTCCGCGCATTCCGAACTTTCTTTTCCCGGCCCTCCCAGGGATAATTGGTATTATGACAAAAACATAGCCAAAGGCGGCGCCATGCTTGATGTGGGATGCTATGCTTTATCGCGTTTAATAAGCATAATGGGGGCCGTAAAAAAAATATCCGCTTTTTCCAACATGCTTATAAAAGAACGTTTGCTTCCGGGCGATAAAAAAATTCGTCCTTCAGTTGACGATAATAATGTAATGATTCTGGAATTCGAAGGCGGCGTATTTGGCACGGCAAAAGCGATGTGGCAGCACCCTTTCGTTGAAAACCGAACCGTTATTTACGGAAGACACGGGGCGGTATTTATTCATTTTGATTCTGTTGACGATGCACCCGGCATAGTAATTCAGACAAAAACAAAATTTTCTCTGCTAAAAAAAATAAAGTATCGCAATCTTCCGGACTGCCATACACCCGTAAAACTGCCCGAATGGAAGCCGGAACATGACATAATGGGCCGATTTATTGAGTATATTCAAAACGGCAATGTAAAATGCTACGACGCGGAACAATCTCTTCATATTATGGAAGTAATGCATAAAGCATATATATCCTCAAAAACAGGAAGAGTTCAGTCAATAGAAACACCTTTCAGATTATGGTGGGAAAAAGAAAAAACAATTCAAGAATTTAAAGGATGGATTTAAAAAAATACCGGGCGGATTTTTAATTTAACCGCCCGGTATGTGTAATAAAAATTTTAATTTAGTACTTCAAATTAAACTTCTTCTCGTTTCTTCTGTATGGCGGCATATTCTTTGCATTTTCAACAGCTTTTTCTATTTCTTCCTTGGAAAAATCTTTTTTTATCTCAAGACCCCATCCTATTTCAATAACATGGGGATTTTCAATTCTGTCTCTGTTTGCTTTGTAAATCAAAGGCCATTGAAAATTGTCGGAATATTTTTTTCCAGATATTCCCCAAAGAGTGTCGCCTTTCTTTACCGTGTATATTGTCTTTTCGACAGTACTTTTTACGGCTTCTTCCTTTTTTTCCTGCTGAACCGGAGGATTTTCAACGGTATCTTTAACAACCGCTTTCTGCGCGCAGGAAACAAGCAACAACGAAACACTTACAGATAAAGGAACCAAAAACTTTTTCATACCAATCACTCTCCCTGTTTATTTATTTTTTGCCTTTTTTTCAGTCTGTATCTCATAAAAATCCTGAATAAGCATGCTGTCGTCATCTGTCTTTATGTACTTAAAGATGACTTTCTTTTTTAAAGACTTTTTCAATTTTTCCTTTACTTCGATTTTTGCTTTAAGCTGAACTTTTTTTCCCTTCATGTAAAACTTCTATTACTCCGGTGCTGTCAGTAACTTTTAAAACCTGTGCTTCAATTGTAGCAGATTTTGGGCTCTGTTTCAAAGTCCCTTTTTTCTTCGAAGCTGAATCAGCCGCATAAATCAAGGATACTGATACAAAAAACAAATTAACCGCAAAAGCCAAAAGCTTCTTCATAATAACCCTACTTAAAATATGAAATATTATTTAATTAAATTTTAAATCCATATCTTTAAGGGGGCAATATTAAAAGCTATCATATAAATTATCCGTCCTGAAAGTATCAGAAAAACCGACAGCATCATATATCCGGCTATTCGTGCATTTTTAAGATTTCTTTCCGCTTCCAACTCCGCCTGCCGAATTAAAGTCTGGTTTTTTCAATCAATTCTTCACAAAGACCTTAAATAACCTTATATATTTCATTGGATTCCTCAAATAGCAGCCTGCGCGCTTCATCCCTGATGCCTTCGTCATACAGCCGGACAATTTTCCCGTGCACCTTTGCATATTTTTCAAATTCAACGGCCATAAGCGAAAGTATGTTTTTTTCCTGTTCAGTATTGGCGCTTTCAAAAGCTTTGTTATACCAGTAATTAAAATCCGTCTGTTTTGATTCAAACTCCTGCAGCCATTTAACGTCATTATCAAGCATGTAATTTGATTTTAATCCCTTCATGCCCAGAAGCGTGTTTTCCGCTTCATACGCGTCCTTAATGCTTGTGACATTTTCCGAAAGTATCTGTCTGTTTATCTCATACATTTTGCCCGATGACACCATAAAGTTCACAAATAACAATATCAAAGCAGCTGCAGCCGCCTGAAAAGCCATAAATATTCTGTTGCTTATTCTGTTGACTCGTTCTTTTTTCAAAAAAATTCTCCCGCTTTTTAAGGTATACTTAGGATAAATTTTATAAACGATTATATTTTACATCAATCAATTTCATTTATACCCAAACTTTTTAACAATATTTTTCGGCTGCATTCCCGATATGCATTCAATACATCTAATCCAGGATATTTTTTCATTTTCGGTTAAAACTTTGGAAGGCAGGGTAAAATTATAACTTTCTATCAGTTTTTCAATATTTTCCGACATTATCCCAAGCTTTATTTTTTGAACTTCACAAAACTTTTTCAACAAGGGATTTTTTCTACGCTTTAGCAAAGCTCCCAAATTTATAAAGTGCTTCATACACAGAAAAGAGTTTTTGTTTTCAGTTAAAATTTCAAAAAATTCTCCGGCAAAATCCGCAAAAACCAAAGAATACCTTTCAAATGTTTCTTTTTCGTGAACACATGCCGGACAATTAATCCTTTGATCTTTCACATATGTTTCGAATTCGGCAATAATATTGGAGCCATGTTTTTTTTTAAATGAATCCATTATTTTTTTCAAAGCATATTGATAAATAATCGCTGATCCCATTGCATCCCCGATGTCCACAAGAAATGCCGCATGTCTGTTGCAGAATCCTTTTGATTTTTCAATTTCAGCGGCAGTGCCCCAATCAGTGGTTTTTTCATAAAGAAGGTCATCAAAATATTTTTTGGTGTTTTTATTTATTATATTACACATAAAACATCCAGGAAGAAGAATCTCATCCCTTATATTAAAATATACAGTATGTTTTTCCATAAATTTTATCTTACTATCATAACAGAACATCCCGCATAACTTATTACGCGTTTGGAAACGGATCCAAGAAGCCATCTTTTTATTACGGACTTGCCCCTGTGCCCAAGAATTATAAGATCCGCTTTTTCCTTTTCCGCAACATTAATAATCTGATCCGCAGGGTGTCCTGCACGCAGCTCCAGCCTTATTGGAATATTTTTTTCAACGGCGTATTTTGAGATGCTGTCATATCCTGCTTTAAGCTTTTCCTGTTCTTCGTCGATTGTGGTTTCCGTTTCCACATCATCCTGAAACATCATTGGTTCAGCAACAGCCACAACCACCAGGGAAGCTTTTTCTTTTTCAGCAAGATTAACGGCATAATTAAAAGCTTTTAAAGCCTGTTCGGAACCGTCATATGCAACTATAATTTTGTTCATTTCATTTACCCCCTTCGGATGAATTGTTCAAGTTGTCATTTCTTATCAGGTGCTTTGGAAGATAAAAAGCATTTGCAATAAGAGTTGGCACAATTGCGCTTAATACAATCGTTCCTATAAGCAAAGAATATTTTTGAACATCTATAACCCCGTGAGTCAATCCAAACATTGCGGCAATGCTTCCGAAGGTAAGCCCTGTTGACATAAGCAATGTGGTGTAAACACTCTCGTTATGAGGATTTTTAAATATTCTTGCTACAGGATAAATTGCGACAAACTTTGATGCCATTTTTGCAAGCAAAAGCAAAATAAGGGCAATCGGAGCTGCAAGAAGCGCGGGTATGGAAACAAAGGAACCTGCCCTGATAAAATAAAAAGGAGTAAGCAGCCCAAATGTAAGCGTTCTTAACCTTCTTATCAGCACATGATCTTTTCCAACCGAGCCCGCAAGAACCATTCCTATCATATAAGCCGGAAGCACAGCTTCGCTTCCTGCCCATACAGCAAAACCGGCAAACCCAAAAAGAAAAAGCAATATGTATTTGGTTTCAAGTTCTGAAGGTCTTCCCCCAAAACGTCTGAAAAAGAAAGAAGTAAGCGGAGGCAGAAAAAACATCATAAGTATCACGCCAAGCGCAAAAATCCCTGTCTTTATTGTAAATGGGGAGAAAATAAGACCCAAAGCCAATACAGTTCCAAGATCATTTATGAAGCAGGACGCAAGAAGTGTTTTGCCAAAATCCGTCTTGTTAAGCCCAAACTCGAGCATTACAGCATAAACAACGGCAACTGAAGTGGTTGAAAGCGCAACACCGGCAAGCCAGCTTGACCTTGCATCCCAATGCAGAATATAATAAGCAACCGCAGTGCATCCAAGAAAAGGCGCAAGAAAACCAACCAGTCCAACCGCGGAAGATTCTTCAACTTTTGTACTGAAAGAAGCGGGATCAAGTTCCGCCCCGGCAAGAAATGTAAGCATCACGGCACCGGTTGATGAAAGAAACTTTATCCATTCACTGTCCATGCCAAGCATTGATGTGCCTGCAGCCGCCCCTATTGCAAGCTGCGCAACTATTCCCACAACTATTTCGGACAAAGCGGTTGCAATGCCGAAAACAACCGACAGCAGAGTGGCGGCAAGAGCAAGCCCAATCCACAAAGCCGCAAGAAACCATGTACTCTGCATTTTATCCCCCGATAAAAATTAAAATATTATTAAATATTTGATTTTCTTGTTTGATTTTTTGGCGCATTTTCTCCTCCAAAATTTTTTAAATTTTGTAGGAGTTATCAGCCTTTGGGCGGTTATAAGGAGAACTCCATCTCCAAAATCTTATTAAATATATTATATACTTTAAATCCTGTTTTTCAAGTTATTCTTTGCCCTTATTTTCTTCAATAAAATTAAAAACCGCTTTCTTTATGTCATCTCTTATGGCTCGAATCGCAGCCATTTTTTGTTCTTCAGAAAGAGACTCGTCCTTTGCAATCTTAGAAGGGTCATTAAACGGCCAATGTAATTTAACACCCTTTCCAGGAAAAATAGGGCACTGTTCCGCGGCTTCTTTATCGCATACCGCGACAACATAAGAGAACAATCTGCCTTCCTTATAAAAATCAAATACGCTTTTTGTTTTATTATTTGATATGTCAATTCCATCTTCTGCCATTACTTTAATTACATATGGATTAAGCACTCCGGGCTCAAGCCCGGCACTTTCCGCGGTAAAATATTCTCCGCCAAATTTATTCAGATACGCCTCTGCCATCTGTGACCTGGCGCTGTTATGTATGCATACAAAAAGTACTTTTTCCATTTTGTTCCTCCTGATTTTATTTATTACAAAATTTATAATAAATTAAATCTGTTAACATCTGATTCGTTTGGTGTTAATATTGTGTTAATGTAAAAATACCCCGTAAATTAAATACACCGCGGCAAAAATAACAAGAGCACCGCATATTTTTTTCAGTACCACTGCCGCTTTTGAATTTTCACCCCAGTGCAGGTATTTTTCAACCAGCTCCGTGAATGTTCCGGCAAGTACAATTACTCCGCAATGTCCGGCCGCGTAAAGTATTACAAGAGAGACTGAATAAAGCATATTTTTAGCCGCATAATTAAAAGCAACAGCAAGCATTGGCGCCATATAGGCAAAGGTACATGGGCCGAGAGCCACTCCGAATATAAGCCCTAATAAAAAAGCAGCCCAGTATCCCCGTTTTTCGAATTTTGGCCGGCTTATATTATTAAGAAAAGGAAGCGGCAATATTTCCAGAAGATACAGTCCTACCAAAAGGAAAATAACAGCCACAAAAACATTTCCCCACGGTCCGGTATTGCCAAGCATTTTGCCCATAAGTCCGGTAACAATACCTATAACAGCTATTGTTATAAGTATGCCAATCGAGAACAAAAGAGATATTAAAAAAGCTTTTTTTACGGTTATTTTGTCTCCCTGCGCGCCAACAAAACCTATTATGAGAGGAATGCTTGCAAGATGACACGGGCTAAGAAGGATGCTTAAAATCCCCCATATGAAAGATGCGGTCAGCGCAATTGCGGGAGTTTTATCAAGGGCCAGTGTGAGCGATGTAAATATCTTTTCAATCAATTTTTACACCGGCCTTTTTAAGCACAGGAAGTATTTGTTCCAAAGGATAAAATCCCGTATGCCTGTGGAATTCTTTTCCATTTGCGTCCAAAAATACCTGTGTGGGAATTCCGCGTATGCCGTATTTATCCGCATAAGGCCTGCCCGCCTCTGTCCATACGTCATAAAAAACAACCTTTACTTCACTGCCGTATTTTTCCTCTATTTCTTTCATTACAGGCATCATCATTTTACACGGAACACATTTTACAGAGCCCAATTCAACAAATGTCACCTTTATTTTAGAGTCCGGTTGCGGCGCAGGCGCTTTAACCGGCTGAATTTCGGAATAATTACCGGGCTGCTGAATTGCTTCAGGTTTTGGCCTGCTTCCCGCAAATATAAAAACAGATGACAAAATCATAATAAAAACCGCATACATTATTTTTTTCATTTTAACCCCTTACAGCCCTAAGGCTTTTTTTAATTCGGCTTCGCTTGGGATTTTACCCGCGATTACAACTTTGCCGTCAACAGCAACAGCAGGCGTCATCATAACGCCGTATTCCATTATTTTTGAAATTTCCTTTACTTTTTCTATTTCGGCGTCAATATTGTTTTCCGAAACAACTTTACGCACCATCTCTTCCGTTTTAATACATTTAGGACATCCTGTACCCAGAACCGCAATTTTCATTTATGCCTCCATAAGCTGCCTTGCAAGCTGGCACGATATTATATCGTCTCCCCTGCGAAGGCTTAAGTTTTATATTTCCTTATTCAATTTTTAACGTCATTTTAAATCAATACTGTACGCGGCAATGACAAATAATAAAAATCATTTAATTAAAATGTTAAATAAATAACCCGTAATAATTATTCCTCCCGCCACAACAGACGCAAATATAACAATAAGTTTCATTTTCATGACCTTTTTAAGGATCATGAATTCAGGAAGAGACAAAGCTGTAACCGCCATCATAAACGCAAGTGATGTGCCTGTTGCTACGCCTTTTTCAGTCAGAACGCTGACAAGAGGTATCACACCTGCGGCATTGGAATAAAGAGGCACACCCATCAATACGGCAAGCGGCACGGCATACCATTTATGAGATCCGGCATATTTAGCCAGAAAATCCGCCGGAACATAACCGTGAATCCATGCTCCGATACCGATACCCGCAATAACATACGGCCATATCTTTTTTATAATATCCGCCGTGTAGTCTTTGGCATATATAAGCCTTTCCTTAAAAGTAATTTTCTGTGCCTCAAAACTTCCAACCTTTGCCTTATAAACAAAATCTTCAACAAGCGATTCCACTTTTAATTTTCCTATTACAATTCCGGAAACAATTGCAATTAAAAGCCCGCTTACTATATATATAAGTGCAATTTTCCAGCCAAACATTCCCCATAGCATTACAAGCGCAACTTCGTTTATCATGGGAGAAGCCACAAGAAAAGAAAAAGTAACGCCAAGAGGAACGCCTGCTTCTATGAAGCCGATAAAAAGCGGCACAGCGCTGCAGGAGCAAAAAGGAGTGGCTATGCCAAGCAGGGCTGCCAGAATATTTCCCGTAAATTTTCCTTTTCCGGAAAGTATGGTCCTTGTGCGTTCCGCAGAAAAATAACTTCTTATAACGGATACGATAAATATAATAACCACAAGCAGTAAAAATATTTTTATTGTGTCATAAATAAAAAAATTAACGGCAGATGCCAAGTATGTTTCAGGTTCTATTTTAAAAACACTGTAAGTAAGCCGGTCAGCAATAAACTTTATCATTTTTTACCCGCTTTAAATATTTTCATAAAAGCTTTTTGTTTGCAAGCCAGCAATCATATAAAACCAAAACTTTATTGCGTATTTTTATTTAAATCCCTTCTTTAATTTAAATGCCGCATTAACAAGCAAAATAAGAACCGGCACTTCCACAAGCGGTCCTATGACTGTTGCAAAAGCCTGATTTGAACTTATGCCGAAAATGGCAATGGCAACCGCTATTGCAAGTTCAAAATCATTTCCCGCGGCGGTAAAGGCAACAGCCGTGGTCTGAGCATAATTTGCGCCGAGTTTTTTGGCTATAAAAAATGTGCCAAACCACATTATTACAAAATAAAAAATCATGGGCACGGCAACAATCAAAACATCAAAAGGTTTTTTAATTATATATTCCCCTTTAAGCGAGAACATTACCACAATGGTGAACAGCAGAGCTGTAAGCGTAAGAGGTGATATTTTGGGAATAAATTTTTCTTCATACCACTTTACTCCCTTATTTTTCAAAAGAGAATATCTTGTTATTGTTCCGGCCGCAAATGGTATGCCAAGATAAATAAGAACAGCCTTTGCGGATTCCCACATGGATATGCTTACATTGATTCCTTTTACCAGACCAGACGCATTTAAAAGAAAAGTTATGAAGAACCAAATATAGACCGCATAAAAAAGCACTTGGGATATTGCGTTGAAGGCAACCAGCCCCACTCCAAGCTCCCTGTCCCCTTCGGCAAGATCATTCCATACAATGACCATTGCAATACAGCGTGCCAGCCCAACAAGTATCACTCCTATCATGTATTCGGGATAATTACGTAAAAACAAAACCGCAAGGCCAAACATTAAAAACGGCCCAACCACCCAGTTTTGAAAAAGCGAAAAAACAAGAAGCTTTTTATTGTGGAATACTTCCCCCATTTTTTCGTATTTCACCTTTGCAAGAGGCGGATACATCATTAATATAAGGCCGATTGCAATAGGAACAGATGCATTGCCTATCTGCATTGCCGCAATCGACTCTGTTATATGCGGCGCAAAATATCCAAGCCCAACCCCTGCAGCCATTGCAAGGAAGATCCAAATAGTTAGATATCTGTCAATAAAAGAAAGTTTTTTTGCCGTATTCATTTTTTACACCTCTTTTTATTT
>CAYQIS010000008.1:79604-100995 GCA_964417645.1 uncultured Spirochaetia bacterium
GGCGTTTTTTCAGACACAAAGGTAAGTATATAGACACTTTTTTCCGGCCTTTTCCTTATCATTTCCCCTGATTTAACAAGCATTCCGCTGAATTCCGAGGCCTCACACAAAGAAATATCAATATAAATATATTCAAAACCTTCATTTTCCCGTATCCATTCAACGGTATACACGCTCGCTCCTCTGTTCTCTCATCCCGTTTACATTATAACAAAAAAATCCCCTTTTTCATTCGGAAGCCAGAATAATTGTTTTTTTTGCGTTGACAAAAGTTACGGGCAGCTTTGGATTTGGCTTTAACCTGCCCGTTATTTTAACAATTTTTTTCTTTTCTTCACCCGGCGCAATTATTATCACTTTTTTTGCGCTGTTAATGACATCCATTGTAAAACTTATTCTGTTCGTAACATCATTTCCGGCCGGAGCTTTTGTATTTATCACCCATTTTTTTGTTTCATTCACGGGAAAACCCGGAAACAAAGAAGCCACATGCCCGTCACTTCCGACACCCAGCATTATTACATCAAAAACAGGCATCCCTTTGCTTATTTCCCCAGAAACCAAGAAAAATTTTTTAAGAACCCTTTCATATAAAACCGCAGCAATCTCCGGAGAGCTTGCTTCAACAGGAACCCTGAATACATTTCTTGGATTCAAAGGAACCTTTGAAAGCATATAATTATAGGCTTTATAAAAATTGGAATAACCGCTTGTCGGGGGCGCATATCTTTCATCAGACCAAAATATAAAAGTTTTGTTCCACGGTATTTTAACCGAATTAACCGGAAGCGCAATTCTATCATAAACTCCCGCAGGCGAATTTCCTCCTGAAAGCGCAATTGTAAAATACCCCTTTGTATTTACGGCTTCTTTTGCGGAAGAAACAATTATATCCACGGCCGCTTCATAAAGCAATGCTTCGTTCTTAAAAAAAATTTTAATTTTCATTCCCATTTCTTGCCGTCAGCCGCAGTCAAACCGTCAACTTGCACAGGCCATGAAGAGCCTTTCTCATACTTAATCATATTTTTTCTTCTGTCATCGGCAGGGCATGCTTCCCATTTCCTTATTAAATCATCAACCGCTTTCCACGCCGCAACAATACTTTTATAATGCCAAAAAAAAGTCTGATCACCTTCCATGCAGGACAATATAAGATTTGCATAATCTTCAACGGGTTCGCCACCAAAATTCTCTGCATAAGAAAAACTCATGGAAACAGGCATGGTGCACATTTTTGACCCAGGAGACTTTGCCATAAATGTAAGCGCTATTTCCTGTTTTGGATGTATGCCAAAAGACAGTATATTTTTTTGTCTTTTTATTTCCGAGCCGCACATCAGACAGCTTTCATTGTCACGAAATACAACCGTAACTTTTGTTTCTTTTTTATCCATGGCTTTGCCTGCACGAATATAAAAAGGCACCCCTTTAAGAACGCCTTCTTTGGGCAAAAACTTCAAAGCAAACATTGTTTCGGTGCATGAATTTCCGTTTACGCCTTTTTCTTTTTCATATCCTTTATAGCTGCCGAAAATAACATTTTCATCAAAATGAATTTTTCCTATACTTTCAATAAATCTTTTTATGCCTTGTCTTATATCATCCCCTTTTACCGGAGCTTCCATGCCAATTAACGCGGATAACAAAAGTATATGGCTTTGCAGCATGTCCCTTATAAGACCTGTTTTGTCAAAAAACGCGGCCCTGTGCCCCACCGTATCCGTTTCGGAAACTGTTATCTGAACGCTGTCTATCATGTCTTTGTTCCATATGGGCCCGAATATTGAATTTGCAAAACGAAAAGACAATATATTTTGAATCGCTTCTTTTCCCATATAATGATCTATCCTGTAAATATCACGCTCTTCAAAAAATTTTTCCATCTGCAACTGCAGTTCCGCCGCACTTTTCAAATCATTTCCGTAAGGTTTTTCAATTATTACCCTTCTGAAAAAACCGGTTTTAACCGTTTTTCCAGCCAGATTACTTTCACTTAAGCCCCTGCAAATTTCCGAATAAGCCGAAGGCGGCACCGCAAGATGGAATATACCGTTGCCTTCCGTATTAAAGACTTTTCCGGCGGAATCGAAACATTCCTTAAGTTTTATATAGGAATCTGGATTTTCATAAGAACCGGTGACATAAAAAAGCCTTTTAAGAAAATTTTCAAGTTTTATTTTTTTTACCGAATTATAACGGCTTAATATTGAAGCTTCAGCGTAATTTCTGAATTTTTCATTGTCATTATTGGTCCTTCCAAATCCCACAACAAAAAAATTCTCAGGCACTCTTCCAGATTCGTATAAAGAAAACAAAGAAGGTATAAGCTTTCTTGCCGCAAGATCCCCGCTTGCCCCAAATATCACATAGCCGCAGGGCCCTCCTCTTGAAACATCGCATCCTGAAATACTTTTTATATTTTCATAATCAAACATTTTTTTTATCCGGCTCCGCATGTTTAACCAAACCGGCACCCGCTCCTTTTTTTCTTAAATCATCCGCATTTTCAACTTTCATATGACCGCCGAATTCATTCCTTAATGCGGCGCACACTTTGTTTGCAAAAACCTCCTGCTGTCTTGAATTAAACCTTTTAAAAAGCGAAATTGCAATAGCATCCGCGGCCACCCCAAGATCGGCCGCTTCCTTTACCGCAAACCGCGCTTCCCCGGAATCTTCAACATACCCGCTTATTCTTTCAAGGCCAGGGTCTTTTTTAAAAGCTTCCGACAAAAGTTCAAGAAGCCAGGACCTTATTACACTGCCGTTCTGCCACATTTTCGAAACTTCATAAAGATCAATATCCCTGCCGTACTCGGAAGCTTTTAAAAGCTCAAAACCTTCTCCGTAGCTTTCCATAATTGCGTATTCAATCGCATTATGAACCATTTTTGTAAAATGACCCGCTCCTGTTTTTCCGCAGTGCATATACCCGCCTTCAGGCGCAAGAGTTTTAATTATTGGTTCTATTGCGGCAAACACTTCCCTGTCTCCGCCTGTCATTGTTGCATATCCGTTTTTTAATCCCCATATCCCTCCGGACACTCCCGCATCAATATAGCCGATTCCTTTTTCTTTAAGCCATTCATAACGTCTGATGTCATCTTTATAATAACTGTTACCGCCTTCCACAATTATGTCTCCTTTTTTAAGCAGCTGTGCCAGTTCTTTAATGTGATTTTCAGTAACATCGCCGGCAGGAAGCATTAACCAGCAGACTTTCGGATGATCAACGGCATTTACCGCTTCAAAAAGCGATGCAAAAGTTTTTATGCCCGCTTTACCGGCTTCAATTCTTGGCGCTTCGCTTCTGTTGTATGCAAAAACTTCATGACCTCCCAAAACAAGTCTTTTTGCCATATTAAGACCCATTCTTCCAAGGCCTATTAAAACCAGTTTCATAGTTCTGTCTCCTTTCTTATTCCAAGCATTCTCAATGCATTTTGCTTTATGTTTTCCGCCGTAAATCCGTATTTTTCCATAAGCACCCTTCCGGGCGCCGATGCTCCAAAATGATCAATCCCCATCACCATTCCCTTTGGTCCGGCAAGCTGACGAAAGAACACGCTTGAGCCCGCCTCTATGACAATGCGTTTTTCAATTTCTTTTGGTATAACCTGCTGTCTGTATTCAGGGCTTTGGGCGCTGAATATTTCCCAAGACGGCAGAGATACAACCCTTGCGGTCACTCCTTCCAGCCTGAGCATAAGCGAGGCTTCAAGCGCAATATGAACTTCAGATCCTGTTGCGATAAGCAGTATATCTGGCTGTTTTTTTTCATGTGATATCACATATCCACCGCGCATGGCCCCTTCAAAAACCCTTCTGTCGCTATTGTCCAAAACCGGAAGCTCCTGCCTTGAAAAAATGAGAGCATAAGGCTTTTTATTTACAATAGCCGTATACCAGGCGGCAACAGTTTCATTTGCATCCGCCGGCCTTATAACGGTTAAACCCGGAATCATGCGCAGCGAGTTTATGTGTTCTATGGGCTGATGTGTAGGTCCGTCCTCTCCCAAACCTATGGAATCATGTGTAAAAACAAATATGGAATGCGACTGCATCAATGCCGCCAAACGTATGGCCGGACGCATGTAATCCGAAAACACAAGAAATGTTGCGCCATAAGGAATTATTCCGCCGTGAAGAGCCATACCGTTCACTATTGCTCCCATTGCGTGTTCTCTGACTCCAAAATGTATATTTCGGCTGCATTGCCCTGAAATCCCAAAACTTCCGTATCCTTTAAGCTCTGTTTTGGTTGAAGGAGCAAGATCCGCCGAGCCTCCCATAAATTCCGTCATATATTTTTCCATGCGGTTCATTACAATTCCTGATGCTGTTCTTGTGGCATATTTTTCACCCGCATTAAAAAATTCAAGTTTTTCAGTAAGCTCCCTGTTTATATTTCCAGTTAGATACTTTTCCAAAAGCTCGGCTTCTTCCGGGTAATTTTTAGCGTATGAATTTATAATCTCATCTTTTTTTGCCCTGTAATCTTTCCACTTTGCCTTAATTTCCATAAACTTTTTTTTGACTTCTTCGGGAACATAAAAACTTTTATCCGGATCAAGGCCCAGATTTATCTTTGTTTTTCTTACATTTTCCATGCCAAGAGGCTCTCCGTGAACAGACGCGCTTCCCTGCTTTGGAGAACCATAACCAATCAATGTTCTTATAATAATAAGCGAAGGTTTTTCTTTTTCTTCCTTTGCCGCCGATATTGCCGCGCTTATTGCCTCGATGTCATTTCCGTCGGAAATTTCAATGACATGCCAGCCGTAAGCTTCAAATCTTCCTTTTACATTTTCATTGAATGCAAGGCTTGTCTCCCCTTCTATTGAAATATCATTGTCGTCGTAAAGATAAATCAGCCTGCCCAATTTTAATGTGCCTGCCAGGGATGCCGCTTCAGAAGAAACTCCTTCCATAAGGTCGCCGTCGGACACAATTGCATATACAAAATGGTCTATGGGTTTGTATCCCCTGCGGTTAAAACATCCGGCAAGTGTTTTCTCGGCTATTGCCATGCCGACACCCATCGCAAAGCCCTGCCCAAGCGGCCCTGTTGTTGCTTCCACTCCGTCGGTAACCCCGTATTCAGGATGCCCGGGCGTAATGCTTCCAAACTGCCTGAATTTTTTTAAATCTTCAATTCCTATCTGAAAACCGCAAAGATGAAGCATCGAATACAGCAAAGCGCTGCCGTGTCCCGCAGACAATATGAACCTGTCCCTTCCGTGCCATTTTGGGTCATCAGGATCAATTCTGATATGCCTTGAAAAAAGCGTGTAAATCATTGGCGCCGCACCAAGCGGCATTCCGGGATGTCCGGAACCTGCGGCTTCAACCATATCTATTGAAAGAGCCCTTAAAGTATTTATACACAAGAGGTCTGTATTATCCATTTGCACCGCCCTGATCATTTTCTTGCGGGTTTTACGTTAAGTTCCTCGCTGTAATAATCAATTGAATAAACATTTTTAAGGGGCAGTCTGTCCGGTCTTTTTTCTTCCTGCTGCTTCTGCCAGTCAGACAGCGAAGACAGATCATTGCTTTTTTTTCCGATATTAATAAGTGTCACAACTTCAAAATCTTCCGGTATTTTTAACGCTTCTCTTACTGCCTCGGGAGAGAAACCCGCAACAGGATGCGCTGTAAGCCCTTTGGAAACTGCATTAAGAATCAGATTCTGACAAGCCATTCCTGTATCAAACATATAATACAGTCTCTCTTTAATTACGCAGTCAAAATCTTTTTTTGTCAGTACCGCGCAAACAGCTGATGATTTCATCGCCCATTCATTTCCTTTATTAAGAGCGGCAAATAACTTTTTAAGCATTTCTTCCGAACGTACAAAAATAAATTTCCATGGCTGATTGTTAAAACATGAGGCGGCAAGGGAAGCCGCTTCGGCCATGTCATTGATATCCTTGTCGGTAATTTCCGCCGGTTCAAATGCCCTGTAAGCCCTTCGCGCCCTTATGGCTTCATTAACATCCATTATTGCCCCCTCTTATAATAAATTTTGAAATTAAGGCTTTGAAGACTTGGGAGCGGCCGGCTTTTTGCTTTCCTCCGCTTTAGCTTCTTTTGAATACCATCCGAATTTGTTGCAGTCCGCGGATACCTTTACCGTGTCTCCGGCTTTTAAACCGGGAACAGTATATGTAACAGTCTGTGCTTCCGGACTTGTCTGAACAATTGCATCATGCTGTATCTGCTTCTTTCCGTTAACAAAAACCTCTATTTTCCCTATAATGTGGTCCGAAGGATTTTTTACCGGATGCACTATGTCAAGTGTTACGGTATGGGCTGACAAATCAAACTTGAATGCAATATCAGAAGCGGGATGTGCAAGAACAAAAGACAAAGCAAAAAACAATGCAGTTGCTGTAAAAATGATTTTTTTCATAAAAACCTCCTATTTTTTTAATTCCATTATTTCTTTAATAACTTTCATGTCCCGGTTTCTTTTATAAAGCGGTTCCTTTGAATCACGGTAAACAGATAAAGTGTCTTCAAATATGCTTACACCTTCTTTTTTATAAAACAAGCCCAAAAACCAGGGATATTCGGAAAAAGCGGCCTTTAAAGCTTCCATTTTATCCTGCGGGTTATGCGTATCAGGAAGCGCCGCCGTATTTTCCTTGTACCATTTGTGAGTGTTAACTTTGTTAAACGACACGCATGCCTGAAAAACATCAACAAAAGCAAATCCCCTGTGATTTATTGCCTGCTTGATTAAATTCTTTGTAAGCTCTTTTTCGCCCACAGAACCGCGGCCGACGAAAGTTGCGCCCATTGTTATTGCAAGAGCAATCGGATTAAGCGGTGTTTCGCTTACTCCCGATGTTTGTATTGGCGTTTTGGTTCCCGGCCTTGTTGTGGGTGAAGCCTGTCCTTTTGTAAGACCGTATATCATATTGTCATGCACTATAACGGTTATGTCCGGATTTCTTCTTATGGCATGTATAAAATGATTTCCCCCTTCCCCGTACATGTCGCCGTCTCCGCTTTGAACAATCAGCTTAATTTCCGGGTTCGCCGCTTTTATTCCTGACGCCGCGGGAAGTGCCCTGCCGTGAAGCCCGTTAAAATAACTGACGTCATAATACTGCGGAGATTTTGCCGCCTGCCCTATTCCCGAAACAAAAACAAGATTTTCTTTTTTCAGTTCAAGTTCAGCGAGCGCTTCCAGCATTATGTTTCTTAAACCAAAATTACCGCATCCCGGGCACCATGCAATTTCAGTTTTTATGTCAAAATATGATTTATCCATAAAGCACCTCTTTCATCTTTTCAAGAAGTTCCGCGCCCGTAAATGCAAGCCCGTCATATTTTAATATTTCACCGTCTGTTTTGATTTTAAGTTCTCTTTCAAGCAGCGCCTTAAACTGCGCGGACTGGCTGTTTTCAATAATCACAGTTTTCTTTGCTTTTGCAAAAAAAGACGCCGAATTTTCATTTAAAGGATAAACCTGTTTAAAATGAATCAGGGCGTTTTTGCCTTCAAGTTTTTCAAGTGCAGCTTTTGCGGCAGGAAGAACCGAACCCCAGCATACAAAAAGATTTTCATATTCGGCATTGCCGTAAATATCAGGAATCATTGCCTCGGCCTTAATAAGTTTTATTTTCTCCGCGCGCTTAATTTTCATACTCATGCTTATGCCTTCTAAATCCTCTGTTATCCTGCCGCTTTCATCATGTTCATCGGAATCAGCGCACACTCTGCCCGTTCCAAATCCCGGCACAGACCTTGGAGATATGGGCCCAAATTTCAAGCTGTAGCGCATGTAATCATCTTCTGATTTAACAATATGCTTATCCGGAGACGGGTATGTTTTAAATTCATTGGTGTTGTAATAAGTGTCTGTAAAATACTGGTCTGTAAGTATGAAAACCGGCGATTGAAACTTTGCGGCCGTATCAAAAGCAAGCCTTGTCAATTCATAGGCCTGTTCCAGATTTCCCGGCGCATATATGGTCCTTGCAAAATAACCGTGTCCGGCATTTAATACCAGGTTTAAATCCCCCTGCTCTGTTCTTGTGGGAAGGCCCGTGGCAGGACCCGGCCTTTGCGCAACATGAACAACACAAGGAGTTTCAGTCATGCCCGAGAGCGATATGCCTTCGGTCATCAATGCAAATCCCCCGCCGGATGTCGTTACTATAGCCCGTCCGCCGGCATACCATGCGCCAAGAGCCATATTTATTACCCCTATCTCATCCTCAACTTGTTCAATTACAATACCCGCTTTTTCAGCCCAAGATGCCAGAGCGGTAAAAACTCCGGTGCCCGGCGTCATAGGATAAGCAAACGCGCAGTCACACCCTCCGGCAACAGCTCCAAGTGCAACAGCTTCGGAGCCTGTTAACATAATTTCATCTCTTACCTTTTCGTCTTTTTTTATATTTACGCTTAATCCTTTTTTCCGCGCCGCCAATATACCCTGCTCATATCCTTTTTCCGCGGCTTTTATGTTTGCTTCAACCACTTCCGTCCCTTTTTTTTCAAATGTTTTACGCACATAATTTTTTACATCTTCAACCGATGCGCCGCAAAGGGCGGCCACAGTGCCGGATGCCGCCATTGCCGCATAAATGGAATTTCCAAGAGACAGCGCGATGTCATTAAAAGGCACATCACAGACATCCGCCCCGTTAAGATTTTTTGCATCACCTATTATAAGGCATGAGCTTTTCATTGATTTTGCGTGTCTGTTATACGCCTGCGCGTCAAGAGGGATAAAAATATCAGGCTTGTCAAACTGGCAGTCTACCCTGTTTCCCGAAATTCTTATTGTTGTTGAATTTGTGCCCCCCCTTACCCTTGACATATATTCTTTTGTTGCAAAAACATGGTAGCCGGCCTGTTTCATGGAAGCCGTAATAATTGCTTCGGCAGACTGCACTCCGGCGCCGGCTTCACCCGCAAGCATTATTGTAATTTCATTCAATACATCCGCCATTTTTTCCCCTTTTATAAATTATTTGAATTAAAAAAGGGCGGCTTTTAAAGCCGCCCTTTTTGTTTTTCAGTAATTGCTTTCCTTAATTTCAAAATGCGCTTTTGGATGAAGGCATGCAGGGCATTTTTCCGGCGCTTCCGGCCCTTCGTGAACATAGCCGCAATTCCTGCATTTCCATCTTACCGTTGTGCTTTTCTTAAAAACTTCGCCTTTTTCGATATTTTCCGCCAGCTTTTTGTATCTTGCTTCATGCTCCTCTTCAACTTTTGCTATATATCTGAATGTTGCGGCAATATCTTTAAATCCTTCTTTCTCCGCAACTTCCGCCGCTTTTGGATAAAGCACCGTGTGTTCCTCGTTTTCGCCCCTGGCTGCGGCTTTAAGGTTTTCAAGAGTTGTTCCGATAACGCCGGCCGGATACATTGCGGTTATTTCAACATCTCCGCCTTCCAAAAATTTGAAAAACCTCTTTGCGTGTTCTTTTTCGTTGTCCGCTGTTTCCTGAAAAATTGCCGCTATCTGCTCATACCCTTCTTTTTTTGCAACACTTGCAAAATAAGTATAACGATTCCTTGCCTGTGATTCTCCGGCAAACGAAGCAAGCAGATTTTTTTCCGTTTGGGTTCCTTTTATTGAAGCCATAATTAATTCTCCTTTCTCTTTTTTGTTTTTTAATTAAACAGACCACAGTCCGTGTTTGTTGCAAAATTCCCTTGCGGATGCCACATTGCTTTTTGAAACCGGAAATACGGCTTCGGGTTTGTCTCCGGGATTAAGGTCTTTTCTTAAAACAAGATTGTCCTTTGTTGTGACTTCAATAAACTGAATCCAATGATCCGCATCCATCGGATGAGGAACCGAACCGACCTTTACAATTATTCCCGCGCCCGATTCTTCAATAACAGGGAGGTGTTTTTCTCCGGCTCCTTCTTTTGTTTTTTCGTCCATAAGCTTCATCGGCTCCCCGCAGCATACAATGTCAGCCTTGCCCGCAACCAATACTTCAGCCACATTACCGCAGTGAAAACATTTGTAAATACCGGTTTTCTGTGCCATTTTTTCTCCTTTTTTTGCCTTAAAACCATTCTGCAGCATGATTTTAAAAGGCGATTTATTTTTTTGTTATCAGGTCTTTTGCCATCGAAAGCTTCAAAAAATGCTTTTCTTCTTCCTTTATAATTTCATCCACAACGTCTTTTTGACCGCTTTTTACTATATCTTTAATTCCTGTATAAAGCGCCACGGAATCACGCTCCCGGTCCATTGCAAACTCTATTGCATGAAGCAGGGTGTTCATTTTCTTTTCAGCAGAAGCTTTTTTAAAATTTTCTTTTTTAAAAACAATTTTTTCCTCAATATACTGCATAAGATGCTTCATGTAATTTTTTGAAAATTCCGATAATGCCATTTCACCTTTCAGTTTTTCCATCATTGCCCTGAATTTTTTTGCGTGTACTTCTTCCTCTTTTGCAAGAGTTTTCATTACAAGCGAAACTTCATCATTTTCGGCCATGGATGCTGCATAGTTATAAAATTTTCGGCCGTTTTCTTCAATCTTAACCGCAACTTTAAAAACATCTTTTATATTTACAGTGCTCATTTTAAGATACCTGCCGCCTTATGTTTTTCAAGTATTGCGGAAGCCATTGAATCCAGCGCCTCAAAATCCGCCTTTTTGGGGAACCCCTGAATTTTCAAAGGCGGGATAATTTCACCCTTAAAATTTTTTACCATGCCCGTCAATTCTTCCTGCGCTTTTTCAATCCAGCTCCAGCCGGTGACAAGGGACAAAAATTTCGTTTTTGGCCTTAAAGCGTTAAATATATAAACAACGTTTGCCGCAACAGGATGAACAGCCGCAAGAACCGTGGGTGCGCATACAACAACGGTTGCGGCATCAATTAAATCTATCGCTATCTCGCCTATATCAGCCCTGGAAAGATTGTAAAGCTTTGTTTTTATCCCTTTTTCAGCCAATGAATCGGCAAGATACTCGGCCGCGGCTTTCATGCTGTGATGCATTGAAACATACATTACAAGTGCTTCATTTTTTACATCGTCCTTTATCCATTCTTCGTACCATCCGATTATACGCGAAGGGTCTTTGTGAACTATTCCGTGGCTGGGGCATATCATTTTTGGTGCGATATTTTTTACAATTTCAATATTCTTCTTTATTATATTTCTGAAAGGCGACATTATCTCGGCATAATAACGTTTTGCGCTTATATAGTTGTTTTCAGATTCAAATATGTATGAAGGACTTTCATGTGAACCGAAAAAATCACAGCTGAAAAGAATGCCTTCTTCCTTAAGGTATGTTGACATTGTCTCCGGCCAGTGAACCCACGGCATAAGAAAAAACTGCAGTGTGCGGTCCCCGAGAGAAAGCTCCTGTTTGTCGGCAATTACCAGGAAATCATCATCCGTCAATACGGGCATAAAATCCTTAAGAAATCCCTTGCACTTTTCATTGGTTACTATTTTCGCGCCGTATCTTTTTACGGCTTCGGCGGCCGAACCCGAATGATCCTGCTCCGCATGATTACACACTATATAATCAAGTTTTTTTATCCCGGCTTTTTCAAGATTTCTCCAAAGTTCATGGGATTTAGCCGGATCCGTGGTGTCAATTAATGCCGTCTTTTCCGAACCCCTTACAAGATATGAATTGTAGCTTGTTCCTTCAGGCAGGGGTATTAATTCGTCAAAGATTGTCCTGTCCCAGTCTATTGTTCCCGTAAAATCAACCCTGTCGGTAATTTTTATCACTGCCATTTTACTTTTTCTCCTTTTTCGCGCAGACCGCGCAGAGTCCCGTAACATACATGTGTTCGGTTTCTATTATATACCCTGATAAAGGCTCCTTGTAGCAGAAATCGCATTTTGTCTTAAAATCTTCAATTTTTCCGCACTTCCTGCATCTGAAATGTCCGTGCTTTTCAACATCGGCATCATAACGCGCCATACCGTCTTCAATTGTAAGCTCGCTTATTATTCCCGATTTCGCAAAACTTTTAAGCGTGTTATAAATGCTTGTCTTTGAAAGCGTCGGTATTTCTTTATAAAGCTCTTTATATATTTTGTCAGCCGTGGGATGAACCCTGTTTTCATTAAGATATTTTAAAACCTTTATTCTTATAACCGAAGGCCTTATTTTTTTCGATTTCAAATATGCGGCAATTTGTTCTCCGTTCATCTGTTCCATTTACGCCCGCTCCTCGCAATTCTTTTTGATTTTTATTCGCCCGCTTCCGGATTTTTCGTTGAATCAACAAAGACTCTTGAGGACAATTCCTTGTCAAGCATGAAAAGAGCTTCCTTGGAATCCCCTATTAATTTCAGTTTGTCAGCAAGTTCGGAGCTGTTTGCTTCCTCTTCAACCTGTTCATCAACAAACCATTTAAGCATCGAAGCGGTTGCATGATCTTTTTCGGCAATTGCTATATCCATGATATTGTTGATAAGAGATGTGACTTTCTGTTCATGTTCATATGCCGCCTCAAACATTTCAAGCGGGGATTTCCAGTCATCCCTTACGCCTTCAACCGCGGTAAGTTTTATATGTCCGCCGCGTTCAAGAACAAAATTATAAAACTTCATTGCATGCGTCATTTCTTCCTGTGCCTGCACATAAAACCAGTTTGCAAAGCCTTTCAGATTTTTTTCGGTGCATACCGCTGACATTGAAAGATAAAGATAAGCCGAATAGATTTCCGCATTAACCTGTTTTACTATTGCCTCCTGAACTTTGCTTCCGATTTTCATTTTTCCATCCGTTTACATTTTTGTTTTTTTACACTTATGCACAAAATTTGTGGTTTTAACAACTTTGTAATCATTACAAATATATAATTCCCTTAAAAAAAAGTCAAGTTATTTTTCCGTTAAATAAAATTCCATGCTAAAATCATAAAAAAATAACAGGAGGAAAATATGGGATTCTTCGAAGGAATGTCGGCCGCATTCGCTCTTGTTTTAATCATTTTTATAATCGTAATTTGCATAATGCTGTTCCTGGCGCCGCTTAAACTTTGGTCAATTGACAAAACATTAAAAGAAATAAGGGACGAACTGAAAAAAAGAAATTTATAATAAAAGTGTGTTGGCGGCCTGATTACAATCCGCTTTTTCAGCCAATAATTTTTGAAGCTTCATATAATCAGAGGTGTTGCCTATCAAAATACCGCCTTTAATTATGCCGTTCTCACAAAATATTTTTTTAAATGCCGCACCGTCTGTTTTTGCTTTTGTTTCGGTATTGTCTTTTATATTTATATCGCCTGCCGATGCAACTTCAATTCCGGCCACTTTTAATTTTGTGCTCATTACCGTTCCGGTATAATTTACATAGGCTCCGGTGACCGCGGCTCCCGCAGCTTCGCCCTGCTCTTTGGCAGCAGGCCAAATGCCGTACAGCGCGCCGTTGAATTCAGCGCAGTCGCCCGCGGCATAAACATCTTCAATATTTGTTTCCATTTTTCCGTTTACTTTTATTCCTTTGTTTATTTCAAGTCCGGAATCTTTTAAAAAAGAAACATTGGGTCTTACACCGGCCGATACAACTATAATACAAGCCTTCTCCGAACCTCCGTCCTTAAAATTTATTTTAAGGCCGTTGAAATCCCCGTAAACCGAATCTGTCTGCTTGGACAAAAGAAAATTTATTCCTTTTTGTTCCAAAAATTTTTGAAGCAAGCCTGCGGCTTCAAAATCAAGCTGCCTTGGAAGAAGCCTTTCAAAAAATTCTATTACGGTTACTTTAAGGCCCCTTGCTGTAAGGGCAAATGCGGTTTCAATGCCCAGCAGACCCCCGCCTATAACAGCCGCCGACTTTACCCCAAGTGCCGCCGAAATTATTTCATCCGCGTCCTCTTTTGTGCGCAGCGCAAACACACCTTTTAAGTCATGTCCGGGAAAAGGAGGAATAAAAGACGAAGCGCCCGCGGCAATTATCAGCTTGTCATAAGATATTTTTCCAAAATCACCGCTTACCTGTTTTTCGGATGTGTTTACCGCTGTAACTTTGGAATCCGTAAGAAGCTTTATTGAATTGTCCTTATACCACTGCTCTTTTTTTATTATTATCTGCTCAAAACCGGCCTTGCCCGAAAGATACTCTATAAGCCTTGGCCTTGAATAAAAAGTGTACCCCTCATCGGATATCATGGTAATGCCGCAGTCTTTATCCGCTTCCCTTATTTTGGACGCGGCCGAAACAGCGGCAATACCGTTGCCGATTATAACCGTATGCATTTATTAAGCGTTCTTTTCAAAATCGGATTTTGATGCGCCACATTCAGGGCAGGTCCAGTCCGAAGGCAGCTGCTCAAAAGGGGTTCCCGGCGCTATGCCGTGTTCAGGGTCTCCCTTTGCAGGATCGTATACATATCCGCAGACAACGCATGTCCATTTTTCCATTTATAAACCTCCGTATTTTAAATTTAATATAATTAATATAACACACACCTTTTACAGTTTAAACATTTCATTATAAATTTATTTTTTCATTGCCAAAGAATTCAAAAGCACCGAAACAGAACTTAAAGCCATTGCGGTACCCGCTATCATTGGATTTAAAAAACCGGCAGCCGCAAAAGGTATTGCCGTAACATTATAAAAAAACGCCCAAAATAAATTTTGTCTGATTTTTTTAACGGTAAGTTTTCCCGTTATAACAAGTTCATTTAAAGCATCAACATCATTGCGCATTATAAGGCAGTTGCCGGCTTCAGATGCAATATCAGTGCCTCCCGCAAATGCGGCGCCGCAGTCCGCTGCGGCAAGCGCAGCCGCATCGTTTATTCCGTCCCCGGCAAAAATAACCCTGCTTCCGGAATTTTTCAGCATAATCACATAATTTTGTTTGTCCGCAGGGCTTGCCCTGAAAATTACATTTTTTATGTCTATCCCGCACTTATTTGCGGCATTAAGGGCGGAAATTTCGGAATCACCGGTTACAAGATGCGGTTTTATCCCGGATTTGACAATCTTTTTTACGGCATACTCCGCATCGGGCCTTAAGTTGTCCGTAAATATCACTTCGGCGGCAGGCTTATTGTCAACAAACATGCAGCTTGAAGACACATTTTTTTCAAATAAAGACATGTCAAAGCCCATTTTATACAGCGCATCATAATTTCCAATTATAACTTCGCAGCCATCAATTATACCTTTTATTCCGGTTCCGGGTATTTCAGTGAAGCCTTTAACCTCCAATTTCTTCGCGCCTTTTCCCTCCGTATATTTTAATATTTCTTCCGCAACAGGATGCTTTGACATGAAGCTTAAAGAGGCAAGCATTTCCAAAATTTTATTTTCCCCGAAAAATTCCTTTACTTTAATTGCCGTCAGCGCGGGTTTCCCGGTTGTAAGAGTGCCGGTTTTGTCAAAAACTATATCTGTTGCCTTTGCCGCGCTTTCAAGCGCCTGCACATCCTTCACTATTATTCCGTGCCTTAACGCCCTGGACGACCCGGCAATAACAGCCGCAGGTGTTGCCAGTCCCAAAGCGCACGGACATGCAACAACCAAAACAGAAACGGAACTTATTAAAGCCCTTTCAAAACCAGATCCGCCAAAAATACGGATTATAAAAGTTAAAGCCGCAGCTGCAATCACCGAAGGGACAAAATAAAACGAAACTTTATCAGCCAGTTTTTGTGAAGATGTTTTGCCTGCCCGGGCCCGCGATATCATTGCTATTATGCCGTTTAAAGTTGATTCCGAACCCACGCGTATTGCCCTTAATCGAATTGAGCCGTTTATCAAGACCGAACCGCTTATAACAGTGTCACCTTCATGTTTTGAAACAGGCATCGGCTCTCCTGTCACCGCTCTTTCATCCATATCACCGCTTCCTGTTTCCACAATTCCGTCAGACGGAGAGCGGCTTCCGGGCTTAAGAATAACAATATCCCCTTTTATTATTTCATCCGCGTTTATTTCTTTTTCCTCTCCTGCGCGAACAACCAAAGCTTTTTTCGGGAAAAGCTGCATAAGTTTTTTTACGGCATCAGCGCCTTTTAACTTTGCCTTTGCTTCAAGATATCTGCCAAAAAAAATTACGGTTATAAGAACAGTAGATGTTTCAAAATAAAGATGCGAACTTTGGTCTTTTGCCATCAAATACACACTGTAAAAAAATGCGGCGCTTGTGCCAAGCGCAACCAGCGTTTCCATTGTTGCCGAAAGTGATTTGGCGGCCATAAAAGCTTTTTTATAAAACTCATACCCCAATATGAACTGTACGGGAAAAGCAAGCATAAGCAGGATAAAATTCATATTTGGCACGGCGGAATGCGGCACAAACATGCTTAATACAAACACAGGCAAAGCAAAGATTAAAGATGCCAAGAATTTTACAAAATATACACTGCTGTCTTTTTGTTCTTTTCCTGCCGCCAGTTTATATCCTTTTTCTTTAATGACTTTGGCCATAATGCGTTCGTTAAAAACATTTGGATCATATGATACCGTGGCTGTTTCCGTTGCAAGATTAACCAAAACAGAGCTTACACCCTTTTGTTTTTTTATGGCGCGTTCCACAACAAGGACACAGCTTGCGCAGTGCATGCCTTCTATTTTAAAATCTTTTGTTTCCATTTTACTCGGGTATGTATCCGGCTTCAGTTATGGCTTTTTTTATTGCCTCGACGCCGGTCTTTTTTTCATCATAAGAAACCGCAACCAATTCTTTCTTAAAATCAGCTTTAACTTTTTTCACGCCTTCTATTTCATAAACTGAATCCTGAACGTTCATTTCACAGCCGTTGCAGTGCATGCCTTTAACCTTTATTTTAATTTCCATTTTGCCTCCAAAAAATAAAAGGGACCCTTTTAAGGGCCCCTGAAATACCTTCTATTTTTTCCCTCTGCATTGCATCATGCATTTTGCGCGCATTTCGGGAAAATCTTTCAGTTTGTTCTGTATCTCCTGAACTTTTGTGCCGCCTTTTTTTGCGGTAATTTTGATTATTGCGCCGTCCTTTGTGTTCTCAACACTGAAGTCGGCGTCAATCATGCAAAGGCAGTTTTCCATTGCGCACATTCCGCCTTTTACCGCCGTCTTACCGCACGGCATTTTTGCATTTTCCGCAAATACCGCGGCTGACATCACAAACAAAGCCAAAACTGAAAAAATTATTGTTTTTTTCATAATATCCTCCTTTTTTTAAAAAACTGTTCGTTTCTTTTTCGTCTGCTTTCCGCCTCCTTCCCCCTGTACCACACCCTTTTTAGATTGGTCTCCCGTATTTTACTTCCCAAATTTGGAAAAAACTTCCGCCAGTTTGGGACCGTAAAGAACAAGCATAACCGCAACCGTTATAATATAAACAATTCCCAGTATTATGCCTGTCCATGCAAGCCCCTTACCTGCCTTATTTTCCGATGCAATCTCTTTTAAAGCAAATGTTCCGGCAAATATTGCCATTAATGCCTTTTCAATTCCCAAAAGATTCAAAAAACATACAAAACCCATTACTGCGGCAAAAACAGCCAGATAACTCTTATTTCCCATGCGTGCACCTCTTTGCGGGGCATTTTATATCCCCTGATTTTTTACAGCAGCCGCAAAGCACTTCATTGCAGCCGCCGCAGAAAGCCATTACATTTACGGGCGAAAATATTCTTGAAGGATTATCCGGTATAAAAGACGCAAGCAATACGGTTCCAATCTCACGTTTGGTATTCTCCGCATCAACAGAATAAACAAAAGGAGATGCCGCCATAACCGAAATCAGAACAATGACAAAAACAGACAAAGCAACAGGAACAGGAAGCAGTTTATACGGAACAATCTTCATTTTTTCCTTTTGTTTATATGCATTCATAACCCTTGAAGCAAAATACGGATCAATATCGGCTTCATGTTTAACGGACAAAAGTTCTTTTTCATTTTTTTTAAGTGTTTCAAGTTCCCCGCGGCATATTTCACACAAAGAGATATGTTCCGAAACAGCCTTTGCTTCGGCCGCGTGCAGAGCGTTGTCGTGAAAAGCTCCTATTTTTTTAAAAACTTTTTTATGCTCCATAAAATCTCCTTTGATTCTCATAGAATATAACGTATAAACTGTTAAAAACTTGCGCTGAAATTTTGCGGAATAAAAAAATTTTTCACCAAATATTTTTACGGCAGAAACAACCCTGAAATCTTTTTAATAAATATTGACTAAAAACCGGCCCTCATCATTGCAACCACAAGTTCCGCGGCCATCTTTTTATTCGCGGAAACATTGGGATGCCACTGGCAGCCCATATCCGAATCAGGCACGGGCGAAAGTTTTACCCTGTGAAGATTGCAGTCGTCGGATGCCTGCGCCACCTTGTCAACAATCGGATGAAGAATTTCCCCCATAACCGGACCTGATACAAGAAATATTTTTGCTTTTTCATAATTTGACCTTATTTTTTTTATAAGTTCAAGATATTGATTAATAAATTCGGTTTCGTCGGCTTTGGGTTCAGTCGAGAAATCGTTAGTTCCAAGGTTTATCACAACGGCATCAGGAACATATTTTATAAAATTCCATTTGGGTTCCGGGCTGCCGCACACCGTTCTATCATAAAGATACGGCATATTTTCTTTGGATCTTCCGGTTTTCTCGCCGTAATTTTTAACCATACCTCTTCCGGACACAGCTATTACATGACAGGAAGCGTCAAGGGCGCGTGAAGCCACCTGCGAATATGCAAAGTAGTTGTTTTTGTAAAGACGTTCCGTGTCAGGAGGGCAGTCAATGCACGGCCCTTCTATCCCGAAACCAACCGTCAAAGAATCACCTATGAATTCTATTTTTTTTCTGGGCATCTTCGGCGGGTCATTTAAAGTTCCGGAAATTTCAAAACCTTCAAAAACCGCAATGCCGTCATATGTGTCGGTCCTTTTGGTTATTATAACCGAGTGAGGGGATTTCTTAAGATTCTTGGCAACAATATATTTTCTTTTTCCCTTTTTCGTTGATATCCTGGGCATTTCCGTACCGTCAACAATTACATGATAATCATTGCCCCCATCATCAAGATAAACGGCGCAGTATGTTCCGGTAAAATTAATTGCAAATTCCGTCCCGGGCCAGTCAAACCGCAGCCTTCCGCCTTTTATTCTCTCTGTTCTGCCGATAACTCTTATTTTCTCATTGTCAGGTTTTATTCTTTTTCTTCCGATTAAAAATGAAAACATTTTATTTTTTTCCAAACAAAGTTTTTATTTTTTCGCCTATTTTTTGAAAGAATAATCCCGTTCCTTTTGCCGCATTGCCCGCCACATCGGTTGCCGCGCCAGCCGTTGAAGTTACCGCGGCGCCGGCCATACCCGCAGTTTTACCGGCTGTCTTAACCATGTTATCCGCTGTCTTCCCCGTAATATCAGCGGCTTTTTTCACTGCTTCATCGGCTTTTTTAAGGGCTTCTTCAGACGCTTTTTTCGCCTGTTCAACCGCTTTCTCCGCTTCAGTTTTTTTCTGCGCCGCCATTTTTACCGCATCTTCCTTTGCCTTTTCAAACGAATCCGCCGATATAACATAAACCGCCGAAAATAATAAAGAAAAAACAATAACCGTTATTTTTTTCATATTATTCCTCCGTTTTTTTTAGTATACAAAGGCAATGGTGTTTAGTAAAGCCATAATATGTGTTAAAATTGTTGTATGAAAATAACTTATAAAAGCGATTATGCGCTTAAAGCGCTTGTTCACATGGCGGTTAACTATAAGGGAGAAGAAGCGGTATTTAAGATAAAAGAGCTTTCAGGCAGTCTTGACATACCGCTGAAGTATCTTGAAGCGGTTTTTGTGCAGCTTAAAAACGGAAAGTTCGTCACCTCCCGCCGCGGCAAAGACGGAGGATATTTTCTTACAAAGCCGCCCTCCGAAACTTCTCTTGGGGATATAATAAGATTTCTTGAAGGGCCCCTTGAACCAATAGCATGTGTAAATTCCGGTTATAAAGGCTGCAGAGACACGGAAACATGTGTTTTACGTGAAGTTTTTTGCAGTGTGGCCAAAGCCGAATCAGCCATAGTGGACAATATCACTCTTGAAAACATGGCCGACGAAGTGAAAAAAAGAAAGAAAAACATAGATTACACAATTTAAAAATTAACCAATCGTATAAAATCTTCCTCGCTTATTATCCTTACTTTGCCGTCTTTTTCAATGAGTTGTTTTGCTTTTTTCATTTTACTGCTTAATGTTTTCTGAAAATTTTCATTGCCGCCCTGCACAAGATAGTCGGTAAAAGGCCTCACATATGAAGAAAGTACGGCTCCGCAGTTAACCGCAAGTTGCATTGCCTGCTTTCTGCTTATTCCGCTTTTAAAATCACCGGTAAAAACAATTTCTTTTTTATACAAAGGATGCAGAGGGTTTAAAGTTTCATTCTCCGGTTTTATTTCTTTTATATTAATCTGCTTTGATTTTTTAATCCTGGCTTTTTCGCTGCTTAATATATATTCCTCTCCTTCTTTAACCTCTCCGATTTTTACATTAAGCTTTTCCGCAAGGGACAAAATGTCTTTACAGCCGTAATCCTGCATGGCGCGCAGTATTATATTTGCGCTTGCAACAGCGTCTTCGCCCGCATCATGATGTTTGAATTTATGTCCAAGATGGGTGTTAACTGTTTTTAATTTATAATTTTCCAGGCCCTTCCACGCCGCGCGCGACAGCTCACAGGTGCAGATATATTTAAATGAAGGTATAGGTATATTATATATTGTAAGAACATCTCTTAAACAATTAACGTCAAAAGTTGTATTATGCGCCGCAATCATCTGCCCTTTTATAAAAGGCTTTATTTCTTTGAAAATTTCGTCAAACTCGGGAGCATTTTTAACCATTTCGGGCTTTATTCCGTGAACCCTTATATTGTCACGGTTAAACTCCCGATACTTTGGATGCGGTTTTACAAGAGAACTTATTGTTTTTGTTATCTTTCCGTTCTCTATGACCGCAACACCCACAGAACATATGCTTCCCCAAAACGGGTTTGCTGTCTCAAAGTCAATACAGGTTATTTTTTTCATGTAATGATTATACAGCCATGATTACAGCCGGTCAATTATGGGTTTTTACGCTTTAATTTAAAAAGCTTTGCATAAAAAATAGCGCATGGCCCGTCACTGAAAAACTTACTTCTGCGACAATTTCAGCGCCTCATCAAGCGCTTCCTTAATGTCGTCAATATGCTCCAAACCGATTGACAGTCTTATTAAATCCGGAGTGATTCCCGACTGCCTCTGCTGCTCTTCGGTAAGCTGCGAGTGAGTGGTGCTGGCGCTGTGAATAATCAGGCTTTTGGCGTCTCCAACATTTGCAAGATGGCTGAACAGTTTGATATTGTCAATAAGTTTAACGGCAGAGTCATAGCCTCCTTTTAAGCCAAACACAACCATTCCTCCAAAACCTTTTTTGAAT
>CAYQIS010000009.1:0-53607 GCA_964417645.1 uncultured Spirochaetia bacterium
ATGTTTCGGCTGATTTTGAGGCATACTGTGAATCTTCCTATGATTTAAAAACAAATGCTGCCGGCCTTTATTATTCGCCTTTTAAAAACAGGTTTATGGATTTGGGATTTTTTGCCGTTTCCTGCGGCAACGAAGGTTTTTCGCCGGTTTTGGGAGGCTTTTTATTTGGAAATGAAAATATGACGGCAAAAACAGGCATTGTGGGGGGGAATTATAATAAGGCTTTTTATACCGCATTTGCTTATTCGGGAATCGGCGGTTTTTTTATTTTTGATGACAAATTTAAAGCAAGAACTGCGGGTTTCGACGCTGATTTAAAGCTGCCTTATCAGATTAATTTGAGAATCAATGCCGGATATTATTCATATCTTGATACTGTTAAAGCCGGCGCGGAGGCGGGATTTAACTTTGTTCCGGGTATTTCCTTAAAAATTGGATCAGGTATGGATGTTTTTAACAGGGGATTGGGATTTGGAATGTCAGAATCTTTTTTGGAAATTAAAATCCCTTTTTTAAAGGGAAACGCCGCGCTGAATTTAAGAGGCTCTTATTCCGAAGAGCTTTTTTATGAGGGTCTTTGGGGAACAAGAACAGAACTTGCGTTTTTTGACGCTTTAAGATTTTCGTTTTCTTATAATGACAGCAGGGATATGCTTCTTGGATGCGCTAAAAACAATATTGTTTTTAGCGCCGGTTTTAAAACCGTGCTGTCGCAGCCTGAGGCCTTACGTTATTCTGTTTCCGGGGATGATTCTCTGATAAGCAATAATTCAACCGGTGAAAGTTATCGGGTTGAAAGTTTTTTGTATGCCAAAAATCTTCTTGATAAAAAATATTTCAAAATTGAAAAGAAGGAAAAAATAACGGCTGTTTCCTGCGCTGTTGCCTCGGCGGCTGCCGGCAGCGCCGTTTATTTTAGCGGTATAAAATATCGTGATAAAGCGGTACTTCCGTCCGCCGTTCTTGGAGGCATGCTGGCGTATTGGGTTGCGCCGTGGGTGTTGGGGTTGTTTGATAATTGATACCGTGTTAAAATCATCCCTGCATAAATAATATTTAAGGAGAAATAATGCCAAAAATTATAGTATTTGAAGGGCCGGAAGGCAGCGGTAAAAGCACGCAGGCAAGGCTTGTATGCGACGCTCTGAAGGCAAGAGGCGTTGATGCCGAACTTGTGCGAGAGCCGGGCGGAGTAAAAATATCAGAAAAAATAAGAGAAATTATACTTGATCCGGGAAACAAGCATATGTCGCCCGTTACCGAGGCTTTTTTGTATGCAGCCGCAAGGGCTCAGGTGATAAAAGAGAAAATTAAACCCATGTTAAAATCAGGAAAAACAGTTATAATGGACAGATTTTATCTTTCGACAATAGTTTATCAGGGTTATGCAAGAGGACTTGGAAGAAAATTAATTGATATGCTCAATAAAATAGCCCTTGACGGAATAGAAGCGGACCATACTTTTGTATATGACGTGTCTCTTTCGGAATCAAAAAAACGCTTGGCGGCACGCGCGAAAAAAGACAGAATGGACATGGAAAATGATTCTTTCCACAGAAAAGTAAGGAACGGATATCTTAAGGAAGCAAAATTGTCCAAAAAAATAACCGTTATTAAAACCGATAAAAAAACCGCGGAAGAGATAACCAAAGAGACTCTTTCGTTAATAATTAAAAAGAGGCTTGTTTAATGGCTGTAAATGATATAATCGGAAATGCCGTGCTTAAGAAAAAAATACTTTCGCTTTCGAAAAGCGGAAGACCCGGAACTGCATATCTTTTTTCCGGAGAGCCGGGCACAGGAAAAAGATTCGCGGCCATACAAATGGCAAAAACCCTTAATTGTCTTTTTCCTCTTAAAGACGGGGGATGCTGCGATAAATGTGAAAACTGCACTCATATAGATAAAATATTTACGGATTTGGATGAAGACGGCATGCAAAAACATCCTCATCCGGACTGTTTGTATATTAATACGCAGAAAGCCCAGCTTGTAATTGATATGGTTCTGGGCAAGCTTAACGAGATTAATGCATATAAGCCGGTTAAGCTGAAGAAAAAAATTGTGATAATAAACGACAGCGATAAAATGAACAATGTTGCCGCCAATGCGATATTGAAGGAGCTTGAAGAACCAAACGAAGCTGCCTGTATAATGCTTATTGCGGATTCGGTTAATAAAATACTGCCCACAATTGTGTCCCGCTGTCAGCGTCTGGATGTTGCGCGGGCTTCGGAAGAGGAAGTGGTGGCTTTAACACTTAAATTGATGCCGTCTTGGGACAGGGAAAAATGCGCCGCCGCGGCCGCTTTCTCCGAAGGAAGGATAGAAGCCGCTTTGTCATATGATTCTTTTAAACCCGTTATTGATGCCGCAAAATCCATATTTTTGGCTGTTTCCGGAGCAAATGACAATATTGAAGCAATATTTAAAAAAATTGAAGAGTTGGAAGGCATGAAAAAGTCCGTGAAAAGCATTAAAAAGAAAGGGGAAAATTCGGAAAATGAAGGCAAAGAACCAAATTTTCGCCTGTTTTTGCTTGAAATTTTAAAGGTGCTGTCTTATATTTATAAGAATATTATGCTGGACGAACTTTCGCTGAAACGTGATGCTTTGGCGAAATTCGGCATAAAAGCGGGAATGTACAGGCCGCTTGGATTGAAAAAAGCGGTTGCAATTCTTTCGCTTGTTGAAAAGGCTCAAAGAGAACTTATGGAAAATGCCAACACATCGTTGCTTTTAACAGAGCTTCTTTTTGGAATAAGAAAGGAAGGGCTTTCGAATGATTGAAATAGTGGGGATTAAATTCCCCGGAGATGAAAGAATATACAATTATAATCCTCGCGGATTACATCTTGAAAAAGGCGAAAAATGCATTGTGGAGACCGCCGACGGCGAGCGTGAGGCGGAAGTTTCCATGGCAAATTATTTTATAGAAGCTGATAAAATTTATGCGCCGGTAAGAAAAGTGCTGCGTTATACAACCGACAAACAGGAGTTGATGGAGCAAAAGCTGGCGCGTATGGAAGCCAAGGCAAGGGATTTCTGTTTTAAAAGGATTGAGGCCAGAAAGCTGCCGATGAAATTGGTTGAAACCAAATATACTGATGATATGAAAAAGGTTGTTTTTTATTTTGTTGCAGAAAACCGCGTTGATTTCAGGGAATTGTTAAAAGACCTTGTAAAGACACTGAGAGTTAAAATTGAACTGCGCCAGATATCAAGAAGGGAATACGCGAAAAAAATAGGCGGGCTTGGAATATGCGGAAGAGTTTGCTGCTGCAAGCAGTATTTAAAGGCTTTCAGCCCGATAACAATAAAAATGGCAAAAATGCAGGGGCTTCCTCTTAACCCCGGTAAAATATCCGGTGTATGCGGAAGGCTTTTGTGCTGCCTGGCTTATGAAAAATACGAGGCGCCCGTAAAACCTGTTGTGCCTTATTATTATGAAGACAGCAAAGAACCCATAGTTGAAGATTCTGTTGAAGCTGATGTGAACTGGGGTACGGAATGAACGAAAAGAAAACATTTTATATCACAACCGCAATTGATTACGCAAACAGCAAGCCTCATGCAGGCCACGCATACGAGAAGGTTATCACCGACATAATCGCAAGATATAAAAGGCTTTGCGGATATGATGTTGCTTTTACCACGGGTACGGATGAACACAGTTTAAACGTGCTTGCAAAGGCAAAGGAATTGGGCAAAGACCCGAAACAATATTGCGATGAAATGGCCGTGGCGTTTAAGGAGCTTTGTAAGCTGTATAATATAAGCATTACGGATTTTATACAAACAACGGAATCACGCCATAAAACGGCTGTATCGGAACTTTTTAGAAGAAGCTATGAAAACGGGGACATATATAAAGGCAAATACGAGGGCTGGTATTGCCGTTCCTGCGAAGCTTTTTACAATGTTACGGACCTCACTGAAGACAAATGCTGCCCCACGCACGGACAGAAGGCTGATTTGATAACTGAAGAAAATTATTTTATAAAAATAAGCAAATACACCGATGTTCTTATGAAGCATATCGAAGAAAATCCTGATTTTATAAGACCGGAAACCAGAAGAAATGAAATAATTTCAATGCTTAAGGCCGGATTCAGGGATATAAGCGTTTCAAGGCCCGGTCTTGAATGGGGTATAAGGCTTCCTATAGATGAAAAACAGACTGTATACGTATGGTTTGATGCGCTTATTAATTATATTACTTCGGCCGGATTTGCAACTGATGACGATAAATTTAAAAAGTATTGGCCTGCGGATTTTCATATAATAGGGAAAGATATAATTAAATTTCACTGCATAATATGGCCCGTAATGCTTATGTCTGCCGGGCTGCCCCTGCCAAAACATGTTTTTGCCCACGGTTTTCTTCTTAACAAAGGTGAAAAAATGAGCAAGACAAGAGGCAATGTTGTTGACCCGATAGAGATGGCTAATAAATACGGCGCCGAAGCAATAAGGTTTTATTTTGCGGCAAATGTGGTAAACGGTGAAGACGGAGATTTTTCGGAAGATTCAATCAAAGCAAGTTTTAATACAAATCTTGCAAATGACCTTGGGAATCTAATAAATCGCTCTCTTAATATGATTGAAAAATACTTTGGCGGAATTACGCCGGAATTTAAAGAAGATTCCTGTGACGAAAAAATGAAAGAAGTCATATTGATGATTGAAGCTTTTTATCCTAAATATCATTCTTTTATGGAAAAGCTTGATTTTTCCTCGGCAATGGCCGAAACATGGAAAATGATAGGCAGAGCAAACAAATTGATTGACGAGGAAACTCCGTGGGTTCTGGCCAAGGAAGGAAATATTCAAAAATTAGGTTCTGTTATGTACGTTCTTCTTGAAATTATACGAACGGTATCGGTTGCAGCTTTGCCGGTTATGCCGCTGACTTCCAAAAAAATTTGGGAGAGGATCGGCGCCGATTATGACGAAACAAAGATTAACCCCGAAAAAGAACTTAAATTTGGAAGGACACGGGCCGGATCAAAGGTAATCAAAGGCGATCCGCTTTTCCCCAGAATTGTTGACGAAGAAAAGGCAAAGTAATGCTTATTGATACGCATGCTCATCTTTGCGACAGCCGATATGATGAGGACAGATATGAAATGCTTTTAAGGGCAAAGCAGGCCGGCGTCAATAAATTCATTAATGTGGGCGCCGAGCTTGAAGAGGCAAGGCGTGTTGCGGAATTCGAATATGAAGGTGTAAAGGGGACTATAGGCCTGCATCCCCATTATATTGGGCTTTTAAACGATAAAGTTTATGATGAGTTTTATCGCATGCTTAAGGATGATAAAAAAAACAAAATTGCGGCCATAGGCGAAATAGGGCTTGATTATTTTAAAAGTCCTGTAAGCAGGGAAGAACAGCTTTCAGGTTTCAGAAAACTTTTGATTCTTGCCCGTGAATTTGACAAACCTGTTGTAATACACAGCAGGGAAGCTCATGATGATGTATATAATGAATTGGCCGCAAACGGACCTTTGAAAAAAGGGGTTATACACTGTTTTACCGCGGGATTGGAAGAAGCAAGAAAATTTACTGATCTTGGTTATATGCTGGGAATTGGCGGGGTTATAACGTTTCCGAATGCCGGCGCCCTTCGTGATACGGTGAAAGAAATTCCGGCGGATTTTCTTGTTTTGGAAACTGACGCGCCCTGGCTTGCCCCGCAGGATAAAAGAGGAAAAAGAAATGAGCCGGCTTTTATAAAAACGGTTGCCCAAAAGGTTGCTGAAATTAAGAATATGGATTTTGAAGCTGTCTGTGATATAACCACGGAAAACGCCGTTAAGACTTTTGGATTTTAGGAGAAGATATTGTTAAAAGAATACATTAAAAAGCTTACAGAACACAGGAATCTATCTGAAAATGAAATGAGATCCGCAATGGAAATTATAATGACAGGCGGAGCAAGCGACACTCAGATAGCCGCATTTCTGATTGCGCTTAAGATGAAGGGCGAGACGGCGGATGAAATTTATGCCGCCGCATCCGTGATGATGGAGAAAGCGGAACGTGTTCATCTTGATGAAGGAGTGATTCTTGACACTTGCGGAACCGGCGGGGACGGAGCCAACACATTTAATATATCAACGGCAATATCCGTGATTGCGGCCGCGGCGGGCGTTACCGTTGCAAAGCACGGAAACAGGGCGCTTACCAGTAAAAGCGGAAGCGCTGACGTATTAAAGGCGCTGGGTGTAAATATTGAGCTTACGGCAGCTGCGGCCAAAGACGTCATAAGAAAAACAGGAATTGTTTTTCTTTTTGCGCCTTCTTTTCATAAGGCAATGAAATACGCAGGCCCTGTAAGGAGGGAACTTGGTGTGCGCACAATATTTAATGTATTGGGCCCCCTGGCGAATCCAGCCAAAAACACACACCACTTAATGGGTGTTTACTCGCCTGAACTTACAGAAAAAATAGCCGAAGTTCTTAAAAAGGCCGGCAATGTGCATTCGCTTGTGGTTTGTGGAGAAGGAAATACTGATGAGGTTGCTCTTTGGGGAGAGACAAAAGTGACGGAATTAAAAGAGGGGAACATAAGAACTTATTATATAAAACCCGATGATTTTGGAATGAAAGCAAGGAAAGTGGAAGAGGTAAAAGGCGGGTCGCCGGAAGAAAACGCCGGGATAATGCGTGAGATATTTGAAGGTTTAAGGCGTGACGCTTACCGTGATGCCGTGATGTTGAACGCAGGATGCGCTTTATACGCGGCCGACAGAACCCAAACAATTGCCGAAGGCATAAAATTGTCCGAGAAAATAACAGACAATGGCAGCGCCCTGAAAAAATTGCATCAGCTGATAAGCGTCAGCAATGAACAGAAAACGGAGGTGTGATTAATGAGCATTCTTTCGAAAATAGTAAAGAACAAGAAAAAAGAGGTTGAACAGGCAAAAAATAAAATGCCTGTGGAATTACTGCTTAAAGAAATAATGAAATCACCGGCAAACAGAAACTTCAGGGATGTGCTTGAATATAATGATTTTACAATAATAGGGGAAATCAAAAAAAAATCCCCCAGCAAAGGCACTTTGAAAGGGAATATTGATGTAAAAAAAATCAGCGGTATTTATGAGCGCGCCGGCATAAAGGCCGTGTCTGTTGTTACCGACAAAAAGTTTTTTGACGGGAATCCGGCGTGGATACAGGATGTAAAGAAGAACGCAACAATGCCTGTGCTTCGCAAAGATTTTGTGATTGATGAATATCAAATTTATGAATCCCGTTTTTACAGGGCGGATGCCCTGCTTTTAATTGCATCGTTGCTTGAAAAAAGAATATTGGCTCAGTTTATCAAGAAAACGCATTTTCTTAATATGACTCCTGTTGTTGAAGCGTCCACCCCCGAAGAAGTAAAAAAAGCGCTTGCCGCGGGAGCGGAAATAATAGGAATAAACGCCCGTGATTTGAAAACTTTTAAGATAAATCTAGGCAGAATAAAATCGCTGATAAAATACATTCCAAAAGACAAGATAGTAATATGCGAAAGCGGCATAACGAAACCCGAGGATATTGACGAGGTTATAATTGACGAAAAGATTAAAGGCGTGCTCGTAGGCACTTCTTTTATGAAAGCAAAAGGCGAGCGCGAAATAACCGAATTGGCCCAGGGCATAATAAACAGGGCAAGAAGAAGGCTGTGAATGGCGTTCGTAAGAGTAAAAATCTGCGGTATTACAAATACGGATGACGCATTGTGCGCTCAGTCTCTCGGGGCTGATATGCTTGGATTTATTTTTGCGGAAAGCCCCAGGCGGATAAGTCCTGATAAGGCAAGAAAAATAATTTCTTTTCTGTCGCCCCTTGTTCTGAAAACCGGCGTTTTTGTAAATGAAAGACCTGCCGTAATAAATTCTGTAATAAAAAAATGCGCTCTTGATTTTGTACAGCTGTCCGGCGACGAGAGCATATCTGATATAAAAAGAATAAAAGGCGCAAAGGTTATAAAGGCGGTAAGGCCGGAATCCGAAAAAGAGGCGGTAAATCTTTACGGGAAATATGCAAAACACGTATCTCTTGTTCTTTTTGACACTAAAAGCGGAAATTCTTACGGCGGCAGCGGGAAAGTTTTTGACTGGGGAATGCTTGGCGCAATCAAGGGATACTATATGGCGGCAGGCGGAATAACGCCTTTTAATGCTGCAGCCCTGGTTCGCAGATTTATGCCGCATGCAATTGATGTGGGGTCCGGTGTTGAAGAATTTCCGGGGAAAAAATCGCCGCAAAAATTAAGGGCGTTGTTCAGAGCCCTTTCTGTCAGGGGATATTGACCATGAAGATGCCTGATAAGAACGGTTTTTTTGGAAAATACGGAGGCAGGTTTACTCCTGAAACCCTGCGATCTTTAATTGACAATCTTGAAGCGGAATACAGCCGCGCCAAAAAAGACAAAAAGTTTCGTCAAGAATTCATGTATTATCTTGAAAATTATGTGGGAAGACCAACGCCTCTTTACAGGGCGGATAAGTTGTCCGCAAAGTACGGGGCAAAAATTTATTTAAAAAGGGAAGATTTGTGCCACACGGGCGCCCATAAGATTAACAACACAATAGGACAGATACTTCTTGCAAAACGTCTTGGAAAAACACGTATTATAGCCGAGACAGGCGCCGGCCAGCACGGTGTTGCAACCGCAACCGTTGCGGCGCTGTTTGGAATGCAGTGCGACATATACATGGGCGAAGAAGATACAAAACGCCAGGCTCCCAATGTTTTCAGGATGAAATTGCTGGGCGCAAGGGTGATACCCGTGAGCTCCGGCTCAAAGACTTTGAAGGATGCGATGAACGAAGCGATACGGGATTGGCTTAAAAATGTTGATAATACATTTTATATAATAGGAACTGTTTCCGGTTTTCATCCTTATCCGATGATGGTCAGGGATTTTCAGTCCGTGATTGGCAGGGAGGCAAAAAAGCAGATATTAAAAGCCGAAGGCCGCCTGCCTGACCATATAATTGCCTGTATCGGCGGCGGCAGCAATGCAATGGGGATTTTTTATCCTTTCCTGAATTATAAATCTGTGAAGCTGACGGGAGTTGAGGCGGGAGGGCTGGGAATTTCAACCGGAAAGCATGCGGCTTCAATCCTGGGAGGCAGACCGGGAGTTCTTCACGGAGCAAAAACATACCTTCTTCAGGATAAAAACGGGCAGACAATGGAAACTCATTCAATATCAGCGGGGCTTGATTATCCGGGAGTTGGCCCCGAACACAGTTATCTTGCGGATACGGGCAGGGTAAAATATATAAGCGTGACCGATGAAGAGGCGCTGAAGGCATTTAAACTGCTTGCGGTATCAGAGGGAATAATTCCGGCTCTTGAAAGTTCTCACGCTGTTGCCGGGCTTGAAAAAATGAAATTCAAAAAAAGCGACATTGTAATTGTAAACATATCCGGCAGAGGAGATAAAGACTTAAACACCGCAATTGAAAGGCTTGGGGGTGAAATTGAATGAACAGACTTGATACCCTCAAAGGAAAAAAGAATCTTGTTATATATCTGATGGCCGGGGACGGCGGCATTGAAACAACGGAAAAAATCTGTATTGAAATTGAAAAAGCCGGTGCAGACCTTATTGAACTTGGCATTCCTTTTTCTGACCCCATGGCAGACGGGGTTGTTATACAAAAGGCGGGTGAAAGAAGCCTTAAAAACGGCACAAATTGCTCCGATGTGCTTAAACTTGTAAAAAGGTTAAGGAAAACTGTAAAGATACCCCTTGTGGCAATGACTTATTATAATATTATTTATGCGTATGGCCCTAGAAAATTTGTTGATGATGCGATTAACGCAGGTCTTGATGGCGCCATAATTCCCGATTTGCCTTTTGATGAAGAAAAGGAATTCAGAGATTATGCCGAAAAAAAAGGTTTTTATATTGTTTATCTTGTTGCCCCTTCAAATACACCCGACCGAGCCAAGAAAATTATGGAAAACAGCAGGGGTTTTGTGTATTATATTCTTCAAAAAGGCGTTACGGGTGCAAGAAAAGGAGTTTTAACGGGTCTTGAAGGATTGAAAGCGCTTAAGAAAATTTCAGATAAACCGGTTTTCGCCGGATTTGGCATATCAGAACCTTCGCAGGCCGCGGAAGTTTTAAAAGAAGCCGACGGGGTTATCATAGGAAGCGCGTTTGTGTCATTGTTTGAGAAGTACACTGACAGTAAAACGCTTGTCAAAAAAGCCCGTGAATTTACTTTAAAATTTAAGAAAGAGGTAAATAATGCCCAAAAAAGTTAGTTCGGCGTCCAAAATAAAAATGCCGAAGGCAAACAACACTTCCGAAGATTTTCTTAAAAAACGCATTTCGGTTCTTGAAAAAGAAGTGCGCATATTGCGTGAAGTTTCTGAAGTGACAGGCAAAGATTTTAATATAAACAGAGTTCTTGACAGATTTCTTCAAATGCTGATGGAAGCAACGGATTCCGAAGCGGGTTCTTTGCTTTTGATTGAGAAGGCTACTGACACGCTTTATTTTGCGGTTGCCAAAGGGAAAAAAGCCGAAAAATTGAAAAATTTCCGGCTTGCCATGGGAGAAGGAATAGCGGGCTGGGTTGCTCAGACGGGAAAACCTCTTTTAACGCCGAATGTTGAACGTGAAAAAAAATTCAGTTCAAGAATTGACAAGGCGCTTAACAACAAAACAAAGAATATTGTATGCGCCCCGATCAAATATGAAGATGAGGTACTTGGGGTTGTTGAGATGCTTAATAAAAAAAACGGGGTTGTATACACCGAAGCGGACCTGGTTATTCTTCAGAATTTTATGCCGTATATCGGGATGATAATAAAAAACGCCCAGCTTTTTATTGAAAACCGAACCAGGATAGACAGGCTGGAGCATTTAATCGAGGTTACAAAGCATGTGAATTCAAATCTTGACCTGCCCACACTTCTGGATACCATGCTGGAAATATCAACCCATATGCTTGGGGCGGAAGCCGGGTCAATACTTTTGCTTGACGAAAAACGTGATGAGCTTGTCTTTTCCGCCGCAACCGGAGGCCAGATTGAGAAGTTAAAATCAATTAAAGTGCCGGTGGGTGAAGGAATCGCAGGATGGGTTGCAAGGGAAGACGAATCAGTCCTTGTTGCGGACGCACAGAATGATCCGAGGTTTTACAGAAAGGCCGATGAAAAAACATCTTTTAAAACAAAATCCATTATTGCGGTTCCGCTTAAAACCAAGTCTAAATTGATAGGCGTGCTTGAGGTTTTAAACAAAAAAGACGGCAGCATGTTTAATGAAGAGGATAAAAATCTGCTTGAAGCGCTGTCGAACCAGGCGGCGGTTGCAATTGAAAATGCAAAATTATATACGGTGCAAAAAGACATGTTCTTAAATACGGTTCACGCCCTTGCAACCGCCATAGACACAAAAGACCGTTATACAAGGGGGCATTCTGACGGAGTGACCAATTACAGCGTTATGATAGGCAGGGCAATGGAATTTGACAACAGGGAACTTGAAGATCTGCGCATTGCCGCGCTTTTTCATGACATTGGCAAGATAGGTATAGATGAGAGCATACTAAGAAAGCCGGGCAGGCTTACGGAGCAGGAATTTGAGGAAATAAAAAAACATCCTGATTACGGCGCGAATATACTTGAATCAATACCTCAGCTGCGGGATATAATACCGGTGGTAAGGCATCATCATGAACGTTATGACGGCAACGGATATCCGATGGGATTAAAAGGAGACGCCATACCTTTAAATGCCAGAATTATATCTATTGCCGATACTTTTGACGCAATGTTAACGGACAGACCTTACAGGAAGGGGCTTCCGGTAAGCACTTGTCTTGAGGAAATTAAACGCTGCGCGGGCACGCAGTTTGATCCGGAGATAGCCGGCATTGCAGTAAATGTTTTAAAGAAAAGTTTTACGGAAAAGAAAAAATAAATTTTAAGGAGAGAGCATATGGCATGGTTTCACAGACCCAAGTACACTATAATCAAAAAATCTGAAAATAAAGAAGCGGCCAAAATACCGGAAGGCATGTGGGTTAAATGCGAAAAGTGTGATTCGATAGTTCTTAACCGGGATCTTGAGGAAAATTTTAATGTCTGTCCAAAGTGCAGAAATCATAAGCGTCTTGGTTCCAGGGAACGCGCGCGTCTTTTGCTTGACGAAGGCACTTTTGTCCAAATGTTTGAAAATATTCTTCCGGCGGATTATCTTAATTTCCCCCAGTATAAAGACAAAGTTGAAAAAGCCGCAAAAACAACCGGTCTTACGGATGCCGTAATAACCGGCACCGCAAAAATAAAAGGGATTGATGTTGCAATCGGCATAACTGATTTTGCTTTTATGGGAGGTTCCCTTGGTTCGGTAATGGGTGAAAGACTTACCGCGCTTGCCGAAGTGGCGCTTCAAAGAAGGATCCCTCTTATAATAGTTTCGGCGTCAGGCGGAGGCGCAAGGATGCAGGAAGGAATACTTTCTTTGATGCAGATGGCAAAGGTATCCGCGGCGCTTGCAAGGCTGTCTGATGCAGGAGTGCCGTATATATCTGTTCTTACTGATCCTACGGGAGGAGGCGTTACGGCAAGTTTTGCAATGCTTGGAGACATTAACATGGCCGAACCAGGAGCGCTTATAATGTTTGCCGGCCCCAGGGTAATTGAGCAGACAATAAGACAGAAACTTCCGGAAGGTTTTCAAAGAAGCGAATTTCTGCTGGAACACGGAATGATAGACATGATTGTGGACAGAATGGAAATGAGGGACAAGCTTGCCGAAGTGCTGTCGCTTCTGATAAGCGAAAAACGCTACAAAGCGGGATAAAAGGCTTTGGGTATTTTTGCCCGTATTGAATCCTTAAATGAGTTCAGGTTTGATTATTCTCTTGAACGCATAAAGATGGTTCTTGATAAATTGGGAAGGCCGCAGGATTATTTCAGGGTAATACATGTTGCGGGAAGCAACGGCAAAGGTTCCGTATGCGCTTACATTGAATCTGCGTTAAGGGAAAACGGATATAAAACCGGACTTTACACTTCCCCTCATATCTTTGATATAAGAGAGCGCATAATGGTTGACGGAAAAAAGGCGCCCGATGATTTATGGGAAAAATTTGGCAATGAATTGTGGGAAGAAGTGCGCTTGTGCGGGGTTTTTCTTACATATTTTGAATTTCTTACCGTCTTGATGTTTCTTATTTTCAGGGAAATGAAAGTTGAAGTGGCGGTAATAGAAGCCGGGCTTGGAGGAAGATATGACGCCACAAATGTGGGATACAAAAACAAATTGCTTTCAATAATAACATCAATTTCGCTTGAACATACCGCCTTGTTGGGCAATACCAGGCTTAAAATACTGAAAGAAAAAGAGCAGATACTTGGTAAAACAGGACTGGGGCTTTTTAACATAAAAGAAAAGAATCTTGTTTCGCATATTTGGAAAACCTTTGGGGGAAGAGCTTTTTTTACAAAAGATTTTTATTTGGTGAAAGAATCCTCGCCGGGAATGCATAAGTTAAAGGCTCATACAGGAAAGATTATAAAGGTTAAAACAAAAATGCCGGAGCCTGTTCAGGCGGAAAACCTGGCAACCGCGCTTGCGGCTCTTGAAATAATAAATGCATTCGGTGTTTTTACGAATATTTCAAAAAGTCTGCGGGGAATATCAAAAACCCGCCTTTACGGAAGATTTACAATGATTGGAAAAGGATTATATTTAAGCGTTGCCCACAATGCCGATGCCATGAAAAAAGTCACGGAAACTCTTTTTGCGGTTTTTGGAGGCAGACCGGTTGTAATTGTTTTTACGGCCCTTAAGGACAAAAATATTAAAGCCATGATTTCAGAGATAAAAAAATACAAAAAAGTTTTTTTGGTAATTACCCAGCTTAACAATGAAAGAGCCGAAAAAGCGGAAACAATAGAAAAAATCGCAAAAAATGCGGGCGTAATGTGCAGGGTTGAGAAAGACCCCAAAAAAGCATTGAAATTTGCGGTTTCGTTTGGCGCGGAAGCCGTCGTAGTTTGCGGTTCGTTTTATCTTGCGGCTGCTGTTGATTAAAAATGGGCGGATAATGTTATAATTAAAAATAAATTTCAAGGAGAATTAAATGGGAATATTTGATGATATAAAAGTCGTGTTTGACAGGGATCCTGCCGCAAAAAACATATTGGAGGTTTTGTTTACATATCCCGGACTTCACGCTGTTATGATCCACAGGATATCGCATGCTCTTTATTCCTGGAAAATACCTCTTTTGCCCAGAATGCTTTCCGGATTTGCCCGCTTTCTTACCGGTATAGAGATTCACCCCGGAGCCAAAATAGGAAAAAGATTTTTTATAGACCATGGCATGGGAGTGGTAATCGGCGAAACCGCAATAATAGGTGATGATGTTCTTTTATATCAGGGTGTGACTCTGGGCGGAACTGGCAAGGAAAAAGGCAAAAGGCATCCTACGCTTGGCAATGATATTGTTGTGGGTTCCGGGGCGAAAATTCTTGGGAACATTACAATAGGAAATAATGTAAAGATAGGCGCGGGTTCTGTTGTGATACACAATGTGCCTGACGGAGCAACGGTTGTCGGGGTGCCCGGTGTTGTTGTAAGAACAGGCGGCCAGAAGCCCGAAACAGATTTGTCTCATGGTGATCTGCCCGACCCCATAAAAAATGTTATAGAAAAAATGTATGATGAAATAAGGGAGCTTGAAGAAAAATGTTTGAGGTGCAATAAGGAAGGGGCGTTCTCGCCTGAACATCCGGACAGGGAAAAGAAAATCAAGGAATTTTTTGAGGAGAATAAGCAGTAAGTAATTGACAGAATGCTCTAATTTTGATATTAAAATGTATTATTTTATAAAACATGGAGGGGAAAATGAGAAAATTAATTTGTTCGGTTTTTGTTTTGTTTGTATTGGCTGGTTATGCTGTGGCGTTTGGGGATGCGGTTGCTTTTTCCGAGAGTTTCAAAAAACAAAATAAACATCTGTCTGCAGAGTGCGAGGCTGTGGTTTACAGGGATGGCATACCGCTAAGGTATTTCGTGAAACTTAAAGTCAGCGGTGATAAGATTTTCATGGAAGGGAATTTAATGAGGCCATATATCGAAAAGGCCGATGTTGAAAAAAAGAATGATCCTAACGTTAAGTATATTCCCAAGGAAGAACTGCCTAAAAGTGAAATGTCTTTTGACGGCAAGAAGTTCTATATGACACTGGATGATGAAAAAGGGATAAGTTTTGAGGCACCTTCTGACACGGAAAATGTAAAATCTGACGATTGCATGATGCATGCGGAAAAAAAAGGAACCGAGACTTACATGGGTAAGAAATGCGATGTTTTTGAAAATGAATGCAGTGACGGGGAAACTGTTACGGCGATTAAAATGCTCAGAAATTCCGACTTAATAAACTTAAAGACAGAAAAAACAATAAACAAAAAACCGGATGTAATTGCGGTGATAAAAAGTTACAGACTCAATCAGCGGTTTGATGATTCGATTTTTGGGCCAAAGTCCGGGATAAAATATTCGGATTTTACCGCTTTTGTTAAGGGTGATATGGCCGGAATTTCGCAGCAGATAATGTTCGGGGTTGATGAAAATGGTGAACCAAAAGATCCTGCTCGGGCTGTGGGCGAAATGCTGCAGCAGCAGGTTAAAGATGCGGCGGCAGAAGCTGCGAAAGACGCAGCTATGGATGCGGCCGGGAATATGCTGAAGGGATTTTTATTCAAATGAGCGGGGGGATTGAGAAAGGAACAGATATTAAAGAAAAGCAATCAATCCGGAAAAAGAAACAGGCGCCTTTTATTATTTGCGTTATTTTGTCAGTTATTTCTGCGGCCGGAATAATTTCCGGATTTGTTCTGGGTAATGCAGCATATATGATTGCGGGATTGCTGCCCGTTGCGGTATATGAACTTATGCGAACGGAAGGTTTGATTAATAAATTCGCATCAATTTCCATTATAGTGCTGCTTATTCTGGAGGCTGCCGCGGTAATCTGGAATATAAAGTTCAATCTTGCGGATTTTTTAAGATCAGACTCCGAGTATGTTCAGGGTTACTCAATTCCGCTGGGTGATATCAAAATGGTATTTCCGGCCATCCTGATTGTACTTTCGGTCGTACTGGTGATTAACACTGCAGGGCCATACACAAAATGGCTGTCTGTTTTAATAATAATTTCATCTCTTTGTATCATTTATGTGATTTCACCGAAAGAATTTCCGGGCATACTGAGGTGGGCGGTACGACAGGTTATAAGTGTTTTGTCTTATATATTCAGCCAAAGCGGTGCGGGTGTTAATTAAAAAACACACTATGAAATAAAGGGGCGTGAAGACAAAAGCCTGTGCTGCAACAATTAAAACGCGTTCTTGGCGGAACATCAAGAAGTGTAGGATTCGTGAAGCAGGGCATGTTTTAAAGCGTTTAAAAGCCGGCGGCCAACCGTTTGTTGATGATCTAAGTGTTGTAAGGGAGCAAAGAAAAGGAAGCTGATAAGTTTTCACGCTATTAGCTTAGGATTGATGAGATACTCAGACGGTTTGATGTTAATTATAATAACAGTTTGTCTTGGATATTGGCGGTATCAAGGGATTTGCACGTGTCGTCGTCTATGATTGTGGGATCGCTGCAGAAGAATGACAGGCTGACTTACAGAAGCAAGGTGCTGAGTGAAATAAAAGCAACAGTATTAGATAAAATTAATTTTGAGAATTATCATAAGGCTAAAAGGTTGTGTTTGGTATAATAAGCTATAAGTGCGGCTGGAAGAACGAAGTTGTTATCTATGCAGATGTTATCGGAGGGAGAGTTTAAATGTTGTTTTGGGATGGAGAAAGGAAGAATTAATGAAAGATAAAAAACGAGCGGAAGAATTAAGGCGGCAGATAGAATATCACAATCGAAAATATTATATTGACGCGCAGCCGGAGATAAGCGACGCGGCTTATGACAGGCTGATGAAGGAATTAATTGACATTGAGACCGCGCATCCCGAGTTAAAGACAAAAGATTCGCCCACTCAGCGCGTTGGGGGCGCTCCTGTTGAAGGTTTTAAGACCGTAAAACACAGCACACCCATGCTGTCTTTGGACAACACTTACAGTCAGGAAGAACTTCGTGAATTTGACGCCCGCATCGGGAAAATTACATCCGATTATTCCTATACGGTTGAATTGAAAATTGACGGTGTTGCCATAGCTCTTATTTATAAAAACGGTTATCTGGAAGCCGGAGTGACCCGCGGCGACGGAGAAAAAGGCGACGATGTCACCGAGAATGTTAAAACCATAAAAAGTCTTCCTTTGAAAATAGATGCAGGATTGATTAAAAATAAAGCGGGTGAAATTGTTGAAGTCAGAGGAGAAGTATATCTCTCAAAAAGACAGTTTGAAAAAATTAATAAAGAACGTGAATTGGAAGGCGAGACTCCTTTCGCAAATCCAAGAAATTCCGCCGCGGGAACGCTTAAATTGCTTGATTCGAAAGCTGTTGCCGCAAGAGGCCTGGATATTTTTGCGTACTATTTGGTTGATGCGGAGAGATACGGGATTAAAACCCAGTGGGAAGCGCTTGCGAAAATGAAAGAAGCCGGTTTCCCGGTAAATAAACATGCCGCGCTTTGCGGAAATATTGACGAAGTTATAAAAATTTGCGCTGAATGGGAAGAAAAGAGAAACAGCCTTCCTTATGATATAGACGGCATGGTAATTAAAGTGAATGAATTTGACAGACAGAAAATTCTTGGAATTACACAAAAAAGCCCGCGTTGGGCAATTTCTTACAAGTTTAGGGCTCAACAGGCAAAAACATTGCTTAAATCAATCACGGTGCAGGTGGGCAGGACAGGTATTTTAACACCTGTTGCGGAATTGGAGCCCGTGCGGATTGCCGGTACAACGGTTAAACGGGCAACACTTCATAACGAAGAAGAAGTGGAACGCAAGGATATTCGGGAAGGCGATATGGTGATTGTTGAAAAAGCCGGTGAAATAATACCCGAGGTTGTTTCGGTTGTTCTTGAAGAGAGAAAAAAAGACAGCAGAAAATTTAAAATGCCCGATAAATGCCCGGTGTGCGGGGAAAAATCCGTGAAATATGAAGGGGAAGCGGCAAGACGGTGCATTAATATAAAATGTCCGGCAATACTTGAAGGAAGCATCATACATTTTGCATCCAGGGACGGAATGGACATAGAGGGTATGGGGCCCGCATTGGTTCAGCAGCTTTTAAAAGCCGGAATTGTAAAAGATTATGCCGATTTATATTTTCTTAAACAGGAACAAATCGCGGAGCTTGAAAGAATGGGGAAAAAATCCGCGGAAAATTTAATAAAGGCGATAGAAGAGTCAAAGGGAAGAGAATTGCACAGGCTTATATATGCTCTTGGGATAAGAAACGTGGGAACCGGAACGGCTGAAATTCTTTCGGATAATTTTGATGATTTGGATAAACTTTCGTCGGCATCCGTCGATGAACTTTCGGGAATACATGAAATAGGCCCGGTGGTTGCCGGATGTATTGTTGATTTTTTTAAGCGTAAAGAAACAAAAGATGTTTTGAAAAAACTTAAGGAAGCCGGCGTTAATACAAAACGAATTTCCGGCAGGGTTTCGGACAATCGGCTTAACGGCGCCCTTTTTGTATTTACAGGGGAACTGGAAAAATATTCTCGTACGGAAGCTGAAAATATTGTCAAATCATTGGGCGGAAGGGTCAGTTCTTCGGTTAGCCGTGAAACTGATTTTGTGGTTGCGGGACCGGGCGCAGGAAGCAAGCTTGAAAAAGCAAGAAAACTTGGAGTTAAGATAATTGATGAAAAAGAATTTCTTGGGATTATAAATTTAAAAAAAGATGAAAAACGTGAAAAATCAAAAAAGCCCGCCCAAGGCGAGCTTTTTTGATTTTTTGAGGTTTTTCAGTTTTTGCCCTGAAGGAAAGCCCCGAATTTCTTGTCCGTGTTTTTTATGTGGTTTATCAGCCAGTCATATATTTTTGTTTTTATCTCCAAAACAAGCGAAAGAGAAGCCTTGCCGGAACTCAAATCGGATTTGAATTTTTTAAAAACTTCTATAAAAGCTTTATGCTGGGCTTTGTGAGCGGCTGAATCGGGATATGAGTATTTGTCCATAAGTTTTTCTTCGGTGGCGAAATGAGTTACCGTATAGTCCCCCAGAAATTCTATCACTTCGTTTATTTTTTCCTTCGCTTTTCCTTCTTTTGCGGCGTCGTGAAGTTCGTTTACAATTTCTATGAATTTTGCATGCTGTTCGTCGATGTCTTTGAAGCCTACCGCCAGGTCATTGGTCCATGAAGCCAACATAAATACCTCCTTGTTTGTTTTATAAATTTTCGGAAATCGAGGCGGTTTTATTAAATTTATATAGTATAATGTTTTCGATTTTTACAGGAGGAAAAATGAACAGGCCGCTGAAGGTTGCATTTTTGTGGCACATGCACCAGCCGTATTACAAGAATATAGAGACAGGGAAATTTATAATGCCATGGGTCAGAATGCATGCGGTAAAGGACTATTATGACATGGTTCAGATCCTTGACAATTATGACCGCATCAGGCAGACTTTTAATTTGGTTCCTTCTCTTTTGCTGCAGCTTGAGGAATATATCACGGGAACAACCGATATTTTTTGGGATATGTCCAGAAAGCGGCCGTCAGACTTGAATGAGGACGAAAGAATATTCGTATTGTTTAACTTTTTTATGGCAAATTGGGAAACAATGGTTTTTCCTTATGAACGTTATGCCTATTTGTTGCGTAAAAGGGGGGAAAACACCCATCCTGATGAGCTGAAAAAAACACACCAATTTTTTTCCGATCAGGAAATCTTGGATATTCAGACGTGGTTTAATCTGTGCTGGATAGACCCGGTTTTTTTTGGGATGTTTCCGGATCTTCTTGAGATAAAACAAAAAGGGGAAAATTTTTCCGAGGAAGAAAAACAGCAGGTTTTAAACAGGCATATGGATATAATAAAAATGGTGGTGCCGAAATATAAAAAATCCTGGCAGGAAGGCAGAATTGAAGTTTCAACCACGCCTTTTTATCATCCGATTCTGCCTTTGGTGACAGATTGTTCCGTCGCAAAAAAGTGCATGCCTAAAATGCCGCCGCTTGATTTTGAGTTTTCACATCCCGAAGACGCGTTTGCTCAGATAAAAAAGGGGTTGGATTATTTTGAAAAAACCTTTGGACAAAGACCCGCGGGTATGTGGCCTTCCGAAGGCTCTGTGTCAGAACCTGTAATGGAAATGCTTGCAAAAAACGGCATCAAGTGGGCGGCCACCGATCAGGAAATATTGTTTAAGTCAATGTGGCTGTCAGGAGAACAGCATGATTATAACAGGGTATATAAGCCGCATGTTTATGAAACCCCTTCGGGAAATGTTGATATGTTTTTCAGGAATCTTCATTTGTCAGACCTTATCGGCTTTCAATATCAGCGCTGGAATGAAAATGATGCGGCGGAAAATTTTGTTTATGAACTTAACAGGATACGTGAATCTTTGCCCGACGGGGAACATTGCGTTAATATCATATTGGACGGAGAAAATGCATGGGAATATTATAAAAACGACGGGCATGATTTTCTTGACGCTCTTTATAAAAAGATTGAAAAAAGCGAAATGATAAAAACCGTAACTTTTTCGGAAACCGCGGCTGAATTTAAGGAAAAACCGGTTATAAAAAAATTATGGCCCGGTTCTTGGATTAATCATGATTTTTATATATGGATAGGTCACGAAGATGACAGACGCGCGTGGAAACTGCTTAAAAAAACCCGTGATGACCTTGTTGCCTGGGAAAAAAATAATCCAGGGCAAAAAGAAAAGCTTTCACGTGCGTGGGAGTCAATATACATAGCCGAAGGCAGCGACTGGAATTGGTGGTATGGGGACGATCATTCAAGCAAGAATGACGCGGAGTTTGACAATTTATACAGGATGCATCTGATGAATGTTTATGTTGAAACAGGAATGCCCATACCCGAGGAACTTTATGTTCCCATTGAAAAACACGCGGGCATGTTTGAGGTTCTTCCTTTAAAACCGGTTACGCCTGTAATTGACGGTTTAAACACTCATTATTATGAGTGGAAAGGCGCCGGTTATTTTGACCTTAAAAAAGAAGGCGGAGCCATGCATAAGGTTGATAAGGGATATGATTCCATGCGATACGGTTTTGATGCGGAAAATTTCTGCCTTCGTCTTGATTCGTCTGAAAAAGTTTTTCTTAAAAAAGGAACGGCAATAGAAGTTAATTTCAGGGGAAGAGAAAACAGCGCCGCTGTACGTTTTGAGCTGCCGGGCTGTGAGGTTAAGGCGGAGGGTGTTGTCTCGTTTGAAGGTATATTTTGCGCCGTAAAAGAAATATTTGAGGCCGTGGTTCCGTTGTCCGCGCTTAGCGCATTGAATCCGTCGGACGAACTTAAGTTTTCCGTAAGTGTTTTTGAAGGAGGGAATATTGTTCAAAAAATTCCCGAAAAAGGCATGGTAAGATTTTTGCCTGATGAAAAAAATCTAAAACTTTTTAACTGGAAAGTTTAGGAGGAAAAATGAAAGTACTTGTTGTGGGAAGCGGCGGGCGCGAGCACGCCATATGCAGGGCGGTAGCAAAAAGCAAAAAACTTACAAAACTATACTGCGCGCCTGGCAATGCCGGAACAGCGGCGATAGCCGAGAACGTTGCAATAAGTTCTGATGATATTGACGGGCTGTTAAAGTTCGCGCTTGAAAATAAGATAGATTTGACAGTTGTAGGTCCTGAAGCGCCGCTTGTTGCCGGAATTGCAGATATTTTTGAAGCCGAAGGCCTTTTGGTTTTTGGCCCCGGAAGAGCTGGCGCACAGCTTGAAGGCAGCAAGAGTTTTATGAAAAATATCCTTAAAAAGAACAATATTCCCACCGCTGTTTTTGGTGAATTTGACAATGCGGTTGATGCGCTAAAATATATCAACCGGAACAAAATTTATCCGCTGGTAATAAAAGCGGACGGTTTGGCTGCGGGAAAAGGCGTTATAATAGCCAAAACAGAGGCCGAAGCTGTATGCGCCGTAAATGACATAATGATTAAAAAGATTTTTGGCGATGCCGGTGAACGTGTGGTAATAGAGGAATTTCTTGAGGGTGATGAAGCCAGCATACTTGTTTTGACCGACGGGAAAAATATTCTTCCTCTTCCCGCATCTCAGGATCATAAAAGAATATTTGACAATGACGAAGGCCCGAATACCGGCGGAATGGGAGCGTACGCGCCCACGCCTCTTGTAAAACCCGATTTGCTTGAACGCATAAAAAAAGAGATTCTTGTTCCCACTGTTGAAGGATTGAACAGGGAAGGTATCAATTATAAAGGCGTTCTTTATGCCGGTATAATGGTGACAAAGGACGGCCCAAAAGTTCTTGAATATAACGTGCGTTTTGGCGATCCGGAAACACAGGCTGTTCTTCCTCTTGTTAAATCGGATTTGCTTGATATATTTGCAGCATGCGCCGGCGGAAACATATCAGGTATTGATTTTGAACTTGAAAATGGCGCCGCTATTACGGTTGTTCTTGCTGCCAAAGGTTATCCGGGCGTTTATGAAAAAGGCAAAGAAATAAAAGGGCTTGATTCTTTAAAAGACCTTGAAGATATTTATGTATATCATGCAGGTACAAAAAACGAAGGCGGTAAAATACTTACAAACGGCGGACGCGTGCTTGCTGTGACCGCTTATGATAAAGATATAAAATCTGCAATAGAAAAGGTTTATAAAGCTGTAAAGAACATAAATTTTGAAGGCATGCAGTACAGGAAAGATATAGGAGCAAGAGCTTCCAAATATCTGTGAATAAATTTAAATAAGGAGGTTTTTAAAGTATGAAGGTTGCCATAGTTATGGGTTCGGACAGCGATCTTCCGATAATGAAAGAAACAATAAACACGCTTAAGGGTTTTGGAATTGATTCTTATGTAAGCGTTACTTCCGCTCACAGAACTCCGGGAAAAGTTAAAGATTTTCTGGCGAATTGTGAGAAACAGGGATGTGAAGTGATAATAGCCGCTGCGGGTATGGCGGCGCATTTGGGCGGAGTTATTGCGGCGGAAACCATATTGCCTGTTATCACGGTGCCTATGCAGGGAGGGGCGTTAAACGGGCTGGATGCGCTTTATTCAATGGTTCAGATGCCGCAGGGAATTCCGGTTGGGTGCATGGCAATAGGAAAGGCGGGCGCGATTAATGCGGGAATTTTTGCGGCACAGATATTGTCGGTAAAGTATCCGGAACTTAAGGAAAAGATGAAACAGCATAAGGCAAAGCTTGCAAAGTCTGTCGAGGAAAAAGACGCAAAACTGCAGCAGCTTGGCGTGGAAAAATACCTTGAAGAAAATAAGTGAAGCGTTATCGGAAATAATCAACCGGGGGGGGATTGCGCTTCTTCCGACGGACACGGTTTACGGTATTTTTGTAAAAGCAAAGGACAAAGAAGCGGTAAAGCGGGTTTATGAGCTTAAAGGAAGAGATTTTAACAAGCCGCTGCAGGTCTTCTTTTTGAAATTTGAAGATGTAAAAAAATACGCTTTGGTTTCAAAAAAAGACGAGGAAAAGATAAAAAAAATGCTGCCCGGACCGTACACCGTGATTTTAAAATTAAAAGCATCGCACAGAAAAACATTTTCTTTTTTAAAGCAGGGAACAATAGGCGTAAGGGTTGTCAATGTTAAGTGCATAAACGAAGCCATAAAAAAATGCGGCCCTCTTGCGGCAACAAGCGCGAATTTATCGGGAAATAAAACACCTGTTAAATTCAGCGATATTGACGATAAAATTCTTGAATGCTGCGATATAACGGTTAAAGACGACCGCTTGGTTAAGGGAAAGGCTTCAACAATTGTTGACACAATTAAAGGCGTTGATATAATGAGATAGCATTTAAATAAAAAGGAGGCAGTGGAAATGGCAAATAAATCGGCAAGAAACAAGCTTAATGTTCCGGGAAAGTATTATGTTGATGATCAGTGCACTGCATGTGGAATTTGTGAAGGGGAAGCGCCGGAAGTTTTCAAGATGAGCGATGACGGCTCCACGGCGTATGTTTATAAACAGCCGTCAACTCCTGACGAGGAATCAAAAGCCGAATCTGCAATGAACTCATGCCCCAGCTCCGCAATAGGAAACGACTGATAAAATTAAAAAGGCCCGGTATATCCGGGCCTTTTTGTTTGTGCGGCCAAAATAATTTCTTGAAAAAGTTTTAAGCTTGTTATATATTTTGAAAGTTCAACAAAATATACCAGGAGGACGCGCGGAATGGCAAATAAATCAGGTAAGGTTTCGGAAAATGTTCCGGGTAAGTATTATGTTGACGATCAATGCATAGCCTGCGGGGTATGCGAAGGTGCGGCGCCGGAAAATTTCAGAATGAATGATGACGGTTCGCATGTTTTTGTGTTCAAACAGCCGGCGAATGAAAATGAAGCTGCGGCTGTAAGAGATGCAATGGAATCATGCCCCACGTCGGCGATAGGTGATGACGGGGAATAAGCAATAAAAAGATTTACGGAAGCCGGTGAGAATCCGGCGCTGTGACGCAACTGTGTGCGCAACGAAAGTCTGATGCCTGAATACAGGCATAATGCCACTGGCCGAAAGGTCCGGGAAGGCGGACGAGTAGGGATAAATACAAAGGCGCAAGCCAGGATACGAAAAGACCTTCGGAACAAAGGCGGATTTTAAGCGGTGTAATATTATGGCGTCTTTTCCGAAGGGAAAGACGCCTTTTTTATTTTAAGGAGAAAAATGAACATTTATCTTATAAGACACGGAGAGACGGACTGGAATGACAAACTTTTATTCCAGGGACAGACGGATATCGAATTGAACGGCCGCGGCAGGCGGCAGGCGGCGTCAATCGGAAGATGGATGAAAAACAGGGATATTAAGGCAATATATTCAAGTGATTTAAAACGCGCATTTGAAACCGCCGTGATAATGAAGAAAAAAGCCGGAATAAAATGCAAAATTATCCGCTGCCCGGGTTTAAGGGAAAGACATTACGGCAGCCTTGAAGGAGCACATTATAAGAATTATCTTGACAGGAAGAAGTTTGACGGTGAGCGGGATAAAGTTTTCTTTCCGCGTGTAAAGAAAGCATTTGAAGAAATTATAAGAAGAAGCTGCGGTAAAAACATCGCCATTGTAAGCCACGGAGGCGCGGTGCGGGCGATAATAGCCCAGGTTTTGGGATTGAAAAATTACAAACGTATCCGCCTTTATAATGCTTCGATAAGCGAATTATATCACGATGAAAAACAAAACGCGTGTTTTGTGACCCTTGTTAACAGCGTGGAACATCTTGGCGTAAATGACAGACGTAAAGCGGAGTCTCATATTAAGGGGGTATGATGATACACGTTTATACCGGAAACGGGAAAGGAAAAACCACAGCGGCGCTTGGACTGTGCGCAAGGGCGCTTGGAGCGGGATACAAAGCCGCTTTTTTTCAGTTTTTAAAGGGAGGGGTGGAAAGTTCGGAAGAAAAGTTTTTTAAGGGACAAAAAAATATTTTGTTTGTAAGGTTTAAACAGTTATCTCCGTTTTTTGACCGGAATTCGGATGAGAAAAAACTTGTAAAAAAAATCAGGTCTGATTATGAAAAGGCGAAAAAAATATTGTTTTCCGGAAGATTTGCCGTGGTTGTGTTTGATGAGATAACATACGCGTTCAGGTTTGGGGCGCTTGATGAAAAAATTTTTATAAAAGATGTTAAAAAAGCGCCTTTTTCGGTTACGGTGGTTATAACAGGCAGATACGCATCCAAAGAGCTGATAAAAGCTTCGGATCTTGTGACCTTCATGAAAGAAGTAAAGCATCCTTACAGGAAAAATATAAAAGCAAGAAAAGGAGTGGAGTTTTGAAAAAGATTATATTTTTTGTTTGTTTGTTGTGGGCCCCTTTATACGCGGAAACCGTTACGGACAGTGTGGGCAGAAAAGTTGAATTGTCCCTGCCTGTTACGCGGATTGTAAGTTTGTCGCCTGCTGCAACTGAAATGATTTTTGCAATGGGGGCCGAGAAAACCCTGCTTGCGGTGTCGTCTTTTTGTGATTATCCGGAAGCCGCAAAAAAAATTGAAAAGGCAGGTTCTTTTGAAAAACCCGATGTTGAAAAAATTATAAGTCTTAATCCCCAATTGGTAATTTCCGGCGGAGGCGTCCAGAAGGCGGCAATATCAAAACTTCAGAAAGCGGGCATACCCGTAATTGTGCTGTATCCGCGTTCTTTAAAACAAATTGATGCGCAGATAAGCATGCTTGGAAGGATAACAGGCAACTCCGTTCAGGCCCTTCGTGTGGGCGAGCGCATGAATAAAAGAATTAATGCTGTAAAGGCAAAAACATACAATAAAAGCACCAGGGTTTACGTTGAAATATGGAACCGCCCGGCGATGACCATAGGATCCACAAGCTATCTTAACGAGATTATTCAGATTGCCGGAGGCGATAATGTATATGCGGTATCCCGGGAAGAATATCCCAGACCTTCGCGTGAAGCAATTACGAAATTAAAACCTCAGGCAATATTTCTTCTTTATGACGCAGGGAAAGAAGATTTGAAAAGGCCGGAATTTAAGGCAACCGAAGCTTTTCGCGGCAATAAAATTTTCGTGATTAAGGGGGAAGAGCTTGATGCAATAATGAGGCCGGGCCCAAGGGCTGCGGAAGCCGCGGAAATATTTTATAAATATCTTTACGGCGGGGAAAAGATAATTGAAGAATAAAATAATGTTTATAATGCTGCTTGCCGTTATTCTTCTGGCGGTTTTTATTTTTTCGCTGTCAAACGGAAGCGCGGGAATCGGAATAATTGAATCGGTAAAATCGGTTTTGGGCGCAGGCAGCGATTCGGATGTGCTGATAATAAGGGAAATCAGGCTTCCTCGCATAATACTGGCGCTTTTTGTCGGAGGAATGCTTGGAATATCCGGGGCCGCGCTGCAGGCGCTTTTCAGGAATCCTCTTACCGATCCGTTTATAACCGGAGTGTCTTCAGGCGCTGCTTTTGGTGTTGCCGCGGGTTATGCAATAGGGATTACACAAATATTTTTGCCTGCTGCCGCGGGCGCTGTTATTACCGTATGGTTTGTTTACAGATTTTCTCTTGTAAGCGGAAGGATTAATGCGGGAAGACTGCTGTTAACCGGTGTGATATTAGGTTCTATGCTTTCTTCTTTTACAATGGCGATTTCGGCTTATCTTGGGCGGGATATTGTTAAAGTGGCGCTGTTTTTAATGGGGGATTTAAGCGGCGCGGATATAACTTCTGTTCCTGCGCTGATTACAATTGCTTTTTTGGCGTTTTTATCTCTTATGATTATTGCGAACGACATAAATATAATATCGGGAGGGGAAGAAAGCGCTTCTGTTTCTGGCGTTAATGTTGAATTTGTCAAGCTTCTTGTTTTTATAACCTGTTCTGCTGCAACCGCCGCAACGGTTGCTTATGCAGGAGTAATAGGATTTGCCGGTCTTATAGTGCCCCATATGGTAAGAAGGTTTACCGGGCCTGATATGCGTTTTGTGGTGCCGGGTTCGTTTCTTGCAGGGGCAATTTTTATACTTTTTTGTGACACTCTTGCAAGGACGGCTTTTAAAGGCTATGAACTTCCTGCCGGAGTTATATCGGGTATAATCGGCGCGCCGGTATTTCTTTTTCTTGTTTTTAAGAGAGGAATAAAATGAATAACATAATTCTTGAAAATGTAAGGTTTTCTTATGGCGAAGGATTTAAACTTGAAATAGATAATCTTGAGTTCGCGGAGCCGGGTTTTTTTGCGGTTTGCGGCCCTAACGGGGCGGGAAAGACAACTTTGTTAAAAATAGCGGCAACAATTATTAAACCTGAAAGCGGAACGGTAAAAATAAAAGGCACCGACGCCTGTAAATTAAACGTGAAAGAGAAGGCGGGTTTTATTTCTTATGTGCCGCAGGTATACGATGAAACTTTTGATTTTACGGCGTTTGAAATTGTTTCAATGGGCAGAAGACCGTATACCGATATGCTTGGCATTCTTGGGGGGGATGACAAAAAGATTATAAAATCTGCGCTTGAAAAATTCGGAATACTGCATAAGGCGGATAAAAGTTTTAATTCGCTTTCAGGCGGGGAAAAAAGAGCCGTGCTTATAGCGCGAGCTTATGCTCAGGAGGCCGACTGGGTTTTGATGGATGAACCTTCGGCGTTTCTTGATCCCGCTCATGTTGCAATGCTTGGGGCGTGCATAAATGAACTGAAAGCGTCCGGAAGAAAAATAATAACGGTTACGCATGATATTGATTTTGCGATGGAAATGAAAGGGAAGATCATATTTATGAAAGGAGGAAAAGTGGAACATATTGTTAAAGCCGATTCTGTTACGGATGAAATTATTAATTCTGTTTTTGGAAAAAGCGTGGGTCTTGATGAAACAAAAAGGATAAAAATAAAATATCAGGAGGCGTTATGAAAAAAGTAAAACTGTTGTTTTTGGCTTTTGTGTTTCCGGTTTTTGCAATGGCGGTTGACTATGACAAGCTCTTGATGGACAACATTCAGGCAATTCCTGAGGTTCAAAAGAATGCAAAGGAAATAAATGACGCGGCAAAAGATGAAATACTTAATCCTTACAGGTCTGAACCGCAGGCACAAAGCGACAAAGCCGAGGCTAAACCCACCGCTGCGGTTAAAGCGCAGGCCAAGCCAACCCCGGCTGCAAAGGATACGATTATTGTCACGGCCCGCCAGATTCCTGAAATGCTTGGGGCAGTGCCGAGAGCCGTTGAATTAACGGATACTTCTTCGGAAAATGCCGTGTCTGATTTTAATTCAATTGCGCAGGCAATTTCCGGAATCTCTGTTAAACGTTACGGGCCTTATCAGGGCGCGTCAACTGTTTCGTTAAGAGGAGCTCCTTCAAAACAGGCTCTTATAATGATAAACGGCATTACGATTAATGATATTTTTGCGGGAAGCGCCGATATGTCTTTGGTTGATTTATACGGAGATGAAATTGTTGAAACCGTAAAAGGCGGAATGTCTTCGGTTTACGGCGCTGATGCCGCGGCCGGCGCTTTAAATATAGTTACAAAAAGAAACACGGGGAAATGGTTTACGGGAGCCGCTTCTTACGGAAGCAATTACAGGCAGAGGCTTCAGGCCGGATCCTCGAACAAAATTTACGGGGTTGAATATACTGCGGATATTGCCGAAGAAAAAAGCCCGGGATTCATGAGGAATTCCGATTATTTAAAGCGTTCGGGAAGGGTATCGCTTGCTTTTGGAGGCGAAATTACGGACACATCAGTAAGCGGATTTTATGTGAACAGGGAAACAGGGCTTCCCGTGAATCAGTTTGGACCAACTCCTTTTGCAAGGCAGTTTGACGAACAATACGGATACGGAGTTACCGAATATATAAATTTTGAAAGTTTTACTTTAAAAGCTGACGGAAGCATAAGAAAAGGCGATTTGAAATTTAAGAATCCTGCTTATGACATGAAAGACAGTCATGTGAAAAACGAAACAAGAGGAAGTCTGGCGGCGATATATGATGAGGGAGGTTTTTTCAGCGGGCTTGCCGGTTATGAATATAAAAGATCCGAGATTGACTCCACAAAAGCCGGAAAAAAAATGCAGACAGGCAACGCGATATTTGTAAACGCAACAATGAAGCTTCCTTTGGAAATATTTCTAAACGGAGGATTCAGGCTTGATTCCAACTCTGCATACGGAAGGATGCAAAGCTACAGCGCGGGCGTAAAAATGAAAATGCCTCAAGGGTATCAGGCATATGCTTCCCTTGAAAGCTCGTTTTCGGCGCCGACTTTCGGCGACTTATATTGGGATGAAACAAATGACTTTGGTGGTTTTTATCTCAGCGAGACAAAAGGAAACATAAATCTTAAACCCGAAACAAGCATGTCTTATGAAGGGGGTATTAATTTTGAAAGCGGAGGTTTCAAACATTCCGTATCCGTTTTCAGGAGAAATACAAAGGACCTTATTGTGTGGGTTACCGAGACAGACGGTTATATGACATATGACAGGTCATCCCCTATAAATGTTGGCCGATCTGTTACAAACGGAATTGAATATAAGGCCGGATACAAGCTGTTTGGCATGATTGATGCCGATATTTCATACGCATACCTTGATAACAGGGACGCATCAACGGGAAGAAAACTGCCTTACAGTCCGGAAGATACCATAAATTTGTCGGTTTCTTACAATCCCGCGGCAAGTTTTGGGTTGAAGGCAAATGCATCTTATGTTGATTCAAGAAGAGACGGGGCGGGAATGGAGATGAAAGAATACTGGCTTTTAAATATAACGGCGGTGCAGCAGGCGGGTAAAGACACCAAAATTCACTTTAAGGTTGAAAATGTTTTGGATAATAAAGAATATATGATTGTCAACAGGTATCCCATGGCAGGCAGGATTATTGAAACGGGTATTACCACTTCTTTCTGAAAAGTTTATATGTTTACAAATGCAGTTTTCTTCTGATATAATTAAAAGTCTTTTTAAAGAAAAATTTTATATTAATTATAATGTGTCAGGAGGGCTGTATGATAGGAGTAATACTCGGCGTGCTTTTGCTTTTGCTTTTGGTCGGGCTTGTTGTGCTTCAGGCAATGATTGAATGGGGCAATTTTGATATGGATAAATTATTCGGGAAAAAAGCGAATGCCGTTGTTGCTGAAGCGGAAAAAGAAGCCGAGAAAGCGCTTGATAAGAAAACTGTTTCCAAAAAAGGTTCGGTTAAAAAGAGCGTTTCTTCAGGAAAGAAATCGGCCAAAAAGTCCCCGGCAAAGGGAAAGGGGAAAAAATAAATGATATTGGATTATTTTCTGGGCCTGTTCAGCAATGACATGGCCATTGACCTTGGCACCGCCACCACGCTTGTTTATCTTAAAGGGCGGGGTATAGTTCTTAAAGAGCCTTCAATAGTTGCTTTATATAAGGGCAAGGAAGTAATAGCTGTAGGTAACGCCGCAAAGGAAATGGTGGGCAAAACGCCGGGCGATGTTCACGCGATTCGTCCGATGAAAGACGGAGTAATAGCGGACTTTAACGTTACTGAAAAAATGCTGCGCTATTTCATTGTGAAAGTTCACAACAGGCATTCTCTTGTCTCTCCAAGAATAGCAATTTCGGTTCCCAAAGGAGTAACCCCGGTTGAACGCCGCGCGGTGCGTGAATCCGCCCAGCAGGCCGGAGCAAGGGAAGTTTACCTTATTGACGAACCAATGGCGGCCGCAATTGGCGCGGGGCTTCCTGTTGAAGATCCTGTAGGGCATATGGTTGTTGATATCGGGGGAGGAACAACGGAAGTTGCCGTTATATCAATGGGCGGGCTTGTTGTTTTTAACTCAATCAGGACTGCAGGAGACAAATTTGACGAGGCAATACAGGCATATCTTAAGAAGGCTTACAACCTTCATATAGGCGAAAGAATGGCCGAAAAAGTAAAGATTCAGATTGGCTGCGTACAGAAACTTGACGAGCAGCTTTTTATGGATGTTAAGGGCTCGGATCTTACAACAGGTCTTCCAAGAACAATCAGAATAACATCAGATGAAATGGCAATAGCGCTTGAAGAGCCGATTACCAGAATAATTGACGGTATTAAAATCACCCTTGAGCAGACCAAGCCGGAACTGGCTGCGGATATAATAGACAAAGGCATAGTGTTAACGGGGGGAGGCGCGCAGCTTAGAGCTTTTGACAAGAAACTTCGTGAAGAAACCGGAGTTCCCGTGCATATTGCCGAATCGCCCCAGGAATGCGTTGTTACAGGGGCCGGCAAAATGCTTGAAGAACAGCTTGACGTTTTGCGCAGGCTTTCGTTTGAGGGCGAGGAAACACATATACCGGCATAAACCGGAAATCAGATGAAGAAAAAAAAACCGACATTAACAGACAGGGTGACCGGCGCGCTGGTCGCCCTTGTTATTTTAACCGCCGCTTTTCTTGCCTGGAGAAAGGGATATTTTGTGGGTTTGTCTTCGGGCTTGAAAGCCGTTCAGAAAAAAACCGCCCAGATTGCGTATGACATCAAAGATTCTTTTCGCGCAATAGCATATCTTAAGGCAGCCCGAGAAAATGTGCAAAGAAACAACAGGGCAATACTTGAACTGCAGGCTGAACTGCAGATGGTTAAAGACGAGAATGAAAGGCTGAAAAAACTTCTTGCTTTAAAAAATTTCAAGGAATTTGGCGGCGGAAAAAGAATATTTGCAAATGTCATCGGCGGCAATACGGACGGCTATATAAGATACTATATTATAGACAAGGGTTTTAACGACGGGCTGGCTGAAGGGGACGGGGTGATAGGACGCGGCGGTGTATTGGGAAGAATATCAAGGGTTGATGCAGGAACTGCGGCGGTACAGCTTTTAACCGACACAAAAAGTTCAATATCCGTAAGAAATGAAAGAAGCAGGGTTGTCGGGATACTTAACGGTTCGGGCAACAACGAATGCGAGATGAATTACGTCCCCAAAGAAGAAGACGTATCCGTTGGCGATATGATTATAACATCTGGTTTAAACCGGGCTTTTCCCGGAGGGATAAGGGTTGGCACCGTAACCCATGTTGAAAAAAAAACGGACGGATTGTCTCTTAAAATAAAGGTAAAGCCGTATGTGAACACTTTTTCCGCGCAGGAAGTTTTTATTATTAAAGGCGGTGCGGAATAATGCTTAACTGGCCGAGAGAGCTGTTTATATGGGGGCTGCTTGCGCTGGCCGCATGGCTTGATTGTGTTATGTTTGCTTTTGACAGGCATCTTTCGATGGTTGATTATACTTTGCTTGCTTCTTTTTTGTTGTGTGTTCACGGCAGATACAATTTGGCTTTTATTTTTGTTCTTGTTTCCGGATTTTTCAGAGATTCGCTTTTGATGCCTTTTTTTGGGATAAATGTAATGAATAAGGCGCTGACAACGGGCGTGATTGTTTTTATGTGTTCGTACATGGAAAGAAATGATTTTAATATAAGAATTATAATTGCGGCTCTCTCATCTGTTTCGGGACAGATAATATACGGTTTTCTTGCCTGGATTTTTTATTGGAAATTTAAGGACTTTTATCTGCCCGTGTTTGATATTGCAATAAAAGCTGCGGTATTTACTCTGGCCGCAATGGTTTCTCTTAAATTAATGCAGATTGCGGGTGAAGAGGAGTTTGGCGCATGGCTCAAAAGGGCCCTGACATACGGGAAAAAATAAAGTCCACTTATACAAGTCTTGTAAGGGTAAAGTTTGCCGGTTGGGTTGTGGCTGCGGCCGCAATTATAATAGTTGCCAGATTGTTTTATCTTCAGATAATAAGGGGCGCTTATTATAAAAAACTCGCTGATGCCAATGCCATAACAGGTGTTGTTGAACAGGCGCCGAGGGGAGAAATATTTGACAGGAATTATAAAAAACTTGTAACAAACTCGCCGTCTTATAAAGTAAGCATAATACCTTACAGTTTCAGAAAAAATCAGGATACAAATAAAGCGGTCAAAGAAATAGCTTCGATACTCCGTATTGAACCGTCTGAAATTGAAAAAAAACTTTCCGGTATAATGCAGGAAAAACTGCTGGAACCGGTTGTTATAAGACGCGACATTACAATGGAACAGGTTTCACGTCTTACCGAAAAAACAATCGAGATAAGCGGTCTTGCGGTAACGCAGGAGCCCAAAAGATCATATCCTTTCGGAAATCTTGCTTCGCATATAATAGGATATACGGGGGAAATAACCGAAAACCAGATAAAACTAAAGAAATATGAAAAATATAAGGGCGGTGACATAATAGGGCAGACAGGCGTTGAGGCCTGGTATGATTCGGATCTTCGGGGAAGGGACGGTCTTTTGTATATACAGACAGACGCCCGCGGAAGGCAGAAAAAAATAACCGGCACTCTTGAACCTGAGATGGGAAAAAACGTTGTGCTTACAATTGATTACAGGCTGCAGCGCTTTGCCGAGCAAAAACTTTCGGAAACCGGATATAACGGCGTTGTTATAGCAATAAACCCCAAAAACGGGGAAATACTGGCAATGGTGTCAAAACCTGATTATGACCTTAATAATTTCAGCGGCAAGGTTAATGTTAAAGAATGGAAAAAGCTTGTAAGGGACCCGGCAAAACCTCTTAATAACAGGGCTGTTCAGGGATTATATTCGCCGGGTTCAATCTTTAAGGTTGTTGTAGGTTTGGGCGCTTTGAATGAAGGTGTTATCGGTCTGGATGATGTGTTTTTTTGTGACGGTATTTACTGGATAAAAACCTGGCCTTATAAGTGCTGGAAAAGAACAGGACACGGTTGGGTAAGTTTTAACAAGGCAATCGAGCAGTCGTGCGACATATTTTTTTATAAGGTCGGATTAAAAATGAAAGTTGAAACAATTCATAAATATGCGGTAATGTTCGGCCTCGGCGAAAGGACAGGCATTGATATTCCCGGAGAAAAAAGCGGGCTTGTGCCTTCGCGCGAATGGAAGATGAGAATCGCCCACTCTCCGTGGTTTCCAGGCAATACGGTTATGATGTCAATCGGGCAGGGTTATATCATATCAACGCCGCTACAGATACTTGACATAATATGCGTAATGGCAAACGGCGGGTATGCTATGAAACCCCATCTTGTAAGGGCAATAACCAAAAAGGACAGGATAATTGAAAGGCAGATTAAACAGGAATTGTTATTTGAATTAAAAGGGGTTTCAAAAGAAAATATTCAGACAATGCAGCGCGCTTTGCGGATGGTGGTTAAAAGCGCCGGCGGCACTGGAAAAAAAGCCGGCTCGCGTTCGGTTGAAGTTGCGGGGAAAACAGGTACGGTTGAAAATCAGCAGGGAGACCCGCACGCAATGTTTGCCGGATATGCTCCTTATACGGACCCGCAGATTGCGGTATTTGTTCTTGTGGAACACGGCGGCGGAGGAGGGGATAAAGCCGCTCCTGTTGCAGGAGACATAATAGAGTATTATCTTACAATTTTAAGGGAGGCCGAAGGTGGCAATTGAACGCGGTTTCAGGGCAAATATAAAAATTAAAGATTTGCTGAATGATTATTATAAAAATCTTAATCATATGCTTTTTTGGTCGATGATTATTCTTATAGTCATAGGAATGGCGGCAATTTACAGCGCAACTTTTCAAACCGGACTTGGACTTTTTTGGAAGCAGGCATTATGGTTTCTTATAGGTTTTTTGTTCTTTTTCTTTTTTTCAACCGCGAATTATAATTACATGATAGCCGTGGCCAACTGGCTTTTTGCCGTCTTTGTTATTATTTTGATTGTTGTTCTGTTTGCTGGGCACAGCACTCTTGGAGCTCAAAGATGGCTTAAAATAGGAGGCTTTCAGTTTCAGCCAAGCGAGTTTATGAAATTCATTGTGCCTTTGGTTCTTATAAGGTACGTGCTTGTTGAAAAGAATCCTTATACATGGAAAGGTGTGATAAAAGCTTTGGCAATAACGCTTGCCCCGATGTTTCTTATAATAAAGCAGCCCGATTTGGGAACGTCAATAATATTGATACCCGTCTTTTTGGGTGTGATGTTTTTTGGGAACCTTCCGATAAAGAAATTTATTGCAATTATAATTTCCGGTATTTTGATAATGCCGGTTGTTTTTTTCTTTCTTAAAGATTATCAGAAACAAAGAATAGAAACCTTTTTGAATCCGCAGCTTGATCCGCTTGGGGCTGGTTATAATGTTATACAGTCGCAGATTGCGGTGGGTTCCGGAGAGTTTTTGGGAAAAGGATTTTTGCAGGGAACACAAAGCCAGCTTAATTTTATACCTATTAAATATACCGATTTTATATTTGCCGTGATTGCGGAGGAATTTGGATTCTTGGGAAGTGTTTTTTTGGTGACGCTGTATTTTTTTCTTGTTATGGAGTGTCTGCGCGTTGTGAAATTAAGCAGATATAACGGGGGAAAAATGCTTTCCGGAGCGCTTACAATGGTTATATTTTCACAATTTTTTATAAATATAGGCATGAACATAGGAATAATGCCTGTTACCGGAATAACTCTTCCGCTTCTGAGCTATGGGGGAACCTCTGTTTTGGTGATAATGATAATACTTGGAATAATACAGAATATTTACAGGGAATCGGTAAGAGGAGAAGAAAAATGAAAAAATTTTATATAAGCTCGGGTGATTTTGACACTTCCGTGGCAATAGTTGACGACGGTAAATTAATTAATTTTTTTACCGAAAGGGTTATATCCGCCAAAACGGGCAATATATATAAAGGCAGAGTTGAAAAAGTTGTGTCAAACATGAATTTTGTATTTGTTGATATAGGGGATGAACGTCCGGCTTTTTTGTCGGAACGGGGTTATTTTGACACAACCGGAGCCGATTTTGCGGACGTTGCAGAGGATAACGAGGATTTAAAACCGCAGGATATGGCATCGGGAATGTTTGAAAAAGGGCAGGAGATACTTGTTCAAGTCAGCAAAGAGCCGTACAGCACTAAAGGGGCAAGGCTTACCACCAATATAATGATTCCGGGGTATTATACGGTTTTCAGCCCTTATATGAGGGCTGTTGGTATTTCCAAAAGAATAACCGAAGAGGCGGAACGTGAGCGTTTGAGAAATGAAATAATTTCCATTAAACAGGAGCTTCCCGGAGATTACGGAATTATTGCGAGAACACAGGCGACAGGCGCGGGCAGGGAGGAGCTTAAAAAAGAAATTGCAGCCGCGCTTGAAGAATGGAAAAGGATAAAAATAAAGGCCGATGATTCAAGGGCGCCGGTGTTGTTAAGAGCGGAGCAGAGCCTTCCTTTAAAAATATTAAGGGAGAATCTTGACGCGGAAACTTCTGAAATTGTTACGGATAACAAACAGATTTATGACGATATTAAGGCATATCTTAATGAAACGCATCACAGGTCGATTGATTTGAATTTTTATGACGGCTATGAACAGATGTTTGATTATTACGGTTTTCAAAATCAGGTTGACGGAATGTTCAACAATATTGTTGCTTTTAAAAAAGGGGGTTATATCAAGATAGATATTACGGAAGCCCTGACTGTATTTGACATAAACAGCGGAAAGTTTAAAGGGGTTGAAGATGTGGAAAATTCAATAACCACGATAAACATAAATGCGGCAAAAGAAATATGCAGGCAAATAATTCTGCGTAATATCGGCGGGCTGATTGTGGTTGATTTTATTGACATGAAAAATGAAGACAATAAAAAAAAGGTAAAGGAAGTCATGGAACAGGAATTGTCAAAGAGCAAAGCGTATTTTAAATGTGCGGATATATCCGAATTCGGTCTTATGGAGATAACCAGGAAAAGAGATGCCAAAAGAATTGATGACATGTTTTTTGAAGAATGTCCAAAATGCAACGGGCACGGCAGGATATTGACCGAGGAATATGTGTGCATTAAATATATGAAGAAAATCAGGCATGAATGCATGAAAACACTTGAGGAAAACGTAAGCGTAACAATGCCCGAACGCATTAAAGAAAAAATAAATTCGGAATACATTGAAAAGCTTCATGAATATGAGATAAAATATAAAAAAAATATAATAATTAAAACCGAAGGGTAGAATCTGGGGGAATGATATTATACTGACAAGGATATTTACGGCGTGATATGGGTGGATGTATCGGCGTGGTAGCGTTATTGTGTCCGGCGGGATTAAGTGGTATATTAAGGCAATTAATTTCAGGAGGCATTAAATGATTGTGGTTACAGGAGCGTCCGGTTTTATCGGAAGCGCAATAGTATGGGAAATTAACAGAAGGGGCAGGAATGACATTCATGCGGTTGATGAACTTGGCACGGATGAAAAATGGAAAAATTTGAACGGACTTAAATTTATGGATTATGAAGAAAAAGACAGTTTTCTTAAAAGAATAGTTTTTGATGATTCTCAGCTTAAAGACCGGATTGAGGGCATTATACATATGGGAGCTTGTTCTTCGACGACGGAAAATAATGCATCTTTTCTTATAGAAAATAATTACAAATATACGCAGGTATTGGCAAAATGGTGCGTAAAACACGGAAAAAAATTTGTTTACGCCAGTTCTGCGGCGACATACGGCGACGGTTCCCGCGGCTTTTTTGATGATGAAGACGGAATAGAAAATTTAAGGCCTCTTAATATGTATGGCTACAGCAAACAGCTTTTTGATCTCTGGGCAAAAAGGTCCGGCTTGCTTAATAAAATTGCCGGCGTTAAGTTTTTTAATGTTTTTGGACCAAATGAATATCATAAAGGCGACATGAGAAGCGTTGTTCACAAAGCTTACGGACAGATAAGTTCTGAAGGTAAACTGAAACTTTTCAAGTCGCACAAAAAAGGATATGAAGACGGCGGACAGTTAAGGGATTTTGTTTATGTTAAAGACGCGGTTGATATGACTTTGTTTATATATGAAAAGGGGCTTGGGGGTATTTTTAATGTTGGCACGGGAGTATCCAGAAGTTTTGCGGACCTTGCAAAAGCAACTTTTAATGCAATGGGGAAGCCGGTAAATATTGAATATATTGATATGCCGGAATCCATAAGGGATAAATATCAATATTTCACCGAAGCCAAAATAGACAAACTGCGTAAAGCGGGATATGAAGGGAAAATACATTCTCTTGAAGATGCAATAAATGATTATGTGAAAAATTATTTGTCAGGGGAAAATCCGTATCTTGGAGCGTAATTTTATCAAGATGTTCTGATTTTTCTTTACAAAACAGCGTATCGGTTTTACAATAAAAACCCGTGAATAGAAATACAAACCAAAATTAAGGAGCAATATAACATGCCTACATTCATGGAGACAGTTTACGAAAAAGCAAAAAAATCCCCGAAAAATGTGGTTCTTCCGGAAGGCAATGACGAGAGGACAATTACAGCCGCTTCACAGTGTGTGGCGCTTGGCATTGCCAATGTGACTTTAATAGGGAATCCGGAAAAAATCAGGGAAACAGCTTCCGCCAAAGGAATTAATCTTGATAAAGTGGCTGTAATTGACGAGGCCAATCTTCCCGATGTCGGCGTTTATGCAAAAGAATTTTACGAATTAAGAAAAGCAAAAGGCATAACGGAGGCGGAAGCGCTTGAAACAATGAAAAAACCGGTTTTTTATGCAGGAATGATGGTAAGAAAGGGAATTGCGGACACTTTTGTTGCCGGCGCTGTTTACACAACCGCCGAAGTTTCGCGAGCCGCCATTTATCTGATTGGCATGAAACCCGGAATTAAAACCCTGTCCAGTTTTTTTGTAATGATACTGCCTGACAAGTCTTTTGGAAAGGACGGCGTGCTTTTTTATTCAGACGGCGGATTTGTAATACAGCCTGACGCAGAGCAGCTTTCGGATATTGCGGTTACAACGGGAGCTACATTCAGGGAACTTATGGGTGAAGAACCGAAAGTTGCAATGCTTTCTTTTTCCACCAAGGGAAGCGCAAAGCATGCCGATATAGACAAGGTTACGGCCGCATTGGAACTGGCCAGAAAAAAAGACCCGACTCTTTTGATAGACGGTGAATTGCAGGCTGATGCTGCATTAATACCTGCGGTTGCCGCAAGAAAAGCCCCGGGTTCCCCCGTTGCGGGGCAGGCAAATGTGTTGATTTTTCCGGATCTTGATGCCGCAAATATAGCATACAAACTTACGGAAAGACTTGCAAAAGCCGAAGCATACGGCCCGATTTATCAGGGAACCTCAAAGCCGTGCTCGGATTTGTCGCGCGGATGCAAGGCAAGCGATATCGTAAATGTTGTGGCGATTAATGTTGTAAGACTGGGTAATAAATAACGGCATTGTCTTTATTGGCGTGTCGTAAAAATACGGAGGTTTTTTATGAAAGTTATAGTAATGAACTGCGGAAGTTCATCGCTGAAATTCAAGCTTTATGACCTTGAAAAAATAAATACAATTATTGCCGAAGGCGTTATCGAAGAAATAGGCAAAGAAAAATCAAAATTCAGTTTTAAAACAAAAAATTTAAAGGAAAAAATTGAGAAAGATATAAAAGCGGAGGACCATACGGCGGCGGTTGATGCCGTTGCAAAAGCCCTTGTTGACCCAAAAACAGGAATATTTAAAGACAAGATTGAAGTTGATGCCGTGGGGCACAGAGTGGTACATGGGGGTGAAAAATTCAGCAAGTCGGCCCTTATTACAAAAGGCGTAAAGGAAGTTATAGAAGGATGCTTTGAAATTGCCCCTCTGCACAATCCTCCCAATATGGCGGGCATTGAAGCCTGCGAAAAGATTTTTCCGGGTGTGCCGCAGGTTGCTGTTTTTGACACCGCATTTCATCAGACTATGAGCAAAAAAGCTTATATTTACGGTTTGCCATACGAGTTATATGAACGCTATCATGTAAGAAAATACGGATTTCACGGAACATCTCACGAATATGTAAGCAGACGCGCGGCTGAACTTTTAAAAACCGATATTAAAAAGCTAAAAATGGTGACATGTCATCTTGGAAACGGCGCAAGCATAACGGCGGTTGACGGCGGACAATCTGTTGACACTTCAATGGGTTTTACTCCGCTTGAAGGTCTTGTAATGGGTACCAGAACAGGCGATATGGATCCTGCTGTTGTGACTTTTTTGATGAAAAAAGAACATTTAAGTCCGGATGAAATGGACAACCTTCTTAATAAGAAAAGCGGATTAAAAGGGATTTCAGGAGTAAGCAATGACCTGCGCGAGATAATGGAGGCGGCGGCTCATGAAAATTCGCGCGCGCAGTTTGCAATAGATATTTTCTGCTACAGAATAACAAAATATATAGGCGCTTACGCGGCCGCGATGGGCGGATTAAATGCCGTTGTGTTTACGGGCGGCATCGGCGAAAATGCGGCCGACATAAGGAAAAAAGTTTTGGAGCCGCTTAAGTTTATGGGTATTGCCATAGATGATAATAAGAATAAATCTAAGGAAAAAGAAAAAATAATAAGCAGAGGTAAAATAAAAGTAATGGTGGTGCCTACAAACGAAGAGCTTATGATAGCGATGAAAACCAAGTTTGTGGTTGAAGAATCGGTTAATACATACAGATAAAATTTTTTATTTTTATTGCACGGGGTGGTATAGCTTTTTATGTGCCGCCCCTTTTTTGTTTGACAATGGTTCTGTGCGGTAATATAATCAAATAATTATATCGCGGCCGAAATTTGTTTATTTTATAAGGGTTTTCCTATTCGGCGTTTGTTTTTTTACGGGAAAATTATCCTTTTTCCCGTCTATATTTATTTTTTAAGGAGAATAGTAATGCCAAAAGATTTGGTTAAGGTCGGATTAATCGGTTTTGGAGTAATTGGCACGGGTGTGGTAAAACTTTTTAAGAATTCATCGGAAATAATAAATAAAAAATCAGGCGTGAAAGTTGAGCTTGTTAAAATCTGTGATCTTGACATTAAACGCGACAGGGGCGTTAAAGTTTCTCCGGGTATGCTTACAACAGATGCTTCGGAAATTATTGACAGCCCAGAAATTGACATAGTTATTGAGCTTATGGGAGGCTACCGTCCGGCTTTTGACTTCGCGACCCGTGCTTTAAAAAACGGGAAACATGTGGTTACTGCCAACAAGGCCATGATATCAAAGTTTTGGAATGAACTTAGGGAAGCGGCAAAATCCTCGGGCCGTGATATAATGGCCGAAGCATCGGTGGGCGGCGGAATACCTATCCTCAGGGGGCTTGACAAGGGGCTGGCCGTCAACCGTATTGAAAAAGTGATGGGCATATTGAACGGCACCTGCAATTATATCCTTACCAAAATGACAAAGGACAAAATGACTTTTGATGCGGCTCTTAAAGAAGCCCAGCAAAAAGGTTTTGCCGAAGCGGATCCCACCCTTGATATCGAGGGTTATGACACAATGCATAAAATTGCAATACTGTCAAACATGAGTTTTGGAATTACGGTAAAGCATGAAATGATAAGCGTTCAGGGAATTAAGAATGTTGATTATACCGACATACAATATGCGGATCAGCTTGGTTTTGTTATGAAACTTCTTGCAATAGCGGAGCGAATTAAAGACGGCATAAATGTCCGTGTTCATCCCGCTTTTGTTCCAAAGGAAAATCTTCTGGCAAATGTGAATTATGAGTTCAATGCGGTGCATGTAAAAGGGGATGCGGTTGGAGACACTCTTTTTTACGGAAGAGGCGCGGGAGAAATGCCCACGGCATCCGCGGTTTTGTCTGACGTCATTTATATTGCCCGTAATATAGCGGGCGGAGTTTATGACAATATAAATCAGTCAAAATCAGCGGTTAAAACTCAAAAAAATGCTGAAAAGCTGGTTCCTGTAAGCAATGTGACCGGGAAATATTATCTGAGGTTTAATGTTACCGATAAGGCCGGAGTCCTTGGCGTTATAGCCGGAGTGCTTGGAAAGAATAATATATCAATTGCTTCGGTTATACAAAAACAGCAGAATCAGCATGCCAAAGTTCCTGTTGTAATAATGACTTATGAATCAAAGGAAAAAGATATGATGAAAGCTTTGGCGCTTATTGATAAAATGAAATTTGTGAAAGAAAAAACGGTTTATTACAGAGTTATATAAAATGCGGATTTAGGGTTAAAATCCGAATCCGAAAAACGGAGATCATATGGCTTACAAAGGTATAATAGAACAATACAGAAAATATCTTCCGGTTACAAAAAACACGCCTGTTGTAACCCTGCTTGAAGGCAATACACCGCTTATAAATATTCCGAAAATCGCAAAAAAAATAGGGCCCAAGGTTGAACTTTATGTAAAGTTTGAAGGTTTAAATCCAACCGGCTCTTTTAAAGACCGCGGTATGACAATGGCCATTTCCAAGGCAAAAGAAAAAGGCATGAAAGCCACAATATGCGCGTCAACAGGAAACACTTCGGCCTCTGCCGCGGCTTACAGCAAACGCGCAGGTATGGAAAGTTTTGTGGTAATACCGGACGGCTACATTGCTCTTGGCAAAATGTCGCAGGCTTTAATACATGGTTCCAAGGTAATTGCGGTAAAAGGAAATTTTGATGACGCGCTTCGCATAGTGCGTGAGGTATGCGAAAAACTTCCGATAGAACTTGTGAATTCGCTGAATCCTTTCAGGATTCAAGGGCAGAAAACAGCGGCTTTTGAAATAGTTGATTATCTCGGAGATGCTCCGGATTTGCATTGCATACCTGTCGGTAATGCCGGAAATATAACGGCATACTGGATGGGCTATAAGGAATATAAAGCCGAAAAGAAATCCAAAAAACTTCCAAAAATGCTTGGATTTCAGGCGTCAGGCTCCGCACCTATTGTTCTTGGCAAACCTGTTGAAAAACCGGAGACTCTTGCGACAGCAATACGTATAGGCAATCCTGCAAGCTGGAAGCAGGCGGTTGCGGCGCGCGACGAATCAAAAGGAATTATAAAGGCGGTTACCGACGATGAAATTATAGCCGCTTATAAACTGCTTGCCGAGGAAGAAGGGGTTTTCTGCGAGCCGGCTTCAGCGGCATCTCTTGCAGGTCTGATAAAGTACGGGAAAAAGTTTATAAGCAGGGATAAAAAACAGGTTATAGTATGCACTCTTACCGGACACGGCTTGAAAGATCCTGACCGTGCAATCAAAAGCGTTGCGTTTAAACCGATTGTTGTTGAACCTGACATAAAAAAAATAATGAAGATATTAAAGTGACGGAGGAAAAGATGAAAAAAATACTGTTATCCGTACTTTGCGCCATTTTTGTTGCAACAATTTCTTTTGCGGCCGAACACGGCGGCGGAGGCGCCGGCGGGGAAAAAAAGGCGGCTGAAGGAGGCGGCGGGGAGACCGTGGAAAGAGGGCCTGTAGACCCTGCTTATGAAATGTATAATAAAGCCCTTGATCTTTATGAAGTTCATGATTATAAAGGCGCCATAAAACTTCTTAAAAAAGTGATAAAGAAAAAACCTGAATTTGCAAAAGCATATAATTTTCTTGGGTTAAGCTATATAGCGGACAAGCAGCTGGGCCATGCAATATTTATGTATAAAAAGGCGGTTTATATTAATCCCGAATTTGCGGAAGCATTTTATAATTTGGGTGTGGCGTACGAGCTTAAAAAAGAACCTAAGAATGCGGAAGCTCAGTATCTAAAGGTGCTGGAGCTTGATAATGACAAAAGAATGTATGTAAGAGCATCTTTGAATCTTGCGGAAATGTACAGGGAAGAGAAAAATTTTGACGACGCAACCGCTTTGTTAAGAAAAGCCATGCTGTTTGAGCCGGCTTTTGCGGAATTGTATAATGCCGCAGGTTTGGTTTATCTTGACAGCGAAAAAGAACTTAAAGAACCAAAACTTCTTGATTACGCGCAGAAAAATTTTGAATTGGCGCTTGATAAAGAAGCTGATTATGTTGAAGCGGCGGTTAATCTTGGCGTAACCCTTCAAAGAAAAGGGAAGCTTGCTGCGGCCATAGCGCAGTATGAAAAAGCTCTTGGGATAAATTATAATTTCCCGGGGGCTCATTATAATTATGCAAACGCATTAACCCTTGCCGATTACAAGGAAAAGGCAATTGAACATTATAAAGTGGCAATAAAGCTTGACCCGGAGTTTAAAGAAGCTTATTACGGTCTTGGAAAAGCGCAGTTTAAGTCCAATATGTTTGATGATGCCGAAAAATCCCTGAAAAAAGCAATAGAACTTGATAAAAATTATGCCGACGCGAAAAAACTTTTATTTGATATGAGAGAATTAAGAAAAGAATTCAGAAGCCATCTTACGTTTAAGAAAAAAGCCGCAGAAGGCGAAGAAGGCGAGGAAGAAAACGCCGAAGGCGAGCTTGATGAAGAGGCTGCTGCCGAACTTGCAAAAAAGAAAGCTGAGGAGCTTAAAAAGAATCCTTATGCCAATGAAAATGTTGAGGATTTAAGGCTGCCTGAGGACAAGAAAACACCGGTTGAAGGTGAAGAAGAGGAATAAATTCCATGAAATATATAATACTGCTTGCCGACGGCATGGCAGACAGGCCTGTTGATTCGCTTGGCGGTAAAACCCCCCTGCAGGCCGCCAAAAAACCAAATATGGATGCCCTTTTCGCGCAAAGCGAGTGCGGCATGGTAAACACTCTTGTGCCCGGATTGCCGCTTGGATCTGATGTCGGGAATTTATCGGTTCTTGGGCACGATCCGAGAAAATTTTTTACCGGAAGGGCTCCCATGGAAGCGGCCAATATGGGTATAAACATAGATGACGATGATATTGCTTTCAGATGCAATGTTGTGACTGTCAGAGAAGGCGTGATGGATGATTATTCCGCCGGGCATATAAGCACGGAAGAATCAAAAGAGCTAATAAATTTTATACAGGAAAAAATTGGAGGAAATGGCTTTAATTTTTATCCCGGAAAAAGCTACAGACATATAATGATTTGTAAAAAAGGCGCATCTGTTTCATGGACCGCTCCGCATGACATAACCGGAAAACCGATAGATAATTATATGCCGCAGGGAGAAGGGGCGGAAGATTTGATAGCTCTTATGAAAAAATCCGCTGAAATTCTGCCGGGGCATCCGGTTAACATTAACAGAATCAAAGAAGGGAAAAAACCCGCCACGATGATATGGCTTTGGGGGCAGGGCAGGAAGATAAAATTACCCAAACTTAAGGAAACTTTTGGGTTAAGCGGCGGTGTTATATCGGCGGTTGATCTTGTGAACGGTATAGGAATTTCCATGGGGCTTGAAGTGATAAAGGTTCCGGGTATAACCGGATATATTGACACGAATTTCAGGGGAAAGGCCGAATATGCTTTGAATGAATTGGAAAAAAAAGATTTCATATATCTTCATGTTGAGGCCACGGACGAGATGGGACATAACGGAGACGCGGCAGGAAAGGTTCTTGCAATTGAAAAATTTGACTCTGATGTTGTGGGAACTGTCATGGAAGGAATGAAAAAATTTGGAGAATATAAAATAATGATAACTTCGGACCATGCAACTCCCATAAGTGCAAAAACACATACCGATGAACCCGTACCTTATGTTATTTACAGCAGCATGAAAAAAAGAATTAATGAAGTTAAAGAGTATTCGGAAACGGCCATAAAAAACGGAAACGGCAGATATTTTGAAAAAGGTTTTGAACTTTTTTCGTATTTTATAAAGGAGGCATAGTAATGGCGCTTGTTGTGCAAAAATACGGCGGGGCTTCTCTTGCAACGCCGGAAAAAATGCTTTTTGTTGCGGACAGAATAATAAAAGAAAAGAAAAAAGGAAACGATATGGTTGTTGTGGTATCGGCTCCGGGTGATACCACTGATGACCTGATAAAGTTTGCGGAGAAACTGAATGATTCTCCGCCTCCGCGTGAAATGGATATGTTAATGGCAACCGGGGAGCAGCAGTCAATTGCGCTTATTTCAATGGCGCTTACCGCAAAAGGATATGATGCAATATCTTTTACCGGACAGCAGGTTGGAATTGTAACGGATTTTTCTCATATGAAAGCAAGAATAATGGACATAAAAGGTATTGACAAAATTAAAGCGGCTTTAAAACAGGGGAAAATAGTTGTTGTTGCGGGTTTTCAGGGAATAACCCCGGATGAGAACATAACAACTCTTGGCAGAGGAGGTTCGGATCTTACGGCTGTTGCATTGGCTTATGCTTTGAAAGCTGATGTGGCGGAATTCTTAAAGGATGTTCCGGGCGTTCTTACAACAAATCCCGCGGTATGCCCGGATGCTTCAAAAATAGATTTTCTTTCATATGATGAAATGCTTGAGCTTGCAAGTTCCGGCGCCCAGGTTCTTTATAACCGTTCTGTTGAATTTGCGAAAAATTATAATGTTGTACTGCATGTCAGGGGAACTTTTACGGAAGAGCCCGGAACCATAATAAAAAAGGAGGATAAAAATATGGAAAAAATAGTTGTAAGCGGAATAACATACAGCAAAGACGAGGCCAAGGTTACAATAAAAGGTGTGCCTGACAAACCCGGGATTGCATCCGTTATTTTTGGAAATCTTGCGGATGCGGGGATAAATGTTGATATAATAATACAAAATGTTTCCGAAAACGGCACCACGGATATTTCTTTTACAACCCCGAGAAAAGATTTAAAAAAGCTTAAACCCGTACTTGAGGAATTAAAAAAGAAATCCGGAGCAAAGTCATTTTCTGTTTCTGAAAAAGTTGGAAAAGTTTCGGCTGTCGGAGTGGGAATGAGAACTCATACGGGAATAGCTTCGAAAATGTTTGGGGCTTTGGCCAAGGCAAAAGTTAATATAGATATGATATCGACATCCGAAATAAAAATATCCTGTGTTGTTGCGGAGGAAGACACCGAACGCGCTGTTAAGGCGCTTCATGCGGCTTTTGAGCTTGGCGGCAAGAAAAAAAAGAAGTGAGGAAAAACAATGGAAAACTTGAATGTTAAAAATAATGTAAGCGGAGAAGTTCCGGCGGAAAAGAAAAAAAAGAAATCCGATGAATTCTCTTTGGAATGGCATTTGAAAGTTCTGGCCGTAATATATATAATTTTGGGCATTTTTTATATTCTGCTTAAGGTGTTTCTGAAATGAGTTCGTCTTTCCCCAAAAAAAAGATTTTTATATATGACACAACTTTAAGGGACGGCTCTCAGAGTGCACGCATTAACTATTCTGTTGAAGACAAGCTGATGATAGCAAAAAAACTTGATGAAGCCGGGTTTGATTATATAGAAGGCGGCTGGCCGATGAAAGGCGTGAATCAAAAGGATTATGATTTCTTTCGCAGGGCAGCTTCAATTAATTTTAAAAATGCCAAACTTGCGGCTTTCGGTTCCACCCGGCGCGCCAAAAATACCGTAAAAGAAGATGCCACATTAAATTCTTTGCTTGAGGCGGGTACAAAGGTTATAACAATATTCGGCAAAAGCTGGACTCTTCACGTTGAAAAGGTTCTTAATATTTCATTGGAAGAAAATCTTAAAATTATCAGGGAGTCTGTTGCGTACCTTAAGGATAAAAAACGCGAGGTAATCTTTGATGCCGAACACTTCTTTGACGGATATAAGGAAAATCCTGAATATGCAATGAAATGCCTTCTTGCGGCGGAAGAAGCCGGCGCCGACTGCATTTGCCTCTGCGAAACAAACGGCGGGGCCCTTCCTCATGAAATTGATGAAATAACAAAAGCCGTTAAAAGTTCAATAAGAGCCAAACTTGGCATACATACACATAATGATTCCGAACTTGCGGTTGCCAATTCAATAATAGCCGTAAAAAACGGTTTTGATCAGGTTCAGGGAACAATAAACGGTTTTGGTGAAAGAAGCGGCAACGCCAATTTAATATCCATAATACCTGCATTGTCCCTGAAAATGGGTTTAAAAACACTTCCGGAAAGAAGCATAAAAAAACTTACGGAACTTTCTCATTTTATCTATGAAACCGCAAATATACCTCCGGATGACAAACAGCCGTATACAGGAAAAAATGCTTTTACTCATAAGGCCGGAGTTCACGCAAATGCAGTAATGAAGATAGCAAAAGCATATGAACATATAGACCCGCAGCTTGTTGGAAATGACAGGGTTATACCGGTTACTGATCAGGCGGGAGCGAGTTCTTTGATGTTTAAGGCAAAGCAAATGGGATTTGAACTGCATAAAGATGATCCGAAAACAAAGGAATTGATTGTTAAGATAAAAGAGCTTGAAAAGAACGGGTATGAATTTGAAGGCGCTGATGCATCTTTGGAGCTGTTTCTTTTTAAAAATCTAAGAAAGTATAAAAAATATTTCGATCTCTTGGGGCTTCGTGTTATTGATGAAGAACGCGACGGTGCAATTTTTTCCGAAGCAACCATAAAAATAAACGTAAAAGGTGTAAATGAGCATACGGCGGCCGAAGGCGACGGACCTGTTAACGCGCTTGACAGAGCGCTAAGGAAAGCTTTGCTTAAATTTTATCCGTCCCTTAAGGATGTACATCTTGTTGATTTTAAAGTGCGCGTTGTATCGGGTTCTGAAGGCACAAGCGCAAAGGTAAGAGTGTTAATTGAAAGTTCGGATAAAACGGATGTATGGACAACCGTCGGAGTTTCCGAAAACATAATAGAAGCTTCTTTTATAGCTTTAACAGACAGTCTTGAGTATAAGTTAATTAAGGACAGAAAATGAGCGAGGTATATTTCACGCGTTTTGGAGCGTCTTATTTTAACGACAGCATAATAAAAAGACTTGAAAAAATGTTTGACAGAGCGGGTGCGGGAAGCGTAATCAAAGAAAATGAACTTTGTGCCGTCAAGGCGCATTTTGGCGAAAGGGGAAATGTATCTTTTATAAGCCCTGTTTATTACAGGGCCATAATAGACAGAATAAAAATTTGCGGAGGGCTGCCTTTTATTGCCGACACAAACACACTTTATGTTGGCGGCAGAAACAATGCGGTAAAACATCTTGAAACCGCGGCTATGCACGGTTTTAACAGCGCCACTCTTGGAGTTCCTGTTATAATTGCGGACGGTTTAAGGGGTACGGATTTTGTTGATGTTGAAATAAATCAAAAACACATAAAAAAAGCGCATATAGGATCGGCTTTTTATTGGGCTGATTCAATGATTGTATTAAGCCATGTTAAAGCGCATATGATGAGCGGAATGGGAGCGGCAATAAAAAATCTTGCGATGGGATGTGGCAGCAGAGCGGGAAAACAGGAACAACATTCGGGTTCCAATCCATTGATTAATGAGGATAAATGCACTGCCTGCGGGGAATGCATTTCCTGGTGTGCTTTTGAAGCGATAGAAATTGGAATTAAGGCCGCGATAAATGCCGGGAAATGTTCCGGCTGCGGTGAATGTGTTGCCGCATGTAAATTTGATGCCATAGAACCAAACTGGGAAACAGATCTTCCGATAATGCAGGAAAAAATGGCGGAATACGCTCTTGCCGCAGTTTATAACAAAAAAGGAAAAGTATTTTATTTTAATTTTATAATTAACGTAACTCCGGAGTGCGACTGCGCTCCAAGCAGCGGCGCATATCTTATTCCGGATATCGGCATACTTGGTTCTTTTGATCCCGTGGCCATAGATGCGGCTTCTGCCGATCTTGTAAATAAAGCCGCGGCAATAGATTATAACGTAAATGGAATTAAAGAATATGACATTGCTCATAAGGCGTCGGATAAATTTAAGATGGTGCACCCTGAAACGGTATGGCACATACAGCTTGAACATGCGGAAAGAATAGGACTTGGTACAAGAAAATATGAACTCATTGAAATATGAAACCGGTATGAAACATAAAGGTATAGGGGTTTTTGATTCGGGTCTTGGCGGTTTAACCGTTGTAAAAGAACTTATGAAAAAACTGCCTTCCGAGCAGATAATATATCTTGGTGATACTGCGCGCGCGCCTTATGGCACAAAAACCAAGGAAACAATAATCAGATTTTCTGTTGAAAATGCGACATTTCTGATGAAAAATGATGTAAAAATGATAGTTGTTGCCTGTAATACGGCATCAGCTTTGGCTTTGCCTTCAATAAAAAAAATATTTAATATTGATATAATAGGGGCGATTGAAGCCGGAGCCAGGGCCGCGGCAGCTGTAACAAAAAATGACATAATAGGCGTAATTGGAACAAAAGCAACAATAGGAAGCGGAGTTTACGGTATGACAATAAAAAAAATGCTTCCAAAAGCAACCGTAATTCAGCAGCCGGCTCCGCTTTTGGTGCCTCTTGTTGAAGAAGGATGGCTTGACACAAAAGCAACAAGAATAATTCTTTCGGAATATTTAAAAACTTTTGCAAAAACCGGTATTGACACGCTGGTTCTTGGGTGTACTCATTACCCTCTGTTGAAGCCGTTGATAAAAAAAATGCTGCCCGGGGTTTCGATTATAGATTCCGCCGAAGAAATGGCAAAAGAAACAGCGCGGCTTATTGAAGTTAAAGGTCTTATGACCCCTAAGGACAGAAGAAAAAAAAGCGCTTTTTATGTAACCGATACGCCGGATACTTTCAATAAAGTGGGTAAAATGTTTATGAAAAATGATATGATAACGGCCAAAAAGGTGACACTTTAATGTATGAACTTACCGTTAAAGATTCTTTTGCTTCTGCGCACAACCTTCGTGATTATAAAGGCAAGTGCGAACATGTACACGGTCATAATTACGTTATAGAAGCGAGTTTTGAATCCGAAAATCTTGCGTCAAACGGTCTTGCGGTTGATTTCAATGTTTTGAAATCCGCTTTAAAAGAAATTACAGAAGAACTTGACCATAAATACCTTAATGAGGATGTTGAGTTTTTTAAAAAAGAAAACACATCTGCGGAGAATATAGCAAGATATATTTATGAATCGCTAAAGAAAAAAGTCACTCAGGCAAGGGTGTCCAAAGTCTGCGTTTGGGAATCCGAAAAAGCAAAAGCATGTTATTTTGAGAAACGGGGGCAATAAATGGAGTCAAGGCGTGAAAGAGGGCCTTTAGAACTCAGGCCGGTTACAATAACAAGAAATTTTACCAAATATGCGGAAGGATCCGTACTTGTTTGTTTTGGAGATACAAAAGTTATTTGCACCGCTTCGGTTTTGAAAGAAGTGCCGCCTTTTTTAAAAAATTCAGGCATGGGATGGGTTACCGCGGAATATTCGATGCTGCCGCGCGCAACAAACAACAGGGTACCGCGGGATTCCGTAAAAGGCAAACCCAACGGCCGGAGCATGGAAATACAGCGGCTTATCGGGCGCTCAATGCGCGCCGTTGTTGATACGAAGAAACTTGGAGAACGCACGATAACAATAGACGCTGATGTTATACAGGCTGACGGCGGAACAAGAACAGCGGCAATTACGGGCTCTTGCGTTGCTTTGTATGATGCCGTAAATAAACTGGTTATGAGCGGCGAAATTGATGCAAATCCGCTTAAAGGCTTTGTTGCCGCCGTGTCTTGCGGAATAGTTGACGGCGAAATTCTTCTGGATCTGGACTATAAAGAAGATTCCGGCGCTGAAGTTGACATGAATGTGGTAATGACCGATTCGGGAAAATTTGTTGAAATACAGTCAACGGCTGAACGCGAAGTGTTTGATCATGAAAAGCTTGATTTAATGCTTTCTGCGGCAAAAATGGGAATAGCGGAGCTTATTAAAATTCAAAAGGAGACTGTTGGGTGAAGCACAGGATAATAATAGCTTCAAACAATAAAAATAAAGTAAAAGAAATATCTGATATGCTTAAAGACGCTGATATGGTTGTACAATCGCTTGATGATATTGGTTTTAAGAAAGAAATTAAAGAAACCGGTGAAACATTAAAGGAAAATGCCGCAATAAAAGCAAGGGCTGTTGCGGCTCACAAGAATGCAAAAGGCGCAACGATAATTTCGGATGATTCGGGATTGGAAGTTTGTTATCTTGCAAATGCTCCTGGAGTTTATTCCGCAAGATTTGCGGGACCGGGATGCAATTATATTGATAATAACAGGAAGCTTCTTAAATTGATGAAAGGAGTTCCGAAGAAGGAAAGAAAAGCTGTTTTTAGAACATGTGTTTATATTGTATTTCCTGACGGAACAGAAACATGGCACGAAGGCAGAGTAGAGGGCTATATTTCCGAAAAAATGAAGGGGAAAAACGGTTTTGGATATGACCCTGTTTTTTATTGGCCAAAAGCCGGTAAAACTTTTGCGCAAATGAGTCCTGCTGAAAAAAACAAGATTTCACACAGAAAAAGAGCGGTTCAGGGTGCATTAAAATTAATAATAAAAAAACTTAAATTATGACAGTTTAAACCTTTAAATTCCCATAAAAATAAGGGTTAAAACAGAAAGTGCGTTTTTTGAAACCGCATTTTGCCCGTTAGAAATTTTTTATATTGACAGTTTTAATTTAAAAATGATAAGATGTGTTCACTTATAATAAAAAAGTTTGGAGGAACCATGAGAAGGTTTTTACAAATATTTGCGTCTTTAATTATAACAATAATTTTAATACCTGTTATATCTTGGTCCGCCGAAAGAAAAACAGATTTTAAAGTAAAAGCAAAAATAATAGGTGTTGCTGACGCAAAGAGAGAGTACAGTTATGTTGATGTTGGAAAGGCTCATGGGATAAAAAACGGGGACAGATTTTTGGTAAGGGGTAAATATGGCGATGTGATGGTTGAAGTTGTACAAGCATATCAAAGGATGTCCGCCGTAAAGGTTGTTGACAGTTCAATTCTTGGGGAAGGTGAAGGCGGAGACATTGTTCCTGAAAGCAGATATGCAAAAGTTGATATTAAACAATACAGAGTAAAACCTTATACTGTTACTCCAAAGAAAAAGAAAGCGTCGTCTTATGCAAAAAAACCGGCTGAAAAGAAAAAATCAGCAGCTCTTCCTGAACCTGAAATTCCTTCAATAGGATTGCCTGCGGAAGAACCGGGCTTGCCCGGTGAAACAACGGTGGCTCCTGAAATACCGGGTATGGAAGCAGACACGGGCATGGATGCAATGGCAGAGCCGGGACTTGAAGGCGAAGACATGGGCATGGATGCAATGGCAGAGCCGGGACTTGAAGGCGAAGACA
>CAYQIS010000009.1:53707-83143 GCA_964417645.1 uncultured Spirochaetia bacterium
GGCGAAGACATGGGCATGGATGCAATGGCAGAGCCGGGACTTGAAGGCGAAGACACGGGCATGGATGAAGTGGCGGAGCCGGGACTTGAAGGCGAAGACATGGGCATGGATGAAATGGCGGAGCCGGGACTTGAAGGCGAAGACATGGGCATGGATGAAATGGCGGAGCCGGGACTTGAAGGCGAAGACATGGGCATGGATGAAATGGCAGAGCCGGGGCTTGAAGGTGAAGACATGGGCATGGATGAAATGGCAGAGCCGGGACTTGAAGGTGAAGACATGGGCATGGATGAAATGGCAGAGCCGGGACTTGAAGGTGAAGACATGGGCGATATAGGAATGGAAGAAGATATGGGTATGCCGACAGGAGATGAAAATGCAGGACTTCCTGGAGAGGAAATGCCTGCTGATGATATTGGAATGGATGATATGAATATGGAAGGCGAAGATATGGGAATGGATGACGGAATGCTTCCCGCGGAAGACGATATGGGTGCAGGTCTTCCCGAAGAAGAAGATATGGGAATGGCAGAAGGCGATGAACTGCCTCCGATGCCTTGAAAATAAAATAACTATATATAAGGAGTGTGCTGCATGAAATTTAAAGTAAAGGTAGTTGTAATTATGCTGATGGCTGTATTGTTTGCGGCAACAGCAGCCATGGCAAATCCTGCACAGGCTAAACAGTATCTGTTGCAGGGTCACAAGTTTTTGAAAGCCAAACAGTATGACAAGGCATTGCAGTATTACAATTACAGCATAAAACTTTCTCCTTCTGCGGATGCCTATTATTATGCAGGTCTTGCCAATTATATGAGCGGGAAAAAACCTGAGGCATTGTCAAACGCACAGCAGGCACTTAAGCTTAACCCTTCGCATGCTCAGGCAAAAGCTTTAATGGCAAAAGCGGGCGGATCAGGCGCTGCTGCGGCAGGCGGCGCAGGTGCTGCCGGAGGTAAGGGACAAAAATATCTTGTTATGGGCCATAAATATCTTAAAGCAAAGCAGTATGATATGGCCATTAAATATTACAATGCAAGCGCAAAAGTGCAGCCCACATATCAGGCTTATCAGTTCCTGGGAACTGCATATTATAAAAAAGGCGATACGGACAAGGCAAGAGCTGCATATGAGAAATCGCTTTCACTTAATCCGAATAATCCGCAGGTAAAAAATATTCTTGCAAAGATGGGTTCGGGCGGCGAGACGGAGCCAAGAATAAGCCAGCAAATGGGAGTTCATCCGCTTCTTCTGGCGGGTTTATTTGCGGGAGCAATAGCGGTGCTTTTCCTTTTCTGATTAATAAATTTATTAAAAGGCAGGCATGATGAAATCGTGCCTGCCTTTTTTATTTAAAAAGATTTTATTGAATAAAACATAGAGGGGAACTGCTGTGAAAAAATCATCTGAATACGGCAAGGGGCATATTGCTCGTCTTAAAGATCGATTTAAGCTTGGCAAGGTAAGCAGGGAAGAAATAATTGAATTAATGCTTTCTTATGTTATAAGGGGAAGGGATGTAAAGCCTCAGGCAAAAACAATTTATGCACGCAGCAACGGAAGTTTCAGGCATGTGTTTGATGTTGTTAAAAAGGGTTATGCCGAAGGAATCGGCGAACAGGCCGAAATTTTTTTCGGCATAATAAATGAATTTGTAAATTGTTATATGGCGGATTCTTTTTTAAGAGAAAGGAAAACAATAAATTCTCAAGAGGATGTTGTAGATTATTTTCAGGGGATATGTGCGCTTTCGGATAAAGAAGAAACCCATGGCGTTTTTCTTGATGCCAAGAACGGGGTGATGGCTGTTGAAAGATTAAGTGAAGGCACCATAACCCAGTCGCTTATGTATCCCCGCGAAATTGTAAAGCTTGCGTTAAAACACGGCGCCCTTTCTATAATAGTTATTCATAATCATCCAAGCGGCGATACCGCCCCGAGTCAAAGCGATATTAAGACAACCAAAAGACTTTATTTTGCTCTGAGGGAAATGGACATGAATCTTATGGATCATATAATAATAGGGACAAAAGGAAAAGGCTGGTACAGTTTTGAAAAAAACGGAATAATTTCTTCTTTTCGGGAAGCATACGCCTGTTTTATGCAGACTGTTTAAAATCCGCCAAAAGCGTCTATCCCGGAAGTTTTATCTTTACTTTCTTCGTTTACATCCTCTTCCGTGTCTTTTTTAACCGGTGCTGCCGTAATATCTTTTTGTTTCTTGTTTGATGAGGGTTTGCTTGTTTCGGAATGGCTTTCCGTGTCGCCTTCTTCGTCGAATTCGGTGTCAATAAAACTGCCTGAACCGGAATGAAGCGTGCATGTTTTTGTGGGTTCAGAGCCTGTGACAAAAGGCATATCAAGTGTTTTGGGGCAGTTTACATCGGCAAGAAAGCCGGTTTTTCTGCAGATTTTTTTGAAAACTATTTTTTCGGGAACAGGGAAGTCATCAGTCTTGTTGCCAAAGGCTTTAAGCATAATTTCGCCCACAACAGGCGCGGCTGCAAAGCCCCCTGTCATGAAGCTTCCCATACTTTCTTTTTCGTCATAGCCTATCCATACACCTATTACAATGTTTGGAGTAAAACCTATAAACCATACGTCCGTAAATTCATTTGTTGTGCCTGTTTTGCCTGCAAAAGGCGCTGTAAATCCCAAATTTCTTATGGTTTTGCCTGTGCCGCGGTCTATGGCATTTTGAAGCATATATGTCACTATATATGCCGTTGTCTCATTGAGTGCTTCGGATATTTTGGGTTCGTTATGAAGTATTTCTTTGCCTTCACTGTCTTTTACGCTTAATATCGAGAGCGGCTCGGGCTTCATTCCGCCCGATGCCAAGACAGAGAAAGCGGTTACCATTTCAAGAAGGGAAATACTTGAAGAACCAAGCCCCATTGTCAGGTCCTTTGTAAGAGGGGATGTTATCCCCATTTTTCTGGCATATTTGGCGACGGTGCTTGTTCCTACAGAGCTTAATAATTTTATTGTAACCACATTTGTTGAGAATGTAAGGCCGTCAAGAATCGTGGATGGACCGCCAAATTTGCCGTTAAAGTTTTCCGGCCTCCAGTCGGTTCCGTTTTCGTTTTTATAAACAATAGGGGAGTCCATTATTATATCGGAAACTCTGAATCCGTTGTCAATTGCCGCCGTGTAAACAATTGGCTTAAAAGAAGAACCTGTCTGTCTTCTGCTCTGAACGGCGCGGTTAAATTCGCTTCCGGAAAAATCCATACCTCCGATCATGGCTTTTATATAACCTGTGGACGGTTCGATGGCAATCAGCGCACCTTGAAGCGGTTTTTCCGGGTCAGGGGTTTTTCCTGACACAACCGAGATTTTGTTTTCGAGCTGTTTTATATGAGCGGCCAGAACATCCTGACAAATCTGCTGAAGATTTGAATCAAGCGTTGTTGTTACTTTAAGCCCGCCTTTATATATTGCCTGGTCTCCGTATTTTGCCGCGAGCTGCTGGCGGACATATTCCGCAAAATAGGGCGCATTTCTTACCTCGAGTTTGCTTAAAACAAGAGGAGATGCTATTGCCGAATCACGTTCTGCGGGAGTAATAACACCTTTATCAGCCATAATTCCAAGCACAATATTTCTTTTTTCAAGCGCAAGAGCCGGATTCCTGTAAGGGCTAAATCCGCTTGGAGCCTGAGGCAGTGCCGCAAGCATTGCGCATTCTGGAAGAGTAAGCTCCTCTGCATGCTTGCCGAAATATGTACGGGCTGCGGCCTCAACGCCGTGGGCGCCGCTCCCGAAATAAATCTGGTTAAAATACATTTCAAGTATTTCGTCTTTTGTATAATATTTTTCTATTTGCAGTGCAAGAAGCGCCTGCTTGATTTTTCTTGTAAATCTTTTTTCCCTGGTAAGAAAAAGATTGTTTGCAAGCTGCATTGTGATTGTTGAAGCGCCTTCAACTATTTTGCCGTGTGTTAAATTGTTAAAAGCGGCGCGGACGATGCCTCTGAAATCAAGGCCGCCGTGCTGATAGAATCTGGGATCTTCTTTTGCTATGATGGCTTTTTTCAGAGTATCAGGTATCTGATCTATTTTAACCAGGGTCCTCTGCTCCGAGTAAAGCTGAGTAACCAGATTTCCGTTATTGTCATAAATGGCGGTTGTCATGCTTGGTTTATAGCTTTTTAAATCCGCAACTTCAGGGACATCCTGTGTGAACGCCATAAATACACCGGCTGCAAAGCCCGCAAGCAATGATGCGCCGAGTATTAATACGGCAAGTTTCAGCTTTTCTTTTTTGTTGTCCGGAGGGGCAGGGGGATTTTCTTTGTTATTTTTTTTGTCGCCCGGTGTCATGGGCGCGCTTTCGCCTGTAAATATGCTTCGATATTCCACGCTTTCACCTCTTTTATTTATATATTTAAATATTTTATTTAATAGGGTGTTAAAATGCAATATGTATTTGTTAAGATGACCTTGCATAAAAATATTGCAAAAACACTTCAAATTTGATATAACCTTAATGTTTTGACGGTTATTATAAAGATAAATTTTAGAGCTGATAATATTTAAGGTGGCGGGGTAGCTCAGCTGGTTTAGAGCAATCGGTTCATACCCGGTGGGTCGGGGGTTCAAGTCCCTTCCCCGCTACCAAAAATAAATTCTCTCCTTGAAAAATACAAATGCGGTTTTAAGTTTGGAGTTTTGTTTTGATGCATAAAAAAAAATATGAAATGAAAGCATATCTTAATGCAGCTGCTTTGGTATCCCGCGTAAAAAGAAAAATAAAATATTTAATTCCTTCAAACTCCGTAATAATTGTTGCTTTTTCCGGCGGTCCTGATTCAACGGCTTTGTTAAAGATTATCTCTGATTGCGCTTTTGAAAACAAATTCACCGTTATCGCATGCCATTTTAACCATAAATTGAGAGGCGTTGAAAGCGACAGAGATGAAAAGTTCTGCAGGAAATATTGCGGGAAAAACAAAATAAAATTTATTTCCGGTTGTAAGGATGTAAAGAAAACCGCGGAAAAAAATGGGTTTGGCGTTGAAATGGCCGCAAGAGAAACAAGATATAATTTTCTTATAAAGCGGGCCCTTAAAGAAAAAGCCGGGTTTATTGTATTGGGGCATAATATGAATGACTTGGCTGAGACATATCTTATGAGATTGATTAAAGGCGCCGGAATTGAAGGTTTGTCAGGTATAAGCGAAAAACGTTTAGTAGGAGGTTCCGAGTTTGGAGGCGCCGCAAAAGGAAAAAATATTTTTTTTGTAAGGCCTCTTCTTGGCGAAACGAAAAAAGACATATTAAATTATCTTAAATTAAACCGCATTGATTATGTGACGGATAAAACCAATGATAGCAATAAATATGAAAGGAACAGGATAAGAAGCATGCTGATTCCTTTTATTGAAAAAAATTTCAATCCTTCTTTTGTTGTATCCTGTGCAAAACAGGCTGAACTTCTGGCGGCTGATTCTGAATTTATCGGAAATATTACGGAAAGATTTATTTCCGAAACAATGAAATCGGTTGACGGGGAAAAGATTTTTGATGCCGAGAAGCTTAAAAATGCACATCCCGCAATCAGGGGAAGGGTCATAAGGCAGGCGCTTATTGAGTTTATTGGCCCCAGAAAATCAGGAAAAAATCTGGTTAACCTTGTAACTGACGCCCTGCTTCAGGGGAAAAATGCTGATATAACCCAAGACCTTTATGTTTATCATTTAAAGAATAAATTTATTGTCACAAATAAAAATAAAAAGAATAAAAAAAAATCTAAAAAACCCGTTGAATTAATAATAGGGGGTGAAGCGGTAAAATTCAACGGGGTGACTTTTTGGGCGAAATTGGTGGTTAAATTTAAAAAAATGGATTTTTCTGACAAAAATATTGCCTGTCTGGATTACGATAAGATTACAAAAAAGCTGTTTTTAAGAAGTAAAAAATCCGGTGATGAATTTATTCCTTATGGAATGAAGAAAACCGTTAAATTAAAAGACTTTTTCATTAAACAAAAAATAAAAAATAAAGAACTTCCCGTTGTTACTGATGAAGACAAGATATTATGGATACCGGGTATCAGGATTGATGAAAGAGTCAAAATTACGGATAATACAAAAAAAATCCTTGTTATTAAAGCTGTTTTTTGAATTTTTAAAATTAACTTGATTTAAAAGCGGTGTTCAATTAATATATATAGTATATGTATGTTTTAAAAAAGCATCGGGAGGTTTTGTGATGTTTTTAAAAATTTTGCGCTATCTTGCGGTATTAACCGCTGTTATCTTAATCGTAAACCACGCTTTTGCTGCAGGTGAAAAAATAATAATTACCGCTCCGGGGCAGACTTTTACCGCGGGCAGTGGTGTTACGGGTTCGCCCAACCCGCAGACCTGCGGCGTGCCTTTTGTGGCAACTGTATATTCGGTTGACAGCGCCGGAACCAATCCTTTTAGCAGTAATGCATCCGTGACAATGAGTTCAAACGGTTCTCCTGCCACAACTTTTCAAAATAACCCGATAAGTCTTAATCTGACAGAAGCTTCCGTTACCGCAAGCAAGCAATATGTAACCATAACAGTTAATACAACATCTACCGGAGCCGTGGGTATTTATGGTAATTCCACGGGGCTTTTTCCGGGAAGCGTAACAATTACCGCCCAATATATTTCAAGCTTCAGTTTTGCAACAATATCTTCGCCAACGGCAGGAACGCCTTTCAGAGTTACAATTACCGCAATAGACAACACAAATGCCGTTGTAAACAGCTTTAACGGAAGCGCCATGCTTTATGCAAGATACCCTTCATCTGCTGAAGATGTGACGATAGGGGCCATAAATTTTACAAACGGAGTCTATAACGGCTATGTAACACTTTATAACGCGGATACTGGCAATGTAAGGCTTCAGGTTATATGCGACGTTCCAAGCAGGACAAACAATTCGAACACCTTTCAGGTTAATGCGGCCGCTCTTAACCGTCTTGTAATAATTGCGCCCACACAGACGCTTTTGCAGGGTACCGCAACGGGAAACGGAAGAGTTGGAGGTTCAACTTACGGTATTACACAGACAGCGGGAAGTTCTTTTAATGTAAGTGTTTATGCCGTTGATGCGTATTTTAATATAGTCACCGGAGCCACTGGAACAATAACACTTGATTCAAGCGATCCAAATGATTCTTATGACGCTTCAACCAAAACAATAACCGGGGGTTCGGCCATATTTGATGTAACTTTAAGAACCGTTGCGCCCGGATATCAGACATTAACAGCCACGCACAGCGGCGGGGCAACAGCCGGCACGGATATAATACCAATGACATTCAGCAGCACGCTTGGTATGTTTTATTTCCCGCAGACAATAACAAATAAAAATGCCGGCCAGAGTTTTACCACATCATGTGTGGCGATGGATCCATATGGCAATACAATTACAAATTATTCGGGTTCGCCGACTCTTTCCGTTCTTACGGGCGGAACCCCGATAGCGTCAACAAATTATTCTCTTTCCTCGTTTAGCTTTACAAACGGCATTGCCGTTCTTGGGGTTGTTATTTATCAAAGGGCGTTTAATGTAACTTTAAGAATGACATCAGGGGCGGTTAACGGCGAAAGCAATCCGTTTACCGTAAATCCGGGTTCTTTGTATAAAATATTCCAAGTTGCGCCGGGTGAAATATATAACCCCGGTTATAATGTTCCGGCGGACCCCAATAAAGGGAAGTCAGGAGCTCCGGTTACTGTAACAGCCGGTACGCCTGTAACCATAAATGTATATGCCACGGACAGGTGGGGAAACAAAATAACCACAAACAATGACATAGTTGCCATAACGTCGGGTGATTCGGGCGCAACTGTGGGCGGAAATCAGCTTCCGCAGTATATAACACTTACAGCCGGAGAAGGCACATATAATATTGTTTTGACAAAAGGCGGAACTCAAAGCGTAACGGCAACCGATACCCAGACTTCAATTTTTGCAGGAACGGTTAATATACCTGTTCTTGCTTCAGCGCTTTCTTATTTTGACATTTCAATCCAGTCCTCAATGCTTACCGCCGGAGTCACAACAACCGCAACAATATATGCAAGAGACCAGTTTGGAAACATAAAGACTGATTTTGCGTCAAGTGGAAACCAGATAGTTTATGTAAGTTCGCCAAATACGGATTATGCTTCTCCTTATGAATCAACTATGTATATGGGCGGAAGCAATGTAGGGCCTTATGGCTACAAATGGGCCATAACTTTTACGGCTTCAAATAACGGTCAAAGGACTGTTGATTTTGCCGCATACAGGGCAATTACTTATACCGCAAGACTGTTTGTAAGCAATGTGTATACTGACACTCCGGAATCTTATTTAGGCAACACCGGAACAAGCAATGCGTTCACGGTTAATTTCTCGCCTGTAAATCATAAACTGCAGGTAATACCTCCGGGTGTTGAGGAAAGGCCGGGAACAATTGACGGCTGGAATAATTCACCGACAGGTCAGGCGTCAAATTCCGATTTCAGCGTAAAAGTTAATGTCGTTGATCCGTGGTGGAACAAAGTTACATCTTATGTGGGGGAAGTAAGATTAAAAAGCGTGACGGATGAAGTTAACACAAGGATTGACGGTCTTGCGCCAACCCCTACACCTGTTGCGAAATTTACAACAAACGGGGTTGCAACTTATACGGTAAGATATTTGTCCAAGTCAAACACGTTCAGTTTAATTGCAAGCGCCGCTGATAATGCAATACAGCCAGGGGTTTCACCGTATATCTCAATATTTTCGATTTACAGATTTGACATAACAGCCGTAAACAATCAGCCGATTGGAACGCAGATTGCCGGCGTTCCTTTTACAATTTCAATAACAGCAATGGCTGATGAAACAACGGTTGCAACCGGCTTTACGGGCGGAACTGTTGAGCTTTTTGACGGGAATGATTATACAGCGCAAGGATATACTGCGTCGGAATATCTTCTTGAACCAAGAAATTCGCTTACATTTACAGCCGGTGTTTGCGTAATGCAGGTTACAATGTATAAGGCTGCAACAACAGTTGAAGGAGGAACAACGGGCGGAGGCACAACAATAAAAGCAAAGTTTGGATCGCTTATAAATTACAGCAATAAATTTAACCTTTATTGGAATAATCCTTCAAGGGTTCTTGTGCTTGCTGAAGGTATGGTACATAAACCCGCGCTTACTCACATAAACATGATTGGCTATTACGGGTATAGCGGTAATCCTCTTACTTATGAAGCGGGTCTGCCGAGAGATTTAAGTGTTCTGCTTGTTGATGACTATTATAACATGGTATATACAGCGCCTCCTCAAACGGTTCAGCTGCAGTCAACTGATGCGGCTGCATCTGTGCCTGAAGGCACTGTGCCGCGAAATGTAACTTTGACAAATGGAAGATATCAGTCAACGCTTACGTTAAGAACCGTTGGAAACGGAACACAGACAATAACCGCGGATCATCCCACGTATATAGACAATACATCTCCCGCAATACCTGTAAGGCATACAACGATAAACCATTTTACCGTTGAGGCTCCCACAGGTCCTGTGATAGCCGGAAATCCTTTTAATATTACAATTCTGGCCAGAGACCAGTTCGGAAATATTTGTGATGATACAAACGGAGGAACTCCTTACAATAATGTGGTTGATCTTGCCGCCAACGTGGGCGGAAATAATACGATGTATCCGCAGTCATATCCGCTTACAAACGGAAGGGCTGTTGCAAGCGTAAGGTTATTTAAGGCGCCTTTAACAGAGAATATAAGGGCAAGCAGCGGTTCAATAACAACACCGTCAATGCCTTCAACTATTGTAAGGTCAAATGCGTTTGAAAGACTTTTTATGATTACAAGCGGAATGACATACGATAACGGCAGATTTACCGCTGAACCGCCCACCAATTTCCCGATGTTTTACGGAATGCCAACAACAAGAACGGTAAATGACAATCCTTCGCATCCTGCGGCTGATTATACCATTTACAGCTGTGATGCTTATGGAAACAGAACAATTACAGCTGATACAATAGGTATGACAATTACCGTTACAACCAATGACAGGCACGCAAAGCCTGTTCCTCCTTTATTTATACAGCCCGGTGATGACCAGGTGATTGCAAATGTTGAACTTCACACTGCTATGCAGGGTGTAACGGTGGGCGCAAGATGCAGCAGAGAAGGAATCATGGGTTTTGAAACTCCTGGATTTGTGACAACGGCAGGAGACTTGCACGGATTCCAGATAATTGTTCCCGGCGTTTATGTTGATGCAGGTTCAGGCACGGCCACATCGTTTACGGACTGGAACAACGGAGTGAAAGGCACATCATACAACCAGCTTGCAGGAACTTATTTCCCTGTGTCAATATATGCGGCGGACGTTTACGGAAATTACAGGGCAGGTGCAAGCAATGTGGTAAGGCTAAGGTCTTCAACCGCCGATAATCCGGGTTCTTATCCTTCGCCGAACAATCAGATTACCGTAACGCTTGTTGACGGAAAGGCAAGCACAACGGCGGTTCAGGCTGATACAGGACCAAAAGAGTTTACAATTACAGACAGGGATTACGCAATCTATAACAAGGTATTTCTGAATCCACTTTATGTAAATATTGTTAACAGCGGAAATCTTGAATACCAGCTGATAGTTAACGGAGTATTAAATGAGGTTGGGACGGAAACCACAACCGCGCAGGCCGCTCCCGCGCAGTTTGACTTTACCATCAATGTGGTTGATGCCAACGCTTCAATAAAGGTGCCTGTGGGCGGAAGAACTTGGGCTGTTGACCTGGCGCCGGTTACATCGGCAAACAATTCAAACACCGTAATACCGGGAACATTAAATCCGTCCAGTTTTAATATTGTTAATGGTTCGTATACCGGTAAGATGAGTTTTGACCGTTCCGGTCTTTTTAGAATAAGGGCAACAGATCCCAACGGTGAAATAAACGGTTCTCCGCGCTGGTCTTGTATTATTGATATGAAGGCAAACACGTCAAATGTTAACCTTACTTTGGCCGCAGACCCTCAGAATGCACGTTCAGGAACACTGCCGAATATAATAGCAACTCTTCGTGATTCCAACGGCAACGCGGTAAGCGGCGGAAATGTTGGCTTCAGGATTGTTTCGGGGCAGTCAACATTTGGCGGGTTAACACAGACTGCCGCAGTCAGCGGTACGGACGGAAGGGCAATAGTGCCTCTTACGGCCGCCTATGTTAACGGCCAGACTGTTGTTGAAGCTTCATACGGAACAATGACTGCAAATGTCACGGTATTTACTTCGCTGTCTGACCCGATACCGGGAGAAGTTACAAATTATCCCAATCCTTTTGCCGCGGGTACGGAGTCTACCAATATAGATTATCTGCTTGTGGAACCCACGGATGTAACGCTTAAAATTTACAACCTTTTTGGAGATCTGGTTTTGGAAAAGAAATTCAGCCAGAATCAGCCTTATGCAATACCTGGAAGAATGAACAGTTATCCTTGGGACGGAAGAAATCAAAAGGGAGATATTGTTGGAAACGGCGGATATATTTGTGTTGTTGAAGCCGTAATAAACGGAAAGAAAGAAAAGATGGTAAGGAAAATAGCTGTTCAGAAATAAACAAAAGTAATTTTTAAAACGTCCAATAAACAGGAGGAACGTGATGAAAAAGGCAATGGTTTTGATAACTGCCATATTCACACTTGGATTAACCGTATTTGCGGCGGGCGATTACGGAACTCCCGGTGAATTTTTAAGCTGGGGGGCGGGAGCAAGAGCTCTTGGAATGGGCAAAGCTTTTACCGGGCTTGCCGATGATGTATCCGCAATTTATTATAATCCGGCAGGACTTGCGCAGCAGAATCCTTATCAGTTCACTTTCCTCCATGTAATGCTTTTTGAAAATACAATGTATGATTTTGCGGCCGCTTCCGTGCCTTTTTCCGGGATTGGAACAATAGGTCTTGCATATGTCCGCCTTGGCTCGTCTGAATTTGACGGAAGGAATAAAATTTGGCAGGCAACAGGGAAGTTTGACATTTCAAACCAGGCCGTGCTGCTTTCTTATGCAAGAGATATTTTCGGGCCTGTTTCCGGCGGAATAAATATAAAGCTTGTAACCGAGTCTGTTGATAAAAAGAGTTCGATAGGATACGGAGTTGATGCGGGTTTTTTCTATGTTCCGGCGGAATTTCTCAGTGTGGGGCTGTCATTAATAAACGCTCTTCCACCAGTTGTAAAGTTGAATAATTCTGCGGAAACATTTCCTGTAAGTCTTAAGTTTGGCATTGCCGGCCATCTTATTGGAGACAGAATAATTCCAACTTTGGATTTGGAACAGGAATTTTCAAAAAAAGCGTTTAAGCTGCGTGCGGGACTTGAGATAAATCCTATTGACGATTTATCGGTAAGAGCGGGGAAAGATGAGACAGAACTTACCTTCGGGATTGGCTACAGGGTGATGAAAAATTATAAGATTGACTATTCGGCTTCGATGCAGGAATTGGGCTGGACTCACAGATTTGCTTTTTCCCTTGCTTTCGGAGGATTTGATGTTTCAATGAAAGCCGAACCTAAAATATTTTCTCCGGTCGGCGTAAAAAAGACAACCACACTTTCGATATACGCTCAGACCAAATATCCTGCTGTTGAGTGGGAATTGAACATAATGAATGAAGACGGGGATGCCGTTCGTTCTTACAGCGGTGATGAGAACCCTCCGCCTTCAATTATTTGGGACGGGAAAGACGACAGGGGCCTTCCGGTTACCGACGGCGAGTATCGTTGTGTGCTTAAAGTAAAAGATAAAAACGGCAAAGTCATTGAATCTTCGCCTGAGACGGTAAAGATTTCAAGCAGGCTGCCGATGACTCCGGGATCCATAGAACTTGAAGAATAACAGGAGATAAAATGAAAATGAAAAACGCTTTAATATCAGCGGTTTTATGTCTTGTATTAACCGCCTGCCCGCTTTTTGCTGCGGAAAAAGGCGGCGGAAAAGAACTGCAAAAAGACTGGGAAAATATTGTTGCCGCATATAATTCCGTGACACAGACTCCTGATATAAGCGCAGCGGAATTGGCCGGCAATTTTGCGGAAAGATGGAGAGACGTAAGCAGATTTGAAGCCGCCAGGGCAAAGTATTTGCAGGGATTAATTTATTATAAAAACAAAGATTATTCAAAAGCAATAACTGTTTTTAAGGCTTTGGTTGATGCATATGGAAATATGCCGTATGCGGATTCTGCAATGTATAAGATAGGCGAATGTCTTTATAATATGGGTAAATTTAACGAAGCAATAGAAGCATACAATGCATATCGTTTTAAATACAATACAAGCATGTTTCATATGGAGGCTGTGTACGGAATAGCCCTTTCTTACCTTAATCTTAAGGAGTATAAGAAAGCCGACAGGGAGTTGACGGATTTTCTTGCCAAAAATAAATTTTATGAGGAAGATCCGGATATTAAACTTGCCGGAGGAATAATTGATTTTTATCTTGAAAGATATGATGCCGCCGAAAAAAAGCTGAGAAAAATAACAAGCGATGTGTCTTATTATTACAGAGGACATTCGCTTGCAAGAATGAAAAATTATCCCGATGCGGCAAGCGCATTTAAGAACATTGTTGACATGTATAAAGACAGCAGATATCTTGAAAGCGCTCTTTATAATAAAGCCGAATGTTTTTACAAAGGAGAGAACTATTCTGTTGCGGGAACGGATTACAGACAGTTTGCTTTGCGTTTTCCAATGAGCAAGCTTACTCCGTATGCGAATTTGAAGCTTGGATCAAGCCTTTTCAGAGAGGGAAAGTATAAAGATGCAATTAATGCATACAGATCCGTGATAACGGGATACGGCGATGACAGGGTAAAAGCATATGCGCAGTATTTAATCGGTGAGTGCTTCAGAAAGTCAGGCGATATCAAAGGAGCACAGGCGGCATATGAAGCGGTTCTTTCAAATTACCCAAATGTTTTTGACGCCGTGGCATCGGCTCAGATGCGTGCGGGATGGTGCTATTTATACAATAAAGACTATGACAAAACAATAGAAGTGCTTGAGGCATATGCCAAAAAGTTTGTGACACATGAGGATTTAAATATTGGTTTTTATCTTCTTGGAAATGCATATTATTATAAAAAGAATTACGCAAAAGCGCTTGAAATGTACAGGTATATACTTGAAAAATTCAAGTATACCAATATTACGGAAGCGGCTCTTTTGATGACAGCAATATGCTATTACGAACAGAAACAATACAGCCTGCTTGCAAGCGAAGTTTCAATTGCAATACGCGCAATATCGGATAAGTTCAGAGATCCCGAAGGTAAGAATATAAGGGCCCGCACATATTATTATCTTGGGGAAGCTTATTATAAAAACGGGCTTTATGCGCCGGCGGCAAATGCTTACAGACAGATAATAGATAATTATTATGAATCGGATATTGTTAATGAGGCAAGGGCCGGTCTTGCATGGACTTATTATCAGCTTGAAAATTATAAGCCCGCAAGGACAATGGCAAGGGATGTTTTAAGCTCGAATGTTGATCAAAAAACAAAGCTTGCATGTGAAATTTTGATTGCCCACTCTTTATTTGCTGAAAAAGAATACGAAAAAGCGGCAAATGCTTATCAGAATTTTGCGTATAATTATAAAGCGAATAAAGATCAGTACAGCTATGAGCTGGTGGCGGAAGCTTTGTATCAGCAGGGTAAGGCGTATGAAGTAATTGAAGCATACGGTAACGCAATAGAATCATGGAAAACGGTTACGGTAAATTATCCCAAAAGTTCACGCGCGGCGGAAGCCACATTTAAAATGTCCGATATTTATTTTAAAGCACAAAAATATGACGAGGCAATAGCCGGCTTTAAGCTAACGATGACCAAATGGCCGGAATCCGAGTTTGCCGAAGACGCCATGCTGTCCATCGCGGAAGTGTATTATAATTCCGGGAAGGAAGCCGACGCGGTAAAAGCTTATCAGGATTTTCTGAAAAAATATCCCGACTCCACAAAGATAAAAAGTGTTGAAGACGGAATGCAGCGTGCCATGTATGTTAAAGCCGAGAAAAAAGAAGACCCTGATATGATGATGGATTTTTATTCAAAATATCCGGGCAGCAATCTTGCCATAAATGCGCTTTACTCGGCGGCTGAAATGTACTATAAAGCGACCAAGTTCCAGAAAGCGATAGAGGTGTTTCAGAAATTAATCGCGGAGTTCCCGAATGATTCGCTTGCAATAAATGCCAATTATTATATTGCAGCCTGCTATCAGGAATTAAAAAGGGCTGACGATGCAATTAATGCGTACAAAGCTTTTATCAAAAATTATCCAAAGCATGAGCTTGCGCCGGAAGTCACTTTTAATCTTGCAACAACCGCTTTTACAAATAAAAATTATGCTGAAGCGGTGCTTTATTACGGAAAGATTCTTGAAAGATATCCTGACAGCCAGTACGCCGCAAATTCGCTTTATAATTCCGCCCTTGCTTATACTGAATTGGGAAAAAAAGACGAGGCAATTGCGATATACAAAGATTTTATAAAAAAATATCCCGAAGATGAGAAAACCAAAGGGCTTGAATTGTATATAGCTGGAATTTATCTTGAACAAAAAAGATATCCGGAAGCGTTGGCGGCTTTTGAACAGGTCTTTGCCAAGGGGACAGAAGAAGAAAAAATACAGGCGATTTACTCAATTGGTCAGATATACGGAAATACCGAGAATCTTGAAAAACAGATTGAAACATATGAAAGAATGGTTGATGTAAAACCTCCGGATAATATTTACAGGTTAAATGCGCTTGTTGATTTGGCCGGAAAATATGAAGAAAAACAGGATTGGAAAAATGCCGTAAGAATATACGAGTTAATTTCCGCAAGCAAAGGGGCAAAAGAATATGTTACTTTTGCACAAGGCAGAATACCGCAGATAAAAGCGGCTTATCCTGATGCTTTTAAATAATAATAAATACCGATAATAAAATATATTCCAAGGAGGAGAAGTATGAAACGCAGGATTTACGAATTTTTTGCACTTGTAACGGCGCTTCTGATGTACGGTACGGTTTTTGCCAGTGAAGGAGGTTCCGGTTATCAGATTGACGCCATGCAGGTTATAAGAAGCAGCTGGGTAATAGTCCTTATGTTTTTTCTTTCAATATGGATTGTTGGCATTACGATAGAAAGGTTTATTTATTACAGAAAAAACAAGCTTGATTCCGAAAAGTTTATGAATAAAGTCAAGGGCTTGATTGTGGATAAAAAGTTTGAAGAAGCGGAAAGCTTTGTAAAAACACAGCCGGGACCTGTTGCAAGAGTTATTGCGGAAGGAATGGAAAGCAGGGCTTTGCCCAGGGAAGAACTTGCAAAGCTTATGGAAGCAAAGCAGATGGAAGAAAAAGTCAATCTTGAAAGATACCTTGGTATTCTTGGTACTCTGGGGAACACATCCCCGTTTATCGGGCTGCTTGGAACGGTTCTTGGTATTATAAAAGCGTTTAGAGATCTTGCGGGATCGGCAGGCGGAGGACCTGAAGTTGTTATGGTTGGTATCGCCGAAGCTCTTATTGCAACGGCTGCCGGATTGGGAGTTGCTATTCCTGCCGTTATTATTTTTAACTATTATACGAAGAAAGTAAAAAATATAGCTGTTGAAATGGATGCCCAGACAAGAAAATTCCTGGTAATCCTTGCAAATTATGCGGAGGGCGGTTATGCAGGCAGGAGGAAATGACGACGCGGGAATAACAGATATAAATGTAACCCCGCTTGTTGATATTTCGCTTGTTCTTGTAATAATTTTTATGGTTACCGCGCCGATGGTGGTGCAGTCCGGAATTATTGTGAACAGTTCAAAGGTTACTGCATCAGTCGGTAAAAGTACAAAAAGCGAGGCTGTATCGGTAAAACTTACTGCAAAAGGCGTGCTGATTGACAACAATAAAGTTCCTGAGGAGCAGTTTGTTGAATATATGCGTTCTGCGCTTGCCAAAAAAGAAAAAAAGCTTGTAATGATTACATGCGACAGAGATGTTAAACATGGTGTTATGGTATGGGCTTTGGATGCATCAAAAATGGCCGGAGCAAAAACGCTTACAATCATGAAAGAAGAAACAACTAAGGAGGGAAAGTGAAATGCAGGCAGGCGGATCTGATGAAGAACCGATAACAAACATAAATGTAACGCCTCTTGTTGACGTATCGCTGGTTTTGGTTATTATTTTTATGGTGACAACACCGTTTATGACGCAGTCGAAGCTGTCTGTAACTCTGCCGGTTGCGGCAACGGACGAATCCAAAAATGAAGACCACGTTACGATAACCATCGATAAAGACGGAAATATGAGCGTGAATGAAAAAAATGTAAGAAATCAGGATGAATTGGCGGCAGTTCTTCAAAAAAAGTTAAATGAGATAGATGAAAAGGTGGTTATAATAAAAGCTGATGTTGATATTAACCATGGAACTGTTATTGATTCCATGGAAACCGCGAAAAAGACAAAACCAAAGAAAATTTATTTTGCAACACAACATAAAAAGGAAGGTTTGTAAAATGTTTGCTTCTGATTACGACATAAAAGGAACAGCAAGCGGATTTGCAATATCAATTACAATACACGTCCTTGTGGCTTTGCTGATAATAATGTGGCAGATGAAACAAAAAAGAGTGATGGCCGAATACACTCTTACAGAAATTACCATGATGGAGATGATGCCCGAAGAGCAAAAGCCGCAGGAAATACAAAAACCAAAATCTGTTGCCGATATGTTTAAGCAGCTTATACCTTTAAAGCAAACAGCTCCCCAGCTTGAAGTCAGCAAACCTCAGAAACTGGAGCTTGAAAAGCCAAAACTGGAGATGCAAAAGCCGCAGGCGCTTACTTTGAATAAAATGGATACAAAAATTAATCCGGCAATGAAAGCGATTGATTTAAGCAATGAGATAGGGGCCAAAAAGCTTGCGCCGGCGGAAATTAAACAGGCGGAGCTTGCCCAGCAAAGCAGACAGCTTGCCGAAGCGCCCAAGCAGGCTTTGTCTCTTCAGAATAAGCCGGCAATGAGCAGCTTTCTGCCTTCGGCTAAGCCGGGTATAAGTACAATGGCCAAGCAGCCTTCTTTAAAACCTGAAACAGTAAATATAGAAAAACCGACGCCTTTTGTTAAAAAATCGGTTGAAACGGGAACAATAAATATTGCAAAGAAAAACGCCCTTTTAATAACAGGGCAGATTGCGAACAGGGCAATAATGAAAGCTGTAAAACCGCCTTATCCCAGGTGGGCACAGGAACAGAATGTTCAGGCCGAAGTGTCGGTTTATATGACCGTGCGTGCCGACGGTTCGGTTAAAGAAAATGCATATGTGCAATCAGGTTCCGGATATCCGGAGCTTGATCAGCTTGCTTTGGAAGCCGCAAAACAATTTATGTTTGCTCCAAAGCCCGGACCTGAAGAAACCGGGGTTGCCGTTTTCAGGTTTATGCTTGAGAGGTGAAAAATGAAAAAAATTATTATTTTATTGGCGGCTTTATTTGTTTGGATTCCTGCGATTATTCTTTCCGAAGATGCCCAGCAATCGGGCGGCAGCCAGGAAATAGTTGTAAAGGGTCAGCTTAAAATAAAAATTCAGGCGGAGAAGCCGGATACCGAAGTAAAAACAGATATAAATGAGGTTGCCGCAAAGGTGATTAATACCGAAGATGCATTTCTAAATCTGGCGCCTGAAGACATAAAAGATGTTAAGGCAAGTCTCCCTGAAACTGTTTACAGGGAAAGAGCGGATTATCATCCGGAACTTGGATATTTTGAAGAGGCGCCGATATTCAGTTTAAAGCCTAAAATTCAAAATATAGAAATTGATAAATGGAGTTTTAAGGTTACGGATCTTGCGGGCAACACTGTAAGACAGCAAAAAGGCAGCGGTTCTTTGCCTGAACAGTTTGTATGGGACGGTTTTGATGAACAGGGAAATATAATGAAACTCGGCACGGGATATTCTTACAGATTATATTATATGGACAAGGCGGGAAATCCAAATTCAATCAACAGAAACGAACCAAAGACCGTAACGGCCATAAAATACAGAAAAGACGGAATGCTTTATCTTGAAATATCAAGCGAAGTGCTTTTTCAGCAAAAACGCAAGGAAAAGCTTACTGATGAAGGCAGAAAAATGCTGGAGCAGGTTAAAGATTATATAAAAATGAGCAATTATTTCCCTGTTGAAATAAGGGTTTATGCCGAAGATACAGGTCTTGCTGAAGATCAGATAGCCACTCTTCAAAAGAACATAGTTGATGAATTGAAACTTCCACAGACCAATTTTAAAACAAAAGGTTTCAAAGACGAATCTGTTCCAAAGAACAGAAGAGTTGTTTTTATTATAAAAGGATAGGGCGGTTAAGCATGATTTATTTGAAATACAGCGGTTCTATAGCGGGCGGAGACGAAGTGAAAAAGCTACAGGAAGAAATGGCTGATATATGCACTATAAGCGGATGGAAGTATGAGTTAATTAATGAGAATTTTGACACCATAATTAAAAAGAGCGGTAAAGCAACAGGTTTGAAATCTTCGGCTTTTATTGATTTTGAAGAGGTCAGATCAATTAATTCGATGGAATCTCTTCCGGCAAGTCAGGTGTTCCTTGAGGGGATTGCGATAAAGATATCGGATGACATGGATCCGGTAATGCTTTCGTTTGACAAGGAAGGCATGCTTGCAACAATATCAATACAAAGTGTAAACACCCAGAAATTTTCCGGAACCGAGATGTCAATACAGAAACTTGAAATTTTTCATCAAAGATATATAAAAATTTATACGGGTAATCCGGAAAACCATAAAATTACCGTAAGACTTCTTGATTATCTTGGAAAAAAGTATATTAAAGACCTGGATGTTACGGATACGTCTTTTTATTGGGAAAGGCGCGACGAAGAAGAATTAAGGGTAAGGATGTGGAAAAGTCAGCGCGCCGGAAAAATGATTCTCTGAAAGTGCATCGGAGGTTTGCCAAATGCTTAAAAGAATAGGAGTTATGACGACAGGCGGAGATGCACCGGGAATGAATGCCGCTATCAGGGCCGTTGTAAGGACTGCAATAACAAACGGTATTGAAGTAATGGGTATAGAAGAAGGTTATAGCGGGCTGCTAAAAAATCTTTTCAGACCCATGGACAGCAGAAGTGTAAGCAATATAATAGGCAAGGGCGGAACTATTCTTAAAACCGTAAGATCCAAGGATTTCAGAGATAAATCAAAAAGGCAGGATGCGTATAAACACCTTTTTGCAAAAAAAATAGAAGGGCTTGCTGTCATAGGGGGCGACGGTTCAAGAATGGGGGCATACACAATAACAAAGGAAACGGGCATACCGACGGTTTTTATTCCGGCTTCAATTGACAATGATGTATATGGAACTGATTTTACAATAGGTTTTGATACGGCTGTTAATGTTGCTGTTGAGGCAATTGACAGGATAAGAGACACGGCTGATTCGCATGAAAGGGTTTTTATTGTTGAGATAATGGGAAGGGAACACGGTTTTCTTACACTTGAAGCCGGTATAACCGGAGGGGCGGAAATAATACTTTTGCCTGAGTTTAAAAAAGACATTAATGTAAAAAAAATAGGAATGAAACTTGACGAAGGCATAAGACGCGGGAAAAGTTCCAGCATAATAGTAATGGCTGAAGGCGCGGGATCAGGTATTGAAATGGCGCGGCAGATAAGTGAAGAAACCGGGCTTGACGTAAGATGCTCGGTGCTTGGATATATACAAAGAGGCGGAAGTCCCACGGCGAAATCAAGAAAGCTTGGGCTTGAATTTGGCTATGAAGCGGTTATGAAATTATTAAAAATGAAAAAAGGCGAAAGTGTTATGGTGGGGATTGTCAACGGCAAGCTTAAAATAAGTGATATGAAAAAAGTAATTGGCAAAGAGAGAAAGATAAATACTTTTGTTTATAAGATGAATGAAGCTTTTGTAATTTGAGGCGTAATTTGCTTAAAATATCATTTCGCGGTGCGGCAAGAGAAGTTACCGGTTCGGCTATAATTGTTGAAAAAGACAATTTCAGGGTTTTGATAGACTGCGGAATGGTTCAGGGAAAAAGAAAAGAAAGCTTTGAAAGAAACAGAAATTTTTCTTTTGACCCTTCTTCGATAAATGCAATGATTTTAACTCACGCTCATATAGATCATTCCGGAAATATACCGACAGCTGTTGTGCAGGGTTTCAGAGGGCCGGTATATTCAACGTATGCAACAAGGGATTTATGCTCAATTATGCTTCCGGACAGCGCTTACGTCCAGATGAAAGACCTTGAATATGTAAATAAAAAAAGGGCCAAACAGGGGCTTACGCTTTTTGATCCTTTATATACAATTGAGCAGGCGGAAAAGTCGATGAAGTTTTTTGTCCCCAAGAATTTGGGCGAGCATTTTAAACTTTGTGACGGCCTTGAAGCGTATTTTTTAAACTCGGGACACATTCTGGGTTCTTCGATGGTTGTTTTGAAATATAAAGACAGCGGGGTTAAAATTAAAATAGGATTCACGGGCGACCTTGGCAGAAAAAAGCTTCCTATATTAAGGCCGCCGGATGAATTATATGAGGTTGATTATCTTATATGCGAGTCAACTTACGGAGGCAGGGATCATAATCCCGTTGAAACCGCCCTTGACAAGCTTTCAAACATAATTACGGCAACTTATAACAGAGGCGGCAAGGTAATAGTTCCGGTTTTTGCCGTTGAACGGGCGCAGGAAATGTTATATGTTTTAAATGAGCTTGCATTAAAGGAAATGATTCCTGCAATGCCGATTTTTGTTGACAGCCCTCTTACAATAGAGGCAACCGAGATATTTAAAAAGCACTCGGAATGTTTTAATGAAGAAATGATGGATTTTATTGAAGGCAACAATAATCCGTTTTATCTTGAACTGGTTAAATATGTGAGAGATGTTGAAGAATCAAAAGCGATCAACGAATACAACAAACCCTGCATTATACTTTCCGCAACCGGCATGTGTGAAGCGGGCAGAATACTTCATCATCTGAAAAATAATATAAGCAATCCCAACAATACAATACTTATTGTGGGATATCAGGCGGTTAATACGCTTGGAAGACAGCTGGTTGACGGAAATAAAGATGTAAAAATTTTTGGAGAACCGTACAGGGTGAATGCCGATGTGAAAGTTATTAATGAGTTTTCCGGGCATGCAGGACACGAAGAGCTTGTAAGCTTTATAAAAAGAGCGGCATCTCCAAAACTGAAAAAAGTATTCCTTGTCCACGGAGAGCCTGAAGCCCAGGAAGTGCTTAAAAAGTCTCTTTTTGAGGAAGGTATAACACAAGTGATAAATCCTGAAAACGGATATGAAGAGGTAATAGTACCTTGATTAAATTCAGCAGGGTTTTCAAGATTTATGAAAAAAATATTCAGGCCTTATCCGATGTTTCTTTTGAAATAGAACAAGGAGAATTTGTTTTTCTTACGGGTCCGTCCGGAGCCGGTAAATCAACGATATTAAGGCTGATTTATAAAGAAGAAGTTCATGATATGGGTTCTATATATGTTGACGGCCGCGATATAGCACAAATAAAACACGGAAATATTCCGAAATACAGACGCAATATAGGATTTGTATTTCAGGATTTTAAGCTTCTTTTTGACAGAAGTGTTTATGAAAATATAGCATTGCCTCTTGAAATAAGCGGTGCCGGTAAGGAGTATATAAAGGAAGCTGTTCGAAATACCATAGAGAAATTGGGATTAAAAGGCAAAGAAAAGCTTAATCCATGGCATATATCCGGAGGGGAAAAACAAAAAGTTGCAATTGCCAGGGCGATAATAACAATGCCGCAGGTTATATTGGCGGATGAGCCTACGGGAAATCTTGACGAAGAAAGCTCCTGGGAGATAATGTCAATACTTTCGGAAATGAACCGAAAAGGCACAACAATTTTGATGGCAACCCATAATAAAAATATTATGGAAAAAACCGGCAACAGAATTATTAAGCTTGCTGCGGGGAAAATAGTATGAGAATACTAAAAGAAGTTTTTTTGAATTTTAAGCGAAGCGGATTTATGGGTTTTATTTCCATAGGCACAATTTCCATAACAATAGCAATGCTTGGCGGATATTATGTTATAAAATCAAGCGTTGATAAGCTGATAACGGATTTTACTTCAAATGTTAAAATTCAGGTTTTTTTGCTGCCTGAATCAGCCCGGGATGAAAAAGAAAGGGTTATGGAAGTTCTGAAATCTTACCCGTTTGTAAAATCTTCCGAGTTAATAACAAAGGAAGAAGCTCTTGCTTCTTATGAAAAAGACGCCGATATGATGCAGATAATAAAAAGTTTCGGGGAGAATCCGCTGCCGGATTCCATAAGCATAACTTTGCATGATTACTCTGTGCAGAATATAAAAACGATTACCGATGCAATTTCCGGATTACCGGGTGTTGAAGAGGTGGTGTATGGCGGAGATGATATAAATAATCTTCTTAATATAGCCAGAGTAATCAGAATGATTGCCGGAATAGCCGGTCTTATTTTTGCAATAGCTTCCGTAATGGTGGTTATGAATATAATAAAGCTTACAATGTATAACAGGCGTCAGGATATATATGTTTTCAGAATGGTTGGGGCCGGGTCTATGTATATAAGAATGCCTTTTATAATGGAGGGGATTATATACGGATTTATCGGCGGTTTAATAGGATGGGCGGCACTTTATACCGTTGCGAAAATAATTCTTTTACAGATAAAAAAAGAAACGGGAATCAATCTTTCCGAGTTTGTTGTTTTTGATGAAAGTTTTCTTACTGCGCATCTTTTGTTTTTGTCGGCTTCGGCGGGAACTGTTTTGGGATTGGCCGGAGCTTTGTTTTCGCAATGGAGAATGTTTAAGTGAAAAAATTTTTTTTGTTTATAAATTTTTTTTTGGTTAGTTTCTGCTTTTTTGCTTATGCGGCGGAAAAAGATTATAAAAAAATACTGCTTGAAAAGAAAAAGGAATTAAGTGAAGTTAATCAAAAAATAGAAGAAGAAAAAAAAGCAATTGCAGAGGCGAAAATTAGCGCCAAGGAAACTGCTGCCAATATACAAAAACTAGACAAAGCCATTGATATTGCCAGAAAAGAATTATCCGTATATGAAAATAATATTACGGCAATTAATGCCGCAATAAAAGAGATAGAGCAAAGAATAGCTGCGGGTGAAAAAAGCGCAGCCGAAAGTGAATCCAGAATAAAAAAACTGATACGTGAAAATTACAAAAAAAAAGGCGATATAATTTTGTCTTTTGTTCTTCGCGGCGGAGGCACATCGGGGATTATAAACAGGTATAAAATGGTTAAAACCGTCGGAAAAAGGAATATTTCGGAAATAGAAAAATACAGACAGACTGTTGAAAGATTAAAAGAAGACAGGGAATCGCTGGTTGATTATAAACAAGAACTGGAATTGCTTAAAAAGAAGAAAGCCGAGCAGCAGAAAATTTTTCTTAACGAAAAATGGAAGAAACATGCGGCTTTAAATGCAATAAAAAGCAGTATAGACAAGAAAAATCGCCTTATACAGGATCTTGAAAAAAGCTCCCAAAAATTGGCCGCCATGTTAAGAAAAACAGAAGCTGAAGCTGAGTTATCTGAAAGAAACGCACAGGCGGCTTTTGTTTCGGGAAAAGGGACTCTTCCTTGGCCGGTTAACAGCAGAAATGTAATAGTTAAATTCGGGAAATACAGACATCCTGAATTTAAAACCATAGTTATTAACAGAGGTCTGTTAATAAAAACTCCTTATGCAGAACCGGTTTATTCCGTTTTTCGTGGTAAGGTTAAATATGCGGACTGGTTTGAGGGTTATGGGAAGCTTATAATACTTTTTCATGGTGCGGGCTATTATACAATATACGGACATTTATCCGATATTGACGTTAAAGAAAATACTTTGGTTGAATCCGGGCAGCAGATAGGAAAAACGGGGGATACGGAATCTTTTTATGGAAGCGTTTTATATTTTGAAATGAGAAAGAAATCAGAGCCTGTTGACCCGCTGAGATTTTTAAAAAAATAATCACTTTCTCACAAGTTTAAGAAAATATATTCCGAGAGCCGAGAAAACAAAATTGGCAATCCAGGCGGCAACCCATGGAGGCATAACGGATACCTTGCCGAGAGAAAGCCCAATGGTCACAAAACCCATATAGAAAAAAGACGCTATAACAGTAAACAGAAAGCCAAGAGCTGCGTTGATTATTGAACGCTGTTGCGGCAAAATAAAAGGTATGGACACGCCAAGCAGGGCAAGAATAAATGTTGCAAAAGGGAATGCAAGCTTAAGATGAAATGCAACCGATTCCTCGGTATATTTCATGCCGCTTTCTTTAAGCGCTTTTATTAATTTTTTCAGTCTGAAAATATTTATTGCCAGCATTGATTCCGGGTCAGTGCCTGCAGATTTTACAAGCTCCTGAGGTGAAGCTTCGCTTGAAAGTTTAAGTGATTTAAAAGTTTTGACGGAAACTTCACGATTTCTTTCGAAATTACGCTCTATTCCGTCCGTGATAATCCAAACCCCGTTTTCGCGTTTTCCTTCTTTGGCATCCAGCCTGTAGCGAATTGTGAAGTCGGGATTTAAATCGATTATTGTGACGCCTTTCATTATGCCTATAAGACCGTCGAAATAGTTCATATAAAATATTCTTCCGTTTTTGCCGAATCTTGCAATGTCATATCCGGCCTCAATTCCGCTTTGCTGTTTTTTTTCTATGAGAACTTCACGGATGTAAGATGCCTTTTCGTAACTTCGAGAGACTATTGTCTCGTTGGCAACAATCGCCAAAATACTGATTAAAAAAGAGAGGAAAAGTATGGGAGTGATTAATCTTGTATAACTGATTCCCACGGATTTTATTGCCGTTAATTCGTTAAATCTGCCCAGCTGACTGAATACATAGAGTATGGAAAGAAGCATGGAAAAGGGAAGAGCTTGGGCCGCTAAAAAAGGCGTTTTAAGGAAAAAATAGTTTATTATCAATGATGCGGGAGGCTTGTGCCTTAAAAGCATCTGCAATTCGTCCATTAAAAGTGAAATCATTATAAATATAACTATTGCGACAAGTATAACGGCGAAAACTTTAAGTATTTCCCAAATAATATATCTTATTATGGTTTTCATTTGGGTGTCCTTCTAATTCTTGATTTAATCATTAATAAAAAAAGTAATATTCCGCATATTATCATAAAGATGTTGGGCATCCATACCGAAAAGAAATAATTCATTTTTCCGCTGTAGCCGTAAGTTTGTCCTGCGGAAAGAAGTATATAATAAATAAAAATTAGCACAAGCGAGAAGCCTACCCCAAGCATCCTGCCGCCTTTTTTGGTTACCAATCCCAGAGGTATGCCTATAATACAGAAGGCAAAGGCGGCAAAAGGTATGGAAAATTTTTTATTTAACTCAACATTAAGCCAATGTCTGTCGTGCTTGCTGTTTTTGTTTTTTAGCTCCATAAGCAGTTCTGAGGTTGTCATTTCACGGCTTCCTTTTAATTCCGAAAGATCATAACCGTGCCGTAAAGCGCCTTTTACATCAAGATCTATGATATTTGTGTCAAATTCCATAAGATTTGCCCTTAAAGGATCTGAAAAAGAAGTGGAGATAATACTGCCGGAGTTCAGCTGCAAGGCAATTCTTAAACTGTTTTCATCGGATATCAGCTCGCCGCTTGAAGCGGTCATTACTTTTACGGGTTCAGATAAATTTTTATTGTCTTTAACAAAAACAATAATTTTTTTCAGGATATCATTTTTTGAATCCTTTTCTCCGATATAGAAAAGATAGCCTTCAAATTGTCTGATAAATGAATGTTCCTGTATAAGTATGGAAGAACGTTTTCTTGCAGTTTCGTAATAAAGTTTTTTGTACGATAAATTTGCTGCCGGAAGAATCCAGTTATTAAAAGCCACCATTGCGGCTGTAATTAATATGGACAGCCGGACTGCAGGAGCGGCCATTGAAATAATGCTTATTCCTCCGGCCTGCATTCCGTAAAATTCATTGTCTTGAACAAGTCTTGAATATGTAAGCAGAACACCCACAAGAAACGCCATCGGAACGGTAACCGCCACGGTTGAAGGAATTAAAAAAGCAAGCATTTTAACAACCGTGATTATATCCATATTATATTTAATAACAAGGTCGGACATTACAAAAAGGGAATTCATTATTAATAAAAAGGTAAAAATAAAGAAGCCCGTAATTGAAATAAAAATCAGTTCTTTGGTAAGGTATTTATTTAAAATTTTCATTTAGAGCCCTTGTATCCATAAAATAAGCAGTAATTAAAAGCCCTGTAATTTCCCCTTATTTCTCCGCATTGGTGCATTTCTTTAAAAAGTTCCATTGCTTCCCATAACTCCCAATCATCAGTATAAAAAAATAAAGCGTATGAATTTTTTAATTGTTTATATTCGTTCCAAAATCTGTAATTTTTATTTGATTCATGCTTTAAAATACAGTATACCATAGGATTATTTTTCATATAAAATGAAAATAATGATGCTGTTTGGTAATGTCTTGTTGCGCAGAAAACAGGGTGTTTTTCTGAAAGTTTATCATATATTTCGGAAGCTTTAAGCGCTGTTTCTTTGTATCCCTTTATTTTGTGCATGGGATCAATTTTGGGAGGCAGTTTAATGAAGCCGGCAGCCGCCTGAATATGTATTAAAAGCACTATTATTATTCCGGGAAATGCATATTTGAAAAAAGTTTTTTTGAGGCTAAAAGAAGAAGCATAATTTGCCGCAAAGAAAAAAAGCGGATAAAGTGCAAAAGCCGGCCAGTTTGCTTCGATTTTGCTTGATATTGAAAGCATAATAAAAGGCAGAAACATAAATAATGAAACAATCAAAAGCATATTACTGTTTTTTGACGGTGAATCAAAGGATTCTTTTATTCCTTTTATTACCGGGAACAAAAGAAATACGGAAAATAAAAAAACTTGGGATAAAAGCAGTTCGAAAGTGTTTTTGAACGGGAACGAATATGACGATGCCCCTCTTATTAACAGATATTTTAAAGAAGCCCAATCGTTAATAATGTTCCAATATATTACCGGAGTACAACCGAAAATGTAAGCCGCTGTCATAATTAAAAGCCCTTTAAATGGCCTGTTTTCTTTGTAAAAAAATATGAAATATATTAAAGAAGCAATATAAGCCGCTCCTGCCGTATATTTGCTCATTGTTGCAAGCGCAAGAAGAAGACCGCTGATTATCCAGCGGCTATAAGACAGAGGGTTTTCATTTATATAAATAAGGTTATATAAGTATAAAGCCAAAAAGAAAATCATAACGGTATCGTGCATCATTAATACCGAGCCTATGCTGAAAATTACGGATGAATTTGCGAATATCACGGCAAGCAAAGCCCCCTTTTTTTCGGATTTTCCGAATGTTTTTATATGGGTAAGATACATAACCCACATTGTAAGGGAAGAAAGAATAACAGCCCCCAATCTTACCGTAAATTCGGTGTTTATTTTACCGAAGAATGTAAAAAACCAAATTATTAAAGCAAGCACAGGCCCTTGTTCGTAATATCCGGGAGCAAGATGTCTTGCCCATTGCCAGTAATAGGCCTCGTCACCCGTTAAAGGAATCAAATTAATAAAAAAAAGTCTTAAAAAAAATAATATTAAAACAGTAAATAAAATTACTTTTTGATAACTTATATTTTTTTCCATAATTAATATTAACTTATAAATTAATTTGAAACAACAAAATCCTGAAATGTTGACAATTATTTATTTGTGGTATAAAATATATCAAAATATTCTGCGGGGTTTATATGGAAGGGAAAACGGGTTTAAGGCGCAGTGTTGTTATTGTTGTTATTTTATACCTTGTAATTCTTATGTCAATTTTTTCTACTTTAAAATATAATTCTGAAAATATATTAAAAAATAATTTTAATTTCGATGCAAAGGCAAGAGCTGATCTCATAATTAATGTAATTGAGAGAAGGCTTTTTGATGTTGACATTATAAGGTCTTTTTTTCAAGGATCGACTTCCGTTGAACCTGAAGAGTTTGATTTATTTACCAAAGAAATAATTAAAAGGGCGGGAACTGTATGTATTTTTCAGTTGCATCAATCAAAAGAAAAAGAAATAATTGTTGATGCTGCGGCAGGACTGCAAAAGGAATTGCTGAAAAACAGGATATTTGAATCTGATTTTTTCTCGGAAACCATTAGTTTAATCACAAATAATCAGCTTGTTATTTCTCCGATAAACGGTTTCGGGGAAATTATTGCTGTGGGAAAAACCAAAAGTCAGAACGGGAAAGAGTTATAATGGTTCCGGTTTTTAGGACTGTATTTTAACACTTTTTTAGGTGGATTTC
>CAYQIS010000010.1:0-74100 GCA_964417645.1 uncultured Spirochaetia bacterium
ATACTTTATCGATTATGATATTTCAATTATCCTTTGTTTTTAAAAGTTTAATAATTGAATAGTTTTATCACTTAAAGTAAAATAAAAATATGAATAAATATAAAAATATAATTTTTATGGTCATATCCGTAATTTTTGTATTGTTTTTATTTCTCCGTACAATGAATCCTGTTTTTATTCCCGATGATTCTCCGGAAACCATACTTGCGTCTTCATCGCTCGGCGTTCAGCATGCTCCCGGATATCCTTTATATGCTGTTTTGGGTAAAATTTTTATTTCTTTTTTACCGGGAAATCCTGGATTTAGAATGAATTTATTATCCTCTCTTCTGTGCATAATTCTTTCCGTTATTTTTATTTTTACCGTAAAGTTAATTTCACGCAAAACAGGCGCAAAAGATGATTATATTTTTTTTATAACTCTGTCTTTGTTCCTTTCTCTTGGATATATTTTTTGGAACCAAGCAACAACAGCCAAGGGAGGAATTTTTATGTTGAATTTAATTTTTATAGCTTTGCTTTTATTAACCGGCATGAAAACAGAGTTGCATTTTATACCGTCAAACCTTTATTTCTTTGCTTTTATTGCGGGGCTTTCTCTTGCCAATCATTGGGCGAGTATATTATATCTTTTGCCTTTTCTTGCAATTCCATTTTTTAGAATAAAAAATCGTATAAATTTTAAAAACTTTATGGCTGCTTTTATTTTTTTTATTATCGGATTAACCCCTTATTTGTATATTTTTATCAGAGGCAGGGCGTCTCCTTTGTTAAACTATGGACGTGTTGAATCTTTTGGAGATTTTATCTGGATGGTCACAAGACAAGCTTATGAATATCCGTCTTTTTTTAACCCGAAAATTGCTTTTTATCAGTTTAAAGAAAGCTTGAATTTTATTTCTCTTCAGTTTTCCCTGGCAGTTTTTCTTATAATATCGGGTTTTATTTATATTAAAAAAAGCGGATTTTTAAAATCATATTATACTATCATCATATCTTTTGTTTTATCTTATTGCATTGCGGTTTTATATAATCAGGTAAATAAAGACGCCCTTTGGCTTATGCATATTTATCTTATGCCTTTTTCTTATTTTTCTTTGCTGATTATTTCGACGGCTTTGATATATTTAAAAAACAGTTTCTCAAAAACAATTTTATATTCCTTAATTTTACCCTGCCTTATTTTGGTTTTCGCCGGTTCTTATTCCATGAATAACAAAAATAACAATTATTTTATTTATGATTTCGGAAATAACATAGCTGTGAATACCGGCAATAACATTTATATTGCGGAATATGATACGGATTCAATGCCTTTTTATTATTTTCAGGACATTCAAAAAAAGCATACCGGAACAATAAAAGTTATACCATACTTTCTTAATTATGAATGGGGCAGAAAAAATTTTAAGGAAAGATACGGGATTGAATTAAAAACAAAAGACTCTTTGGAATCCGTAAAGCAAATAATTAAAATCGGCCAAGATAATAACATACGAATATTTAAATCGATAAGAACAAAAGATTTCGATGATTATTCTTCTTTTTCCTCGTTAACGGTTAACGGAATAATAAATGAAATAAACAGCAGAAATTATCCGGATTTTAACATCGCCTTATTAAATTTAAGGGGACTTTTCGATAAACGGGCTTATAAAATACGCAGAAACATAAATCCTGACTATTATATTGCAATTCGTTATCCCGTTTTTCTTGTTAATTACGGGAACAGGCTGCTTGAAAATAAAATGTATTTACAGGCACTTAAGTGTTATAAAACAGCGCTTGCGCTGTCACAAAGCGAAGAGATACCCAAAAATATAATTTTGCACAATATTACGCTTGCGAAAAACGGATTAAATAAATAAAATTCATTTCACAAGCGAGCTTCCGATTCCCTGCACCTGGATTTTTCCCGCTTCTTTTATTATTTTGGCCGTACAGGCGCTTGTGCATATTTCCGAATTACAAATTTTTTTGTCATACAGTTTATAATTAACTCTGTATGCAAGCGGTGTGAAATTCGGCATTATTACATTGGCTCCAATTTTAAGGGCTTTTTCCCTTCCTTTTGGGTCTATTGTACCCATCGCGGTTGTTGCCGGTATGTTTGCATCCGGATTCATTATTCTTATAAGAGACAATACTTTTAATGTCATGAATATATCATTTCTTTTATGGTCTTTAAGCGGAGTGTCTTCGTGCGGCAGAAACGGTCCAATTCCTATCATTCCCGGCCTGAATTCACGGAAAAAGAAAAGATCATTTACAATTGATTCCGGGCTTTGACCCGGCAAATCAACCATTATGCCCGTACCCGCTTCAAATCCAAGATTTTTAAGCATATAAAGGCATTTTTTTCTGTATTCAAGGTTATCGTCGGGGTGAAGCCTGGCAAACAGATCGGGATCTGTTGTTTCTATTCTCAGCAAATATCTGTCCGCTCCGGCCTCTTTGAACTTACTGTATATTTTTTCCGGGCGCTCGCCAACCGACAAGGTGATTGCCATATTAAATCTTGATTTTAAAAACGATATAACTTCCATTATCATTTCATCGGATTCCGGGTTTTCTCCTGACTGAAGGACTACGGTATACACGCCTTCAGTGTAAATTTTTTCCGCTGTTGCAATTATCTCGTCTTTTGACATTGTATACCTTGGGATATTGGAATTGTCTTTTCTGATTCCGCAGTATAGACAGTTTTTTCTGCATTTATTTGAAAATTCAATTATCCCCCTGACATAAACTTTATCCTGAAAATAATGGCGGCACAAGGAATCAGACAATTGAAAAACAGGTTCAAATTCTTGAATGTTTTTTATTTCAAGAAGTTTTAACAGGTCATCTTTATTAAATATGCCTTGTTTAAGATTGTTTATTATTTTTTTCATTTCAAAAGCGACCTTTCATATTCAAACGGAGAAAGCGCTCTGTCCAAAACTCCCTGAACATAAGAAATCGCAATGCCGTAATTTGTTATCGGCACCTTTTTGATTTTGGCCATGTCTGACCGGCTGACCATTTCCCGCCTGTTAACCATACAGGCACCGCAGGAAATAACCAATTTGTATTCCTCGAAATTTTTGTTTACAAAAGGACCGCTGTTAATGTCAAAATGAAGGTTTTTCCCGGTATATTGCCTTATCCATCGGGGAAGTTTTACCCTTCCAATGTCATCGGGCTGACTGTGATGGGTGCAAGCCTCAAGAATCAGAATTTTATCCCCGTCATTAAGAGCATCCAAAGCCTTGACACCTTTTATATATTCCACAAAATCCCCTTTTAATCTTGAGAAAAGAATGCTAAAAGTGGTCATTTTAATATCCAAGGGGACATCTCCGGTAACTTTAAGTACAACTTGGCTGTCGCATATTACAAGGGCCGGTTTTTTACCTAATTGGGCCAAGCATGCGGATAATTCCCTCTCTTTTACAACTATTGGCACAGCATCGTTGTCAAGAGCATCCCTTATTACCTGTACTTGAGGAAGTATAAGTCTTCCTTTGGGAGCCCCGAGATCAATTGGGACAACAAGCACCACAAAGTCACCTGATTTAATCAGATCGCCTATGATGGTCGGGTTTTCCACAATAATTTTAGAACCCTCTTCAACAATCATTTTTTTTGCTTCTTCCAACCCCTCACCTGTTATACAACTTAAAGAAAAACAGGATATTCCTTTTTGTTTTAAGAGATTTTCTTTTTCTTTATCATTTGGATAAAGATCAATTTTGTTAAAACAAACGATTACAGAATTAACCTTGTTTTTTAGTTCATTTAAAAAACTCATGTCATCTTCGTCAAAAGTCGAAAAAGTTGTCACAAGTATTGCCAAATTTATTTTGTGGATAACTTCACGGGTTCTTTGAACCCTTTTTGATCCAAGGTCGCCAGTATCATCAATGCCGGCAGTGTCGTATATATATACAGGGCCAAGGCCCGCTATCTCCATTGTTTTTCCTACAGGATCAGTGGTTGTTCCCGGAGTGTTATCCACAATGGCAATATTTTGTCCGGTAAGCGCATTTATAAAGGAGCTTTTGCCTGCATTACGTTTTCCAAAAATTCCTATATGAAGTCTGTTTGCCACAGGGGTTTCGTTCATTTATTTATATCCTATTATCCTTATTTTATCAGGGCTCATAAGTTCGTCATATTGCTGCGATGTCAATGCTCCCTCTTCCACCAAAAGCTTTTTTATGTCCTTTTGTCCGGCCTTATATTTTAAATAAAGTTCAGAAGCCTTATTATGGCCTATATATTGGGCAAGGTATGTAAGTACGGCCACGGAGTCTGAAAGATTATTTTTAATCCGGTTTTCATTTACTTTAATGTCTTTTATACAAAGTTTATCAAGGCTTTTAACAGCCTGAACAAGCATACGCATATTTTTAAGGCTAAGCGTGCTTATAAGCGGTAAAAATTGGTTTAATTCAAGGTTCCCTTTTGCCGCGGCAGCTGATATTACGGCATCATTGCCTATTACAAGCAAGGCAATCTGATTTACAAATTCCGGTATAACAGGATTGGTTTTTCCGGGCATTATTGAAGAACCTTCCTGAACCGCAGGCAGAATGAATTCTCCAAAACCGCCTTCAGGACCGCTGCTCATTATGCGCAGGTCTTCCGATATTTTATTCAGGTTTACCGCAAGGGATTTTATGATTGCCATAACTTCAACCACCGAATCAAGATTCTGTGTTGAATCAATCATATTTTCCGCCCTGCTTATGTTAAGTCCGGTTATTTCCTGAAGTTTTCTTATGACCGTAAATATATATTTTTGAGGCGCGCCAAAACCGGTTCCAATTGCAGTGCCGCCAAGATTAACGGTTTTGATTCTTTCCGCCGCTTTAAAGATTCTCCATCTGTCTCTTGCAATCGCCTCTGAATAAGCCGAAAACTGCATTCCAACCGTAATGGGCAGCGCATCCATTAACTCGGTGCGTCCAAGCTTTATGATATTTGAGAACTCATTTTCTTTTGTCTGCAATGTTGACTGAAAATCTTTAAGAGCGTTTTCAAGGTCTTTAAGATAATATAAAATTGCAATTTTAAATGCCGTAGGATATGTGTCATTTGTTGATTGATGCATATTGACATCGTCAACAGGGTTTATGTCATTGCCGGCTGTGCTTGCTATAAATTCGTTGATATTCATGTTAAGCGATGTTCCGGCTCCGCCTGATACAGGGTTGATTATCACGGCGCTGAAATCATTTGAATTTATAATCATGTCTATAGCCGATATTATTTTTTCCGCTTTGATTTTATTCAGGTAATTATTTTCAAGATTGGCAAGAGCGCAGGCCTTTTTTACCTGCAGGTATGCCTTAATCAGCAAAGGATCGGTTCTGTCGCCAAAATCTCCGAAATTTTCGTATGCTCTGGCGGCATTTATCCCGTATTTGGCATCATCAGGTATCTCTTTTTCGCCTATAAAATCTTTAACTTTTTTCACTTTATACCGCCTAAAAGTAAATATCCCTTGTTCCGGAATCGATTTTTGATAATGCTTCAGTTACCTGTTTTGCCATGCTCTCGGAATAATTTTTTCTTACAAATTCAACATAATCAGCAAGAAGTTTTTCGCCCTTTTTTTTCACCTGCGGGCTTGCGTAATCAAGCAGATATTCCTTAAATGTCAAAACTGCATTTGGTATGCACAGTTTCTTTATTTTACCTGTTTTGGCAAGCTCCATAAAATCACAACCAACCCTGCCGCATCTGTAATCCGCGGTACAAAAAGAAGGTATATATCCGAAATCAACAAGCTCGCCAATAAATTCATCAAGACTTCTTTTATCCGCTATTTCGAACTGCTGCTTTTCCATTTCCGTATTTGTTGTTTTTCCGGATTGATAACCCCCTATCGCAATATTGGTACCGGCGTCAGTTTGTGACACTCCCAATTTTATAAGCTCTCTTCTGAATTCAGGGGTTTCGCGAGCGGTAAGAATAAGCCCGGTATAAGGGACGGCAAGTCTTAATACAGAAACGATTTTTTTCATGTCATCATCCGATACAATATACGGACTTTTCGCGGCATAAGGTGTATTAAGCGCCGGTTCCAATCTTGGGAATGATATTGTATGTGAGCCCACGCCGAATTCATTGTCCATGCTGGCGGAATGATATAGCATGGCAATGACTTCAAATTTCCATTTATACAGGCCAAACAAAGCGCCTATTGCAACGTCTGATATTCCCGCTTCCTGCGCCCTGTGCTGACCAAAAAGCCTCCATTTATATATGGATTTAACATAGTTTGTTCCGTGAAGTTTTATGTACATTTCCTTGTTATAAGTTTCCTGAAATATCTGAAAGGTGCCGATTTGCGCTTCTTTAATTAATTTATATTCATCAACAAACATTGGAGCCGCATTTACATTAACTCTTCTGATTTCATTATGTCCGTTCTTGGCCGCGTAAATTGCTTTCATTGCACCGGCTATGTATTCGGCGTCAGACGAAGGCCCTTCGCCAAAAACCGCCAGAACTCTTTTATGACCAACGGACGCAAGCGCTTTGGTTTCTTCTGTTATTTGTTCATAAGAAAGTCTTGAAAGTTTTTTTGCTTCATTACTTTCCCTGAAGCCGCAATAAACGCAGTTATTAACACATTCGTTTGACAGATACATCGGCGCAAACAAAACTATTCTGTTTCCATAAACCTCATTTTTTACAAAAGCCGAAGTTTCATAAATTATCCCCCAAGCTTCTTTGTCTTCGATATTTAAAATCCATGCGCATTCCTCCGGCGTTAATCCTTTTAATTTTTTTGTTTTTTCAATAAGCTCGTTAAATTTAACGCGATCAAATACCGACGGTTTGGATATGAGATCCTCTATATATGCATCATCGATAAAATCAGGGCGTTTGTCATTTTCAAGCAATTTATATATCCGGTTTATTCTGTCTTGTCTCCAAGAAACCGCAGATTTATCAATCATAATATCACCATTCTTGTGATTTAATAATAATTTATTATATATAATTATATAATAAATTATTATTAAATTTTACTAATTTTGCGGCAAGCCGGTTTATAGCCGGCTTACCGCCTGTTTTATTATTTATAATAAATAGGTCTTGCAGTATAGTGCGTGTGAAGATATTTGTGTGATTTTTCAGAAAGGGGTTTTCCAAGAAATTCTTTATAAAGTTTTTGAACATGCTCGTTTTGGTGCGACATCCTGAAAGTTGACTTTTTATCATCTTTATAAATGCCTTCGGAGCGTTTCTTCCTGATAACGTTGGTTACGCCGTATGGCTGACCGCCTCCAGCAACACAGCCTCCTTCGCAAGCCATTACTTCGATAAAATCATAAGGCATGGGCTTATTCGCCTGTTTGGCGGCGCGTATTTCATCAAGAACTTTACCGACATTTCCAAGTCCGTGAGCAACCGCAACTTTAACCTGATTTCCGCCTACATCAATAACACCGCTTTTTACGCCTTTTAATCCGCGTACGGCTTCAATGTCAATGTTTCCAAGCGGTTTTCCAGTAACAAGATAATGTACTGTCCTTAATGCAGCTTCCATTACACCGCCGGTCGCTCCGAATATTGTTCCTGCACCAGTATATTCTCCAAGAATGCTGTCTGCAGGTTCGCCTTTTAGCTGATCAAATTGAATTCCTGATGATTTTGTCATCCTTACAAGTTCACGTGTTGTCAATGAAATATCAACATCCTGGAATCCTGAACTTGCCATATCGTGAGAACGGGTTACTTCATATTTTTTGGCCGTACAAGGCATTATTGAAACAACACGTATTTTGGCTGGATCAATTCCCATTTTCTCCGCATAATATGTTTTTGTCATTACGCCAACCATTTCATGAGGTGATTTTGCTGTGGAGAAATGCTCAATAAGGTCCGGATAATATTTTTCCATATAATCAACCCAGCCCGGACAGCAGCTTGTTATAAGCGGCAGGACTCCTTTTTTATGCACATATCTTTCAATAAACTCTGTGCCTTCTTCCATTATTGTTAAATCTGCACCAAAATTAGTATCAAAAACCGCATCAAATCCTAATTTTCTTAATAATTCATATATCTGTTCCGTGACGATTGCACCTGAATCCTTGCCAAATCCTTCACCAAAAGCCACTCTTACGGCAGGGGCTATTTGGGCAACAACATGTAAATCCTTGTCTTCAAGAAGTTTCCATGTTTTTTGTATCTCCGAAAATTCAACTATTGCGCCCACAGGACAATGAGCTGAACACTGTCCGCATTTTACGCAGGGGCTTTCCGCAAGTTTAATATCTCCTGCAGGAGCAATGCGCATATCAAATCCTCTGTTAATAAATTCAAGGGCATAAACACCCTGCACATTCTGACATACATCAACACAGCGTCCGCAGCCAATACATTTTTCCGCGTTTATCACAACGGCTTTGGTTGATGCATCGTTTGGAATTTCTTTAAGTATCTGTTTATAAGTCATTTCCCTGATTCCAAATTCTTCGGCCAACTGTTGAAGCTCGCAATTTCTGTTGCGAAGACATGTCAAACAAGAATTTGGATGCGCGGACAATATAAGATCCAACACACTTTTTCTTACGGAATAAAGCTCTCCGTCGTGCGTGGTAATTTTCATATTGTCTTCTGCTGCGGTACAGCATGCACGTATAAGCTTTCTGTTGCCTTCAACCTTTACAACACAAATGCCGCATGCCGCTGTTGCACAAAGGTCTTCGTGTTTGCAGAGTGTAGGGATCTTCACATTTACCTGTTTTGCGGCATCCAGAATAGAAGTTCCTTTTGGCACCTGTATCTGTTGCCCGTTAATTGTGACATTTATCATTTTTATCGAAGTATCAGCCATTATTTCGCACCTCCTTTTATTACTGCGTTAAAGCGGCAGACGTCATAACATGCCCCGCATTTTATGCATTTTGACTGATCGATGACATGAGGCTGTTTTCTTTCTCCGGATATTGCATTTGTTGGACATTTAATTTTACATGCACCGCATCCCGTGCAGTTTTTTTCCACAATCAAATATACAGTTAAATCTTTACATTTGCCCGCTTTACATACTTTCCCGTGAATATGTTCATTATATTCGTGCTCAAAATATTTCAGTGTTGACATAACCGGGTTGGGTGTTGTCTGGCCAAGGCCGCATAAAGACGCTTTCATCATGGCAGACGATATGCTTTTTAAATCTTCAATGTCTTTTTGTTCACCGTTTCCCTTGCTTATTTTATCAAGGATTCTTAAGAGCTGTTTGCCGCCTATCCTGCATGGAGAGCACTTACCACAGCTCTCTTCAACGGAGAACTGAAGATAAAATTTTACAACATCAATTATACAGTCATCTTCATCCATTACTATCATGCCGCCGGAACCCATAATTGATCCGATTGTGGCAAGGTTCTCATAGTCCACTTTTATGTTTATGTGTTCAGCCGGTATTACTCCTCCTGACGGGCCGCCTGTCTGAACGGCTTTAAGTTTTTTCCCGTTTTTAATTCCTCCGCCGATATCATAAACTATCTCTTTAAGCGTTGTACCCATAGGCACTTCAACAAGACCGGGATTTTTCACCTTACCCGTCATTGCAAACACTTTGGTTCCTTTGGACTTCTCGGTGCCGATTTTGGCAAACCAATCTGCGCCTTTAAGAATTATCGGGGACACACTGGCCCATGTTTCAACATTATTTATTACCGTGGGTTTATCCCAAAGGCCGCATGTAGCCGGGAACGGAGGTCTTGGCTTAGGCATGCCCCTTTTGCCTTCTATTGACGCTATAAGCGCCGTTTCTTCGCCGCAAACAAAAGCGCCGGCACCAAGTCTTAATTCAACATCAAAACTGAAATTTGTCCCCAGTATATTTTTACCCAGAAGTCCGCGGTCTTTTGCTTGGGATATTGCATTCTCAAGTCTTTTAATGGCCAGAGGATATTCAGCGCGAATATAAATAAAACCTTGATTGCTTCCTACTGTAAATCCGGCTATTGCCATGCCTTCAAGAACAGTGTGAGGATCGCCTTCCAAAACGCTTCTGTCCATATAAGCGCCCGGATCTCCTTCATCGGCATTGCAAATAACGTATTTTTGGTCATTTACGGCTTCTTTTGTAAACTTCCATTTTAAACCGGTCGGGAAGCCCGCCCCGCCCCTTCCACGCAATCCGGATTTGTTAATTTCCATTATTACCTGATCCGGCGTCATGGATGTTAAAACTTTTGCCAGCGCGGCATAACCGTCGCGTTTAATGTAATCATCGATTGAATCCGGATTTATATATCCGCTGTTTCTTAAAACAACCCTGAATTGTTTGCTGTGAAGATCTTTTTCATCGGTAGCTAAATTATCAAATGAATAATTAAAAACAAACTCATCCGCTGTTTTTTTCTCTATGAAATGTGATATAATAATTTTCTCAATATCTTCATTTTTGAAATTATGATATACGACATCTTCCGGAAGTATTCTGATTAAAGCCGTATCTTTTGAAAAACCAAGAGATTTACTTGAATAAACTTCAACGTCTTCAATTTTTTTCTCGTTCAATGTTTTTAAAACACCGTTGTACACAGCTGTTTGTTTCTTTTCACCCGGTTCCCATACGAAAACATATTTTTTATCCATTTCGCCGTACCTCTATTTAATCAGTTTACCGCAAAGATCTTTTGCGGGCATAAATATCACATTGTCATTTACCATATGTTTTTTTTGTATATGTTCATCTATTATTCTGCTTGCAATTTCCGGTGTTACATATCCGTACAAAATATCAGGCATGCCTTCATATGATATAAGAAGATTCGGCTCGCAATAGCACATGCCAAGGCATCCTGTTCTGGACAGTTCAACATCAGTTATGTGCTTTGCTTCAAGCTCTTTTTTAAATGTTTCATATACGGAATCTCCTCCTGCGGCAATACCGCACGTACCAAGACTGACAACAATTTTTCCTTTTTTATCGGACTTTCTTGATAAAAGTTCATCTCTGTATTTCTTTAGTGATTCGGGTGTGAATCCATTCATTGTGTATCTACCTCCTTCTTCTTGTATTCGCTTATTATATCGGCAACATCATCTTTGGTTAAGTTCCCATAAACTTTTCCGTTTACAACAACAGCAGGCGCAAGTCCGCAGCATCCTATGCAGCGCACGGTTTCGCAGGAAAACAATCCGTCTTCGGTTACAGCGTTAAGTCCCACCCCTAGAATTCTTTCAAATTCTTCAAGAACATCATTTCCGCCTTTTAAGTAGCATGCAGTACCCATGCAGACCTGTATGTTATATTTCCCGGATTTATTTAATTTGAATAAATGATAAAATGTAATAATTCCGTATATTCGAGCCAAAGGAATATTTAATACTCTGGATACTTCCATTGCTACTTTTCTCGGCACATATCCATAGACTTCCTGAACTTTATGCAGCACCATTATTTCTTTTCCTTTTTTATCCTTCCACTTTTCCATAAAATCAAGTAATTCTTTGTCCAGTTCAACTCTCTCTTTAATTTCTGCCATCTTATGCCTCCTTAAAAGCTTCATTTAGATATTTTGATATGGCTTGTGAATTTGTTCACAACAATATACAAAAAAAAGCAAGGCATAGCCTTGTAGTGTATAAGTTTATAATGATTTATTAAATTATATCACTTGTATGCATGCATATTATTTTTTATTTAGCAAAAGTATACCAGGTATTTTAAAGAACAAAGTTTCGATATTTGGAAATATACTATCCAATTGATTGTATGTCAAGAAAAAATTTATGAATATTTATTTTGTGAAATTTTTCATTTTTAAAAACAGCATTACCTGCTTAAAAATTTTTAAAAGAAAATGCTTCGCTTTGTATATTCTGTATGCAGCAATTTATGGGACAAATGACCAAGCGGTTCTTTTAAAAATTCTTCATATAATGCTTTTACTTCAGGGTTTTCATGAGATTTTCTTAAACCTTTATGTCTGTCTTCCGCATAAATTGAATCCGCTCTTTTTTGTCTTATTTCCCATGTTGTGGGTATAGGCTGACCTCCGCCGCCAAGGCAGCCTCCGGGACATGTCATTATCTCAATAAAAGCATAAGGTGATTTGCCTTCCTTTATCTGTTCAAGAAGTTTTCTTGCATTTGAAAGCGTATGAGCAACGGCAACTTTTATTTTTGTACCATTCAAATCAAGCTCCGCTTCTCGTATTCCTTCGAAGCCTCTTACAGCTTTTAATTCAATATTAGGAAGAGGCTTGCCTACAACAACTTCGTAAGCTGTTCTTACGGCCGCTTCCATAACACCGCCTGTTGCGCCGAATATGACGGCGGCTCCGGTTGATGCGCCAAGCGGAGAATCAAATTCTTCTTCGGGAAGAGCCGCAAAATTTATCCCGGCCTCCTTAAACATTCTTGCAATCTCCCTTGTTGTAAGCACATGATCAATATCATAAAACATTTCATCTTCCGACAAATTTAATTCTTTTTTCCAGAATTCAAAAGCACCGCGCATTTCGGGTCTCTTTGCTTCATATTTTTTTGCCGTACAAGGCATTATTGAAACAACGGAAATTTTTCTGGGGTCTATACCCATTTTTTTTGCATAATAAGATTTTGCAAGAGCGCCAAACATCTGCTGCGGGGATTTGCAGGTTGATAAGTGTCCCAACTGTTCGGGATAAAAATGTTCAAAGAATTTTATCCATCCAGGCGAACATGAAGTCATCATCGGCAATATACCGCCTTTTGTAAGCCTTTTTATAAGTTCGTGGCCTTCTTCCATAATTGTAAGGTCTGCGGTAAAATCCGTGTCAAATACCTTGTTAAAACCCAATCTTCTCAGGGCCGCAACCATTTGTCCGGTTACAAGCGCTCCCGGCCCCATTCCCATTGCTTCCCCGATTCCAACTCTTATGGCGGGGGCTGTTTGAACAAGTACAACTTTATCTGGATTTTTCAAATCATCCCAAACGGCGCGAGAGTGATCCTTCTCGGTTATTGCGCCGGTTGGACAAACTATGGCGCACTGTCCGCAATTAATGCAGGCAACATTGCCAAGGCCTTTGTCCATATAAGCTGTAACTTTTGTTTTAAGCCCTCTTCCTGCAAAATCAATTGCAAATACAGATTGTACATTTGCGCATACAGTAATGCACCTTTTACAAAGAATACATTTATTTGGATCTCTTACAATTGAAGGTGAACTTTCATCAACAGGCTGCGTTTTTTTTGTTTTCACAAATCTGCTTTTTCCGTCAATCCCAAGGGTAAAACTTAAAGACTGCAGTTCACAATTTTGATTTCTCGCGCAATTAAGGCAGTCATTTGGATGATTTGCAAGAATTAATTCAAGATTCATCCTGCGAGCATCAAGGACCCTCTTGCTTGCGGTTTGTATATCCATGCCTTCCGCAACTTCAGCCGCACAAGAACGCACAAGTGATTTTGCCCCTTTTATTTCCACAACACAAATTCCGCATGATGCGTTTCTTGAAACATCCTTTAAAAAGCAAAGCGTTGGTATTTCAATCCCTATTGATTTACAGGCAAGCGCTACCGTCTGTCCTTTATCCACTTGAAAATCTTTGCCGTCAACTTTAATATTAACTTTTTGGTTTGCCATTGTTAGCCCTCCTTATTGCTGGCACGACTTAACGTCGCACCTTAAGCAGCGTACCGCTTCGCGCAAAGCCTGCTCGCCTGTATAACCGGACTGAACTTCCTGAAAATTATTTATCCTTTCTTTTACCGGAAGTTTTTTGGGTTTCACGTTTCTTCCGCCTTCCGGTTTTAACGGAACATCATTTTTATATTTAAATTCTTTGTAAAGCATGTGGAATCTGTTTTCCCCTGTAAGTTCCTTGTCGATTGATTCCGCGCATTTAATTGCAATTCCCATGGCTTCAGCGGCGGTTGCAGGTCCCGTTACCGCATCACCCGCCGCATAAAATTTTGAATTTGTGGTTCTATAAGTGAATGGATTGGTTTTAATTGTTCCGTCGGCGTTTGTTTCGATTCCAAGATCTTTTGCGAAATTTGAGTCAACTCTTTCCCCTATTGCCAAAACGACCATATCACAATTAATTGTTTCAAATTCTCCGGTTGGAACAGGTTTTCGCCTTCCGCTTTTGTCAACACCGCTTAATTTCATTCTTTCTATCTCCAGCCCTTTTACTGTTTTTCCGCTTCCTTCAATTATTTTTCTGGGCGCGCTTAAAAGCTTAAATTTAATTTTTTCATCTTCCGCATCTTCGATTTCGTGTATATTTGCAGGCATTTCATTTCTGTCTCTTCTGTATACTATTGTTACATCAGCTCCGTGCCTTAAAAGTGTACGCGCAACATCAATTGCAACGTTTCCGGCTCCTATCACAACCGCTTTTTTCCCGATTTTAACTTTCTTGCCCTGCGACAATTCTTCAAGAAGTTCATATCCGGGATAAACCCCGTTCAGATTTGATCCGGATATTTCAAGATGCTGATCTTTTTGCGCGCCTACAGCGATAAAAACAATATCATTTTCTTTTTCCAGCTTTTTAAAGCTTATTTGCTTGCCAACCATGGTATTCATCACAAACTTTACACCCAGCTTTTTAATAAGATCAATTTCTTTTTGAAGAATATCTTTTGGCAGTCTGTATGCCGGTATTCCATATTGTAGTATTCCCCCGGGCTCTTTATGAGAATCATAAACCGTGACACTGTGACCCAGTCTTACAAGATAATAAGCAGCGGTTAAACCCGCAGGACCGGCGCCCACTATCGCTATTTTCTTTCCTGTCGGAGGAAGTTTTTCTTTAAGAAGTTTTGCATAAATCTGTTTTTCCTTGCCCATTTTATACATTGTATCCGCAAGATATCTGTGTATTTCTCCCTGCGCAACCGATTCGTCAACGGATTCTCTTCTGCATCTCATGCGGCAGTGAAAATGACAAATTCTTCCCATAGTTCCGGGCAGAGGATTGTCTCTTATTGTTGATTCAAAAGCTTCTTCAATTCTTCCTTCTTTAAGCAACTGTAAATATGCCGGTATATTCATATGAAGAGGACAGCTGTTTTCACAAAGCGCAATAAACAAATTTTCACAAACGCCTGCTTCACAGCGTTTTTCTATTATATGTTTTTTGTATTCATCACGAAAATACTTAAGTGTGGTTAATACAGGATTGGCGCTGGTTTGCCCAAGTCCGCACAAAGAAGAATCTTTGATTACATTGGCAAGCTTTTCAAGAGTTTCAATGTCTTCCAAAGTTCCTTTTCCTTTTGTTATTCTGTTAAGTATCTCCAGCGATTGATTCAATCCTTCCCTGCACGCGGTGCATTTTCCGCATGATTCACCGGTTGTAAACTCAATAAAATATCTTGCCACGTCAACCATGCAGTTATCCTGATCCATTACCACCATTCCGCCCGAACCCATTATTGCGCCTATTTGTGCAAGCGATTCATAATCTACGGGCGAATCAAAGTGATTAACAGGTATACATCCGCCAGAAGGCCCGCCTGTTTGCACCGCCTTAATTTGTTTCCCTTTGCCTGCACCCTCGCCCATTTGATAAATAATGCTCTCCAGCGGGGTTCCAAGAGGAAGTTCAACAAGCCCCGTATTTTTAATTTTACCCACAAGCGAGAACACTTTGGTGCCTGCTGATTTTTCCGTTCCTGTTTTTGAAAAGAAATCTCCTCCTCTGTTCACAATCACCGGTATATTGCACCATGTTTCAACATTATTTATATTGGTTGGTTTGCCCCACAATCCGCTTTGGGCCGGGAAAGGAGGTCTTGGCTTGGACCGCCCGGGATTTCCTTCAATTGATGCCATAAGCGCCGTTTCTTCACCGCAAACAAAAGCTCCGGCGCCTTCAACATATTCAAGATCAAAATTAAAATCTGTTCCAAAAATATTCCTGCCTATTAATCCAAATTCTCTGCATTGTTCAACAGCAGATTTTAATCTCTTAACCGCCAAAGGATATTCAGCCCTTATATATACAATGCCTTTTGAAGCCCCCATTACATAAGCTCCGATTATCATACCCTCGATTAAAGCGTGCGGGTCAGACTCTATTTCATTTCTGTTCATATATGCTCCGGGATCGCCTTCGTCCGCATTGCAAATAATATATTTTTGGTCTGATTGAACTTTCTTCATGAGCTCCCATTTAAGTCCAACCGGGAATCCCGCGCCTCCTCTTCCGCGCAGCTTTGATTTTTTTACTTCTTCAAGAACACTGTCAGGATTCATTTGTGTCAATGCTTTAAAAAGCGCCTGATAGCCGCCTATAGCAATATATTCCTCTATATCGGAAGGATTTATTATTCCGGCGTCCCTTAATACAATCTTTTTTTGGCCGCTGAAAAAAGGAATTTCATACCAAGCAGGTATTTCCAAAAGGTCTTTTTCATAATAAAGTTTTGACGTAAGAAAATCCCATTCTTCAATTTTACAAAGAGCTTTTTTTACGGGCATAATTCTTTTTGCAACATTTTCGATTATTTTTGGCACATCTTTTACAGTAACTTTGCTTAATATTACAAGCGGCATTCCCGGTATATAAACATTAACCAAAGGCTCTGCGGCACAAAATCCAAAGCACCCTGTTTGGTTGATTTTAACGGATGCTTTTTTTGATTTAATAGCTTTTTCAAAAGCATAATAAACTTTATCCGCGTCATTTCCGATGCCGCATGTTCCCATGCCAACTGAAATCATTGGAATGTTCGGTTGAATTTTTTTTAATCCGGCTTCCTTTACGGCGTTCAATGTTTTAATATCGGTAATTTTCATTGTTTTTTCCCTCCCTTTGCTGTCTTATCAAGAAGTTTCTGCATCTGTGCGGAAGTTACATTGCTGTAAATAACGCCGTCTATAGAGATAACCGGCGCCAGGGCACATTGGCCAAAACAGGCAACGGTTCTTACGGTAAATTTGTTGTCAGGCGTTGTAAAAGAAGAATCGCCTTCATCGGATTGAACAGAGTTTCCAAATCTTGTAATTAAATCATCAAGCAGTGTTTTACTGCCTTTTGTGTGGCATGCGGTACCGCGGCATACAATTACTGTATGTTCGCCCTGAGGTTTAAGATTAAAAAAAGAATAAAAAGTAATAACACTGTATATTTTGGTAAGAGGAATACCGGTTTTTAAAGCTATATAATTAAGAACTTCTTCCGGAAGATATTTAAATTTTACAGCTTCCTGGGTGGTTTCAAGTATTCCAAGAAGTCTGCCTTGTTTTCCTTCAAACGATTCAATTATTGAATCCAATTTCTTTTTTTCAATAAATCTGCTTACATCTGTCTTGTTCGGTACCCCCGAATCTTCCTTAACATTTGCGCTTTTCATTTATTACCTCCGGAAATTAATTATTTTATTGTGATTAATTTCACTTTACCGGATATAAAAACGTATTCGCCCAAATGTATTAGCCCGCCATACGAAACAAGATTAACACTGTATACTGTCTATTGTCAACGTTTTTTTTGTGTTCATCTATATGAAACACAATATCTTTATTTAAAATATCGTATATTTTAAAAGAAAACAAATTTTTGAAGTATTTATTATTCCAAACCTTTTTCCACGGCGGATTTAAATACCGCTGTTTCAACAGGACCTTCAAAATGTTCGTATATTTCCCCTTTACTGTTAATAAAAAAAAATGCGGGCGTAATTTTAGACTTATATGCCGAAGATTCCTGATATTCTTCATATATTTCCTGATTATAAAGTTTTATGTCAATTTTATCGCCATAAAATTTCTTAATTTCGGAAACTATTGGCTTCATCATCAGGCACGCTTCACAGTGGGGGGAATATTTCATAATAATTCTAACTTTAGGAGGAGATTTTTTGCATGAACAAAAAAACAATGCAGGCAACAGCATGAGAAATATTATTTTAAATATTTTCAAGATTCATCTCCTTTTTTAAAATACTTTATAAGACGCTTTAAATTTATATTTAATTTTTTTGAATCGAAAATAAAATTGAGCTTCTTTTGCTTTGGGAAAACTTTTTTTCTGTAAATAAGGCCTCCGAAATTTGAAAGCATTTTAACCGCCATTTTTGTTGAACTGAACTCCTCGGAACGAAGCAGCGCTTCCTGTTTTTTTGCAAGATAAAGTTTTTCTTTTTTTATCAATGCAATTATTGCCGAAGCAAAATCCTTCGCATTATTGTTCGTAAGAATTCCGCCGATATCGCCTTTCATTACTTCGCCAACGCCCATTGCATTTACCCCGACTACAGGCAATCCTCCGCTCATTGCTTCAAGAACAACAAGACCCTGGGTTTCCGTGACTGACGGAAAAACAAAAATATCGCAGGCATTAATGTAAACCGCTCTTTCATCCGAACGAAAATATCCGGTAAATAAAATATCTCCGCTTAATGACATTTGCGAAGCTTTTTGCTTTATCTCATTTAAATAGCTTCCTCCTCCCGCAATTACAAGTTTTACGCCGTCTATATTGTCAATTACAATTTTAAATGCTTCAAGCAGCATTTCAAGATTTTTTTCTTTTTCTATTCTGCCCATATACAGAAGTTTTTTTCCGCAAGACCTTAATTCAGGATGCCTTGTTAAAATTTCTTTGTATTTTTCCGGATTAATGCTGTCTGATTTTATTCCCGTGGGTATAACTTTAACCGGAGTTTTAACACCGTATTTCAAAAGTAAATTGCGTATTTGCGGCGTGGGCGCAACAACCATATCCATCATATTGCAATACCACTTGCTGACTTGTCTTGCAATGCTGACTGACATGGGTTTTGGAAGAAATTTTATATAATGAACATAACTTTCGAATAATGTGTGATAAGTGTGCACTATCGGGCATTTCAATTTACCCGCCCAATCTATTGCGGCAATTCCCAAAGCAAAAGGTGTCTGGGTATGAATTACATCAAAATTTTTGGAAAGAATGCGTTTTTTTATAACTGCAAGAGACGAAGGATGCAAAGGATTTGAAAGTCTGTCTTCAGGATCAAAAAAAAGATAATGTGATTTAATCCTTATTATCCTTCTGTCTTTATCCTTATGCCCGGGAAAATGCGGCGCAATAATAAAAACTTCATGCCCTAATTTTCTGTATTCTTCCGCAAAAGTGTCAATGGAAACAGAAACTCCGTTAATTCTGGGAAAATATGTGTCTGTTACAATTGCTATACGCATTTAAGGTTGTTATTTTGCTTCTGATTTTTTCTTCTCTATTACGGCCTGATATCTGGCAAGCATTTTCTTTGCCATGGCTTCCGCAGACCATTCTTTGGCATATTCAAAAGCTTCTTTTTTCTTTTCTTCATATAAAGCTTTATCATTTAAAAGTTTTTCAACAGCCGCCACAAATTCATTAAGATCATTTTTTACAAGTATGCCGCCTTTATTGCCGGCCATAACTTCCGCAACGCCCATTTCGCCGATTGCGACAACCGGTGTTCCCACAGCCATGGCCTCGGTTACAACAAGTCCCTGTGTTTCTGTAACAGATGCGAAAGTAAATAAATCCGCGGCCGCATAACAATTCACCCAGTCCTGCGGTTCAAAATATCCAAGATAAATTACATTATCAGCAACCCCCTCTTCAATTGCGGCGGCTTTAACCGATTCTTCCGCAGGACCTTTTCCCGCAACGATTAATTTGGTATTTTTCCTTGTCTTAAGTATTTCTTTAAGAACTTTAAACAGGAACGGTATATTCTTTTCATGCCCTATTCGTCCCATAAAAAGAAATACAAGAGTATCTTCGGGAATCTCGTATTTTTTTCTGAAATCGGATCGGCTGAAATTTTTAAATTTATCCATCTTTATGCCCGTGGGATTAACTTCAACCGGAACTTTCACATCATATGAAAGAAGAAGATTTTTCATCTGCGTTGAAGGGGTTATATTTAAATCCATTTTATTGCAATACCACCTGCTTATTGCTTTGGCCAGCCATAATCCCATTTTTTTTGGCAAAAATGAAAAGTAATGAACATAACTTTCAAACATTGTGTGATAAGTGTGCACTATCGGGCAATTCATTTGTTTGGCCCATTTTATTGCATCAATCCCAAGCGTAAAAGGGGTCTGTGTGTGTATAATGTCAAATTTTTGACTGAGTATTTTTTCATTTATTTTTTTTCTGTCGCGCCAAGGCGCAGGCAGTCTGTCTTCGGGATCAAAAAAAAGATAATTTGATTTTATTCTTATTACATATTTTTCCGCTATGTCATCTTCGGCCCTGTGGTCAACATGTCTTCTTTCCGGAAACTCCGGCGCAACTATAATGCATTCATGACCGAGTTTTCTGTACTCATTGGCAAATGTGTCTATAGATGTAACAACTCCGTTAATTCTTGGCCTGTATGTATCGGTTACCAGCAGTATTTTCATAAAGCCTCCTGAATTTTATGTTTGCTGTTTTCTTTTTTCTTCGGTTATTTTTTCCCATGCATCACGCGTAAGATTTTCTATATTTGGAAAATTATCTATTAAATCATGCTTCAAAATTCTGCTGAACCATTGTATGGCTTCCGTATTATTTCCAAGCATCCTGTAAATTTCTCCTATAAGATACATTATTCCCGGTTCACCGATCTTTTCCGGTATAAAAGTTCCTTTTTCAAATGTTTTTATATAATACTCCAACGCCTTTGAAAGATATTCTTTCTCCTTTTCTTTATCGCCTTCCTCTCTGTATATCCATGCTATATGCATTAAAAGACCCGCTATAGTGTTCGGATTTTCCGGTTTGTGGTGCTTTTCATAAGCAATAGCAAGCAGGTGTTTTTTTACGGCATCTTCGGCTGAAATTTCAGGACCTTCCGAAAACTTTACGGCTTTTCCCGAACCTTTTAATGCAAGGGCGATTTTGATTATTTCTTTTTGGTATTCCAAAGAGGCTTTGTCAAAATCATCATTTCTTGCGCCAAAATTACATTCAGGACATACGGTAACGGCATATAACAAAGGCCTTATTCCTTCATATGTTTTATGGAAATCCGTATCCACAGATTTTACTTTAAGCGCCGAGCTCTTTACCCTTGGAGTCTTAAATTTATGGTCACAAGCAGGACACTTTACTTCTTTCATCCAAACAGGTTCCGCCATTTTCTCACCTATTTCAGATATTCCGCTATTCTGTCAAGCCCTTTTTCTATATTGGCCATGGAAGTTGCATAAGACATTCTGAAATGTACGTCAGATCCAAAAGCTATTCCCGGAACAACGGCAACCTTTGCATCGGTCAAAAGCATGTCCGCAAGCTGCATTGATCCTTCTATCTTTTTGCCGTTTATAATTTTTCCAATCAGTTTCTTAAAGTTCGGGAAAACATAAAATGCGCCGTCAGGCTCCACGCAAGTTAAACCCGGTATTGATCTGACACGGCCCAGTATATATTTTCTGCGTTTGTCAAACTCGGCAACCATTGCGTTTATAACGGATTCATCGGTTTTTAATGCTTCAATTGCGGCTATTTGCGATATTGTGGTTGGATTTGAAGTGGAATGTGACTGCAGGTTATCGACAGCTTTCACAAGTTCCATATCATCCGCCGCTATATATCCTATACGCCAGCCGGTCATTGCGTGGCTTTTTGACACACCGTTAACAACAACTGTTTTTGCCTTAACTTCTTTTGATAAAGATGCTATTGATATGTGCTTTTCCCCGTTATACAGATTTTTTTCATAAATTTCATCAGATATCAGCAATATGTTATTTGCGAGAGCTGTTTCAGCAAGCTTTTTAAGCGAATCTTCGGATAAAACACACCCTGTTGGATTCGAAGGAGAATTTATAATCATTGCTTTTGTTTTTGAATTAATTTTTGATTTTAAAACATCAAAATCTATTTCAAAATTTTTATTTTCATCAAGCTCAACAAGAACAGGCACACCTTCGGCCATTCTTACCATTTCAATATAAGATACCCAATAAGGCGAAAAAATAATTACTTCATCGCCGGGATTTATTCCCGCCATAAATATATTATAAAGCGAATGCTTTGCGCCGCATGAAACAATTATATTCCCCGGTTTATATTCAAGGCCGTTGTCTCTCATAAGTTTGGATGCAATCAAATTTTTAAGCTCAGGCATTCCCGAAGAAGGTGTATAACGTGTTTTATTGTCCTGTATGGCCTTTATGCCCGCCGCCTTTATATTTTCAGGCGTATTAAAATCAGGTTCACCGGCACCAAAGCCAACCAAATCTATTCCTTCCGCAATCATTTGTTTGGCTTTTGCGTCAATGGCCAGGGTTATTGATGGTGCAACTTTTTTCATCCTTTCGGCAATCATTCAAAACCTCCGTGGGTAAATTAAATTTTAATTATATTTTTAATGACAGAAAATCTTTTCTCTATATCTTTACGCGTTGCGGCATTAAGAGCCTCAACCGAGAATCCTTCACAGGTAAAAGAAGCCGTGGCATTGCCGTAAACCAGAGCTTTCTTTAAAATTGATTTTTGGGGGCCTCCAAATGCCGCCACAGCACCTATAAAAGCGCCTGCGAATGAATCCCCCGCCCCTGTGGGATCCACAATATTTTCCAAAGGATAAGCAGGCGCAAAGAAATAAAGACCGTCTTGGCCGATAATTGCGGCGCCGTCGCCGCCTTTTTTTACAATTACATATTTTGGCCCCAATTCAAATATTTTACGGGCGCCTTTAATATAATTTGATTCTCCGGTAAACTGTCTTATTTCAGAATCATTAAGGACAACACAATCAACTTTTTTGAATACGGCTTCAAGTTCAGAACGCTTAATATCTATCCACAGGTTCATTGTATCGGCAATACTGAACTTTAATTTTTTCATGGATTTAATAACTTTCAACTGCAAAGGCGGGTCAATATTTGCAAGAAATAAATACGGCATTTCACGATAATCGTCCGGTATTTCGGGATTAAAATTTTCAAAAACATTCAATTCTGTCCTTATTGTATCCCTGTCAACCATATTTTCATGATATCTGCCTTCCCAAAAAAAAGACTTTCCTTTGTTATCGTACTTAACCCCTTTTGTGTCTATGCCCCGAAGTTTCAGCATCTCTTTAAAGTTATTTGTAAAATCACTGCCAACCACACCTATTATTCCTGATTTTACAAAATTTGAAGCAGCACAAGAGGCATATATGCATGCGCCGCCAAGAGCCATTTCTCTTTTTGCAACAGGTGTATGTATTGTATCAAAAGCTATTGATCCTACAATAACTACGGACATAAAACTCCTTTAAAAAAATATGCATATTTTATTGATTATAACAAAGATTTGCCTGTATTTTCAAGTTTGCCCGATTTTATTTAATATATTCTTTTATGGCATCAGCTATTGTATCCACAATATTTTTAAATTTCTCCATATCCTGTTCCAAAAGAGTCATCCTGAATCCAAAAAGATCGGAATTAAATCCTGTTGAAAGAGGTACCACGCATATTCCCCTTGATGCAAGAAGATTATATACAAAATTTCTGTCTAGATGTTTGTCATCAAGTTTGGGTTTTATTATTTCTCCCGCTTTTTCATTTGCCGGTTTAAGCGACTGCCCGGGCTTTAATACCCCTTCACGAAAGACAACGGTAAGATAAAAAGCCCCTGTTGTTCTGTTTATCAAAAGCTGGGGAATTTTTGAAAAAACATCATATGCATAGTTTGATTTTTCCCGGTATTTTTTACAGCGCTCCGCAAGATATGGATAATATCTGGGATCAGACATTACCTTGGGAAGCGCTTTTTGCGGAAGCGTTGTGGCGCAAACCTGCATCATTTTTGCGTCATTTATGGATTTGGCATATCTCGCAAAATTTTTATCTTTGTCCGTATTATAAAATTCCACCCATCCGCAGCGGGAACCCGGCCAAGGAAATTCTTTTGATATACCGCGCATTGCCATTCCCGGAACATCTCCTATCACGGAAGCAAGTTTTTTATGAACAACTCCCCCGTAAAAAAGATTTGAGTATATTTCATCTGAAATCATAAAAAGATCAAATTCTTTGGCAACTTCCACAACCTGTTTTATTATTTCTTGAGGATACACCATACCTGTGGGATTGTCCGGATTAACTATAAGTATTCCGCTTATTTCGGGATTTTCGATTATCTTTTTGCGCATGTCCGCAATATCGGGATACCAATTGTTGTAAGGATCAAGCTTATATGTAATATGGGGCGCTCCGGCATGCGCCGCTTCGGCCGAAGAATGTGTTGAGTAAGCCGGATTTGGACCTATTACCCTTACATTTTTATTTAAATAATTATATACAGTGGCAATTGCATCTCCAAGCCCGTTAAAAAAAAGAATATCTTCTGCGGTTATTTGAGCTCCGCCTTCCAGGTTTCGTTCTTTTGCGATATATTCTCTGGTCTCAAGCAGCCCTTTTGTGGGCGAATATGCAAAACTCATGTCATCATGAAGTGAAATTTCAGAAATTATTTCTTTAATCCATGACGGTATTTTTTCACCTTTGGCAACAGGGTCGCCTATATTTTCCCAAATCATTTCAACGCCGGTTTGTGCAATTTTATTTCCATATCCAACTATCTCTCTTATTTCATACTGCAGCTCGTCCGCACCGGGATGTATAATGTTGTTTCGCATGGTAATCCTTTTTTTGTCGAATAAAGTATCTCTATTTTAAATGAAACATCAGTGTAAAATCATTTAAAACAGAAGCAAATTGAGTGCAAAGCTCTCAATTTAATAATGGTAGGCCGGAACGGATTCGAACCGCCGACTTCCATCGTGTGAGGATGGCACTCTGACCAACTGAGTTACCGGCCTGCCTATACTGATTTTATTAGTGAAAGGATTAATTTGCAAGTTAAATATTGAAAGTATTGACGGCATGACATAATAAAATTATACTGTATAATCAAACTTTTTAAAGTGAGGTATACATGGAAAAAACAGAAAGTCCTTTGTCCGAAGCTGCCGATCGCTTGGGTTTTGCCCTTATATTATGCGCGCTTGCTCTTGTGCCGGTTTGGTTTAATATATATTCTTACGATCAATTTGAACTTCCCAAACTTACACTTCTTCGTATAATAACAGTGCTTGCATTATTTGCATTTATAACCAAAACACTGCTTGACGGCAGAATACAATATCGGCCCACCCCTCTTGATATACCGATGATTCTGCTTTTAATATCAAATATTGTTTCAACTGTATTCAGTTTTGCCCCAAATTTAAGCTTCAGGGGCGAGTATGAAAATTTCGCCGGTTCTTTAAGCAATATTAATTATATACTGCTTTATTATCTTACCGTTGCATTTTTAAAAAATCGTCAAAGAATCAAGTATGCCTTCTTAACCCTGTCAATATCCACACTTATAGTGACATTATATGGTGTTGCCCAATTTTTCGGATTTGATTTTATACAATGGAGCGAAGCATCGGTCATTAAAGGCCGGTATTTTTCATCCATGGGAAATCCCAATTTTCTTGGAGCGCTTATAATTATGGCAATACCTTTTTGTATTATATTTATGTATATAACATTCAGCGAAGGCAAAAAAACAATTGCGGTCTTATCAGCTTCAGCCGTCATACTTATGTATATCGCCCTTTTCGGCACACAAAGCAGAGGCCCGTTTCTTGGTTTTGTTTTTTCGGTCGCTTTTATCGGAATATATGCCGTAAAAAGCGCTTACAAATTGTATATTCAAAAAAACGGGCAAAAAGGATTTTTGAATTTTGTGAAACAGTCATTGTTTGCTCACAAATATGCCTGGCTGACCGCATTGATTTTATTTGTTGTTGCAATAATACTTAGTTTAACTGTCGGAAACAAGGCAACAGCAAGAATCACGGAATCTTTGGCCGATATAAAAGGAAGTTTAAAACAATCAAGATTGCATATATGGTATCCGGCGCTAAAAATGATTAAAGAACACCCTTTATTCGGGACCGGCATTGACACATTTAAAACCGTATTTCCTTCATACGAGGGCATTGATTTTGCCCAAATAGACGGTGCAAATGTAAGCAGCAGAACAGCGCATAATGAGTATCTTAATTACGGTGCAACTTCGGGATTATTCGGACTTGCAGCTTACCTTATGCTTCTTTATTCCTGGGCGGTATCAGCACTCAGATCTTTTTCAAGAGAAAACGAAGAAAAGATGAAACTTTATATGCTTGCTTCTTCCGCAGCTGTAATAGCTTATCTTACACAAAATTTTTTCAGTTTCGGGGTTGCAGCAATTAACACTTTTTTTTATATTCTTCTTGCGGCTCATTCTTCCCATTATATTCTTACAAGAAATATGAAACCAAAAGAAGTTGTTTTATTCAAAAAAAACGGATTTACGGAGTATATTCTTATAATCTTGTCAATAATTCCCGTTATATTGGGAATTTCATATTTTTATTCTTTTTATCGGGCCGATGTATATTACAATCGCGGCAGAATTTTCGGGAACGCTCATAACAGATGGGATTCCGCGGTTCAAGAGCATTTAAAAGCTGTAAAAATTTGTCCCGATGAAGTTAAATATCATGTTTATCTCGGCCTTGCTTATGAACGTTATGCAATGGGATTAAACGATCCTGAAAAAAGAAATTTATATTTAAAAACAGCTCTTGCATATTACGATTACGGAGTGAAACTTAATCCCGGGAATTCATATTATTGGGCAAATAAAGGAAGAATTTACTCCGTACTGGCGCAAACCGAAGATCCGAAATATTTCAGCAATGCTCTGGATAATTTTCAGGAAGCCGTAAAAAGAGCCCCTGTTACAGGATTATTTTACAGCAATATGATGGATGTATACCAAAAAACAGGTCAACAGGAAAAAGCGGCATTAATGCTTGAAAAAGTTGTGTTATATGACAGAAAACTTGCTTCAAATATATACTTTAACATGGGTACGGAAGCATATAATAAAAAAGATTTAAAATCAGCTTATATGAATTTTATGCAGGCAATTAATCTTAACCCGTCTTTCGAACCCGGTCTTTTCAATTTTGGCATAACAGCCGCAACAGTCGGAGACACTTATAATGCCGTTGCAGCACTGTCAAATCTGCTGGCAATTAATCCTGATTTTGAAAAAAGAAAAGAGGCCGAACATATTTTGAATTCCATAAAAAATAATATAAAAAAATATTAATATTATTCCTCTTCTCCGGAATACATATTTATTCGCCCTGATAAAACCCTTGCTTTTTTATACATTGCTTCGGCTTTGGATTTATTCCCGGATTTATCATATATTGTCCCCAGAGCAACCGCAGTTTCGGGATTATCCGGGGAAATTTTATACGCAGAAAGAAACTCTTTTTCCGCTTCTTTAAGTTTGCCTTTCATAAAATGCACCCAGCCGCTTCCCAATTTTATTTCATGGTTGTTCGGGCTTAATTCAGCGGCTTTCTTAAAACATTCTTCGGCTTCATCAAGTTTTGCCTGTTTTGGCCACTTATAATAAAGCCATCCAAGACCTGATAAAGCGTCCGTACTTAATGGGTTCTGCTCCAAGGCGGTTTTAAATTCTTTTTCAGCTTTTTTTAGTTCATCGGTTTGAACAAATACCCAGCCAAGACCTATATGGGCATCAGGATAAAACTGATTAAGATCTATTGCTTTTCCAAAACATTCGGAAGCCCTTAGATATTTATCCGCTTTTCCGTAGAGCTGATAATAAACCCACCCAAGGCCTATATATGAATCCGCATCTGCAGGTCTTATTTTTGCGGCTTTTAAGAATTCCGCTTCTGCTTCTTCATACTTTTTTTGTTTATAAAAAACCCATCCCAAACCTATATAAATATCGGCTTCATTCGGTTTAAGCACAACGGCTTTTAAAAATTCGGCTTCAGCCTCTTTAAGTTTATTCTGAAAATAAAGTATCCATCCCAATCCTGTATGCGCATCGGCATATTTTTTGTTTACGGAAACAGCCTGTCTGTGCGCACGTTCTGCATCTTTTAGTTTCCCGAGATTTGCATAAACACCGCCCAAACCAAGAAAAGCATCAGCATATGATTTTTTTATTGCAATTGTTTTCTTAAATTCAGCGGCAGATTCATCCATTTTATCCTGATGAAAATAAATTCTAGCCAAAAGAAGATGCGCGGGAGCAAATGAAGGCTTCTCGGCAATAAGTTTCAGCATTTCTTCTTCCGCTTCCTTTAACCTTCCCTGATTATAATAAATATCCGCTATAAAAAAGCGAAGTTCCAAAGACTGCGGATTAAATGAATATGCTTTCTTAAAAAGTTCTTCCGCATCATTAAAACGGCCGTCTGAAGCGGCAATTTTTGCGTTTATTACAATAACGTCAATATTATCAGGGTGTTTTTCCAAAGCCTTAATACATACTGCCTTAATTTCTTCCATTTCTTTTTTTCCCGCAAAAACGGAAAAAAAGCAAGTTGGAGAATCGGAAGAAGTATATTTTTTATCCTCTTTATCCCTTTTTATTATCTTTTTTATGTTGTTTAAAATATCCGCCAAATCATTTCCTCCTGAGGTTATAAAAATTAATGTAATATTATCAGCTGAAAGATCAAATTACAAGCATATACATACATCTTATAAATTTTCCAAAAACTTATCTCTTTCAAAATTTCTTATTACCCCTAAAAAACTTGAGATTACAGGATTATTTTGCTTATTAGCCGCAAACTTTTCAGCCATCTTTATCGCTTCATCTCTCCCGTTAATAAAAGCATACACAAAAATCTTGTTCATTTCCCTGTCATTTTCGTTCATATCGGTTTTTTCCAAATAAGACAAAGCTTCCGTAAAACATGATAAAGCTTCCTGTCTTCTTCCCGATTTATCATATAAAGCGCCAAGCATGATGCATGCTTCGGGAGTAAAATTGACATTTTCTTTTGCATGCTCAAGTTCTTTTATTGCTTCACTATCCATACCAAGCTTTATATATACTATTGCGCTTTTAAGCCTTCCGTTTATTTCATCAGGCTGAAGAATTGTTATTTTTCTGCTTATTTCAAGAGCTTCAAAAAGATAATTTTTATTTCTTTTTCCTGTTTCGGCATAAAGTTTCAGCTTGTTTGTATAACTGTCCGATAATTTTTTAACTTTAACCAAAGAAGTCTCATTTGTGCAAGATATAAAGAAAAAAAACATTGTTAAAAAATATATAAAATTATTCATAATATTTAATCCCTTATTTTGGCCATCAACAGATTTATTTTTTCTGGATTTTGCTGATACCTGCGATAAAATTCCAGCCATTTGGCGGCTTTGGGACGTCCGGCTTTTGCATAAAGATAAATCACAAGTTCAACGGTATTATAATCATAAGGGTCCAGTGTAATTGCCTTCTCCAGATAAGAAATTGCCGCCGGATATTCCTTAAGATTATAGAAGTAAACTGTTGCAAGAACTTTTAAAAGAGCCGGGGCCTCGTTGATTAAAGGATTTGCCGCTCTTTCATACCTGGAAAAAAGATTCATATCATTATTCATGGCGGCATATTCGGCAAATCTGACAAGGTATCTTCCGTAAGTTTCGGCATAAAAATTATCAAGATTATTTGTTCGGAAATAATCACGAAGCGAGTACAATTTCATAAAATTTTCCGTACCTTTAATCATCTCCCCGTCTTTTGTAATTGCATATGCCATTCCGTATGGGGTTGTTTTTAATTTTTTTTCAGGGTATTCGTACATCATTGACAGAAAAAGACGGCCTTGATTTGCCTCGAACATCTTAAGCTGAAGAGCGGCAACCGCTTTTATGTTAAGCTGTCCGGTTCTTCTTAGTTCTTCAAAAACAGATGTGTCAAAAAGGTTTCCGTCAGTATCATATACCTTAATTTCTGTATATTTTTTTAAAACTTTTTGAACATATAAAATATTAAAAGTAGGTGCATCCGACTTGCTGAAAAAAATATCACTTTCTTTAAAGGTTTTAAGGTAATTTACGGCGTGATCGTATCCGCCAAATTTCATTGAATTATCATTCCCGGAAAAATTTGAAGCAAAAGTTATAAAAGGTACAATTAGCAACAATGTTGCCAAAAAAATTCTGTTAATACCATATTTGGTTTCAAAAAAATCAGTAAAAACAAATATTCCCACAGAAGCAAACAAAATAATTATAATATCCGGCATAACATAAAACAGCCTGTTTATATAAACAAATATCGGGGAAAAAGTGTTGTTGGTAAAATAAAACAAAAGTGTAACATTGAAAAAATACAGCAAGAAACCAAATAAAGCGGCTTTTTTATCACGTTTTATCATATAAATAATTCCAATTAATCCCAAAAAAACCGCGATCCAATAAGATGATAAAAATTGAAAAAAATAATTGTTTATTTTGAAAAAAAGCGAATTAAGCGAGAAACCCACTGTTTCATTGGCTTTATAAACCGCTCTTGTTATATGGTTTATAATATCCATAAAACCTGAAATTCCGCCAAATAACATTTCCGACTTCCCCGCTCTTATAAAAAGATATAACCAAGGAGTAATAAAAGATGTTACAAATAATAAAATTAAAATCTTAAATCTTTTGATTGTTTCTTTGCCCGAAGAAAGCAACAAAGCCCCAATTATAAACAAAGAAGCAAGCGAAGCTGTATTATGCAAAACAGGAAGGAAACAAGCCGTATAGAAAGAAATATAAAAATAACGCGCCGATTTGCCGTTTCTAAACTTGATTAAAAAAAGCAATGAAATCATAAATATCAAATGTGTAAAAACATAAATAAAACCTTTGGCATTTTGCGACATAAACCAAAAATACGGAGAAAAACCATAAATCAAAGAAGCAATAAGAGCGGCATATTTTATTTTTCCGGCTTGCATACTGAAAACTTTAATTAATTCAAGCGCAGTTAAATAAAAAATAAAAACACAAAAAGCTCCCGTAAAAGCGGACAATATATTCATTCTAAAACCGGGATCACCGTTTAAAAACAATATGCTTATTTTTCCAAGCAGAATCTGTAAAGGATATCCCGGCGGATGAGCTATTCCCAAAGTTGAGGCTGCTGTTACAATTTCTCCGCTGTCACCCAAATAAATTGTGGGAGGAAGCGTGACAAGATATATAAAAAAACATAAAATTGCCGGTAATATTCCAATCATTTTAAGGCTTCTTCAATTAACCCGCGGGCCGCTGTTATTGAATCTTCGGTTATATTTTCTCCGGAAATCAGCCTGGCTATCTCAATTTCTCTTTCTTTTGCATCAATTTTTTCGATTATGGTTTCTGTCTTTCCGGAAGAAGTTATTTTTTTTACATTAAAATGGGTTCCCGGCTGCGAGGCAATTTGCGGAAGATGGGTAATGCATATTACCTGTTTTTTCGATGCAATCTCGCGTATTTTTTTTCCCACTGAACTTGCAACTTTTCCGCTGATACCGGTGTCGATTTCATCAAACACCAAAGTGGGTATAATATCCTCTTTTGAAAGAATATTTTTAATTGCCAGCATTATTCTTGAAATCTCACCCCCGGACGCTATCTTTACCAAAGGTTTTAAGTCTTCTCCTGGATTTAAAGAAACCAAAAATTCAACTTCATCAATACCTATATGCGATATTAAACAATTTTTCCCGTATGCTTTTACGGACATCATATCATTTTCATCTGTTTCTCTTATTCTGCAATCCACTTTAAAAACCGCTTTATTTATGGACAAACCTTTTAATTCATCTTCAATCATTTTCCCAAGTTTTTCCGCGGCCTTTCTTCTGATATCAGAAAGCTTAACACATACAGAACCAAGTTTCTTAATGATTTCTTTTCTTTTATTTTCTTGAACCGAAATCAAATCGGAATTCAGCCTGATTTCTTTAAGCTCGTTTTTTAAAATTTCACCGTATTTAAAAAGTTCTTTAAAATCATTTTTTTTAAACTTTTTCATCAAGTTTTCAAATAAAGTTATTCTTTCTTCCGTCACAGCCAGGGCTTGCGGATCGGCTTCAATTTTTGAAAGATATGAAACCAGTCTTTCCCTGATCTCCGAAAGTCTTATGTTGGCTTCGCTAAGAAGTTCATCTATGCCTTCGGAATATTTTTTATCAATTTTTATTATGGTTTTAACGGAAGCTGAAGCCTTTTCAATCAAATCAATTGCGCCGCTTCCTTCAATATCCAGCGAAGAAGGAGAAAGAGCAATTATGGCTTCACTTACGGCCTCTTTAAGATTTGTTACATTAAGCAGACGTGAACGTAATTGTATTAAATCATCATATTCCGAATCGTTTTTAAAACCGGCTTGTTCAATTTCATTCAGCCTGTATTCAAGCATTTCAAGCTTATCTTTCTTATCTTTTTCAAGCTGTAATAACCTTTTGATTTCGGAATTAACCGAAGAAAGTTCAAGATAAAGCTCCGCGATTTCACCCCTTATTTCAGACGCACGCGCAAATTCATCAAGAAGGTCTATATGAATTTCAGGCGAAAGCAAGGATTGATGCTCGTGCTGGCCGTGAATGTCAATTAACAATTTTCCAAGTTCCTGAAGGAATCCCTGCGAAGAAGCGGAATTATTTATGAAAACTTTTGATTTCCCTTGTCTGCTTAATTCCCTTTTTATTATTAAATTTTCGTCCGCAGCATCAATGCCGGCATTTTCAAGCATTGAATTCACCGAATTAAGAAGCCTTTTGTCATCTTTTAAATTAAAAACCGCCTCAACTTTGGCGCTTTCTTCGCCTGTCCTTATGCTTTCAATATAGCCACGCTCGCCTATTGCAAGATTGATTGCCCCTATCATTATTGATTTTCCGGCACCAGTTTCACCTGTTATTATATTAAGGCCCGGGCCGAACATGATATTAACATCTTTTAACAGAGCATAATTTTGTATGTTAATTGAAGAAAGCATTTCATTCCTCCAAAATCCTTTTCATTGCAAGATATATTCCGTTTTGATCAAGTCCGCATATCTTTCTTAATTTTTCCATTTCTCCCTGCTCAATAAATTCATCCGGTATGCCAAGTATCTTTGAAGCAAATTTAATATTTTTATTAAGAAGGGCTGAAACAACCGCCTGACCAAAACCCCCTTCAATTACTCCTTCTTCAACCGTAATAAGTCTTTTTGTTTTTCTTACGGATTCAGCAAAAGCTTTCTCGTCAAAAGGCTTTATAAATCTGGCGTCTATTATTTCAACTGTTTTTCCTGTTTCTTTCAGCAATTTTTCCGCAGCTTTAACAGCTTTAAACAAGAAAGGCCCTGCACATATCAAAGTAATATCTCTGCCTTTTTGAATAATCCTTGAACGGCCCAATCTTATATTTTTGTAAGGCCTAATTTCTCTTTCAGATTCGCCTCTTGGAAATCTTATCGCAACGGGACCTTTATCATGAAGCGCGGAATACGCAACCGCCAATTCAAGCTCATCCGCTGTTGAAGGAGTTATAACAGTCATATTGGGTATCATTCTTGTAAATACAATATCAAAAACGCCGTGATGCGTTGGGCCGTCATCGCCAACAAGCCCGGCTCTGTCAAGTACCAGAACAACAGGAAGATTTTGCATTGCACAATCATGTATAATCTGATCAACCGAACGTTGCATAAAAGTTGAATATATGGCAACATAAGGCTTTAACCCCGCCGCAGCCAAACCGGCCGCAAAAGTAACCGCATGTTCTTCCGCTATTCCCACATCAAAAAATCTTAAAGGATAATTATCTTTAAATTTGGAAAGATTGGTGCCTTCAATCATCGCCGCAACAATTGCAACAATTTTTTGATTATCAGCGGCTTCTTTTAACAAAGCATTTGAAAAAACGGAAGAATATGTGGGATTTTTGGCCGCAAACTTTACGGCTTCTCCGGTTTCTTTGTTAAAACTTCCTACACCGTGAAAAAGAGTCGGATTATTTTCCGCAGGTGCATATCCTTTGCCCTTTTTTGTTATTACATGAAGAATTCTTGGCCCCTGAACTTTTCTTATGTTACCGAGTGTGTCGCATAAAAGTTGAATATTATGCCCGTCAATTGGTCCTGTATACCTTATGCCAAGTTCTTCAAAAAGAACACCGGAACTGACCATTGATCTTAGACCCTCTTCAAGATGTTTTATAACATGGGCCGCAGACGCTCCTATTGTCGGAATCTTTTCAATAGCCGTTCTTACGGCTTTTTTTAAATCTGCGTATCCTTTGCCCGAAATTATTCTGTTAAGATAATTTGACATTGCCCCGACACTGGGAGATATTGACATTTCATTGTCAACCAGCACTATAATCATATCTGTTTTGTCATGGCCGATATTATTTACAGCTTCAAGAGCCATGCCGTTTGCAATCGAAGCGTCGCCTATAACAGCTATTACTTCATATTTTTCTGACATTATATCTCTGGCTTTGGCAAAACCCATGGCTGCAGAAACAGATGTTGATGTATGACCGGCGGCAAATATATCATAAGGACTTTCATCAGGTTTTAAAAATCCGGAAATTCCTTTGTATTTCCTCAAAGTTTTAAAAGAATTTCTTCTTCCTGTTATGATTTTATGCGCATAAGCCTGATGCCCAACATCCCAAATTATTTTATCCTTTGGAGCATCAAAAACTTTATATAAAGCCAGCGTCAATTCCACAGTGCCAAGGGAAGAAGCGAGATGTCCGCCGTTTTTTGAAACCACTTCAATCATTAATTCTCTGATTTCGGCGGCCAGTATATTTAGCTCTTCAAAATTAAGTTTTTTAAGATCAGCGGGTTTATTTATCCCGCCGAGAAATTTAAATTTTTTCATAATATCGTATTAAAAAAAATTACAGGAAACAGTATGCCAATCAAAACTCCCACCACGGCTTCAAACGGTGTATGCCCCAAAAGTTCTTTAAGTCTGTTGGTGCCATACTTATGATGTTCCAAATCATCAAGCATCATATTAAGTATTCTTGCCTGGTTTCCCGCGGCTCTTCTTACGCCAACGGCATCACTTATTACAACTATACAATAACCAAGCGACACCATAAACGCGGCGGAAGTAAAACTGTCATAAAGGCCTACAGATACCGTAAGCGCAACAACAGAAGCAGTATGGGAACTCGGCATGCCTCCGGTGCCTATTAAAAGCTTAAAATTAAGTTTCTTATGCTTTATATAGTCAATAATAAGTTTTATGGATTGTGCAATAAACCAAGTTGTAAATGTTGAAATAAAAATAGGATGCGAAATTATCAAATTTAAAGTTTTTAAACCGGAAACAACAGATTCCATCATAATATTCACCGTATTTTTTTATTTTATTAATAAACACGTTCAATAAAATAATCCGCAAGCGCCGATAAATCATCCGCCCGGCAACCTATTTTACCTAAAATATATTTTGCTTCAAGTATTAATTTTTTCGCATCATCACGAGATTTTTCCAGGCCATAAACAGCGGGATAAGTAAGTTTGCCTTTGGCCTGGTCTTTGCCTTTTGTTTTGCCAAGTTTTTTCGGATCCGCGATTATATCAAGTATGTCATCCGCTATTTGAAAAGCAAGACCTATTTTTTCTCCAAATTTTTTAAAAAGCGCTGTTTTTTTTGAATTTGCTCCGCATAATATGGCGGCGCATGTAATTGAGGCCGCAATAAGGGCGCCGGTCTTATGCTTGTGAATATAATCCAATGTGTTTTTATCCGCTTTTTTTCCTTCCGCAATCATATCCGCCGCCTGCCCTCCAACCATTCCTTCGGCTCCGGCCGCTTTTGCCAGTTCGGCTATCGCAAGAACCTTGGCTTTATCAGTGGCCGGCCCATAAGTAAACATTTCAAATGCCTTTGTAAGAAGCGCATCTCCCGCAAGTATTGCGGTGGCTTCTCCGAATTTCACATGGGAAGTGGGCATTCCTCGCCTTAAATCATCATTATCCATTGCCGGCAAATCATCATGTATCAACGAATAAGTATGCAGCATTTCAATTCCGCAGGCGGCATGAATTACGTTGCGATGAGATTTACCGAGAGCTTCCGCTGTAAGAAACATAAGCACGGGTCTTAAACGTTTTCCTTTTGCCAACAAGCTGTATCTCATGGCTTCAAACATTATTTCAGGATGAGCTTTGGGGGTTTTAAGATATTTTTTTAAAGCTTTTTCAATTTCACCTGCAAGCACTTCAAGTTTTTGTTTCATATTAACCCGCCGTTAAAAAGGTAGTTTTCCGTCATCATTTTCATCATCATTTTCTTCCTCATCAAGAGGTTCCGAAATATAACCCGAATCCGTTTTTTTCTTAAGCTTTTGAATTTTAAGCTTGGCTGATTTCAAAGCATCTCTGCATTTTGCCGCAAGATCCATGCCTCTTTCATAAAGCGAAATTGCGGTGTCCAAATTTTGATCCCCTGATTCAAGCTTTTCTACAATACTTTCAATTTCTTTAATATATTCTTCAAATCCTTTTTCATTCCTTTTTTCAGATGTTTTTTTAGCCATATAAACCGCCTTTATTGTATAATTTTAACAATTTTCGCATCAACCGCTCCTCTTTTCATTTTTACTCTTATCAATTCACCTTCGGTTAATTTCACGGAATCCGTTATTATGCTTCCGTCCTTATTGTAAACCACAGAGTAACCTTTGTTTAAGACAGAAAGAGGATTTAATAATGAAAGTTTTGTTATTATATTTTCCAGCCTGTTATTTTTATAATCTATATTGCGTATGATTTCTTTGTTAAGCGCATTTTCGGCATCATCAATACTTCTTAATGCATCTTCGTAAATATTAAAAGGCATTTTAAATGCATAGCTTTTTAAAAGCATCCGCAGTTTTTCTTCGGCATCAGCAATAATTTTCTCAACTTTATCAGAAATAGTATGAGTCAATAAATTAATTTTTTCCTGAATATCCTTTATATCAGGCGCAACCATTTCGGCCGCCGCAGACGGCGTGGGGGCTCTTAAATCCGCAACAAAATCCGCTATAGTATAATCAACTTCGTGACCTATCGCCGATATTACCGGTATTTTTGAGTTATATATGGCATATGCAAGTTTTTCATCATTAAAAGCCCAAAGATCTTCCATCGAGCCTCCGCCTCTTGCAATTATTATCACATCAAATCCCCCTATATCATTGAGGTCTGCAAGAGCTTTAATCACCTGAGAGGCCGCATCATCACCCTGAACCGTTACAGGATATACCAATATTTCGGCTATTGCATACCGTCTGTTTAAAATATGGATAATATCTCTTATCACAGCTCCCGTAGGGCTGGTAATTATTGCTATTTTTTTTGGGAATTTTGGAATTTTACGCTTATGTGCCGCATCAAATAAACCTGCTTCGGACAATTTTTTCTTTAATTTTTCAAATTCTTCAAGTAAAGAACCAGCTCCCTGAACTTTACAGTCAGAAGCTATTATTTGATATTCGCTTCTTTTTCCATAAGCTGACACTCTGCCGCTTACCGTGACTTCAATGCCGTCAGCAAGTTTAAGAATATTTGCTTTTGGTTTCCCGCCAAACCAGGCAATTTTAATCTGATTGTTTTCATCTTTCAAAGTAAAATATATGTGTCCTGAGGCAGGACTTGAAAAATTTGAGATTTCCCCTTTAACAAATATGTTTTCCATGTTTTCTTCAAGTAATTCTTTGACGGCTGCCGTAATTTCGGATACCGAATAAATTTTTTCTTTTAAATTATCCACAATTATAATCTCCGCAAGTAATCGGCTGCATCTTCGGGTAAAGTCGGATTTATATGAAACCCGCTGGCCCATTCAAAACCCGCAATTGGTTTTATTCTTGGAAGTATTTCAGCGTGCCAATGGTAATGAGGAACGTCCATAATCTGAACGGGCGATGTATGAATCATTATGCTGTAAGAAGGCTTATTAAGCGCAATATTTATTCTTCTGATGCTGTCTTTTAAAATTGCGGCGAAATCCGAAGCGGCGGCGTCATCCATCCAATGAAAATGCGGTATATGATTTTTCGGCAGAATCATCATTTCAAAAGGAGACCTTGAGGCAAAAGGAACAAAACAAACATAATATCCGTTAACCGATACCGTACGAATTCCTGACTGCATTTCGGCATCTATAACATCACAATATGAACATCTCTGTTTAAAAGAATAATATTTCCTGGCAGATTCAATTTCCGATGCAATATTTCCCGGTATAACAGGAAGGCCCATAACCTGCGAATGCGGATGAACAACAGTTGCGCCGGCTCTTTCGCCTTTGTTTCTGAATATCATTATAAATTCAAATCTTTTATCTTTAAGAAGATCGTTTATTCTGCTTCTCCAAACTTTTACGAGATCAAATATATTCTCGAAACTCATTGTATCAAGATCATCATTATGCAAAACCGATTCTATAACAACTTCATTTGCTCCGGTGCCTGATACAATATCAAAAATATTTTCTCCCCGCTTTTTCAGTTGAGTTTCCACTTTAACATAAGGGTTATTGTTGGCCACCACTCTTATGCTCCATTTTTCGGAATTGGCGGCAGGAACAATCCTCATTATTTCGTGACTGCTTCTGTTTTCATTGCCGGGACAAAAAGGACAATTCTCATCAAAAGAATTATTTTCTTTGTTCAGATTGTAAGATGGATCAGGCGTAAAAAAAGGATCGTCCAGGGTCAGAACCCATCTGTCTGACAGGGGGTCCTTCCTGAATTCAGACATTTAACGGCTCTTATTGTTTATTTTCTGTTTCCAGAGGTTTTTCAACTTTTCTGGAAACATATTGTCTCATAATATTGATTTTTGTTGATTCCGATGAAGTTATCTGAATGACTTCATCTTTATCGCTTATTTTTGATATTACGCCAATTATTCCGCCGCTGGTAATTATTTTATCCCCGACTTTAAGAGAAGCCAGCATTTCCTGATGCTTTTTTTGTTCTTTTCTGCTGGGCATTATAAACATAAAATAAAAAAGTATAAAGATAATGATAACTGGTAAAAACTGCATTAATGCAGCCATTCCGCCTCCGGCTTCAGGTGTTACTCCGCCGTTCTGGGATGACGCGGATTCCGCCGCATAAACAAGAGTTTCAAACATATAATCCTCCGTTTTAATTTTTTTAAATCTTATATTTCAGAAAAAACTTGTGCTTTTCTTCCAAAAATTGACCGTTTAACACAGATTCTCTTATTTTGTCCATCAATCTTAACATGAAATATATATTGTGTAAAGTGGTGAGCCTCATACCTAAAATTTCATGTACATTAAATAAATGTCTTATATATGCTCTTGTAAAATTTTTGCATGTATAGCAGCCGCATCCCTCATCAATTGAACGGAAATCTTCTTTGAACTCGGCGTTTCTTATATTAACCTGTCCGGTTTGGGTATAAACAGCGCCATTTCTTGCAATTCTTGTTGGAAAAACACAATCAAACATATCTATGCCGTATTCTACGCATTCCCACATATCCTCGGGGGTTCCAACACCCATAAGATATCTGGGTTTATTTTCCGGCATATTTGGCCCGCACAGCTTAACCGTATTGTATATTAATTCTTTGCCTTCCCCAACAGATACTCCCCCTATGGCATAACCTGGTAAATCCATTTTAAACAATTCCTGCATTGAATATTCCCTTAAATCTTTATATAAACCGCCTTGTATTATGCCGAATAATTTTTGTTTTTCCGTATTTTGATGATGCTTTTTTGCTCTTTTGGCCCAGCTTAAAGTCAATTCCAATGACTTTTTTACATAATCGTATTCGGCCGGATAAGGCGGACATTCGTCCAATACCATAATAATATCGGATCCAAGAATGTTTTGAATTTCAATGCAGGACTCGGGTGTCAGAAAATAATCGGTCCCGTCAAAATGAGATTTAAATTTAACTCCTTCTTCGGTTATTTTTCTGAATTCAGACAGAGAAAAAACCTGAAATCCGCCGCTGTCCGTAAGTATTGCGCGGTTCCAATTCATGAACTTATGCAGACCGCCCGCTTTTTTTATAATATCTGTTCCGGGCCTTAAAAATAAATGATATGTATTCCCAAGTATTATTTCCGTACCCATATCATACATATCATGAGGTGTCATTATTTTCACGGTAGCCTGTGTGCCAACAGGCATAAATACAGGTGTTTTAACCGACCCATGCGCGGTGTGAATTACGCCTGCGCGCGCGTTGCCCGAAAATCCCAGGATTTCAAAAAATTGCATTTTTACTTATTGTATCCCATGCTCTGTGATATCCTGTGTGCGGCTGCTTTTATTTTTTCGCCAAGCTCTTTTATTCTTTCCTGACTCATTCTAAGCGCCGGGCTTGTTATTGCTATGCATGCAATTACTCTTCCGCGGTAATTTCTTACGGCGGCTGCAACCGATATCAAATCCGCGGAATTTTCCTGATTATCAACCGCATAACCGTCTCTTTTGGCTTCGGAAATTGATTCCAATAATTTTTGTTCATTATCGATTGTATAAGGAGTCAAAGGTTCAAATTTAATCATTTTTATCACGTCATTTAATCTTTCTTCCGGAAGGCTTGCAAGCCAGATTTTCCCGGGCGCGGAGGCGTGAAGCGGAACACGTTCGCCGACATTGGATTTAACACCCACTCTTTCAAGAGTTTCCAAAACATCAACATAAAGCACTTTTGTCTGGTCAACAATTGCAAGCTGTATTGTCTCTCCTGTTTCTCGCCACAATTGTCTGAGATAAGGCATTGCATGCTGTCTGATATCCAATTTCGACAAAACAGCATTTCCAAGTTCAAAAAGTTTCATCCCAAGTCTGTATTTTGAAGTTTCAGGATCCTGTTCAACATATTTTCTCAGCATCAAAGTTGTTAAAAGCCTGTGTACGGTTGATTTGTGTAATTTTAATTCTTTGCTGAGAGTTGTTACGCCAACACCGGTCTTATGAGCACTCAATGTTTCTATTATATCAAGTGTTCTTTCAACCGATTGAACTGTTGTATCATAAACCTGTTTGCGTCTCATTAAAAAAGCCTCCTTCTTTTTATCTGCTCAAAACTCTGTTTATTCCCATTTACTTGCTTTAATTCTTATTGTAACCCTTCTGTTTTGTTTTCTTCCTTCCGGAGTGCTGTTATCGGCAACCGGCTTTGTATCACCCATTCCAACAGCTTTAAACCTGTTTTCATCCAATCCGAAAATCTCCACAAAAAACTTAATAACCGCTTCGGCTCTTGCCTGTGAAAGTTCGTAATTTGTTGCATATTTGCTGAAACGCGGAACCTGATTATCAGTATGACCTTCAACGATTGCGGTGGCATTCTCATACGATTTAATTTGATCAGCTATCTTTTTTATGTCACTGTAAACGCTTATTTTAACATCCGCTTTTCCAACATCAAAAAGCGTGTCAGCCGAAAGATTTATAACCACTTCCCTTAAAAGAATTTTTACCTGTTTCGGCCTGCTTTTACCCCAATTGCCAACTTTATCCGATGCGTAGATTGTATAAGTATAAGTCTTGCCTGTATCAACATTTCTTAAACCTGTGTCATCAATGCCGTCCCAAACCGCGTTTATAATTTCTCCCTGACCGGAAATCGTTTTGAAAACGGAACCGTTTTCCTCGGTAATTACCACTTTCCACTTTCCGATTCCGTGTAAATCATAAGCATCGGCGGTAAAATTCACCGGCACATACAGCACTTCTGTCTGACCCGGTTTTACTTCTTTTGGTTCGGCATCGGCCTTAATCTGCGGAGGAGTATTGTCAATTTCCACATATGCCGTATTACTGCGTGACACTATCCCGTTTCCATAATCAACTTCAATTTGTATCCCGTATCTTCCGTCAGCCAGAGGCATTCCGAGTTGATCAAGTCCTTTCCAAAACATTCTTCCTGTCGGATGAATATTTTTTTGTGTAAACACCAGTTTACCCGATTTATTATACACTTTCATGGTGACTTTTTTGGCTTTACCCTTTGACATAATTTCGGGTTTTAATCTTGTAAAATCAAATATTTTGTCATTATTCGGAGAAAAAACCCAAGGACTTGCGCTTAATTTGCACTCAGGAGCCCCAAAAGCATAACTTGCCGTAACTCTGTGCGTTGTTCCAAGATCTTCGGATTGATAAGGCACAAATGCATAATCAACGGTAAACGTGCCAACTTTAATGCCTCCGCCGTAACTTACACGCGGTATAGTTCCCCCTTTAAATCCCGCTCTTAAATCAACAGCGTCATACAATGTAATTTGAGCTCCTACAGAATAATTAACTGCATTATCAGGATAGTATTCCGCATCAGCTTCCAAAGCCAGCCATTTATATCTGTAAGCCAGTCCGCCTGTTATATTTATAGGCTGCATAAACGAATCCGTTTTAAAGGTGGTCGCGGGACCAATATTTTTAAAAACAAGCGCCGCAGTACCGCCTTCCAGAAAATCCATATCGTATAGCAGCCCAAGGTCTGCCATAAAAGACATCGCGGAACCGTCAGGAGCTTTTTCATCAATTGAATAATTTAATATTTTAAGGTTTGCGCCTATATAGGTATTCTCGGAAAATTCGCCCGCATAACAGATAGTGCCGAATATGCTGTAAGGTGAAAAATCATATTGAATTTTATAACCGGAAGGATTTGCCAAATCAATTTCGGTTTTTTTCATGCTTTCGTTAAGACGCATCCAATTAAGCGCCAGTCCAAAATTCCCGTTCATAAAAGGCATTGTAAAATTGATATTCTCGTACATTATATTCTGAAACCAGTTAATATGGGTAAATGAAATTTCATAAATCATTCCTTTTGCGACACCTGCAGGATTAAACTGCATTGAATGAACATCTTCGGCAAGAGCTGCGTATCCTTCACCAAGCGCTACGGGCTTAGCCGGAGCAAGTATTTTTAAAAAGTTGTTGGAAGTGGTGCCAATTTGTTGTATATCAGAAAACAATGTTCTTGCCGGCAATATTATTAAACTTAAAATCAGTAATACGAGTTTTTTCACTCAATTACCCCGTTTTCACTTTACGAAATTGATTTTTTAATTATTAATATTTTGTCAGATGTTTCTGTTTTTGTCAATTATTTTTTATTCCGCAGAATAAAACCCTATATAAATAAATACAAAAATAAAAAAGTCGCCTTTAAAAAGCGACTTTTTTATTTTTGTATGAAATTTTTATTAAAATTAAATCTGATTACTGTACTCTTGCAATCCAAACACGCTTATCATTTGAAGGCATAAGAAAATTATCCCAGCCCACATAAGCGATTGCATCTCCATCATCCGTCCAAACAGGATTTTTTGCCATAAATTCATAAGGAAGAAGCACCCCTTCTTCCCCGTCTATTGCATTTACTATTTTAACATTTATAACTTCAGGGTTAAAATACCATCTGCGTACTTTCTCCTGAAAAGCAAGATTTTTTCCAAAACCGTCCCAAGTAAGATGAGATATCACACCTTCCCCGGAATAAGCAAGCGTCGGATTTTGCCCGTCTCTGTCTACCACCCATAATTCATCTTCTTCCCTGCCTTCATCACGTTTTTTAACAATAAATGCTATCTTATTTGATTGAGGCGACCATTCAAGTTCCGATACTTCATGTTTTGTCTCAAAAAGTTTTGCCTGATTTGATCCGTCTTTGTCCAAAGTCCAAATTTCACCCGAATCCTTCTTATTAACGCCCGTTGCAATTGCCGAACCGTCAAAAGACCATTTTGGCTGTGATATTGATACGGCGGCGCGTCTGAATATCTCTGTGTTTTTTTCTCCTTCAGGAGTAACTGTAAAAATTCTCCATATATCGCCTGATTCCGTAACCCTCAAATAAACTTTTTGCTTCTTTTCGGTTAACCAATAAGGCGAATCAACATATGTTTCCTTGGTTAAGATCTTCTGATCGGTTGCATTTGCGTTCATTATCATAAAATTTCCCTTTGAAATATATATAACCTTATTTTCAGCCGCATTCCAAACCGGGAAAAGCGAAGAATCTTTTTTGTTTGAAGCTCTCAATTCCCTTGGGTTTTTACCGTCGGCATCCCTTATTTCCAGATATGTATAGCTGTCTATCTTTGACACATACAATATTCTGCTGTCATCAGGCGACCACATAGGCATAATCTTGTTGTCGCCATTCGTAATTCTAGACATGGATTGTTCCGTGGTATCCGCTGTCCAAAGGTTAAATGCTCCGTTATCTTCTTCAGTTGAAGCGGCAATTACAAAATTTTTATCCGAAGGAGACCATGCAAACCTGTTTACAATCGGTTTTATATTCTGTCCCGATATAATTTTGTCATATGTCGTTATTAAAGTTTTCGGTCTGCCTGGAGGAAGATCCGGTCTTCTTTTTTTCTTTTTCTCATATTCCAATTTCGCAATCTGAGCATCCGCAGAATCAATAATACCCGTATATTTTTGTACGGGTGTTGGAGGATGTGCAAGTATGCTTTTTTCCGGCAGATTTTCCGAAGGACGAGCATAATCAAGAAATTCCTTCCTGGCTTTATCCGGCAGATTTAAAAGCGCAAGATCCACCGAAATGCCCCACACATCACGAGGCCCGTTTTCTTCTTCTCCCGCGGTAAATATTATCATATTGCCTTTTCTGTTCCAGAATGGTTTGTCAATATAACGGGGTAATTTTACGTCTTTATCTTCAATATTGGGTATTTCTGTAACACCTCTTGTAAGTCCGTGAATGATATTTACGCTGCTTGCACCCTTTTTTGGATTTGATACTGTATAAACCAATGACCAACTGTTATTGCTCCAATTTAAACCTTTAGGTTCATTCTCATGAGAAGGGCCTATTGCGGCATAATTAATTACATTCGCTTTATGATAAGTAAAAACCGTGGACGCATACAAAAGAATTAATCCTGATGATAAAATTGAGAAAACAGACATTATAACCCTCATACCCAAACGTTTATCCGATTTAAATTTATCTTTATTAAGGGAATATAAAAGCAGTATCATTGACATCAACGCCAGTGCTATGGCAGGAACAACATAATAATAGTAAAAAACAAAAACCGCAACAAGGCCTGTGGCTGATGATATAAACATTAAAATATCTGAAATAATTTTTTCTTTATGAGATTTTAAATAAACAAAAAAGTTAACCGCAAATACCGCCGCAGCGGCAACAAGCGCATATATAATGACTTCAGAATTTAATTTCATGGAGAAAGGCTTAAAAATTTCAACAAAATACAAAAGCGCAAGAAGACCCGGTATTCCCGCCAATATGTATCTTATATTAATATCAAAAGCCGTCGTATCTTCCGCGAATCTTTTTGTATAAAGGGCTTCCGTAACAGCAGAAGCAACAAAGCAAAGCGCACCTATTAATGCGGGAACAGCTGAAAAATATTTACCCGACAATGCTATAAACATAAAAAATACGCCCGAAATGGCAAATATTATTTCAACGGCCCTGAACATCTGCCTTCCCGCAAATACATTCTCTTCTTTTGGCACATCATCTGCGACGCCGGCAATGTTATCTTTGCTTTCATTTTCCCCCGAAGCTTTTACAACTTCATCCAGGGGATTGGGTGTTGTATCTTTGGGCCCATTTTTTATTTCATCAGCCATATGTACCTCCTGTTTTATTTTACTGCCATAAGCGGCTTATCATAATTAAAATTAACATTTATATTTAATCTGCTTAATCCGGAATAAAGCATTTCATAAAAACCTATTTTTTTCTTCTCTGTTACAACCATGGGCCTGCCGCCAATGCCGGCCATAGAAGCTGCCAATTCAATTGCATCATCAATGGTTCCAAGCTCATCAACAAGCCCCACTGTTTGTGCATATTTGCCGGTAAAAACTCTTCCGTCGGCAATGTTTTTAATCAAAAATTCTTTTACTTTTGTTTTCTTAATTTTCTCGTCTTTTACATTAACTCCTATGGACCTGGATATTGCTTCAAGTCTCACATCTATAATATCATCCAAAAATTGGTTATATACATCTTCTATCATGCCTTTTAATAAAGCTTTTTCTTCGGCTGTTGCATTTCTGGTAAAAGAACCAATATCCTTATATTTGCCGGATGTAACAGTAACCCAATCAATCCCTATTTTTTTCATAAGTTCCGGCGCGCTCATAAAACTCATTATTACTCCGATACTTCCGGTAAGCGTACCCGGATTTGCAACAATTCTGTCCGCAGCAGCCGCAATATAATATCCTCCCGAAGCGGCAACATTTCCCATACTTACAATAACCGGTTTTCCTTCAGAACTTACCTTTCTGATTAAAGAATATACTTCCTGGGAAGATGCAATTGCGCCTCCGCCGCTGTTTATCCTTATTACAATTGCCTTAACCGAAGACATATTCCTGTAAATATTTAAAAGCCTCATAACAGGGGTTGTGTCTTCTATTTCTCCATAAACATTAATTAAAGCCACTTTGCCCGCTCTTAAAGATGTTTTTTTATCTGATTTTTTATCCCGTACCTGATTATCAGTTTTTCCTTGATAATCCAAACTCAGATAAATAATCAAAGATAAAAGCACAAGACCAAAAGCAATAACCCTTTTTCGCATAATAAAATTCCTTGGAAAAACCTTTAATTATTATAAATAAAAAATGATTATTAATTTTAAATGTTTTAAAAATATTAGTCAAGGGTTTAAAATTCTTTAAAAATTTTCAAATACCTGGATTTTTTGAAAATCTTTTTTTGAGTAAAATCAGGATTTTTTCGGCTTCCGGAATTTTAAGTATAAAAACAGAAGAAAAATAAATAATAATGCCTGATATAATTCCAAGCAAAACAATAAATCCGTTTTCTTTTCTCGTAAGGCCGTCGGCAATTAAAAAAGATTCCAATGATTTTGAAATAAAATAAACAACAGCGCCCATTATTAAAGAAGCGGCAATTATTTTCAGCGCAAAGAAAATAAGTTCATGAGTTCCAATATCACCTGTTTTTGCACAAACACCTTTATATAAAGCAAAAAAATTGTAAATTCCGGAAATTGATGCGGCAAGAGCCAGGCCAATATATGCAATATTATGCGGAAGCAGGAAAATAAAAATTATATTCAATCCCAAATTAATTAATATTGCTTCCGCCCCAATACGAACAGCTTTGCCAGCATCATCCAATGCGTAATAAACAGGCGTAAGTATTTTTACTCCGCCGAAAGCAAAAATTCCAATCGAATACATTATTGATACTTTTGCCGTATTTATAACATCTTCAATTCCATATTTACCATACATAAACAATACCGTATTAATTTCTCTGCTTAATATCATAAGTCCGACACTGGCCGGTATTATTATAAAAAAAGCCTGCTTTAACGAGGACAATATTGTTTTCTTTAAATTGTCATTTTCGCCAAGCGCAACATATTTGCTTATATAAGGAAAAGATACTGTGGCAATGGCAACACCAAAAACTCCCAATGGCAATTGCATAAGTCTGTTGCCGTAATAAAGATAAGTAACACTTCCGGCGGCAAGAAAAGATGCTATTATTGTATTAATAATAAGGCTTATTTGTGTTATTGACTGTCCGACAGTGGCCGGCAACATAAGAGACAAAACTTTTCTAAGACCTTTATCGTCAAGATCAAATACGGGTTTAATTCTTAAACCAAGTTTAAATGCAGGAAATAACTGCACTAAAAGCTGAAGCAAAGCTCCAAAAAGAGAACCTGCCGCCCATACATAAATTTGGAGTTTTTCATTTAATAAAGGACATATTAAACCTCCAAAAATTATTATGCCGATATTGAACATAACAGGCGCAAATGCCGGCGCAGAGAACTTCCCGAAAGAATTCAGTATGCCCATCAATATGGCCGCAATGCTTATCAGCATAATAAACGGGAACATTATTCTGGTAAGTTCCACGGTAAGGGCAAATTTATCCGGTGATTTGGCAAAACCGGGCGCGATAATTGCCACAATAACCGGCGCCGCAATAATTCCCGCAATTACTATTAATATCAGCGCGGCCGTAAGAACCGTAAGAACATTGTTGGCCATCTTCCATAATTCATCAGGTTTTTTTTTCTCTTTATATTCCGTAAATACGGGTATAAAAGCCGATGATAAAGCGCCTTCCGCCATAAGATCTCTTAAGAGATTTGGTATCCTAAACGCCACAAAAAATGCATCCGAAACCGTGCCTGCTCCAAAAAGCGCCGCAGATAAAGCATCTCTTATGTATCCAAGCACCCTGCTTAACATGGTTATCGCAGATACCGATACCGCTGATTTGGCTATATGTTTGCCCGACATAATTCTCCTAAATTTTTGTTGATTATATCATATTAAAACTTATTACCAATATCAGAAAATGCAAATAAATAATTAATTATAATGGGATATATCGTGCTTTTCTTCGATTTTAATGGGAATATAAATATTTCTTACGGGGTGCTTAAGCTGTTCGGGGGCGGTATTTGCTTAAGCACCCCAAAAACAATCCAATAAAAACTGCCTTATATTTTAATTTTGAATTTTATTGATAATATCTTCAATTAACAATTTATCCGAGTCTTTTAAAATAATAAACTCGGCTTCGATTTCATAACCCCTGTTATATTCCTGCTTTCTGCAAGACAAAGTTTCACAGCAGGTTTTAATTATTTTACCGTCAGGCAGAATAAGCTCAACAAGAATTGCGTCTTCAGGTTTAATCCTTTGTTTGACAAGCAGAGTAATTCCTTTTTTGCCTATAACTATTGTTTGTGCTTCTTTGTAAAGGCCCTGATTGTCTGTGTCGTCTTTATCAAGTACCTTATATCTTACAGCAAGACCGGCAAATACATTGTCATGTTTTTTGTCTATCCTTTGCTTTAAATCATGGAGGAAATCGGTTATCATGTCAGAACCTCCTTGTTTAATATTACAAATTTATTAATGCAAGAAGTATACCTGACATAAAATATATAAAAAGCAGTTATTTTTGTAATTATCGACAGTTTTAAATGTCCCCCAAAGGACATTTTGCACCTTTAGGGACATTTATAGTTAATTACTTTTAAATCTGTTTCCCAAATTATTGCTTAATATCCAATTAACCCCGTCAAAAGTAATCAAAAATAATCCTTGGGTTATTATACCCGCCCCGTGGCCTTTTATATCCTCATTACCCCACACAAGCATGCCGGAACCTACTGCCACATAAACAAAATCAAGATAAAAATTAACCGCCAACAGGTCTCTGAACCATTTTTCTTCTTCTTCTCTGTTTCTGATATTTTTTCTTTCTTCCGCGGTATTTTTTATCCAAAGAGCTATACCCGCATCAGTCATCCCCCAAAGCATATTTTGAATACCCATACCTCTTGCGAATCTGTCGCCCGCAAATGCCATAACGCCACCGCCCACGAAAGACAATCCTCCCCAACCAAGAAGAACATTCGAAGCAAGGTCTTCATGTGAATAAACGTCATAATAAGTTATTGTTTCTTCGGATTTCAAAGGCTCTTTAATCTCGCGGCTTTCCAATTTTTCTTGTGCCGTAACAATATTGCCAAATAAAGCAACCACAAAAACCGCCAATAAAAATTTTTTCATTTTTCCTCCTGTTTTAATATAAATAGCTTACCCTTCTGTATATTGTCTGTTTTTGAATTAACAACAGTATAATAATAAATCCCGGGCGAAACTCTGTATCCAAATCTGTTTCTTGTATTCCATTCTACCATAATTGATTCGGCAAATATTGTATTAACAAGCTCGCCTGATAAAGTATAAATTTTCACAATTGAACCGGGTACAATATTTATAAATTTTATTTTATCAGAACGGTTTCCGGACAAACCAAACGGATTGGGATAAACTTTTACATACCCTTCCGGGAAATATGAAAATTCCGAATCAATTGCCGGATGAGTGACATAAGTGTAATAAAAATCATGCCAATCGCAGGAAACTTTATTAATAATCAAAGAATCGCTTCTTAAATAATCAATGCGCGCTTTAAATGAAAAAATCAGTTTGTCTCCTGGTTGCAATACAGTATTTGCAAACCTCCAACTTATAAATCTGCCGTTTAAATTTGTATAAGGCAATTCCGAAGAATAAAAACTTATATTCTCAGGCAATGTATCCCATACATTAATGCAACACGCTTGAATACTGTCATTATTTTCAATACTGATTGTATATTCTATTAAGGAACCAGGTTTGGGCTCTTCTCCTTTTGCCCTTTTTGCTATTTTGAGTTCTGACGGTCTTTGTGTTACAGTGGGAGTTGCGGTTATACTTGGAGTTGCCGTTAAAAAAGGAGTATTTGTTATTGTCGGTGTTACAGTTGCAGTATTTGTTGGAGTGTTAAAAGTGCAATTAAAACGAAGATAATATACATCATCCTGCCCGTCAATATCATCAAACCATGAAACTGCCGGAATGTTTCCGGGAAGTATAAGTGCTTTTGTGTTTTTTTTGGTTCCCGGCCTTACATCGCTTATTACTCTTGGCATAATATTGCCGGTTGCATCAACAAAACCGCCTCCGTTCCATTTTATAAAATGGATACCGGTGGTGTCATACCATGATATATTCGGATTACAATTTGAATCAAAAGCAATTGAAGGTCCGGATGCATTTCCGGAAGACATTGAAATGTTCACGGACTCCTGCCCGGCTCCGTCTATATCAACCCATTCATTTCCGTTCCATTTAAGATAACAAACTTGTCTTGTTCCGCCTGATATGGCGGTAAATACAATTGCAGGATAAGAATCCAACGGACATATTGCGGCTTTTACTTCGGCAGCGTTGAAAATAAAAGGATTGGTTACGGGATTGACCGCCGGACCGATACTCCCGTCCATATTTACCCAATTGCCTGATTGTTCCCTTTTAACCTGAACAATCCCGCCTAAAGGAGAATCGGCTATCCATGCTATAAAAGGCCTGAAATTGCCGGGTTCAAGCTGACACAGATACGGGCTATGACTGTTATATACAGAATCCGAAACCTTAGATTTATCAAAACCCGAACCATCAATATCGCACCATACATTTCCGGGACGCTGAACATATATTATATCCCTGACCGTCCATGTCATGCCCTGATAATAATCACTCCATGCAACACCCGGTTTGTTTATACCTCCGATTTCATGTATGGTTAAACTAGGTTCTTCGGGATGCCTGCTGTCATAAATACTGTGATATGGTATGGAAATTGATTCAACTCCCGTTCCGTCAACATCAACCCAGGCCGAACCGTTCCATTGCAGATAAAATAAATCCTGCCAGCCTAAAATTAAACCGCCTGCCCATACAATACAAGGCATGCCGTTGGCACCTGTTTTAATGCACGGGCTGAATCCGTTGTCAACCATATATGAAATTTTTTCAATTCCCGTTTGTCCGCCGGCTGAAGTCCAAGACGCGCCGTTCCATCTGGTAAAATAAATATCGCCTGATTTGGCAAATGTAATCATTGGGTTTCCCTGCATATCATTTACAGCGTCAGACTGTGTCCCATTTGTAACTTTTTTAGATTCCTGTCCTGTACCGTCAGCATCAACCCAGCATATATTAGGAGTTGCCGAAGGCTTAGGATTAAAAGTCATGGTGCTTGTACAAGTCTTTGTAATAGTCGGGGTTCTTGTAGGTGTGATTGTTCTTGTAACTGAAAAAGTGGGAGTAAAAGTGGCGCCGATAACAATTGTACTTGTCGGAGAAATAGTTGGCGTTACCGTGGGAGTCCCGTCAGGCTGCCATCTAAGCAGTCTTACCGAATGAGATTCGGTATATCTGCCGGCATTCCATACAACAACAGGATATCCTAATTCATCAAGATCAAAAGCAGACCACGAATCATTTATATCATTGTTTGTAATATTCTCTGTGCCATATCCGCCTTCGCCGGTCCAGTCGCTTATATTCGATGACCACTTTATGCAATAGCGCTCATTTGTTTCCGTTGTTCCAAAACCAAACAATATATGCGGAACTCCAGAAGCATCAATTTTTATTTTCGGAACCGATGATAAATGATATTCTTTTGAAACATTCATTCTGTCTGTTCCAACGCCGTCGACGTCAACCCATACGTTTCCATTCCACTTAAGGTAATAAATATCCTGATAACCGGTTGAAAAATCTTCCCAAACAACATTAGGATTCCCCGTGGAATCAATATCCACATCCGGCCAAGAGGAATATCCGGCTGTTCCTGACATATTTATTCCTGTTTTCGCGGGATTTCCGGATATATCAGTCCATAACAAACCGTTAAATCTTAATAAATAGATTTCACGGTTTGTTTCCGGACCGTCAGACCATGCAATAACCGGCCTTCCCGCACCATCAAGTGCCATCGATGCAAATAACGACGGATAAGATGCTGTCTGTGATATATTCATGCTTTCTCTTCCGGAACCGTCAGCATCAGCCCATGCTGTTCCGTTAAAACGAAGAAAACAAATTTCAGCGGTTTCCGGCTTGTTAAATTCATCGCTGCCTTCATGCCAAGTTATCATTGCTTTCAAATCGTAACCAACTTTTAATGACGGTATGCTTGATTGCAACGGGGTTTGCGAAACATTTTCAAATCCCGGCGTTCCGTTAGCGGTTACCCATTGGGTCCCGTCCCATCTTGTATAATAAATTTCATTTGAATATCCCGGTATCCATTGTTCCCAAACAAGATGTGCAAAACCTGCCGAATCGATCTCCACTTTTGGATTCATTGCGCTGCCGGGAAGCCCGCAAGTAATACATGCGTCATCAACACCTGTGCCGTCTATATCGGTCCATCCGTTCCCGGCCCATTTTAAAAGGTAAACATCCGTTGATCCGTCAGGATTTTGAACATACCACGTAACATAAGGATCTCCCGAAACAGTACAGCTTATCTGTGGCATAAAGGAATCATTTTCATCATAAACAACAATTCTTTCTTGCCCCGATTTGTCCACATCCGTCCATAAGGCAAATGCACATTTAGATGTAATAAATATTAAAAATAAAAATATAAATTTTTTCATTTTCCCTCTTTTATAATCGGCAATAATAATATTATACATGCATCGCTTTTATCGGCAAACATATTCTTTAACCCTTGACATGAAAGTGTCTTTATAATAGAATTACCCATATTTTTTACATTAAACGGAGGAATAAAAGATATGCCGAATTTGAAAGCTTCAAAAAAAGACCTTAGAAAAACAAAGAAAAGAACCGCACGTAACAGTTCAGCAATGGCAAAATTAAGAACGCTCATGAAAAAGGCAAAGTCCGATAAATCCGACAAAACCATTAACGAAGCATTTTCGGTAATTGATAAAACGGCCAAAAAAGGAATAATCAAAAAAAATACCGCCGCGAGATATAAAAGCAGAATAATGGCGGCCAAAAATAAAAAAGTTTAAATTATTCTGACTTTTTCTTCCCTGAAATTCTCTGAAAAAGTCTTTCAAACATAAGATAAATTATGGATTTTGCTGTATCGCGAGCCGACAGTTTAATTTTTCTGTCGGCTTCTTTTATTATTGAAGCCAATTCAAAATAAGGCGCTTTAAATAAAGGTTCGAATCCTTTTATAAAATTTACCCCGCCTCCGCCAAGTTTAAAGGCTTCTTCTGTTTTACCCGCTTTTTTATAAAACTTATAAATATATATTCTTTTAATTGTTCCAAATATCGCCCCTATTATAATTTCCGGTTCCAAAAAATCATATGTTTTTTCAAGTATAATAAAGGTCTTTTTTTGATCAAGCGATGCAAAGGCGTTGGTTAAAGACCAAATATCATATCCCTTCTCAACACCTTTTATTCCGTTAAAATGCTCTTTTGTGATTTTTTCCGAATCGCCTGCATAAAGACACATTTTTTCAATTTCCATTATAATTGCAGCCGGATCATTGTTTGCTTCTTCAATTACAAAATCAAGAACTTCCGGGTCTATTTTCTTTTTCATTTCATTTAATTTTTCAAGAGCCGCTTCTTTTGCACCCAAAGCTCCCAGGTTTGAAAAATCAAAAACAGGAATATTTTTGGCATACTGTTTTAATTCTTTTAATCTGACTTCGGTTACGGACAAAGATTGAAGTACAAGGTAAACGCCCGCAGGAAGATTTCCGCATATATCATATACCCTTAACAAATTATCCTTGTTTAGCTTATATAAATCCTTCAGAACTATCGCCTTTTTATCTGAAAACATCGAAACGGTAAAAACGGCCTCTTCTATCTCGTTTATTTTTATTTCTCTTTCCTTTTGCCCCAAATCAAATACGACCACGGTATTGTCTTCAAAGCTGCCATTTAAAACCTTTTTTAAATAAAGCTTTGTAAATTTATCTATAAAAAAATAATCGTCCCCAAAAACAGCAATACAGGAATATTCTTTTTTTTCGAGCAAAGCGGCTTTTTCGGCAAAAGACATTTTAATCCTTCATTTCAAAAAAAGTAATTGAAACAAGCCTGCCGTTAAGATACAAATTTATATGATAAAGGCCTTTTTCATCCGGAAGCTTTTCCTGCCCGTTTTCCTTGTTCTCTTCACGTATGCCTATATAATTCGAGAAAATATACGGTATATAACTTTTACCGTCCACGGAAATTTTCTTGTCAGAACCGCTTTTTTGCCAGCTTACAACTTTTCTGCATATCACCTTTCCCGAAGGTGAAATCCATACATTTTCAAAAACATTGGAATCTTCACTGCCGCTGATTCCTGCCCCTGAATATAATTTATAAGTATTCAAAAATAAATAATTTCTGTCTCTTGGAGATTTAACTTCACCTGAATTCTGCGGGAAAAGCATATAAACATAATATTGAACAACCGAATGTTGGGTTCTAAAAAACCAGTTCACACTGTCAGCAGGATACATATTTATAAGCCCCGTACATGTCGTGGCATGACCAAACAAATACGGAGCTGTTGCACCGGCTTTTAATGTTAACGGAATAAAAAATATTAAAATTAATATAAATATTTCTTTTTTCAATTCATGCTCCCGTAAATAACCCTTCTTACTATTCTTCCGGCCAACTGGTCAAGAACCCTGATTCTTGCAATTTCTTCATTTTCCGCAGGCATGCCAATATTATTAACAACGAAGAAAGTTGTTTCTTCCCAAATATCTTTTTGCTTATACATTTCAACCTGTGCTTTATTGTCGAACATTGTTATATCAACATATATTCTCAATCTGTACTGTACAGGCGTCTGTTTTTCATCAAAAACAATGGGGGTCAATATATATTTTGTAATAATACATTTTGCAACGGCATCGGCCCTGAATTCATCCATAACCGAGACTCTTCCGTCGGTAATAAAACCGTCAACTGTTTTTTGCGTAATATACTGCTCCATATTAAAAACATTTGTGGAATTAATAAACACAGGCACGGCTATAGTACGAATCTCAGGAGGAAGATTTGGCTGCGGCGCATAAGTGGCGCAGGAAACAAATCCTATTACAGCGATTAATACAGATAAAAATTTCTTCATTTTTTCTCCTTATTTTACCACTATATTAAGTAATTTATTTGGCACATAAACTTTTTTTATTATTTCCCTGCCGGCAAGCAATTCTTTAATTTTTGGGCTTGAAAAAACCGCATTTTCCGCTTCATCTTGACTTATATTTGCGGATAAAATTATCCTGTCTCTGACTTTTCCGTTTATTTGAACAACAAACTCGATACTTTCTTCCTCGGTTAATTTTTCATCATAAACAGGCCATTGAGATTTAAATACACTCTCTTTATTTCCAAGCATTTCCCAAATTTCTTCTGAAAAATGGGGTGTCATTGGCGCCATCATCAAAGTCATTTTACTTATCACTGTTTTTATAAGCCCGGCATCTTTAGACGGATCCAGGGTTGCCGTATTGAACATATTAAAAAGCTCCATAAGTGCGGCAACCGCAGTATTAAACTGCTGTTCTTTACCTATGTCATTTGTGACTTTCTTAATTGTTTGATGCAATTTTCTTAAAATCTTTTTCCCTTCTTCGCTTAATTCCGCCTTCTCCGACAATAAATCCGAATCTTTTACATACGGTATAAAATAACAAAATTTCCTCCAAACCCTGTTTATAAACCTGTTAACTCCTTCAACGGCCTCATCATTCCATTCAAGGTCAGCCTGAGGAGGCGCTGCAAAAAGCATAAATAATCTTGCGGTGTCAGAACCGTATTTTTCTATCATATCATCAGGGCTTACTGTATTGCCTTTTGACTTACTCATTTTATTTCCGTCTTTAATTACCATTCCCTGTGTCAGAAGTCTCTTAAAAGGCTCCGAACATGATATTAATCCCAGATCTCTCATGACATAAGTAAAAAATCTTGCATATATAAGATGCATACATGCGTGTTCAGGCCCCCCCACGTATTGATCAACAGGAAGTTCTCTGTCCGCAATTTTTTTGTCTATTGGCAAAGATGTGTTTTTAGGGTCACAATAGCGCATAAAATACCACGAAGAATCAACAAATGTATCCATGGTATCCGTTTCGCGCCTGGCGGCAGCTCCGCATTTAGGGCATTTTGTATGAAGAAAAGATTTTGATGTTTCAAGCGGATTTCCCTTTCCTGTAAATTCTATATCACGCGGAAGCTTAACAGGAAGATTTTCTTCCTTCTCCATTACAATACCGCATTTATCACAATATATTGCCGGTATGGGAGTTCCCCAATATCTTTGTCTTGATAAAAGCCAATCCTTAAGTTTATAATTAACTTCTATTGCGCCCATTCCGTTTTTCTGCATCCATTCAGCGATTTTCTTTTTTGCCTCTTTACTGTTCATCCCGTCAAATTCGCCTGAATTTACAAGAATTCCTTCATCTTCATAAGCATCTTTCATTTCACCGACTTTAACAGGATTGTCTTTTGGCTGAATAACAATAATCATAGGCAGGCCATATTTTTTGGCAAATTTAAAGTCCCTTGAATCATGAGTTGGAACAGCCATAATTGCACCTGTTCCATAATCCATAAGGACGTAATTTCCGATCCAAATTGGAATTCTTCGGCCGTTAACCGGATTTATTGCAAATGCACCCGTATCAATACCTTCTTTTTCAAGATTAATAAGGGTGTCCACCGTAATATCCATTTTTTTTACGTTTTCTCTGAATTCATCAATCTGCCTGCTCTTTTCAGTATCTACAAAACTTTTTATTTTATCAACAAAAGGATGCTGAGGCGCCAATACTATATATGTGGCTCCAAAAATTGTATCCGGTCGTGTGGTAAAAACGGGGATCTGCTCCCCGGTTTTTTCCTCTTTAAAAAATATTCTTGCGCCCTCGCTTCTTCCTATCCAATTTTTCTGCATAAGTATAACTCGTTCGGGCCAATCTATATTCTCATGTCCGTCAAGTAATTCCTGTGCGTAAGCGGTTGTTTTAAAAAACCACTGCGTTAAATCTTTTTGACTAACCGTATTCTCGCATCTCCAGCATTTACCGTCAATTACCTGCTCGTTTGCAAGCACCGTTCCGCAATCATTGCACCAATTAACAGCCGAACTTTTCCTGTAAGCAAGTCCTTTTTCAAAAAATTTAATAAAAAGCCATTGATTCCATTTATAATAAGTTTCATCACATGTTGCTATTTCCCTGTCCCAATCATAACTCATACCCAGTTTTTTAAACTGTGAGCGCGCATGAGCAATATTTCCATATGTCCAATCCGCAGGATGAACCTTGTTTTTTATTGCAGCATTCTCCGCCGGAAGGCCGAATGCGTCATATCCCATCGGATGTATAACATCTTTTCCGAGCATACGGTTATAATGTGCAAGCACATCTCCTATGGAATATACCCTTATATGCCCCATATGAAGATAACCGGAAGGATAAGGAAACATTTCAAGTATATAATATTTCTCGCCTTTACCGGTTGATTTAAAAGTGCCTTCTTTTTCCCATTTTATATGCCATTTTTCTTCTATTTTTTTATAAGGATAATGCTCTGACATCAATAATTTCCTCCTGAAAATTCAGTAATAAATTATATCACGAATTATTATTTAGGTTCAATATTGCATAAAATAAAAAAGGCCGGGGCATTCAACCATAAACCCCGGCCTTTAATTAAAATTTATTTTGCGTTGGGATTTGTTGCTTTTTCAAGCAATTCAAGACGGGCATATCTTTCATCTATTGTCTTTTGTATCTGCGCCACAATTGCCTTGCTTTGCTCATCACCCTTAAGAAGATGTTTGAATCTTACCTGCAGTTTCAAAAATTCTTCTATTGGTTTTCTTTTTTCTATGGGATTTTTCACGGTTATTGTATAAACTCCGTTTTCAACTTCATAACATGGCCATAAATTTGTTTCCACGGCCATCTTTGACATTTTAACCGTCTGGCTCATATGGTAACCCCATCCGGGAACGCACGGCGAATATGTGTTAATAAATTTAGGTCCTGTTATAGACCATGCTTTTTCAAACTTTTTTGTGGCATCCATCCAAAGTCCAATAGTGGTTTGTGCAACATAAGGAAGCTCATGAGCAACCATAATTTCAGTTAAATTTTTGCTGCCTTGAGTTTTACCGGGTATAACTTTACCCGCAGGTGATGTGGTTGTATGCTGCCCAAGCTGAGAAGCTCCGGAACGCTGGACGCCCGTGTTCATATATGCGTCATTATTGTAGCATACATAAAGCATATCATGGCGTCTCTCCATGGCTCCGGACAGCGATTGAAGACCAATATCATAAGTTCCGCCGTCACCGCCCAATGCAAGAAATTTCACTTTTTTGTCATATTTTCCCTGTTTTCTCAGAGACTGCCACGCGCCTTCTATACCGGAGCATGTTGCCGCAGAATTTTCAAAAGCATTATGAAGAAAAGGCGTTTTCCACGCCGAATAAGGGAAAATGGTTGAAGTTACTTCAAGACACCCGGTTGCCGATACAACAACCACAGGGTCATCAGTGCTTCCAAGCACCTGCTTTAAAAAAATGGGATATCCACAGCCCGCACAAGCCCTGTGGCCGCCTATAAACCTTTCTTCTTTCAATGCTGATTGTTTGGGATTTGCCATTTTTCGTCCTCCTTATTCTTTTACGCCAAGGTATTGAACGACCTTGCTGCCACAGGAAGAAGACGCAAGATTCTTATATACCTTTTTGATATCTTCTATATATATTTCCCTTCCGCCGAGTCCGTAAATATATGTCTGCATAGGTTTTGTAATGCACGCATCAAAAAGCGCGGCTTTTATTTCCGTTGCAACAGGACCGGCCTGAGTGCTCATACTTTCGGATCTGTCAAGAACCGCAACAGCTTTGCAATTCTTAAGAGCTGCAGCCAATTCCTCGGCAGGGAAAGGTCTGAATACCCTTATCTTTATTAAGCCGCATTTAATGCCTTCATTTCTTAATTCTTCAATTGCAGCTTTCGCGGTACCCGCGGTTGAACCAAGACAAACAAGAATATAATCCGCATCAGAAGTTTTATATTCTTCAAAAAATCCGTATTCCTTTCCAAAAATCTTTCCAAATTCCTTGCCTACTTCCAATATTACTCTTTTGGCGTTTTTCATTGCCTCATGCTGGGCCCTTTTATGCTCCAGATAAAAATCAGTTAATACTATTGAACCAACCGTAATCGGCTTATCAAGATTAAGAAGATTATAAGGGGGATTATATTTTCCTATAAATTTTTGTATTTCTTCCGTGGGATATGTTTCAAGGCGTTCCATACCATGGCTTATAATAAAACCGTCTGTTGTAACCATTACCGGCGTCATTACATCTTTATGTTCAGCTATTCTTACAGCTTGGAACATATTATCATATGCTTCCTGCGAATTTTCCGAGAAAATCTGTATCCAGCCGCTGTCACGTTCCGCCATTGTATCCGAATGATCACAGTGAATGTTAATTGGGCCGGATACGGCGCGATTGACATCCGCCATAACTATGGGAAGTCTTAAAGCGGAAGCAATGAAAAGTATTTCATGCATCAGCATCAGTCCCTGCGAAGAAGTTGCAGTCATTGTACGGGCGCCTGATGCCGCGGCGCCAACACAAGCGCTCATTGCACTGTGTTCCGATTCAACAGTAATAAGATTTGTATTAACAAGGCCGTCAGCCACAAAACCTGCAAAAATCTGCATTATTTCAGTTGCGGGTGTAATCGGGTATGCCGCGCAGACATCCGGGTTAATCTGCTTCATGGCTTCAGCCATAGCTTCATTACCCGTCCTTGCGAGTATCTTTTTTTCCATTATATAAAATCCTCCTTAATTGATAATTTTTATTTTTAAATTAATTTACTTAACGCCATATTTATCTTTTGCTTCTTTAAGAGACACCATAAGAATTGCCGCTTTTTCCGCAAATCTTGCATCTTTGGCGCCGTCCCAGCTGTCAAGTTTTGCTTCGGGATCTTCTTTTTTTATTGCGTTAATGGTTGTTGTAAGCTTGGGGCATTCTTCCGCGCAAACACCGCATCCCTTACAGAAATTATAATCGTACTCCGCGCGCTTTCCGTCTTTTACTTTTATCGCATGATCCGGACAAAACGCCCAGCAGTTCATGCATTGAATACAGTTTTTTTCCTGCCAAACTGGGACTTTGCTTCTCCAATCCCCGGTATGAAAAAATTCCGAAGTTCCGCTTTCAACTATTCCGCCAATATTTAAATCTTTCCATGTCTTAAAAGCCGGTTTATTTGACATTATTTCTTTACCTCCTCATAAGCTGCCGATATAGCTTTAAGATTTCCTTCTATTACTTCGGGTTTTGTTTTAAACTTTTTTTCAAGTTTTGTTCTTGTATCATCAAGAAACGCCTGAAGAGGCATAAGTTCTGTTGCTCCCAAAAGCGCTCCTATCATTGGCGTGTTAGGTATTGGTTTGCCTATATTCTGCAGGGCTATTTTTGAAGCATCTATCGTAATCACTTTTCCGCCAAATCCATTCTTAATTTTTTTTACAACTTCTTCTTTTGGAAACGGTGTATTTACTATTAAAACCCCGTCCTGAGGAAGCCCCTTGCACACATCAATGGTATCCATAAGCGTTTCATCAAGAACCAAAACAACATTAGGCGTTATTACAGGAGAATGGATCGTTATTTCAGTATCTGCAATCCTGTCATAAGACGCAACAGGAGCACCCATTCTTTCAGGCCCGTATTCAGGAAATGCCTGAACATACTTTCCGGCATTTATTGCAGCTTCACCAAGAAGAAGAGCCGCAGTCTTTGCTCCCTGACCGCCGCGTCCATGCCATCTGATTTCAATCATATTTTTCATTAAAAAACACCTCCTTGTAGTATATAAAATATTGCTTAAATTTAAATTGTGAAAATTTTTACAAAAGAAAAACAGACTAATTTTACTCCTATAAATTTGGTAAGTCAATACTTTTAAAAAGGGAGATCATCATCTTCTTCATCATTGCTTTTGCCTGAATCTTCATTCAGCAAAAATGAAGATTCTTCGGAAATATCATTCCCATATTGCGGTTTCTCATCAAATGACTGAACATCAATAATATTATTATTATCCTCTCCCGCTCTAAAATGAATTTCCTTTTTGCCGTTTCTATATATCCCTTTTTCTTTAAGATTGCCGTTAATATCAAACTCTTCGTAATTACCAGACATTTCATTATCAATAAAATTTATCTCCGCTTTAAGAGCTCCCCCGGGATGCGTTGAAATAACAGTTCCGTTTATTGATTGCCCGCTTTTTTCAATACTTCCGTCTTTGTTATATTTCCATCTTGCTATTTCCATATTGCCTTCATAAAAAGCCATTGTCATTAAACGGCCGTCCCATCTGGTTTTAATTATTTTTCTTTCCTTTCTTTCTTCCTTTTTTACAAAAGGGCCAAAAGGCAGTGTTCCCTTACAGTTTGGATAAGCGGTGCACCCGTAAAATTTCCCAAATTTTCCTGACCTTAAAGCCATTTTCGAACCGCATTGAGGGCAATTAATAATTCCGTTTTGTTCCATTTTATTTTTCCTTATTTTTTAAAGATGTTGGCTTTTCGTATTTAATGCCGTATTTTTTACATATCAGATTACTGGATATTCTTGCGGATTCATATATTGTGGGAAGCCCCGAACCCGGATGTGTGCCTCCGCCGGTAAGCCATGTATTTTTAATGCACTCAAATTTATTGCGCGGTCTGAAATACAGCATCTGCGTCAAATTATGTCCAAGATTAAAAGTTGCGCCGTAATAAACGTTGTATTGCTTTTCCCAATCTGCGGGCGTTATTATTTTCTGAACAACAATATGACGCCTTATATCCTTTAATTCCGTTCTCTTTTCAATTTCAGAAATAATTTTTTCTTTAAACGCTTCTTTTTCCTTATCCCAATCAATTCCTGATTTATTATTGGGAACCGGCACAAGAACATAAATTGTTGATTTGCCTGAAGGCGCAAGAGTGGGATCCGTAACCGAAGCGTTTTGTATATAAAAAGAAATGTCTTCGGACAATTTCATATTTTTAAAAATATCATCAACATTTTGTTTGTATTTTGAAGCAAAGAATACATTATGATGCGGAACATTATCATAAATTTTATCAATACCCAAATACATCATAAAAATACTGCAGGAATATTTTCTTTTTTTGAGTTTTTCAGGGGAATACTTCTTCACAATGTTTTTATCCATAATTTGCGTTACCGAATAAGAAAAATCAGCGTTTACTATCACTTCATCCGCCATAAATTTTGTGCCGTCTTCAAGCAAAACACCTTTTGCCTCTCCGTTTACGGTTATCAATTGTTTAACAGTTTTATTAAATTCTATCTTGCCGCCTTCTTCATTAATAACTTTTTCCATGGCGTGTGATATGGCATTAAGCCCGCCTTTTACATGCTGTATTCCCCAGGCATGTTCAATATACCCAATCATCGCAAAAGCCGCGGGACATTCCCAAGCTGACATTCCAAGATATTTGGATTGAAAAGTAAAAACCAGCTTCAATTTATCAATATTAAAATAATCGCCCAACGCCGAAAAAACGCTTCTGTGCAAATCAAGTTTCGGCAATGCAAGCATCAGGTCTTTATTAAGCATTTTATACCAAACGGAATAATCATGCTGAAGACACGGAAAAAGCGCTTCAAAACGTTTCCCTTCTTTTTTCAGATATTTCTTTAAATTTTTACCCTGTCCCGGGAAATTTTTTTCTATCTCTTTTTCCATTTTCTCATGATCATGACTGACATTTACAATTTTATCATCAAATACCAGCCTGTACATGGGATCAAGATCATATATATGAAGATAATCTTCAAGTTTTCTTCCTGTTTCCGCAAACATTTCTTTTAAAATAAAAGTCATCATTAAAAATGTCGGGCCTGTGTCAAAAGTAAAACCGTCAATTTTTATCGCGGCATTTCTTCCGCCAACATGGGGATTCTTTTCAAAAATTGTGACATCAAATCCCCTGTGAGAAAGTATCATTCCGGCAGTCAAGCCGCCCGGGCCCGCTCCCACTATAGCTATTTTCTTTTTGCTCATGCCAATCCTCCTGTTAATGTGCTTTAAAGTTTTTAATCCCCGCCCGACAGCTCTTCCGGATAAGGACTAAAAAACGATTGTGTCAATATATATTTGGTTCCAAATCTTATTGCATAAGATTTTAAAAGACACTGTATTATATCCTGTTTTATTTTTTTATTCCTGTATTTTTGCATCATATCAAGAAAATATTTTTTTTCTTCCGAAGAAAGACCTTTTTTAAAATAACCAAAAACATGTTCATAGGCATTAATCGTATTTCCTTTCGAAGGCATGGAAGAAAATAGAATTGTTATGCATTTTCTGTATTCTTCAGCGGCATTTTTAAAACCGCCTTTACCTGAAGAGGCAACAATTTTACCCATTTTTCTGGTTAAAAACTGATTATAAGACATAAAAAGTATTTTGTTTTCTTCGTGAAATTTTATAAATTCCGACGGTTTGCCCGAAGCTGTAACTTTCCTTAAACCAGCAAAAGTAAAAACCGCTTTAAGAAAATGATCCCTTATATCATAATTAAGCAGTCTCGCTTCATCTTCAACAGGTACTCCCGGATAATATCGGGATATTTTGCCTCCAAAAAATCCAGAACCTTTCTTGCTTATAACAGCGGAGTTTTCGCTTTTAGAGTATATTTTAACATCCCTTACGCCGGAAGAAGGAGACTTGGATTTCATCAGGAAACCGTCAATCGGCCCCAAATTTTTTAAATAAGCGTCCGACCATTTGTTCATAATATCAGTATAATCAACCCCTGTTTCCGGCTGTATCAAATGCTGATTTTGTAATCCCGGCCCGAACGCAATTATTCTTATCGGCTTTCTTGGCACTCCAAGACCGATTGCCGTTTCTGGACATTCGGAAACAATATCGGCATATTTAAAAAGTTTAAGCGCAAAATTATTGTTAATTTTCTGACCGTCATATCTGCATGCGCATATTTCAATACATTTGCTTACAAATATCCTGGGCTTTACATTCATTTGACTGTGGCTTTAAATTTTGAATAAGCTTCTTTATTTCTGTTTGAAGCGTAAAGACCGTTTTTTTCTATATATGATGAAACATGTGCTATTCTTTCTTCCGAAATCGGATGCGTTGAAAGCATTTGTTCAAGCAGCGTTGGTTTTGATCCGCGAAGTTTAAGCAAATGATTTTGTACATCCACCATTGCGGCCGGATCGTAGCCGGCCTTCGCCGAAACATAAGCGCCTTGTTCATCCGCTTCAAACTCATTTTCACGTGAATTTTTCAAAAAAAGAAAATTAATCCCCAAACCCGCGGCAATCTTGGCTATTTCAGCTTTATCGCCTCCTCCCAGAAGACCTTCAAGAGCGGATATTCCATATTGAGCCGCTATACTTCGCTGAAGCTGCTTAACGCTGTGATACCTTGCAATATGCCCTATTTCATGTCCTATAACACATGCAAGCTGAGCTTCATCATCAAGATTTTTAATAAGACCCGTGGTAACATAAATAAATCCGCCGGGTACCGCGAATGCATTTATTTCTTTTGAATCTGCAACTTTAAAAACATAATTAAGTTTTGGTCTTTCACAATACGGCACAAGGGATTGCCCCAGCTTCCTTACATATTCCTGAACTTTATTGTCATCATATAATTTGTACTTTTGCTCCACCTGGATTACGGTTTGAAGCCCAAACTGCATTTCCATGAATTCCGGCATAATTACAGGATCATTTTTTGTAGTTGTAATTGTTGCACAAGAAACAAAAAAAACTGTCAAAAACAAAAATAGGAAAAATTTTTTCACTGTTCACCTCTCCGCCCTAAACAAAGGCAACGATATAAGAATTTTCTGTTTTATTTTAATAAATTTATCCTTACATGGAATCAATTAAATTATAACATAACATTTATCCGCTTTACAGATTGTGCACGATTAATAATTTTTTATTCGTTTACCTTAAAAATTCAAAGATTTTCAAAAAATCTTTTAAATTATTTTTCAATCAACATGAAATTAACTGTTGACATAAATGCTATAATATGCTATAAAATGCTATATGAATAAAATTATTAAAGAACTTGAAATTTACAGACTTGAAAACAGAATCACACAGGAAGAATTGGCCAAAAATCTTAATGTGGCTTTTTGTACAGTCAATCGATGGTTTAAAGGAAGAAATAATCCGGGAAAAATTTATTCTTATCAGATAAAAAAACTTTTAAAAACGAAAAGGAGAAGTTAAATGGAAAAAGAAAAAAAGCAATCCGCAGACAGTTCAATTTCAATCGAAGAGAGGAATTTTTTGGTAAAAAACAACAAGTTTTCAGGCAAAACCATTGAAGAGTTTGACAAACAAATGAAGGATGTTTCCTCATCTTTCAAAATTGACAGCGCATTAAAACGTTTATATATGGCTCTTATAATTCATTAAAACAAAAAAATTCCCGCGCTTAATTTTTTATAAATTTTAAGCGCGGGATAAATTTATTTTTTGTTTTTTTCTTTTTTCAATAAATTTTTCAACAATTTCATAAGCAACAGGTATTACAATAAGTGTAAGCAAAGTTGATGTTATTAATCCTCCAATTACAACTATTGCCAGAGATTCCCTGCCTTTGCTTCCTTCCCCCCAGGAAAGCGCTATTGGGAGCATGCCAAATATCATTGCAAATGAAGTCATTAAAATTGGTCTTAATCTTACGGGCGCGGCATGTAAAAGAGCATCTGTTATACCCATTCCTTCGCTTCTCATCTTATTCGTAAAATCTATCAATAATATGCCGTTCTTGGCTACAAGCCCCAATACCATTAATAACCCTATAAAACCAAACAAATCCAGCGGATATCCTGTTACAAGGAGTCCGACAAAAGCTCCGATAATTGCCAAAGGAACGGATATCATTAGTACAAGCGGCTGTATAAAAGAATTATAAAGGGATGCCAAAATCATATACATGAACAAAACAGATAAAATCATGGCGCTTACCATTTGCCCCGTTAATTCACCGAATTGTTTTGATTGACCGCCATAATCAACGGTATATCCATCAGGCAATTTTATTTCCTTATTAATTCGTTCCTTGATTTTGGCAACAACAGGTATTGAAGAATAACCCGGCATTATGCCCGAAAACACTTTTACAACCCTTTGCTTGTTTTCACGTCTTATATCAACAGGACCCGAACTGTAATAAAAATCGCATAATGATGAAAGAGGCACTTTTTGGCCTTTCGGGGTGGTGATTATTATATTTTTTATATCATCAATATTTTTTTTGTCTGAATCCGCCATTTCCATTTTTATATCATACTCTTTTTCGCCTTTTCTGTAGCTTGATATCTTGCTGCCCTGCAACAAAGTTCTTAATGTGCCTCCTATCATTGCGGTAGAAACACCCATTTCTTCCGCTTTCAAAGGATCAACTTTTAACACAAATTCCGGTTTTCCCGATTTAAGCGTAGTATCGGTATCAGCGGTTCCGGGAGTTTCTTGTATTATCCTTTTTATGGATTCGGATATATCGGAAAGCACAGCCAGACTTTCTCCTTTAATATTAACAAGCACGGGGGTATTCATTTCATCATTGCCTCCGCTGCTGTTTGGAGGTCCCGAACCAAGTTTTACGCTGAAGTATTTGTCAACCTGTTTTTCTTTTATAAAATTTCTTACTTTTTCAATATATTCCGCATCTTTTAATTTTCTTTTTTCCAGCGGCACAAGACTAAGATAAACAAAACCCGTATTCGATTGACCGTTTCCCGCAACCGCAAAATAACTCTCAACATATTTATCTTTGTTGAAATACTCTTCAATCTCCATCAATTTGGAATTGACAACTTCCAAAGGAGCTCCCGGATATGATTCAAGTGTTATCGAAACATTTCCCTGGTTTTGAGTCATAAAACTTTTATTTATAAAAGGCACTAACATAAAGCTTCCAATAAAAAGCGCAAAAGTTGTTATTATCACCTGTTTTTTTCTTTCAAGAGCCCATAAAAGAATATTTTTATAAATATCCTGCAAATCTTCATAAAAATTATTCCATAAAACCGATAACCTGTTCATATAATCTGTTATGGGGGCAAATATTGATTTTTTGGAATTAATACCCTGCTTTTTATACCAATATGCAGAAAGCATGGGGGCTGTTGTAAAAGCATCAACCAGAGAAATCGCCAAGGCAAAAGCAATTGTAAATCCAAACTCCTTAAAAAACTGCCCTATGACTCCTGTAAGCATTGAAATCGGAATAAATACGGACATTACGGATAAGGTTGTTGAAATTACCGCCAAAGCAACTTCATTTGTGCCTTTTTCCGCGGCTTCTTTTGGATTTATTCCTTTTTCTATATATCTGAAAATATTTTCACGGACAACAATTGAATCATCAATTAATAATCCGACCGCCAAAGCCAAAGCCAACAATGTCATTACATTTATTGTGAAACCCGCCAAAGATATAAAGAAAAAAGCCCCTATTATTGAATTTGGCAAGGCAACCGCGGTAATTACAGCCGACCTGAAATTTCCAAGAAAAAGCCAGACTATTATAACAGCCAATAAAGCTCCTATAATAATGTTTTCCATTACCCCGGAAACGTTTCTTCTTATGCTTACCGTTGTGTCAACGGCAACTTCTATATGAACATCCGGAGGAAGCTTATTCTGCAATTCTTTCAGTTTTTTCTTTAAAAGATCTGCGGCTTTAACGGAATTTGTTCCGCTTTGCTTAAAAACCGCAAATGTCACTGCCGGAACGCCTTTTACTCTTGTTATACTTTCTTCCCTTTCAAAAGTAAAATCAACTTTACTTATATCTTTAAGTCTTACAATTTTTCCGCCGTTTAAAGCAATAGGTGTATTTGCAAGTTTATCTATATTTTCAAATTCTCCGACAACCCTTATTGTTATATTTTTTTCATCTCCATAAATTGTTCCCGCCGGAAAATTTATATTCCTGCCTTGAATCGCGTTTTGTATCTGATTTATTGATATTCCTTTTGCAAGCAGCAGGGATTTATTGACTGTAATTTTAACTACTTTTTTTCTTCCGCCAAAAATCTGAACATTTGCTATCCCGGGTATCCTTTCCAATTCAGGCTTTATAATGTCTTCGGCAATATCCCGAAGAAAAGAAATGTCTCTTTTGCCCGAAACCGAAGTATAAATTATCGGTATATCGGAAAAAGAAAACCTGTATATTGTCGGCTCCTGTATTTCTTTCGGAAGAACCGTTTTAACCATCTGCACTTTATCTCTTACTTTAATTTCCGCAAATTTTGGATCCACACCCAAATTAAAAGATGCAGCTATGGTCGCAACACCTTCTTTTGAAGAAGAGGAAACTTTGTCTATTCCTTCAAGGGTTGAAAAAGCATCTTCAATCGGCCTTGTAATAAGTGTTTCAATTTCTTCGGCAGATGCTCCGGGATATGCAACTATTACCTGAATGGTTGGAAATTCCACATTAGGAAGCAAATCCACCGGAAGTCTTTTATACCCGATTACCCCAAGAGTGATTATTGACAATACTATCATAACTATAAAAACAGGTCTTTTTATTGCCAGCGATGCAATATTCATTTTATTTTACCTTTTCTTTTATATTTTTATTATCATTTGAATCGGATAAGTTATTCGAAAGTTTTGCTCCGTCAAAAAGCTTAAAATTACCGTCAACTATAAGCTTGTCCCCGGGATTTATTCCCGAAATCACCTCTATTTTTCCGCCGTCTTTATAGCCCGTTTTTACAAAAACCTGCCTTGCATATCCGTCTTTATCAACAAACACAAAAGATGTTTCTTCGCCAAGAAGTATTGCCCTTTCAGGTATCATTATTGTTTCTTTAACGGCAGTGGTTATTTTTATATCGGCGGTTGTGCCAAGTTTAATTTTCTTTTCTTTATTCTGCGCTTTTACCACAACAGTGCCCGCCAATATATCCCTGTCAATTACAGGAGGTACAGAGTAAACATAAGCATCAACAGACAATTCCGGATTATCAATTGATGTTATGACAGCTTTTTGCCCGGGTTTAATTCTGGCTAGGTCTTCCTGCCCAACATTAAAAACAACTTTTATTTCCGCGTCATTTCCTATTTCTGCAACGGGTGATTGCGGACTTACCGAAGCTCCTCTGTCGTTATAATATAATTTGGTTATATAACCTGATATCTGCGCCTTAACGGGAACAAGCTCGTATTGACTTCCAACCAAATCTCTGTCAAGGTAGGCGACAATATCATCTTTATTGACAAATGCGCCTTCGGGCAAAGCATTTTTTACAAATTTCCCGTTTACCAGAGGATAAACTTTTACCTGCGGATCACCCTCCACAATAGCCTGTATTTCAAATATAATGGGAATTTTTTCCTTTTTCACAATCATGGAATTGGTATTAAATATCAAATCCACGGGCTTCTTTTTGTTGTTAATTATAAATTTTGCAATTCCCAAAATTATAAATATCAAAAGAAGAATTAAGCTCCATTTAAAAAATAATTTAAGATTTCTTATGTTTTTCTGTTTTTTTTCTTCTTTTATTTTTTCTTCCGTATTAAACCTGGATTTTGTTCTTTCCGAACTTTTTACCCCTGAATATCTGGCATATGGCATATTAATTTCTCCTTTTAAAAATTAATCTATGAAATTCTTTAATTTTTGTATTGATACTGTATAATTCATCAATGCGTTAAGATAATTTATTCTTGATTTCATAAGCATTATTTGGGTGTCCGTCAACTCGGCCGCCTGAATCAAACCGTTCTTATAACTTTCGGATGCAATCCTCATTCCCTCTTCGGCCTGCTTTATCATTTCATCGGCGGCGTCTATCACTTTCTTGTTTTGCTCAATTGTGGTAAAAAGCGCATCCAGTTGAATATCAAGAAGTTCATCCATATTTTCTTTGTTTAAAGAAGCCTTTTTGGCGTTTGCAGAAGCTTCTTTTATAGAGGCTGCATTCTTAAAACTGTCAAAAACTGTCCACTGCATTCCAAGGGTAACATCCCAGGAGCTGCTCCAACGGTTACGTTCCCTGTGAAATGCGGGTTCGGTGCTGAAATAATTATAGTTGGCGTTTATCGCAAAATTTGGAAGAAGCATTGAATAAGCCAATTTTTCCTGAAATTTCGCAATATTTTCCGCGGCTTCCAAAACTTTTGTGTCGTCAGTTCCTTTCTTTAATTTTTCTTTAACTTCCTGATATGTAAGATCAAGCTTTTGAACATCCGTATTTCCTGTCAATTCAATAACAGCGTCAGGTGCCGCGCCTATTACATTTTTCAAATTTCTTAAAGAAAGCCTGGCATTGTCCTCGGCTTTTTGCAATTCGGGAAGCGCGTTTGCCAATTGAACTTTTGCCTTTAACAAATCAAGCCTGCTTGCCTGACCATTATCAAATTTTGCCTGCGTTATCTTAAGATATTCTTCCGTATTTTTATAAGCTTCCTGCTGAACCTTAAGCATCTCGGCCGAGATAAGCGCTCCGTAATATGCCGTTAAGATATCCAGTTTAAGCTTCTCGGAAGCTTTTTTATAATTAATTGAAGACAGATTATATGCTTCTTCCGCAATTCTGAAGCCAAAATAATTTTTGCCAAATGTAAAAACAGGCTGCGAGAGCGATATTCTTGCCGAATAATAACTTTGAGTTCCCAAAGGAAGAGTACCCATGCCCGGTATTGTAAGAAAAACGGCTTTATAAATTGGTTCATATCCCCCCATAATGCTTATTGTAGGACCAAAACTTGCCGCTGCCTTGGAAAGCTGGGCTTCAGCAGCCGCTTTATCCTCCCCGGCAATCATAAATTCCTTATTGCCGGTTAAGGCCATATTATAACAGTCATCAAGCGAAAGCGCCTTTGAATTTAAAGTATTTCCATTGTTTTCCGTTGCGGCAATATATCCGGCAGCAACAATAACAGCCAAAACATTTACAATAATCCGCTTAATTAATTTATTCATCAGTAGTTCACCTTCCATCCAAGTCCCCCGCGGAACAGCGATGTCTTTTCTATTCCGTCAGTGCCTGTTATTTGCGGCATATCAATCCTCAATACAAGAATTGCTATGTCGTTCAACCTGTAATTTAAGTCAAATCCCCAGTTTAAATAATCTGCAGTCCACGGTTTGTCAACATCAGTCATCATAATCACATTGTGATAATTTGATATTGCCTTTCCTAATTCCGCAAAAACTGAAGGGTATAAACCAAATTCGGGGAATAAATTAAGTTTTATCCCGCCGAAAACAGGTATAAAACTGTAATGTTTTTGCATATTTGAGAAATACGGGAAAAACATGAAACTTGCCCCCGCATATATATTTACCCATTCATACAAATTAAACCCTAAAGCGGCGCTGAAAGCTGGTGAGTCCGTGGTTCCCGTTGTATTATTTTCAAGGGAAGACGGGGAAAGGATCGTTGAATACGCAACTGAATAATCTGAATACATAAGCCTGTAATCCGAGGCAAACAAATACAAAGGCAATGCAATAATTAATATTGACAGAATTATTCTTTTTGGCATATTACACCTTCTCCAGAGATTTTTTAAGAAATGAAAGTAATTCTATTATTTTTTTTCTTTCTTCAAAATTCATTTTGCCGAACATTTTAGACATTGTTTCCATACCGCGTTCCATATGATTTCGCATCATTTTTTCCCCTTTTGGTGTCATTTTAACAATTACTTTTCGCCTGTCATTTCCTTCGTGATCTCTTTTTACAATTCCTTCCCTCACAAGTTTGTCAATATTATCTGTCATTGTGGGCATTTTTACCCCGGAAAAGGCCGCAAGTTCGCTCATGCTTGCTTTCCCTTTTTCAACAAGAAAATGAAGTACATATATCTGAGCCGTGGTAAGATTGTTAAACTCATTGCCAAACAGTTTGTCTTTTCTCCTGCTCTTAATAAGCTTAACAATATCAACCGACAGTTCAAAAATTTTTTTCAAATCTTCATTCATCAAATTCTCCTTTATTAATTTACACTAATTATTAGCAAACACTAAATATATATCAAGACTAATTGTTTTTGTCAAGTAATTTAATTTGAATTTAACAACAGATGATATTCAGAATATATTAAAAATTTTTATACTTTCTCCCATCTCTCCACATCTCCGTTTTTCCTGAAAAATACGGAATTTAATTTAATTTTTTTTGGTATAAACTTTAAACTTTCAGGGCTGCGTTTTTTTAATTTATTCTTTAAATGCATTATTTCAAAATCAATTTGCCCGGAGTTTACCGGCATTTTTCTTTTAATTTTAATATTTTTAATCTTTGTCCCGTCATAAGAGTATCCTCTGCGCAATGCTTCTTGATATACATCAGCAAGATAAGCATCAATCATGCGAAGCGGATTTTTTTGTGTCTTAAAACGTATCAGCTGCGGATGGTTCCTGTATCCTTTTGTTTTACCCTGAAGAACTTTTCTGGCAAGCAGCCCTTCCCTCCATAATGCCGTTAAACCTTTTACATCCAGATATTTCGGGTGTATGCTCCACAGACGCATCAGATTTTAACCCCTTCCTTCCTGAGTAACCTTATTTTTTCCTTAATTCCCCACCTGTATCCGCCAATCTTTCCGTCTTTTCTGATTACCCTGTGACAAGGTATTATAAGCTTATTTGTATTGGCAGCCACTGCATTTGCAACGGCACGAACAGCTTTTGGCCTGCCAATTCTTTTTGCTATCTCAGAATATGTGACAACTGTGCCTTTGGGTATCTTTTTTAATTCCGCCCAAACTTTAAGCCTGAAACTTGATATTTTTTTCATATAATTCTCCAAGTTAAAATTATTATATCAAATTATATTTGACATTTTACTTGGCATTTATTAAATTGAAAAAAAGTTGGAGGGTTAAATTTATGAAAAATTTATTTTTTATTTTATCATTGCCTTTAATTTTCTTTGTTATTTCATGCGGCAACAACTCATCACCATCCGCAGTTCCAATGCAACCATCACAAGCCTGCGATTTTATCGGCAATACGTCTGATGCCGCAACCAGCAACTGGACAACCGGATATTATGTTGCAACATCTTATACCGTATCAGCTTCAATGAAAATTAAGACTCTTGCCGCATATTTCAGGCCCGGTTATGCCGAAGGACACTGCGCAATGGCAATTTATTCCAACAGTGCCACAAATGTACCGGGATATCTTCTTACCAAAACAAATATAATCGAAAATAAAGAAGGCTGGGTTAAAACCGCCGTTCCCGAAATAACACTTAACGCCGGAAGCACTTACTGGATTGTTTTCATGGGTGAATTAAGGGGGCCGACATATTATTCAACCGGTTATTCTTCATTAAACAGCACAGTGTCTTGGTCCAGTTTCTTGACCACAGGATTTCCTTTGGATCTATCCACAAAAACGTGGACCATTTATAATTCAGCAAAACAGTTGCATTATGCTTCAAGCTGCAGTTATTAAACTGACGGCATTTATTTCAGCAGTATAATTTCAACCCTTCTGTTGCCCGCTTTATGCTCCCGGGTGTCATTTGGTCATGCGGGATATTTCATTCCTTTACATTAGAAGATATATATACTTTAATGCCGAGTTTGTCAGACATTCAGACATACATTTTGCTATTGTCTCGGCGCGCTGCATTGAAAGCCTTAAACATATATTTGGACAATACTGTCATAATTTTACATCAACCAAATAAATTTCATTGCGAAGTTACAATTATATTATCAATGCTTATTTCTGTACGGCAATTTGACGTTCCGTTGCCTTGTGCTCTAAAATAAATATTCAAAGAACCAACATTTGAAAGTATTTCATTCATTGTTTTGGAAACACTTTC
>CAYQIS010000011.1:0-65257 GCA_964417645.1 uncultured Spirochaetia bacterium
AATGGCGGAGGACGAGGGACTCGAACCCCCAAGGGCTTGCGCCCATCTGATTTCAAGTCAGACGGCTTACCAATTAGCACTAGTCCTCCGCTTTATTGCGGCTAAAAAACTGGCGGAAGAGCGGGGATTCGAACCCCGGAGCCGGTTTCCCGGCCAACTGCTTAGCAGGCAGCTGCCATAAGCCACTCGGCCACCCTTCCGTAAGGTTTAAATTATAATAATAAAGAAGCCTTAATGCAAGATTATTTCTTTTTTTTGTTCAGTTCTTTTTTGCCCGTATCCCACAGCTTCAGCATTTGTTTTTCATTCACGGTTTCGCCAAGTCTTTTCTCAATGTTTTTGAATCTTTTTATGAATTTTTCGTTTGCTTCGTTAAGCGCATCTTCAGGGTCTATGCCGTTATAATAAGAGTAAGCGGAAAGCACAAACAAAAGGTCTCCTATTTCTTCCTTAAGATGCTTCTTGTTCCCGCTTTTGTATGCTTCTTTTATTTCCCTCATTTCTTCATTAACTTTTTTCATTACAGATTCCGGCCCGCTCCATTTAAAGCCCGCGCTGCCCGCTTTTGACACAAGCCTCCTTGCTCGCAGAAGGGCAGGCATATAAACAGGCACTCCGTCTATCACTGATTCCCTTTCTTTCTGTTCTTTCTTGTTTTTTTCCCAGATTGCCCTTACATGAGCCGGCGTTTTTACGCCTTTTTTGCCCGCAAAAACATGCGGATGCCGCCTTATAAGTTTTTCATTTATTCCGTCAATTACATCGCCCAGGCTGAATTTGCCCCTCTCTTTTGCTATCTGGGCGTAAAAAACAACCTGCAAAAACACATCGCCCAGTTCTTCAAGCATTTCAGCGTCATTTTTTTTCTTTACCGATTCATAAAGTTCATATGATTCTTCTATCAAATAAGGAAGAAGGGAAAGATGGGTCTGTTTTTTGTCCCAAGGGCATCCTTTTTTTGACCTTAACTGCGCCATTATGGCTTCAAGTTTTTTTATTCCTTTTGCCGTGTCATTTTTATTCAAAGCAGTTTTCTCCTTAAAGCTATAATAACCGCAAAAACAGCCGTAATCATAAGCAGCGCCGCAATCACGGAAAGCATGTAAGCGCCTGACATAAAGTTTTTAAACGCAAGAAGCCCTATGGCGCTTAAAGTTACGGCAAGCATAAAAATTGCGGGTATTTTTACAAACATGTTATTTATTGATTTCTTTGTAAGATATGCGGTAACCGCAAGAAGAGCAAGGCATGCCAAAAGCTGATTGGCCGAACCAAACACGGGCCAGATTGCAAGCGTGCCTCCTTTGTTGAAAACAAAAGCGGCCGAAACCCCAACCGTGATTGCCGTTGCCGCGTACATGTTGGCAAAAGGGGATTTTTTTCCTTCGCCTTTATCAAGCAGTTCCTGAAGCGTATACCTGCCAAGCCTTGCGGCAGTGTCCAAGGTCGTAAGCGCAAAAGCGCTTATAACAAGAGCCACAAATGATATCCCCGCTTCAAGCGGCAATCCGAATTTCAGCATAAATGATGCAAGCCCGTTTATAAATATGCGTTCAGGCGCCCCCGAAGACAATGCAAGCGAATATGCTTCCCTGCTTAACATGGCGGCCGTAATAAGCGCAACAACCGCCAGAAAACCTTCAAGAAGCATCCCTCCGTACCCTATAAACTGCATGTCTTTTTTTGAATCCAGCTGTTTTGAAACTGTTCCTGACGCAACAATTGAATGAAAACCTGATATCGCGCCGCAGGCAACGGTTACAAAAAGTATTGGAAAAATGTATCCCAGGTTTTCGGCCTTAAATCCGGTAAACGCGGGAAGCGAGATGCCGGGTTTGTAAACGATAATTCCGGCGGCCCCCGCAAAGATTATCATATACAGCAAAAAAGAATTAAGGTAATCTCTTGGCTGTAAAACAATCCATACAGGCGTAACCGATGCGGCAAAAATATATGCCATAAGTATATAAACCCATATCATATAATCAAACTTCAAAGGAAAAACAGTGCCAATATAAATGCCTGCCATAAGCAGCGCCAGGCTGACAAGCGAAACCTGAAATATCGGCAGTTTTTTAACATATACGGCATATCCAAAAATAAGAGCCACAAAAAGGAACATAACCGAAGAAGACGCCGCCTGCGGGTAAGAGGCAAAAGTTTTTGCAACCACAATAGTAAATACAGCTATTATCAAAACAAGGGCAAGCCAGGTAAACACAAGAAAAACTGTTTTGCCCGCTTTACCCATGTATTCCTCAATAAGGCCGCCGATTGTTTTGCCGTGATGCCTTACAGAAACAATCAAAGATGTAAAATCGTGTACCGCTCCCATAAAAATATTGCCGATTAAAATCCAAAGCAAAACCGGCACCCATCCGAATACAGCCCCAAGAATCGGCCCCACAATGGGGCCCACGCCCGCAATTGAAGCAAAGTGATGCCCAAGCAGAACAAACCTTTTTGCGGGCTCAAAATCAATGCCGTCGCGCATTGTATGGGCAGGGGTTTTTTTGCTGTAATCAATTTTGAATTTACCCGCTATGTACCTGCCATAAGTGTGATATGCGATTAAAAAAATCATTCCGGAAATAACAAGAATAATTGCTCCCATTTTTTCCTCCGTTATTTCTATTTCTTTGCCCAGGTGTCTTCCTGGTGAAATATTTCCTTCATGTCAAATTTTTTCATTGCCCTGAATATAAAGAAATATCCCAGGGGATGAACGTCATTGGACAAAAGGTCCGGTATCATATGCGACATATAGGCGATTGTAAATACAGCGGCAAAAGTAAGCGCTTCACCCTGAAAAACAAGCCCTATTATCCACACAACGGGTATATATTCAAGACAATGAAAAACAAGATGAAGTTTTTCAAAATCCCCCTTATAAGATTTAATGAACATGTGTTTAAAATCAAATTTTCTTTCTTCACGCACATAGTCCCACACATGGTCAACATCTATTAAAAAACCCAAAAAGAATGACATGGCAAGATACCACCAGTTATACCCTGTAAGAACAAATATGCTGGCAGAAGTCGGAACCGCTATTATCGCGTGCTGCGATGCTTTCATTTTGCTACTGCCGCCTTAATATATGCTTCGGCGGATTTTATCTGATCTTTAACGGATTCAGGCGAAGGCGACCCTTTTGTTTTTTTCATGGCAACTGATTTCTCAGGAATAAAAAGAAGCATTACATCCCTTTCAAGTTTCGGCGACACTTTCGCAAGATCAGCAGGCTTTAATTTTTCAAATGAAATTCCGCGGTCAACGCAATATGCAACCAGCCTGCCTGTTATCTCATGTGCCTCTCGGAACGGAACGCCTTTTGTAACCAGATAATCCGCAACATCCACAGAATACATAAAAGTTCCTTTTAATCCCTTTTTCAGGTTTTCACGCTTAAAACTCAGCGAAGCAATAAATTTTTCCGCAATCACAAGTATTTCTTTAATTGAATCAATGCCGCGGAACAAAACAGGTTTGTCTTCCTGAAGGTCCTTGTTGTACGTCAAAGGAAGCCCTTTCATCATCACAAGCGACTGCACAAGGTTGCCGTAAGCAGCCGCGCATTTTCCGCGAATAAGTTCCGCAATATCCGGGTTCTTTTTCTGCGGCATAAGCGAGCTTCCGGTTGCGAAACTGTCATCTATTTCAATATATCCAAATTCCTGCGTGTTATAGATTATAACCTCTTCGGCAAAACGGGACAAATGCATGCACGTAACTGCCGCAAAATAATTAAAGTCATTCACAAAATCCCTGTCTGACACCGCGTCCAAACTGTTTGCGCACGGCGCCTGAAAACCAAGAAGAGACGCGGTTAAATCGCGGTCCAGTGCAAAATTGCTTCCGGCAAGCGCGCCGCTTCCAAGCGGCATTTCGGAACACCTTTTTTTAAAACTTAAAAGCAGGCCGTGATCGCGTTTTAGCATTTCAAAATAAGCCATAAACCAGTGGCCCGCGGTTATAATCTGCGCCTGCTGCATGTGCGTGTATCCCGGCATGCAGACATCAATATTTTCCTTTGCCCGCGCAACAAAAGCCTTCATCAGCTTCAAAAGCAAATCAGATATCTCCTCATATTCATCCATCAGATAAAGTCTTGTATCCGTTGCAACAAGGTCGTTGCGGCTTCGCCCGGTGTGAAGTTTTTTGCCCGTATCGCCTATTTCCTTTGTAAGTTCCATTTCCACGGCAGAGTGTACATCTTCATACTTTGTAAAATCAATAGAATCCCCGCGCTTTAATAAATTTTTAAGCCCTGCGGTTATTTTTTTTGCCTCGGCGGCCGTAATTATCCTTGCCTTTGCAAGCGCCGCCGTATGGGCCATTCCTGAGGCCACGTCCTGCTTAAAAAGCCGCTTGTCAAAAGAAGATGATGCATTAAAAGAATCCGCATCCTTATCAAGATCCTTTTTAAAACGCCCCTGCCATGTTTTCATATCGGCACCGCCGCTTCCTATTTTTTCTTTTTTGAGGAAACTTTGTTTTTCCCGTTAATTTGATTGAATATTTTCAGCTGAAGGCCAAAAAGATTAATAAATCCTTCGGCATCTTTCTGCGAATAAACTTCATCTTCTTCAAAAGTGGCGTACTGGGTAAGATACATGGAATTCGGCGATGTTTTTCCGGCTCCAAGCACATGACCCTTGAAAAGTTTTACCGTAACTTCGCCGTTAACCGTTTCCTGTGTTTTGTCAATAAACGCCGATATCGCTTCACGGACGGGAGCAAACCACATCCCGTTATAAATTAACTCTCCAAATTTCAACGCAAGAGAGTCCTTGGTGTGAAGAGTGTCTCTGTCAAGGCATAATTCCTCAAGTTCCCTGTGTGCAAAATAAAGTATTGTTCCGCCCGGAGTTTCATAAAGCCCGCGCGACTTTATGCCAACCAGCCTGTTCTCAACCATGTCAACGAAGCCAACGCCGTGACGCCCGCCCGCTTCATTTAGTTTTGCCATAATGGCAAGAGGCGCCATTTTCTTTCCGTTAACTGCAACAGGTACACCTTTTTCAAATGATATCCTTATGTATTCAGGTTTGTCAGGAGTGTCTTCTATTGCCTTAATTTTGCTGTAAACCTCCTGCGGAGGTTCAACCGAAGGGTCTTCAAGTATCCCGCCTTCGTGGCTTATGTGCCACAGGTTGTCATCCTCTGAATAAGGCTTTTTCTTTGTTGCAACCACAGGTATGTTATGTTTGTTTGCATAATCAATTGCTTCACTGCGGCTTTTTATATCCCATATTTTCCAAGGGGCTATAATCTTAAGATGCGGAGCCAGCGCCTTGTAGGTAAGTTCAAAACGCACCTGATCGTTTCCTTTTCCGGTTGCACCGTGCGCCAGGGCATCGGCATTTTCTTTTAACGCAACCTCAACCTGTTTTTTTGCAATTATAGGCCTGGCAATTGATGTACCCATGAGATACTTTCCTTCATACACAGCGCCTGATTTAAGCATAGGAAACACGTAATCCGTAAGAAACTCTTCTCGCACATCCAACACATACACTTTGTCCGCGCCCGATGCAATTGCCTTTTTTTCCACTTTCTTAAAATCGTCATTCTGCCCCACATCAACCACACAGGCAATTACTTTGCATCCGTAATTTTCTTTAAGCCATGGCACTATTATTGAAGTGTCAAGGCCTCCGCTGTAAGCCAATACAACCTTATCCGCTTTTGCCATTTAAATTCTCCTTAATTATTTATTGCCCATTAAAAGGGCCAAAATTCCTTTTTGCGCGTGAAGCCTGTTTTCAGCCTGATCAAACACCACGGAATTTGGGCCGTCCATAACTTCATCTGTTATTTCTTCGCCCCTGTGCGCGGGCAGGCAGTGCATTACAAGGCAGTCAGCTTTGGCCCGCTTAACCAAGGCGGCATTAACCTGATATCCGGCCAAATCCTTCCTTCTCTTTTCGGACTCGGCTTCCTGCCCCATGCTTGTCCATACATCGGTATAAATTACATCCGCGCCTTCAACCGCGGCGTTAATGTCATTTGTTATTACAAGCTCGCATTTTTTCTCATCCGCAATTGCTTTTGCTTTTGCAACCACCGATTCATCCGGCGTGTATCCCGCAGGGGATGCAACCCTTAAATTCATTTCCATTTTTGGAGCTCCAAAAAGCCAGCTGTTGCATACATTGTTACCGTCCCCGACATATGCAACCGTTATGCCTTTTAAAACCTTCTTTTTATCCTTGATTGTAAGCATATCCGATATTATCTGGCACGGGTGAGAAAAGTCCGTAAGGCCGTTTATAACCGGTATGCTTGCGTACTTTGCAAGCTCCTTAACCTCTTCATGCGAAAAAGTCCGTATCATTATACCGTCAACATAACGCGACAGCACCCTTGCGGTGTCAGCAACAGACTCACCGCGGCCAAGCTGTATCTCGCTGGGATTAAGATAAATCGCGCCTCCGCCAAGCTGAAACATTCCTATCTCAAAGCTGACCCTGGTGCGTGTTGAACTTTTGCGGAATATCATTGCAAGCGATTTCCCAAGCAGGGGCACAAACGGCTCCCTGTTTTTGTGTTTGTGCCTTATCATCTCGGAAACATTAAGTATTGTGTTTATTTCCGCGCCGGTTAAATCTTCAAGCGATATAAGGTCTTTTTTTGACAAACGGTCAATCATGATCTCACCCCTTTATTTTTTCAAGAACATTTTTCAATATTTGCACCGCCTTATCAAGCTGTTTTAATGTTATTACAATCGGCGGAACTATCCTTATAATATTTGGTTTCGGACAATTTATAATAAGACCGTTTTCAAGGCAGGCCATGGTAACCTGACGGCTTATATCTTCCGTAAATTCAACCCCGCACAACAATCCCATGCCGCGAACTTCCTTTATCAGCGGCGAACCGATTTGATTTATTTTTTTCCTCAGGTAAACCCCTTTGCTTTCCGCTTCCTTAAGGAATTTTTTGTTTATGGCGTATTTCATCACTACATTTCCGGCAGCGCATGCAACAGGATTGCCCCCCATTGTTGTTCCGTGGTCGCCAATACCGTAAACAGAGGCAATTTCCCTGCTTACCGCAACACCCGCAAGAGGCAGGCCGCCTCCTATTCCTTTCCCAAAGGTCATAATATCCGGAATTACGCCAAAATTCTGATAGCACCAGGTTTTTCCCGTCCGCCCTATGCCTGTCTGCACTTCATCAAAAATAAGAAGTATCCTGTTATCCTGACAGATTTTTTTTACTTTGGCCAAAAAATCTTTTTCAGCCACGTTTACTCCGCCTTCTGCCTGTATCGGCTCCATAATGACAGCCGCGGTTTTTGAACTGATAAGACTTTCTACACTTTTAATATCATTAAACCTCGCATATTTAAATCCGGGTGATACGGGATTCAGATATTTATGAAACTTCTCCTGGCCCGTTGCGGTTAACGCGGCAATCGTCCGCCCATGAAAAGAATTGCGCATGCTTATTATCTCGTTTGCGCCTTTTTTGTTAAGCATGCCCCACTTGCGCGCCATCTTAAAAGCAAGTTCGGACGCTTCGGCTCCTGAATTCACAAAAAGCACCTTGTCCGCAAAAGAACTTTCAACTATACGTTTCGCAAGATTTATCTGAGTATCAGAATAGAACCAATTTGATAAATGAATGAATTTTTTTGTCTGTTTCATTATTGCATTGTTTATTTCGGCGTTGTTATATCCAAGCACATTCACGGCAACGCCCGCCACCATGTCTATGTACTGTTTTCCCTTTTTATCAAAGAGAAGCGCGCCTTTGCCTTTTTCTATATGCACGGGATAGCGTTGGAATGTGTTGCCTATGTATTTGTCATCCAGTTTTTTTATGTTCATTTTTTATCCTCCGAAGTTTTTGAAAATACGTTTTTGGCAAACGCATCATCTTATCACTTCGGTGCCTGTTCCTTCTTTAGTGAATATTTCAAGCAGAAGCGAATGCTCTTTTGTGCCGTTTATGATATGCACTTTTTTAACGCCTGCTTCAACGGTTTCTTTCGCGGACAGCAGTTTTGGTATCATGCCGCCGGATATCTGCCCGTTCTTTATATTTTTTTGTATGTCCTTTATGTTTAACGTGGTCACCCACTTGTTATTAAGTTTTACCCCGTCAGTGTCTGTTATATATATAAGCTTGTCCGCTTTCAAAGACTTGGCAACTTCGGCCGCGGCAAGGTCGGCGTTTATATTGTACCCGTTGCCCTCACGGTCAACACCCAAAGGGGCAATAACGGGAAGATATCCCTTTTCTTCCAGCGTATTAAGAAGGTCCGTGTTCACTTCAGTCACTTCGCCAACAAAACCCACGTCTATTTTCCCCTGCTTCTTTTTTCTGCATATCAGAAGGTTTGCATCCTTGCCCGACAGGCCGATTGCTTTAAGCCCGTGAAGATTAAGCGCCCTAACAATGTCTTTATTTACTTTTCCTATAAGAACCATCGCCGCAATATCAAGCATTTCCTTGTCCGTAACGCGGAAGCCGTTTACAAATTTTGCTTCCTTGCCAAGTTTTTTGGCCATGGCGGAAATATCATCTCCGCCCCCGTGAACTATAATCAGCTTTATTCCTATATGCTTAAGAAGCGCTATGTCCTGCATAAAAAGATTTTTAAACCGTTCTTCCGTCATGGCAGAGCCGCCATATTTTATTACAAATGTTGCACCGTTAAATTTTTTCATAAACGGCAGGGCTTCAATAAGAACCTTTGCCTTTTCCACCGCGTGTTTCATAAATTCTCCTTTAATCACAAAATATACTTGCTTAAATCTTTGTCTTTAACCAGCCCTGTAAGTTTTTCCCTCACATAAGCCGCATCTATAACTTTTTCAGTTTCTCCTTCTTCATAAGGCGCTTCAAACGAAATATCTTCCAGAACTTTTTCCATTATTGTATGCAGTCTTCTTGCCCCTATGTTTTCGTTTGTTTCATTTACCGTATAAGCCATTCTTGCCATTTCATTTACGGCATCTTCGCTAAACTTTAATTTAACCGAATCCGCTTTCATAAGCTCTGTGTATTGCCTTATCAGAGAATTTCGCGGCTCGGTAAGAATTTTTACAAAATCTTCCATTGTAAGACTGTTCAATTCAACCCTTATCGGAAAACGCCCCTGAAGTTCGGGTATCAGATCCGAGGGCTTGCTTACATGAAAGGCCCCCGCCGCGATAAAAAGTATGTGATCCGTCCTAACCGGCCCGTACTTTGTCATAACAGTTGTTCCTTCAACAATCGGCAGAATGTCGCGCTGAACACCCTCGCGGGAAACATCAGGCCCGGACACCTTTCCGGTGCTTGCTATTTTGTCTATTTCATCTATAAAAATAATTCCGCTGTTTTCAACTTTTTCAATTGCTTCCTTGGTAACTTTTTCCATGTCAATAAGTTTTGCGGTTTCTTCGCCTATGATAATCTCCCTCGCTTCGCGGACAGTCATTTTTATGCGCTTGCTTTTTCCCGCGCCCTGAAGATTTTCCATCATCTCCTGTATGTTCATGCCTATTTCTTCGATTCCCTGCCCCGACAATATTTCAATAGGGGCTATCGGTTTCTTTTGCACGGTAAGTTCAACGTATTTGTCTTCCATACGGCCCGCTTTTAATTCGGCGCGCATCTTTTCCCTTGTCTCCGCAAATCTGTTTGCCTCTTCTTTTTTTTGTTCCGCCTCTTCCTCGGTTACTATAAGGCCGCGGCTGTCTTTTTTTACGGGCGGCACCAAAAGGTCCAAAATCCTTTCCTCAGCAAGCTCCTCGGCCTTTTTTCTTACCATTGCCATATGTTCCTCGCGCACCATATTAACGCCTGCCTGCGCTATCTCGCGTATCATTGATTCAACATCGCGGCCCACATAACCGACTTCGGTAAATTTGCTGGCTTCAACTTTTAAAAAAGGGGCTTTAACAAGTTTTGCCAGACGGCGCGCTATTTCCGTTTTGCCCACACCTGTGGGCCCTATCATTAAAATGTTCTTTGGCGTTATCTCTTCCTGCATTTCAGGCGGAAGTTTTTGCCTGCGCGTTCTGTTGCGCAAAGCAACCGCAACAGCTTTTTTTGCGTCTTTTTGGCCTATTATGTATTTATCAAGCTCTTCAACTGTTTTTTTCGGGGTAAATTCAAGCGTCATTTTATATTTCCTCTATTGTAATATTCTCGTTTGTATATATGCATACTTCACCCGCAATCTTAAGCGACTCTTTTACAACTGAATGAGCGTCAAGATTTGTGTGCTTATTAAGCGCTCTTGCCGCAGACAACGCATACATTCCGCCGCTTCCAATTGCGGCAATGCCGTCTTCGGGTTCTATAACTTCGCCGTTGCCTGAAATCACATACATTTTTTCCTTATCCGCAACAATCAAAAGAGCCTCCAGCTGACGCAGATATTTATCCATACGCCAGTCCTTGGCCAGCTCCACAGCCGCTTTTTGAAGCTGCCAGTTATGCTCCTTTAATTTGGCTTCAAAACGTTCCAGAAGCGTAAAGGAATCAGCAACAGAGCCCGCAAAACCGGCTATAACCTTTGACTTTCCTTCTATAATGCGCACTTTTTTGGCGGTATGTTTCATGACAGTATTGCCAAGTGTAACCTGGCCGTCACCGCCAATTACCGTCTTTCCGTCCTTGCGCACGCATAAAATCGTGGTGCCGTGAAATTCCATAAATCCCTCCTTAATAAAGCAAACACTTATAAGAAAATTTATTATAACATATAAAACACAAGGGTTTCAATACAGCCGTTAATCTAAATATGTCAGCTTATAAAAGACAGTAAGTAATTATTTTTACTCTTTAACAGTCAATTTCTCGAACGTGTCATTTACAATCAGGTGTTTTCCGTTGACTGATACCCTGTTTATTGTTAATATTTAATCAACCGAAATTTTAAGCTCTTTACTAAATGCTTGACTTTATAATTAAGGCATATTCCTGCGGCGCCCGTGTTTGACCGGAGCATTTTGGTCCAACATTTTAATATAAGGGAGCCGATTTCATACGGGGTGTGCGTCCTCCCCGCAAGGAGAGAGGAAGCCCGAGCGTATGTCAAGGCACCCACCTGTATAACAGGGCCCAAAAGCCCGTTCATCACGGCGTCATGGGTATAGAATTTTTAAACAACAGCCCTACGGGGCTTAATATAAAACATGAAATTTTAACCATTAAGTGCAAATTGAAGCGGAAAATTAAAAGTTTTTTAAGATATATCGGGATAAAACGCATACGCGGCATTGAAAATTAAAGAAATTTAAGCCGCAGACAATAACACGGCCTGATTCTTAAAACCCTTTTTCTCTCCGCAGCTTTTTGCCCTTATATAAATTTAACGGAGGGCAATACAAATGGTATCAATGATTACAACTCTTATCGTGGCGGTAATTGCATTGGCAGTGGGTGTTACTGCCGGCTTTTTAACCAGAAAATTAATAGCCGAGCAGCAGATATCAGGGGCAAAAAGATATGCCCAGCAGATAATAGAAAGCGCCCAAAAAGAAGCGGCTTCCATAAAAAAAGAAGCCGAAATAGAAGCCAAAGAACAATTCCTTAAGGCACAAACCGAATTTGACGCAAAAACCCGCGAAGCCAAGACAGAACTGGCCAATCTTGAAAAAAGAGCCAGGCAAAGAGAAGAGCTTCTGGACAAAAAACTTGAAAGCCTTGACCGCAAGGAAAAAGAATTGTCAACAAAGCAGGCCGAATTAAACGCTTCAGTTGAGAAGCTTAACACTCAAAAAGCCGAATTGGAAACGATAATTTCGGAGCAGCGCAGAAAACTGGAAAACATATCGGGTCTTTCGGCCGAAGGCGCAAAGCAGGAATTAATGCGCTCAATGCTGGACGAAGCCAAACAAGCTTCTCTTTTAATGATTAAAAGAATGGAAGAAGAAGCCAAAGAAACCGCCGAGAAAAAGGCCCGTGACATAGTGACAACCGCCATACAGCGTGTTGCGGCGGACCAAACTTCCGAAGTTTCGGTGTCGGTTGTAGCGCTTCCCAGCGATGACATGAAAGGCCGCATCATAGGACGCGAAGGACGCAACATCAAAACCCTTGAAACAATGACAGGAGTTGATTTCATAATAGATGACACTCCAGAAGCCGTAACAATATCAGCATTTGACCCCGTGCGCCGTGAAACCGCAAAACTTGCTCTGCAAAAACTTATTCAGGACGGGCGAATACATCCGGGCCGCATTGAAGAAGTCGTTGAAAAAACAAAACTTGAAATGGAACAAAAAATAAAGGAACTCGGCGAACAGGCGGCAATGGATGTAGGCATCACCAACCTGCACCCGGAAATAATCAAGCTTCTCGGGAAACTGCATTACAGAACAAGCTATGGCCAAAATGTTCTTAAACATTCCGTGGAAATGGCTTATATATGTTCCATGATGGCATCCGAACTTGGCATTGATCCCACGATTGCAAAAAGAGCCGCGCTTCTTCACGACATAGGCAAAGCCATAGACCACGAAGTTCAGGGAAGCCATGTTGCTCTTGGTGTTGAAGCCGCGAAAAAATACGGAGAAAGCGAAGCCATACTTCACGCAATAGAAGCCCATCATAACGACAAAGAACCCAAATCAATTGAAGCCGTTCTTGTTCAGGCAGCCGATGCCATATCAGCCGCAAGGCCCGGAGCAAGACGCGAAACACTTGAAAACTACGTAAAACGCCTTGAGAACCTCGAAAAAATAGCGAACAGTTTCGAAGGCATACAGCGAAGCTTTGCCATACAGGCGGGACGCGAAATAAGAGTTATGGTTGAAACAGACAAGGTTGATGATATGAAATCTTTCGCGCTTTCAAAAGATATCGCAAAAAAAATAGAAGAAGAACTTGAATACCCGGGAATGATAAGGGTGACCGTTATAAGGGAATTAAGGGCTGTTGAATATGCAAAGTAGGGTTTTTGCCCTGCTTTTGCGGTTTATTGCGGGTGTGTAAATCCGAATGTTGAAAATATTTTTTATCGGGGACATAAACGGAAGGCCGGGCCGCGACGCGCTTGCGTCGCATCTCGGCCCTTTTGTGAAACAGCGCGGAATAAATTTCGTGATAGCAAACGGCGAGAATTCCGCCGCGGGATTCGGCATAACCCCCGACGTTGCAAAATCGCTTCTTTCATCGGGAATAACCGTAATAACAACCGGCAATCATATATGGGACAAAAAAGATATTATCCCTGTAATAGACCATATTCCCGAACTTTTAAGGCCAAACAATCTGCCTCCGGGAAATCCGGGCAAAGGTTTTGGAATATTCGAATCAAAAAACGATTCGGGCGAACAGGTAAAAATCGGCGTAATATGCCTTGTGGGGCGCATTTTCATGCAGCCTGTTGACTGCCCTTTCCGCAGCGCGGATTCGGCGATTGAAGAAATAAGAAAAACAACCCCCGTAATAATCACGGACATACATGCGGAGGCAACATCGGAAAAGCAGGCTCTTGCGTATTACCTGGACGGACGCGTTTCCGCCGTGCTTGGCACTCACACACATGTCCAGACAGCCGATGAACGCATACTGCGAAACGGTACCGCTTACATCACCGATGCCGGAATGACCGGCTCAACAGACTCTGTCATAGGCGTAAAAAAAGAAATGATAGTCCGCAAATTTCTTACATTTATTCCGGAAAAATTCGAAATCGCGGACAAAGACGTAAAAATCAACGGTGTCGTAATAACGGTTGACGAAAAATCAGGCAGAAGCATTTCAATAGAAAGGATAATAATTGACGCATGATTAAAGAAAGAGGTTCGATGCTGATTTCATTGTTCATCTTTCTGGCATCATTTTCATTATACCTTTCAACAATCAGTCCGGGAATCTATTTTGGCGATACAGGGGAGCTTATTGCAATGTCGCACACTTTGGGAATACCCCATCCCACAGGATTTCCGCTTTATATCATGTTGCTTAAGATTTTCATGCTTATTCCCGCCGGAAATACCGCTTTTGTTTCGGCTGTCATGTCGGCCATTTTCGGGGCTTTGGTTCCTGTATTTGTATACCTGACAGCACGCAAAATGCTTAAATCAGAATCAAAAGAAGACCAAAAAATTTCCGATATCCCGGCCGTAATACCCGCAGTGCTTATAATGTTTTCCTATACGCTTTGGAGCCAGACATCATCAGCCAGGGTATATACAATAAATGCATTTTTTATAACTTTAATGCTTTATATGTGGTTTAAACTTCAATCCGCCGAAAGCATCAACAAAACCCTTTATCTTTTTGCTTTTACAACAGGGCTGGGTTTTGGGCTTCACCTGTCTTTTATCGTGTCTTCTCTTATAATGTGGATTTTTCTGGGCATAACCTATCACAAACTTATTTTAAGAAAATCAGCCGCTATTGCATTCTTCTTCATTCTGGGCTTAAGCGTTTATCTTTATATAATAATACGCGGTCTGGCGCCGACAGAACTTCACTGGAAAAATTTTACATATTTAAGCGACTTCATTTCTTATTTCAGCCAGCAGCAATATAAAGTAAAAATGGCCTCCAGAGGTTTTGAAGGATATCTGGCTTTTTTCAAATATGCCGCCGAAGTTTTTTTAAGGGAATTCTCTTTTGCCGGCTTTATTGTTTTAATCGCCGGTCTGATTTATTCTTTTTACAAAAATAAACGGCCGGCCTTAATGCTTGCGCTTTTAACGCTTGCACCTGTAGCGCTTCTTGCTCTTTACGGAAATTATTCTGACCTTAAACTTTCCTTCAGATATTACATACCTTCATACATTGCGCTTTGCCTTATTTCGGCATACGGATTAAACGATGCGGCCGCCGCAATAAAAAAACCTGTTTTTTTGACTGTTTCATTTTCGCTGCTTGCCATAATTCTTTTAAACATGATCCCAAGAAACCATTATGAAAACAACCGTTCAAGAAATTTTACCGCATATGATTACTTAAACGATATGTTAAATTCCATGCCCAAGGACAAAGCATATCTTTTCATAAGCGGCGACAATCAAATATATCCTCTTGCTTATGCGCGTTATGTGGAAAAAAGGGCAAAAAACCTTACCGTTTACGACAATATCACAACAATATTCCGTGATATATCGGATCTTTCCATCAAAACCGGTTCATACAGATTTATTTCAAACGCCATAAGGGCTGTTGAAGACGGCAAATCCCCTTTGTTCAGCGGAACAAAAGCCGGAGTGCCGGTAATAAATGAATCATTAAACGGAATACTTTACGGGCTTTCCGCAAAAGGCCAGAAAAATAACAATTACCTGTGGAAAACATACCCGCTGAGATTTATACACAACAATGTATATCATGAATTTGAAGAGCGTGAAGTTTTGGGCACTTACTTCTACAGACTTGCAGAAAAATATCTCTCCGAAGGCGACGGAAAGACGGCATTTTATCTCCTTACCATGGCGGAAAACACAGGATACGATTCCGTGCCTGTTTTGGGGAATACCGCACTTATATTCGGAATGTACAACGACCACGAAAACGCCGCAAGAATAATAAAAAAAGCGCTTTTGTTAAATCCGGTAAACACGGAACTTTTATTTAATCTGGCAAGCACTTACGCAAGGCAGGGGAATTTTCTTCAGGCCGCCGAAACCTTTGAGAAAGTCACAAAACTTGATCCCACAAATATGAACGCGCTTATGTATATGCAGAAAGCAAAAGAACAGCACATGGCCCAGATGAGCCGGAAAGCGATTTCAGATGTGCGTGACGGAGCTTACAATGAAGCCGTAAAACTTTTTAACGAAAGAAAATTTGATGAGGCTATACCAAAATTTCTGGAAGATTTTTCAAAAAATCCCGAACTTGCGCGCTCCGAATTTCATCTTGCGGTTATTTATTCAATAAAAACGGATTACGCAAAAGCCATACCTTATTATGAAAGCGCGCTAAAAAAAGAACCCCAAAACACCAATACGCTTAATAACCTTGCCCTAACCTACGGGAGGATGGGACAGACAGGTCTTGCCAAAAAGTATTTCAGGGAATCGCTGAAAATAAACCCTGATCAGCCAAGGGTAAAAGAAATGCTTAAAAAATTGCGTTAAAACCCTTTATCCAAGCACTTCCTTTTTTCCTTTCATAATATTGTATTTTACCGCTTTTTCATCAGGGCCTTCGGAATATATCCTTAAAAGAGGCTCTGTTCCTGAAAACCTGAACAGTATCCACTCCCTGTCGGACAATATCAGTTTTATGCCGTCAAGCTTATTTACAGACAATATTTTTTTTGTTCCAAATTTTCCGGACAGCGCCAGTTTTTCGGCTTTTTTTATTATGGTGTCTCTTTTATCGGCTTCAAATTCAGCATCAATCCTGTCATAAACATATCTGCCGTATTTTTTATCAAGAAAATCAAGGGCTTCATCAATGGTTTTTCCTTCCGCTGCCAGATATTCAAGCACCGTAAGATTTCCAAATATGCCGTCCCTCTCGGGCAGAAAATTTCCAAATCCCACCCCGCCGCTTTCTTCGCCCCCTATTGTTGAAGAATCTTCGATTATCTTTTCCCCTATATATTTAAAACCCACGGGCGTCTCCGTAAGTTTTATTCCGTATTCCGCGGCTATGCGGTTAACAAGAAAAGTTCCAGATATTGTTTTCACAAAATTAAATTTTATTTTTTTATTTTTTATGTAATGAAGCAGCATAAAAACAAGCACTTTATGCGAAGTGACAAATTCACCTTTAGAATTAACAAGCGCCATTCTGTCTCCGTCGCCGTCTATTGCAATTCCGATATCAGCCTTCATTTTTTTTACGGTTTCACAAAGTTTTTTAAGATTAACGGCAATAGGCTCCGGATTTATTCCTCCGAACAAAGGATCCCTTTTATTGTTAATTACCGTAAGATTCCGGTACCCTTTAAGTATTTTTTCCATATAACCCGCTCCGGAGCCGTACATGCAATCCATGACTATTTTCATATTTCCCGAAAGAATTTTATCCACATTAATTTTCGAACAAACATCCCTGACATAATCATTGTCATAATCAGCATCAAATAATCTGCCGCGTTTCACGGGAAGTTTCATGTCTTTTTCAATATATCGCTCAATTTTTGATGTTTCTTCGCTTGACAATCCCGCTCCATATCTGTTTTTTATTTTAAATCCGTTATAAACCGCCGGATTATGACTGGAAGTTATCATTATTCCCGCATCAAAACCCTTCCTTACCACAGCCCAGGACACAAGAGGCGTATGCACGGATTTCTTAAAAGCATGAACTTCAAAGCCGCAGTTCAAAAGCCTGTTTTTTACAAACTCCGCATATTTTTCGGACAAAAAACGGTTGTCATACCCAAGGGCAACCGAAGGCTTTTTTATATTTTCAAGCATATAAAAAGCAAAAGCATCCGTCACTTTTCCAAGATTTTCAAAAGTAAATCCTTCCGCTATTTTTGCGCGCCAGCCGTCCGTTCCAAATTTAATTTTATATTTTTTCATATTCCCCCCATCCTGCTGTGTGCGGTAATTCTGGCATGATCGCCGACAACGGAATGCTTTAACACGCAATTATCCGCTATTACCGAATTTCTTCCTATAACGCAGCCTTCAATCTGAACATTTTTCCCTATAACCGCGCCTTCCCATACAATGCTTCTTACTATGCCCGTATTATCCCCCACTTTAACCCTGTCGCCGATTACGGTAAGCGGATTAATTGAAGCTTTTCCTATTTTACACCCTTTTCCGGTAAATGCCGGCCCGTTATAAAAAGCGCCCTTACGCAGTTTTGGTTTTATATTTTTAATTTTAACGGCCTTAAACTTTCCTTCAAGTATGTCAAAATTGGCCTGCATATATTTGTCCAGTTTGCCGATATCAAGCCAATAAAAATCATCCTTATAAGACTGTATTTTTTCTCCAATTTTAAGCAGGTTTGGAAATACCTGCCGCTCAACGGAATAATTGGTGTCAGCCGGTATTGTCCTTAAAACACTTTTATGAAAAATATAAATGCCCGCGTTTATGTAGTTGGTGCTTATTTCGTCAGGCTTTGGTTTTTCAATGAACTTAAGTATCCTGCCTGTTTTGTCCGTTTCCACCAGTCCGTAAGCCGAAGGGTCTTCAACATAATGAAGAGCTATTGATACCGACGCATTTTTTTCAGAATGTTCTTTTGCCATTTTTTTTATGTTTATGTCGGTTAAAATATCTCCGTTCATAATGACAGTCTGTTCATCAAGAAATTTTTCGGCGTTTTTTATTGCACCGCCCGTTCCAAGCGGTTTTTCTTCGACCGCATAGTGAATTTTCATCCCCCATTTTTTCCCGTTTCCTATCACTTTTTTTATTTTATCCGGCATATGACAAATCGACAAAACCGCTTCATAGATTCCGTTATTCTTTAAAAGTTCAAACTGATATTCAAAAAAATGTCTGTTAACTATCGGCACCATGCATTTTAAGGTGTTTAAAGTAAGCGGACGAAGCCTTGTGCCTTCGCCTCCTATCAGTATCAGGGCTTTCATCGTTTCCTCCGTTTAACTCTGTTTTGAAATGTTTTTAAAATATTCGTATGTCTCTTTTATTCCTTCAATTAATTTTGTTTTTGGCTTCCATCCAAGTTTTTTGGCGGCTTTCCTGTTATCAAGATAATTCACGGGTATATCACCGGCGCGATAAGGCCCCGAAACAGATTTTTGTTTAAAACCCGTAACCTTCTGAACCGCTTTATAAAGGGCATTGGTGTCCGTGGGTATTCCCGTTCCTATATTAAATTCATCATTGTCGCCTTTATACAAAGAAAGAAGATTGGCCCTTGCAACATCTCCCACATAGACATAATCTCTTATGCATTTTCCGCCGCCAAACACGGTGGGCGCCTGTCCTGCCATTATTTTTTTAATAAATATGGCAACAACTCCGGCCTCGCCGTGCGGCATCTGGCGCGGCCCGTATACATTGCTGTAGCGAAGAATTGTATACTTGATGCCGTGCTGCGCCGCATAGAATTTAACATAAAGCTCTCCCGCCACTTTGCTTATTCCGTAAGGACTTTCAGCCGCATAAGGATGTGTTTCCGCAACCGGAAATTTTTTCGGTGTCCCGTAAACAGTTCCTCCGCTTGACACAAATATAACTTTTCTTACTCCCGCTTCCTTTGCGGCTTCCATCATATTAATGACACCCATTACATTTATATCCGCATCAAGCGCCGGATTTTTCACCGAATCCGGCACGCTTATCTGTGCGGCATGATGGCTTATAACTTCAATTTTTTCTTTTTTAAGTATTTTTACAAACGCCTTACTGCGTATGTCTTCCTTATAAAATTTAATGCCTTTGCTGACATTCGCGATATTTCCCGCGAACATATTATCAACTGATACAACATTATGACCTTCGGCCTTAAAAGCATCGGCAACATTGCTGCCTATAAAGCCGGCACCGCCCGTTACAAGTATATTCATCTTTCCTCCTGTTTTTAATATGCACCCTTATGATGGAACATTTCAAGGGCTGTTTTAATTATTATTTTTATGTCAAACCAAAGAGACCAGTTTTCTATATAATAAAGGTCATATTTTATTCTTTCTTCCAGAGAAGTATTGCCTCGAAGTCCGTTTGCCGCGGCCCAGCCGGTTAAACCCGCTTTTACCTTGTGACGCTCCATATATCGTGGAATTTCATTTTTAAATTTCTCCACAAAATGCGGTCTTTCCGGACGCGGGCCCACAATACTCATGTCCCCTATAAAAACATTTATAAGCTGCGGCAGTTCGTCTATGCTGAATTTTCTGAGAAAAGTTCCTATTGCAGTCCGCCTGTCATCATCTTTCTTCGCCCAAACCGGGCCTGTTTTAGCCTCGGCATCAACCTTCATGCTGCGAAATTTATACATAAGAAAAACTTTATTGTCGCGGCCAACCCTTTCTTGTTTATAAAAAACGGGGCCCGGCGAGCTTAATTTAACAAGCACGGCAACAACAGCAAAAACCGGCGAAAGTAAAACAAGCGCCGCCCCGGAAAACACCAGGTCAAAAGTTCTTTTTATTATTCTGTTTATTCTTAAATTAAGCGGAAGTTCTCTTACTGTAAACACAGGTATGCCGTTTATTTCTCCATACTCAATATTTTTTGTTATTATCCCCAAAATATCTGTCGCTATCATAAACCTGGTTTTTTCAGATTTAAGTATCGTATCTGCTATTTCTTTTCTGTTGTAATCCGATATTCCCACAAAAACTTCATCAGGGTTTGTTTTCTTTATTATTTTGTCAAGATCTTTTATTCTTCCCACAATAGACAACCCGTGAAATTTCTTTTTCGAAGTCTTTTTTTCAGTCACACAGCCTATCATTTTATATCCCATTTCAGGATGCCAGTTTATTCTTTCTATCATATTTCCGGTCAATTCGGATTCTCCCACAAGAAGAATTGTCTGAGTAAGATAACCGCGCCTGTGAAGAATATCATATAAAGCCCTGAATATCAGCCTCCATACAGAAACAAACAGTATGCCTATTATAAGACTGTAAAGTATGACAACTCTTGAATATGATACTTCCCTGAGAAAGAAAGTTATTGCAAGCAGCACTCCAAAACCCGCAATTGAAGCCAGAAAAACAGCGGTTAATTCGTCAAAGCGGGACCTGCCGGCCCTTAGAAAATAAAGACCGGCATAATTAAATGCCAATACCATAACAAGCGCCACAACAGGCAATGCTTCCAGATAAAAAATCAAAGGATGCACGGAATGCCTTAAAGGTATAAGCTGCACATAAAACCGCAAATAATACGAAATAATAAAAGCCCCGGCAAAGCAGGCGGCGTCTCCCAAAAGAAGCACTGTTTTACTTAAAAAAAATGCCGTTCTTTTTGTCATAAAAAAAACCTTTCATAAGATTTTATATTGAATATTATTATACAACAAAGATTATCTATTGAATAAGTTTCATAACCGCATTTTTTACGGCGTCAACGCTTATTGACTCCATGCACTTTCTCTCTTTGCAGCCATATTCAAATCCCAAGTCAAGGCAGGGGCTGCAATCAATTTTAGCCTTTACAATAAAGGCTTTTTCCGAATACGGACCCCATTTTAACGCATCTGTGGGACCATGTATGGCAACAACAGGAACTCCGACAGCGGCGGCAAGATGCATAATGCCGGTGTTCCCTGATATAAAAACTTTTGCCCCGGATATAATATGGGCAAGCTCGCCCACAGTTTCGGTTTTTATAAGTTTTAAATCACATCCTGACAGCTCCCTGATTTTTTCATATATGCCAAGTTCATCCGGACCGGCCGTAGCCGCGGTTATTATGCCTTTTGATTCCAAAAATTTTACGATTTCAGCGTATCTTTCCTCAGGCCATTGTCTTTGAAAACCGTGGCTGCCGCATCCCGGATGTATTACCGCATACTCTAAAACAAGACCAAATTTTTTCTTTAAGTCTTCAGCAGAAGATTTTTCTTCCGGCTTTATTTGAAAAAAAAGTTTTTTATCCGCTTGATTCACTTCAATGCCGGCCGCCCGCACTATTTCCATAAAATTCTCAAGTTCATGCCTGTCGGCTTGCCTTTTCACTTTTTTCGTATAAAGCTCCGCCCTGTACTGGCCTTTTGTTTCAAAACCTATTCTCTGCACGGCGCCCGAAAAAAACGCAAGCAGCGGAGACACCCTAAGCCATTGATCAAAATCAAGCGCAATAAAAGCTTTTTTATTGTAAATGTCTTTTATAAACTTAATCATTTTAAAAGGCGACTTAACCCAGGACGGTTCAAAAATCAGCAGCTCATCAATATAGCCGCATGCTCTAGCGGCCGCTTCATTTACGCGGGTTGCAACCATCACAACCCTGTACCCGGATTCTTTAATTTTTTTTATGGCCGGCAGCATTAATATTGTGTCTCCAAGCGCGGATTGTTTTATTACAAGACAGGTTTTAAATTCTCTTTTAACAAATCTTTGAAACGGAAAAATAAAGCCTGCCGCTTTTAAAATATAAAGCAAAGGTATTCCGGCATATCTGTCTATTAACTTAAATAATTTATTTCCCCTCATACCTTACCGCCCAGCAGCTTTAAAACAGCATCCATAACTTCCCGCGCCGATATTTTTTGCATGCATTTATTGTCAATGCATTCAAGAAACTTTCTTTGATGAACACTTTCGGGTTCATAACAAGGAGCGCAGTCGTGCTTTTTCCATATGTTAAGGCAGTTCTTGCCGCGCACGCCCACCAGTTCAGGCGAAGTCGGCCCAAAAAGCCCGATTGTTGGAACCGCCAAAGCGGCAGACATATGAAGAGGCCCTGTGTCTCCCGCGATAAAAATATCCATTTTTGATATTACCGATGCAAGCTCCCTTATGTCGGCGGTTTTAATAAAGCTTACATACGAGCGCCTTTTTATTATTTCTTCGGCAACATCAGAGTCAATCTCCCCGCCTATAATATAAGGTGTTATTGACTTTTCCGTCATTAAATCAATCAATTCAACAAATCTTTCAACAGGCCATCTTTTTGTGGTCATGACAGTGCCCGGATTTTTTCCGCCGCCCGGAAACAAGCCCGCCTTTAAACCGGGTCTAAATTTAAAATTAACCTCCGTAAGCGGAGCCTTTATCTCTGTATGGATGCCTGCATCAAGAAACCCAAGCCCTCTTACAACAGACAGGTATCTGTCTCCTTCATGCGCCGAAGAATCAAAACTAAACTTATGATTTAAAAGCCATCCCTGCCTTCTCCAGTTGAAGCCCGCGGTTTTTTTTGCCCCAAGAGCAGAAGCAAACAAAACAGATTTAAAATCCCTGTGAAAATTTACCACAAGATCATATTTTTCTGCCGTTAAAGAAGGTATAACTTTAAGAAGTTCAAACGGCGACTGTTTTTCTATTATAAACGCCCTGTCAACAAAAGGGATTAAAGAAACAAGGTCCTTCACCCATTTAACGCAAAGATAATGCACCTCCGCTCCGCTTTGTTTAATGCAGCGCAGACTCGGGGTTGTCTGTATAATATCCCCTATACAGCAAAGTTTTATCACAAGCACTTTTTTCAATTCATTCACCTGCTTAAAAGTTCCTGAATTTTTTCCCAGACCATATCAGGTTTTATAATATCCATGCAGATATGCCCGGCTTTCGAATCGCACAGTGCTTTTTCACATGGCCCGCACGATACCGGTATACTGATGCCGGCAAAAATATTATCACCAACTTTTGGCTTCCATCTTTTGCTGTTAACAGTGAATCCGTATATCACGCAGGTCTTAACGCCGCTGTATGCCGCAAAATACTGCGGGCCGGAGTCGTTTCCAACAAATATTTCGGCTTTTTTTATCAGAGCAATTGAAGAACTAATTTTCAAAAGGCCTGCGGCGTTAACTGCGCCTGTTTTTAAAGATAATTTTTCCGCCTCTTGTCTGTCTTCCCTGCCTCCTATAATTACAGGCAAAAAACCGGCCTCAATAAATCTTTTCATTATTTCGGCAAAATTATCAAACCCCCACATTTTCGAAGCCGCCCTGCTGAAAGGATGTATGACGGCGATTTTTTTATTTGACGCCGCATTAATTACGGATTCGGCTTCCTTTTCATCATCGCGGCTTACGGGAAAATTAATCCTCATGTCTTCGCCCGCTTTTTCCCCTATAAATTTCAGGTTTTTGTCAATTTCATGTTCGTCCCTGTCATATTCAGGCATAACATCAATCATAAAATCACCGCCGGCACAACCGTAGGCATGCAATATTCCCGCCATACAAAGCCGGAGAAAAAAAATATTTCTGACATCCCCCCTTAAGTCAAAACACATTTCAAAATTAAGCTCCCTCAGCTGTTTAGCCATCGAAAACACAGCCGCATATCTTCTATTCCTTCCCTTATAAAACCACGAGGACCCGCATTCATGAACCCTGTCAACATCCGGATTATCAGCAAGCAAAAAAGCGCAGTCTTTCACGCATACAGCATGTATTTCATGTTCTGGATATTTTTTTCTGAGCGAAGATAAAAACGGCAAAACCTGAACCATATCGCCTATTTGGTCAAGCCTGAGCACAAGAATCCTTTTTGCAGGATTTTTTTTCCTGATCATTCTTATCCAAAACAAAAAAATCCGGCCAAAAGCGTCAAAAAAATGCATAAACGCGCGTTTAACCGGACTTTTAAAAACATATTTTCCCATTTACTTTTTTTTCTTTTTGTTCTTTTTCTTGCCTGATTCAAGCGCAAGTTTTATTACTTCATCCATTGTCTTTACAAAATGAAATTTAAGTCCTTCCTTAACATATTTTGGCAACTCATCAAAATCTTTCTTGTTATAATAAGGAACTATAACTTCTTTTATGCCGTTTCTCAAAGCAGCCAGAGTCTTTTCCTTAAGGCCGCCTATAGGAAGCACGCGTCCGCGCAAAGTTATCTCGCCTGTCATGGCAATTTCCTTTTTTATCGCTTTTCCGGTGAACGCGGATATAAGAGCGGATGCTATTGTAATTCCGGCGGAAGGTCCGTCCTTTGGTATCGCGCCTTCCGGCACATGAACATGAATATCGGTATTTTTAAAAACCCTTTCATTTATTCCAAGAGACTTTGCCTTTGAACGTGTGTAAGAAAGAGCGGCCTGGGCTGATTCCTTCATGACATCTCCAAGCTTTCCGGTAAGAAGAAGGACTCCCTTGCCTTTCATTATGGTTACTTCTATCGTAAGCACATCGCCGCCAAACTCGGTCCATGCCATGCCTGTGGCAAGCCCGACGTCATTTACGTTCTTATCCGGAGTTTCCAGATATTTTGGCGCTCCAAGATATTTTGTAAGATCTTCCGCGGTAACGGTTATTTTCCTGAATCTTTTCGGGTCCGAAACTTTTTCCTTTGCTATTTTTCTGCAGACAGTTTTAATTTCCCTTTCAAGATTCCTGACGCCGGCTTCTCTTGTATAATTCTGAACTATTGATTTTATGCCGTCTTCTTCAAATTCAGCGTCTTTATCGGTTAATCCGTGCTGCTTCATCTGCTTTGGTATAAGATATTTTTCGGCTATCTTCACCTTTTCATGCTCTGTATAGCTGTTAATTTCTATAACTTCCATTCTGTCCTGTAAAGGAAGCGGTATTCCGTATAAAGTATTAGCGGTGGTAATAAACATCACATCGGACAAATCAAATTCGGTATCAAGGTAATGATCCATAAATGTGTTATTCTGTTCCGGATCCAGGACTTCAAGCAACGCGGCAGCCGGATCGCCTCTGAAATCGGAGCTCATTTTGTCTATTTCATCAAGCAGAAACACCGGATTTCTGGATTTTGCTTTTCTTATTGACTGGATTATTCTTCCCGGCATTGCTCCTATATAAGTTCTTCTGTGGCCTCTTATCTCGGCTTCATCCCGAACTCCTCCAAGGGACACTCTAACAAAATTTCTTCCCTGTGCGTTTGCAATTGATCTTGCAAGTGAAGTTTTTCCAACACCGGGCGGGCCCACCAGACAGATTATGGGTTCATGAACCCTGTCTTTTACATTTTTCTTAACGGCAAGATATTCAACAATTCTTTCTTTTGGTTTTTCCAGGCCGTAATGATCGGCATCCAAAACCTGCTGAACTTCGTTTATGTCAAGTTTCTCTTTTGTTTTTTCATTCCAGGGAATCTGTATAAGCCAGTCTATATAAGTCCTTATAACAGTGGCTTCGGCTGACATAGGCATCATTTTTTCCAGCCTGTCAAGTTCTTTAAAAGCCTTTTCCTCGGCATCCTTGGGCATCTTTGCTTTTTTTATTTTATTTCTTAAGTCCTCAATCTCATTGTAATTTCCTTCGCCCTTGCCCAGCTCTTTTTGAATGGCTTTAAGCTGCTCGGACAGATAATACTCTCTTTGGGATTTTTCAAGCTGACTCTTCACTTTTCCCTGAATCTTTTTTTCGATCTCAAGTATTTCATTCTCTCTTTTTAAAATCACGGAAAGCTTTTGCAGCCTTTCCACGGGGTTAAATGTGGCAAGTATTTCCTGCTTTTCCTCGTGTTTTAAAACAATGTGCGCGGATATTACATCCGCAAGCCTTCCGGCTTCCTCTATATCTGAAACCGACATTATTGTTTCAGGAGGTATTTTCTTGTTCATCTTTACATGTTTTTGAAACTCTTCAAGAGTAAGACGCATTAACGCCTCTGTCTCTTTGTTTTTTTCAAAATACTCCGGCAGCTCCTCGGCTTCCACTTCATAAAAAGGTTCTTCCGCCGTATATTTTTTTATTTTCATCCTGGAAAGCCCTTCAACAAGCACTCTTATTGCCCCGTCCGGAAGCTTAAGTATCTGCAGTATTTCCGACAATGTCCCTATATCATAAATATCTTCTTTTTTCGGGTCGTCTGTTCTTGCGTCTTTTTGCGCAACCAGCAGAATTATCCTGTCCTTTTCCATTGCCGATTCAAGCGCTCTTATTGACTTTTCCCTGCCGACAAACAAAGGTATGACCATATTCGGGAATATGACCAAATCTCTCAAAGCCAAAAGTGGAACTTTTTTTATTTTGTTTTGATTTTCATTTTCATTGTTTTCCGCCATATTAATCCTCTTTCAGGCTATCTTGTCTTTAATGATAGCCGCCATTTTATCTTTTCTGCCGCTTACAATATCGGCATCTATTTTAACAGCTTTGACATTTTCCATTGACGGAACTTCATACATTATATCAAGCATAATGTTTTCCATAATCGAACGAAGCCCTCTTGCGCCAAGTTCTTTTTTGATTGCCTCTTCAGCAACAGTTTCGGCAGCATCCATTGTAAACTCAAACTTAACGCCTTCTATTTCAAGCATTTTTGAATATTGGGCAACGGTTGAATTTTTTGGTTCAAGCAGCACCCTTACAAGATCCTCTTTTTGAAGCTCCGCCAATGCGGCAATAACCGGAACCCTTCCCACAAACTCCGGTATCATGCCAAATTTTATAAGATCAACCGGGAGCACCCTGCTTAAAAGTTCATATTTGGAAGTGTTTTCGTTCGCTGCGGCTTCGCCGGAATAACCGTAAACTTTTTTCTGAATTCTTTTGCTTATAATTTTGTCCAGTCCCACAAAAGCGCCGCCGCATATAAACAAAATATTTTTTGTGTTTACTTTTATATATTCCTGGTGAGGATGTTTTCTTCCTCCCTTCGGCGGAACATTTGCAACTGTTCCTTCTATTATTTTAAGAAGCGCCTGCTGAACGCCTTCACCCGAAACATCCCTTGTTATTGAAACATTTTCGGATTTTTTGGCTATTTTATCTATTTCATCAATGTATATTATTCCCTTTTCTGCGGCTTGTACGTCAAAATCAGCATTTTCAAGAAGCCGCAGAAGGATATTTTCAACATCTTCGCCCACATAACCGGCTTCCGTCAGAGTGGTTGCGTCTGCAATTGCAAAAGGCACATGCAAAACTCTTGCCAGAGTTTCCGCAAGAAGTGTTTTTCCCGACCCGGTGGGTCCGATAAGCATTACATTGCTTTTTTGTATCTCAACTTCCCGTGTCCCTTTATCACGGCCCGCTTCAACACCGTGAATTATCCTGTTGTAATGATTATATACCGAAACCGAAAGCACCTTCTTTGCAAATTCCTGGGATATAACATAACTGTCCAGTATGGCTTTTATTTCTTTTGGGGAAGGAAGTTTTTCAGGCAATCCGTTTTTGTTTTTCCCGCGCGCCTCGGCGGCATAAAGCATTTTTGCGCATTCCTGACAAACAGCGGCCCCGTCGCCAAGCATCAGCCGTTCGGATTCTTTTTCGCTTTTACCGCAGAAACTGCACTTGTATGCCATTTATTTCTCCGTTTCCTTTTTTCTTGTTATAACTTCGTCTATTACTCCGTATTCAAGCGCTTCCTGCGCTGTCATAAAATAATCCCTGTCAGTGTCTTTTTCAATCTTTTTGATCCCCTGCCCCGTATGAGCCGCAAGAATTTCATTAAGATTTTTTTTCATCTTAAGTATTTCCTTTGCGTGTATCTCTATTTCCGTTGCCTGCCCCTGTACGCCTCCCAAAGGCTGATGAATAAGCACTCTTGAATTCGGAAGAGCAAACCTTTTTCCTTTTGTACCCGCGGCCAAAAGCACGGCGGCCATACTTGCAGCCTGGCCCACACAAATTGTTGAAACAGGCGCCGTGATAAACTGCATGGTGTCATATATGGCAAGACCTGCTGTTACCACTCCTCCCGGGCTGTTTATGTAAAGCGAAATTTCCTTTTTGCCGTCTTCTCCCTGTAAAAAAAGCAGCTGCGCTATTACAAGATTGGCAACATCATCATCAATTGCCGTTCCAAGAAAAATTATTCTTTCCTTAAGAAGCCTGCTGTAAATATCATAGGCGCGTTCTCCTCTGTCCGACTGCTCAACAACCATGGGTATCAAACTCATTATCTCCTCCCTTATGCTTTTCATTTATTTCACCGCTATGGAAAGAAGCTTTTCAACAACTCTGTCTTCGTGAAGTTTTCCTTTAAGAGCGTCCCAGCTGTTTCCTGATTTTGCCTGTTTAACCATGGCATCAGGGTCCTGCTTCATGTCAGCCGCAATGCGTCTTATTTCCGCTTCAACATCTTCATCGGTTATATTGATTCCTTCTTTTTCGCCTATTTTATGAAGTATATACATAAGTCTTATATTGTCTTCCGCCTGCTGTACGCTTTTTTCCCTGAGCTCCTGAATATTAATGCCCAGCTGTTCCGGCTTTATTCCCTGCTGTCTTAATGAATTCATATATCTGTTTATCATATTGTCAAGTTCCTGTTCAACCAGCCCTCTTGGCACTTCAAATTTATTTTTTTCAAGAAGCTCCTTGAAAATCAAAGAAGTGTTATGCGCTCTGGCTTCCTGTTCCGCCTGCTTTTTTAATTCGGCCTCAATTGCGGCTTTAAGAGCCTCAACTGTTTCATATCCTGTAGCTTCCTTCGCAAAAGCGTCATTCATTTCGGGCATTTCAAGAGTTTTAACAGCCTTAAGTTTTGTTTTAAAAAGAGCTTTTTTACCCGCAAACTTAGCGTTAAAATAATCTTTCGGGAAATTCACTTCAATATCTTTTTCCTGTCCGACTTTCATTGATTTAATTCCGTTTTCAAGATCCAAGAGGGCTCCCGGACCTCCGCCAATATTTACAAGCTGGGTCTCGGTTGTAAGTTCGGCAACCGCCGAACCGTCAATAAACGCGGAAAGACTGACTTCGGCATAATCTCCCTCTGCCACCGTATCTTTTTCCGCGACTTTAAGCTTTCCGCGATATTGCCTGATACGCCTGATTTCCCTTTCCACATCTTCGTTTGTTACGGCTTTAAGTTTTTTCCCGTCTATTTTAATTTTGGAATAATCCGCAACCTCAAAAACCGGCGCAACCTCGGCAACTATTTCATAAGTGACATCGCTTATGCCTTCACCGGAAAATTTTACATTTCTTACGTTCGGATATGTGACCACATTAAGTTCTGTCTGCTTAAGCACTTCCGAAAAAGAAGCGGGAACAACATCTTTTAAGATCTCTTCTTTGATTGTACCCGCATACATTGATTTCAACACAGATTCGGGCGCTTTGCCTTTTCTGTATCCGTCAATACGGGCGTTGTTTTTTATTTCATTAAAAACTTTATCATGCGATTTTTGAACCGTTTCCTTATCAACGGTTACATTTATAACCTTTGTGCACTTGCCTTCGTCTTTTACTTCCCATTTCATTTATAATGCCTCCTAAAAAGTTTTTTATTTTATAGTAAGTGGTGCGAGCAGAGGGACTTGAACCCCCACGCCGTTAGGCACTGGAACCTAAATCCAGCGCGTCTGCCATTTCGCCATGCTCGCATTCTTAAATGCAAAGCACAAAAAGCCAAATTTATGCCGTATCGCGAAACCTGATGCGAAATACCTTCGGCTTTACATGAACTTTAATTTTACTATATCCCTTTCAAAATTCCAAACATTAATGGAAGGAAATTCGGATTTTTTTGAATTCAGCGCTTCAACTATTTCAAGCGCTGTCCCCATTATCTTAACCCTTATTACCGCTTTTTGCCCGTAATACATGTTTATTTCAGCCTTTTCAACGCCTCTTATTGACTTAATTGTCTCAAAAAGAATTCCCGCCGAATTGGCATCTTTAACTTCGGCTTCAACGGTTACGTCATTGCCTTCAATAAAAGACTCAACAGCAGCTGCATCAAGCTCTATTTCAATTGCCCTTAAAACCCCTATAATTGAGGTGTTTGCGGCAATAAGCCTTGCATTGGGTCCGATTGCCTTTTGTATCGGAGATGTTATCTCCGACAGTTTTGCCTTATTGCCGTAAAAACGGTTAAAACTTACCGTGGTCATCAGCTCATCAGGCGTCATTGTTACCCGTACATAACAGCTTGTTCCGCATCCCTGCGGATCAGCGCTTTTATTAACGGATAAAACAGGATATAAAACAAGAGCCCCTTTTTTAATTTCATCAAAGTAAAATTGCCTGAATTCTTCCGGCGCGTCAACTTCAAGGCAAATTGTCCTTTTATCCCTGAAAGAATTAAAAGTCTGCCACTCGTCCGGTTTTTCGGGAAACGCCGCGGCGGACACATTTTTTGTAAATCCGCCAACAGGCCTTCCGCTGTAAAAAAACGCGTTTTTGCCCCGTATTTCAATTATTCCCCTGTTAAAAACTATCTTACCGCCTTCATAATCAATTTCATGTTTTTTTCCGGCGGCATAAGGGGCATTAATAAAATATCTTCCCGGCCTGAGTTTTAACTTAACCGTTCCTTCAGACTCCGCGATTGTAATTCCGCAGGCGCCGTCCGCCCTTATCTCCGCGCCCCCGGAATAAGCCAGTACAAAACGCGCGCCGTCTTTTGTTTCAAGCGAATCTCCGGCCCTCAATCTTTCACCGGCAATCACCGCTTTTTGGTCTTTTGCGCCGGAGAAAAACAGATTAATGTCGCCTTTTAAATATGTAATCCTGTATTCGCCGGCAAAAGCCTTAAATACCGATAAAATCAAAAAAAATGTCAGAAAAATTATTTTTTTCACAGCAGCTCAAGCACCTCATATACGGTTAACTGAAGTTCCTTGCCCTTGACTTTAACGCCTTCAAATTTATTAACCTTTATCCTGTCCTTTACCTGTTCATAAGTTGATTCGCTTATCAGGAAAGAAGTTCCAAGATCCTTGTTTAAAGATTCAAGCCTTGACGCAAGATTTACCGTGTCGCCTATAACGGTATACTCCATTCTTTTAAGCGAACCCATGTTTCCCGCAACAACTTCCCCCGTATTTACGCCTATCCCTATTTTCAAAGTCGTCCTGCCTTCGCTTGCCCATTTTTTATTCAGTTCATCCAGTTTTTTTTGCATGGCAAGGCCTGTTTTAACTGCGCGCAGGGCATGATCTTTATAATATACGGGGGTGCCAAACAGCGCCATAACGGCATCGCCTATAAATTTGTCAAGAGTTCCCTCATTTTCAAAAACAATGTCTGTCATTGCCGAAAGATATTCATTAAGAACGTTTAGCACCTGTTTCGGGTCCATTTTTTCCGACATTGCCGTAAAACCTCTTATATCGGTAAACATTACAGTTATTACTTTTTTCTCCCCGCCAAGCTTTACATCCGGATTTTTCAAAAGCTGTTCAACAACCTGTTTTGAAACATACTTGCTGAAAACACTTTTTATTTTTCTGTTTTCCCTTTCTTCAACAGCCACTTTATAGGTTGAAATCGAAAGGTAGCAAAAAACCATGGTAAACAAAGGATTTATAAAATCAATTACAAGATTCATATTTTCAAAAAAATACCTTGATGCCGCTATATACGCAGCTATCTCAAACACAAGCACGGCAAGACCCTGCATTGTGCGTATGCCGAATATAAAAAAACTGGTAATTACTCCGATTCCCAAAAGTATCAGAAGATTCTGCCATTTTGGAAGTTTTTTAAGCATTGAATCCTGAAAAAGAGTGTTTATTACATTTGCGTGTATTTCAACTCCGGGCATCATGTTGCCCGATTCCGTAAAAGGCGTGTTAAAAACATCGTGCAATATGTCGGCTGTTGCTCCAATCAATACAATCTTGTCTTTAAATGTTTCCGGTTTGATTTCTTCGCCGCTGAAGACTTTATAAAAAGACACCGTTTCAAATGTCTGAGGCGGTCCGCTGAAATTTATAAAAACCTGATTTGGGAAGGTCTTTTCACCTGTTTTAACCATTCCCTTTTCCTTTATTATTGATATTCCTGACCTTGGAATGCCTTTATAAGCCGCATAAGCTTCAAGGGCAAGGGAATAATAATTCTCGCCGCGCTCGGAGTCAACCTTTGCAAGATGAGTGTTCCTGATGTGCGAATCCCTGTCAAAAGGGTGATGCACAAGCCCAAGATTTGCGGCGGCGTTTTTAAGCGGCTCTATCGGATATACTGTAACTGTTTTTTGTCCCAATTTTGTATCCTGAACCAAAATTGCCATTCCAAGTATCACATTGCCGGCTTTTTTTACCGCTTCTGCAAACGCTATGTCTTCTTCCGGATTACGGGCTGTCGGTTCCGAATACACAACGTCAAAAGCAATAACCTTTGCTCCCCATTTTTTCAGGTTTTCCACGGCTTTAACATAAAAAGTCCTCGGCCATATCCAGCGTTCAGGCATCCTCGGGAAAGAGTCATCATCAATTGCAACTATTACAACAGGGGCTTTGGGCGCAACAGGGCCTCTTGCCTTGAAACGCCAGTCAACAGATTTTGATTCAAGCCCGTTAAACACGCCAAATCCGCTTATCATTATTGCAAATATTGTTGATATTATTCCTATTATAAAAACCATTCTTCTGTGAAACTTTTTTGTGTTCTTTACGCCTTGTTTTTCCTTCATTAAAGCACTCCGTTTTTTTTGATATTATACTATTAATTTGACGCGCCAAAATCACTTTTTTCTTGAAAAAAAGTGTTTTTGTTGTAAACTGTCTACACACAAACATTTATAAGGCGGTGAGTGTAGCTCAGCTGGTTAGAGCACCAGGATGTGGCCCTGGGGGTCGCGGGTTCGAATCCCGTCACCCACCCCAAATTAATTTTTACTATACAAACCTTAAAGCCTGTTGTATATTGTTTTGGCTTTAACCCCTTTAACGTGGGTGATTAGCTCAGTTGGTAGAGCAGCTGACTCTTAATCAGTTGGTCATAGGTTCGACTCCTATATCACCCACCAAAAACCTTCAAGTTTTCCAAAAGCAAAACCAATTATTAAAATACTGTTGATTGAATATTCCGAAATAAAAAATCCGAGGAAATGTATCAAAAGAGGAAATCCTTTTAATAAAGTGCCGGAATATAACAATTTGATTATGGCGCGCCCGACAGGAGTTGAACCTGTGCGCATGGCTCCGGAGGCCATTGCTCTATCCACTGAGCTACGGGCGCATAAATAATCATTAATTATAATAAAATACCGCATGATATATATCAAGGTATAATATTGACTGAATTTGCCCCTTTTGTTATATTCTTATAGCCTGATTGACAGTCGTGGCCGGTAAAACGGATTTTCAGTTTAATATGTTCTAAAAAAAGAGCCGTTTTAAATACGCCCGACTTGGTTTATAATCAAAGAAGTCGGGGCGTAGCGCAGCTGGCTAGCGCACCTGCCTTGGGAGCAGGGGGTCGCTGGTTCAAATCCAGTCGCCCCGACCATGCGATAAAAACCCGAAAAAATGATACGGGTAATTTATATAAAGGTGTGCCTGTAGCTCAGTTGGATAGAGCAACAGCCTTCTAAGCTGTGGGTCGGGGGTTCAACTCCCTCCAGGCACGCCAAAATTTCAATTAAAATTTTATAAATATCCCCAATAATAAACCGGCTATAAAAAGTCCGCCTGCCAGCTTGTTGAACCAAAACGCCCATACAACATACCAAAGCGGCCACAGGTTTATAAATCCTTCGGGTTTTTCCTTTGGCACCGGGGCGGAGAGTATGTCAATGAATTTTTTGTACCTGAAAACAGAAAAAAAACAAACAGCCGCAAAAGGGGTTATAATCTTAAAAAGAATCAAAACAACAACAACAACATAAAACAGCGCCGTGTTTATCCGTGTAAACGCCTTTGCTCTTTCCAAGCCAAGGACAACAGGCAGGGTTTTTACTCCTTTTTTGAAATCAGCTTCATACTTGTCAAGGTGTTTTCCCAACAGCACGTTCATAACAACAAGGCCGTATGGTATTGAAGCAAGCCATACATTAAGCGGCATTGCTTTTGCCATTACATAGTAAGTCCCAACGGTAATCATTGGCCCCCATATCAGGAAAATTGCAAATTCTCCCAGCCCGCGGTATTTAAGCTTTAACGGCGGCGCAACATAAAACACCGAAAGCAGAAAACCCGATACCGCAAAAATAAACACAGCGGGTCCTGACTGAAGATAAAGGTAATATGCGGCGGCAAGTTCAATAATTCCGAAAAGCACAAAAACACCAAGCAGTTTTTTCTCGCTGATAAGGCCGGAAACTATCGGATGCGGCGAATATTGTGTCCGGTGATAATCTGCGGTGTCAACACCCTGCTTGTAGTCAAAGTAATCATTTATAAGGTTATTGGACGCATGCGCAAGACACAGGGCAACAATCACAACAATCAGGTTTATAAAATTAAAGTGACCCTCAGTTGCAGCAAGAATTGCGCCGACCAAAGCCGAAGTTATTGTCATTGAAAAAACCTGCGCCCTTGTAAGTATAACCCACTTGCTGAAAAAATCCATTTTTTCGCCGTCAGGCAGGTTGCCCACTTCAAGAACATATTTCCATTTTTTTAAAATATTCATCTTTTCTCCTTAAAATATCGGTTCAAGGACAGCAATGCTTTCCATGTGCCTTGTCTGCGGGAACATATCAAAAAGCGCAATGTCCTTTATTTTGTAGTAATCCCTTAAAACGTCAAGGTCCTGCGCAAGCTGCTGCGGGTTGCAGGAAACATAAATCATGCCCGAGGGTTTTACAGACTTTATGAACCGAACGGTTTTTTTGTGAAGCCCGGCCCGCGGCGGGTCAAGCACAAACATGACTTTTTTTCCCCTTAAACGTTCCGCAAGTATGTCCATTTCAGCCGCATCCATTTCATAAGCAAGCGCGTTCCTTATGCCTGCATTTGCAATGTTATTAACCGCGCATTTTATTCCTTCCCTGCTGCTGTCAACCACCAGAATTTCCTTTGCCTTGTCATTAAGAAATATGCCGAAAGTCCCAACGCCCCCGAACAAATCAACAAGAATATCCCATCCGGGAACCGTGTTCTCCCTTACATACATAAGCATATCCATCAGCATCATGGGATTATTCTGAAAAAAACCCTGTGTATGATATTCATAAATATAAGGCCCCAGTCTTTCCGTAAGTATATCAGACCCTTTAATTACCTCGTAATCAGGGGTTGCGCTTTGATCCGTATTGTGTTTCACATAGCCGATAAGCACGTTTTTTGCGGCGCTTGCATCCGCAAACTCAAATACAAGCCCCCTCATTCCGGCGAGATTTTCCGTATAATCCCTGTTAAATATAAAAGTGACCGAAGTTTCTTTTGTAAAATAAGATGAACGTATCACAGAATACCTGAGACAGCCCTGACGTTTAACAACATCAAACACGCTGATTTTTTCCCTGTTTTTCTCAAACCATAATCTTACTTCGGCCAGTGCGGCATTTATACCGTCATTTGATATGGGACATTGCTCAAAGTTAACTATTTTTGCAAACTTCCCTTTTTGCCTGAAACCGGGCCCGCCTTGTGAAATTACAAAATCCATCCTGTTCCTGTAAGCATAAGGTTCTTTCACAAAAACCTTTATGTCTTCCGGCGCCGGAAGCTTTGCCCTTTTAAGACAGTCCAATAATTCCCTCTTTTTTTGTTCTGTCTGCATTTCATAGCGCACATCCTGAAACTGACAGCCCCCGCAGCGGCCAAATACAGGGCATTTCACCAAAGAATCCATTTTTCACCTATCCCGGAGGCCATGCCATCTTCCTGCCGCCAAGCAGATGAAGATGCAGGTGATTTACAGCCATTCCGGCATCTGAATTTGTGTTGAATACCGTTCTGTATCCGCTTTTCGCAATATCAAGTTTGCGCGCAATTTCGGAAGCTGCATACAGGATTTTACCCGTCAATTCCGTGTCTTCACGGGCAATCTTATCAAGAGAATCTATGTGCTTTTTAGGTATTATAAGCACATGTACCGGCGCCTGAGGGTTTATGTCATTAAAAGCCATTACAAAATCATCCTCGTAAACAATCTTTGAAGGTATCTCCTTTTTTATTATCCTGCAGAAAAGACAGTTGTTATCCATTTTTTCTCCCGATATTTAATTTAAAATTTTTTATTCTGCCATTACGGCTTTTGACTCTCTTTTACCCGGCTCTTTGATAAAAACTTTTACTATTTCTCCCGTAAATTTCTCATCTCCTTCAAATATAACCTTAAGATAATTTTCCGTATAACCGGTAAGTTCGCCTTTTTTACCGCTGTTTTCCGCAAGAACTTTAAGCAGACGGCCCTCATTTTTCCGGGCAAACTCCAGCTCTTTTTCCATTCCAAGCTCTGCTATTTCTTTTGCCCTTCTTTTCTTAATATCCTCCGAAATCTTATTTTTCATACGCGAAGATTCGGTATCCGGTCTGTCCGAATAAGGAAAAACATGCAGTCTTGAAAAAGGAGCTTTTCCGATAAATTTCAAAGTGTTTTTATGCTGGGCTTCGGTTTCTCCCGGAAACCCGGCTATTATATCAGTGGTAATTCCGCAAAACGGTATTGATGAAATTATTTTTTCAACCCTGTCCATAAATATTTCCGGGGTGTAATTTCTTCTCATTGCGGCAAGAATCTTTGCGTCGCCGCTCTGCAGACTCATGTGAAAATGAGGACAAATTTTGCCTTCCTGAGCGCCTTCTTTAACCGTTGCAATAAGCTCATCGGTTGTCTCTTTCGGCCCTATGGAACTTAAGCGAAGCCTGCCGTCTTTAATTTCATCCATGGCCCGCTTCAGAAGCTCCGATAATTTGTGCCCGGTATCATATCCATACAGCCCAAGATTTACACCCGTTAAAACTATTTCCCTGAATCCTTTATGTGAAAGAACCCGTATTTCGGCCAAAATTTCATTTTCAGGCCTGCTTGTTATCACGCTGCCCCTTACATGCGGAACCTCGCAGTACGAGCAGAAACGGTTGCATCCCGTAACCGCCTTCGCATAAGCCCTGCTTCTTCCGGAAAAATCGCTCAATCCAAAAATATTTTCCGAAAATTTAAATTCACCCAGCACCGGATAATAAGATGTGAATTTAAATTTATCCTCGTTTGGTATTACAAGATCTGCGGATTTTACAAAGTCCTCAAAACCCGAACTTTTTGTAAGGCAGCCGGTTATTATAACTTTCTTCCCTTTTTCTTTAAGAGCAGCTGTTTTTCTTCTTATTTCAGAATCTATTTTACCTGTAACCGTACAGGTGTTAATTATCACGCAATCCGCTTTATCCGCTTCTTCTTCGGCGGTAAAGCCCGATGCCGTCATCTCCTGTCTTATAAGCTCCGTTTCATACCGGTTAACCTTACACCCGTATGTAAGGAAGCAGATCTTCATTTTTTAAATTCCGACACATTTATATCCAAATCTTCTATCTCATTGTTAAGATCCAAAGATTCAAAAGAAAGCGCAAGACCGGTTCTTGATATGAAACTTTTCTTTATTTTGGCCTCAAAAGCTTTTCTTTCTGCCTTTGTTACCGCAACCATGGCGGAACCGTCCATGCCCAAATTAAGCAGCCTTACCGCCTTTACTCCTTCAATGTCGCTTATCATATCAACCAAAAGTTCGTTTTCTTCCGCAACAATTTCCAGCCTTGTTCTGATATTTTTCTGAGATTCATTTATTATTTCAAGAAAAGCATTCATGTCTTTTTTATAAAGGGCGTTTTTGGCGGCCTCGGTTCTTTCGTTTTCCGATATATAAAAAGCACAGCGTTTTTTCTGCGACAAAGAAAGTTTTGAGCGGTATTCATCAAACTGCTCAAGCGTCAATTCATTAAGGGTTTTTATGTTTCCCCCGTTTCTGTTTATTATTTTAATTGCTTCGGCAACTTCCGAAAACACGGCTTTCCGTTTTTCCTCAAGCCACTTCTTTCTTTGGCTGCAGGAAATAAGAAGAAAATCAAGATCCCCAAGACTTCCGGGCACTGTTTCCGCCCTTCCGGTACCGGCATCAAAATACATAAAATGACCTTTTTTATTCATGACTATGGGAAGATATTTTGCCCCGTTTTTTTCTTTGTGCATGAAATTCGCTTCGCCCTGGGCACAGATATCCGCAACATCAGGAGGAGTAAGATTAAAATCTCCGAATTTTTGCGCCGTCATTACAGCTCCGGCTTCCAGCGCCTCCATTGCGCCGGCTTGAAAAGAATCGGGTATGTCGCTGTTCACATAAATATTAAGACCCGGCACTTTTCTTCCCGTTGCTTCAAGCATAAAAAGCGAACTGCTCATAAAATTTGCCCATCCGGTTTCCTTTATCTGAGGATCTGAAAATGACATCCTTATTTTTTCATCATAATTTTGCGAATGAAAGTGAACCGCCCTGTCGCCTTCCTTTCTTTTTTGGGCAAGAATTATCGCGGATTTCGCAACAGGCGCCGCAATAACCTTTGGACGGTTGTAATCACAGCCCTCTCCCAAAAGAATCACGCCTCCCGGAAGCTTAACGCCTTTTATCAATTCGCCTCTCGGCTCAAAAGCCGAGAAAAAATTTTTCGATTCTCTGAATAAAATTTCCTGATCCATTTATGTGTTTCTCCTTTTCAGAATTTTGTGTATTTATAGTATTCAAGCAGCGGCTTGTCGGAAAGCGTTTCTCTTAAAACCTCTTCAAGAGTTGTCTTGCCTTCTCTCATATGCCTTAAAGCCGATTCTCTTACAGTGGCCATCCCCTGGCTCCACACCAGGCGTTTTAAATCATTAAGTGTTCCTCTTTTAAATATAAGCTCTCTTACCTGTGCGTTTATATGCATAACTTCATAGGCCGCCATTCTGCCTTTGTATCCCGTATAATTGCAAACAGGGCATCCTTCTCCCTCAAAGAAAGTTCCGCCTTCAAAAAGCTCCTTTGGTATCCCGTTCTTTTTGGCCTTAATAAAATCAACTTCTTTAAGCGGTTTTTTGCAGTTCTCACATATGCGCCTTACAAGTTTCTGGGAAATAACCGTGACAACAGAACTTCCGACATAAATGGGGTCTATACCCATATCAACCAGCCTTGTAATTGTGGCGGGCGCGTCATTTGTATGAAGGGTTGAAAGAACAAGATGTCCCGTTAATGCGGCTTTTATTGAAATTGAAGCTGTCTCGCTGTCGCGAATTTCACCCACAAGTATCACATCAGGGTCCTGCCTTAAAAAAGACCTCAATATGTTGCTGAAATCCAGCCCTGCAACATTATTTACCTGAACCTGTATTATATGCGGCAGCCTGTATTCAACAGGATCTTCGGCTGTCATGATATTTATCTGCGGATCATTAATTTTTGAAATCATTGAGTAAAGGGTGGTTGATTTACCCGAACCCGTAGGGCCGGTTATCAAAACCATCCCATAAGGACTTTCAAGCCCTTTTTGTATCGCCTCAAACTGCACCGGCGAAAAACTCAGCTTTGCCAAATCAAGATTTTGGGCTTCGGAATAAAGGATTCTCATTACTATGTTCTCGCCCCAAATTGAAGGAAGCGTTGACACGCGGAGATCTATGGTCTTTCCGTTGCTCATCTTATAGTTTATCCTGCCGTCCTGAGGCAGCCTTTTTTCTATAATATTAAGGCCTGCCATAAGCTTAAGCCTTGAAGCTATGGCTTTTTTATACTGAACCGAAGGAGGCGGCATGTCAACAAGGGCTCCGTCAATTCTGTAGCGAAGAACTATTTTTTTCTCATAAGGATTTATATGTATATCCGAAGCTTTTTTTTCCACGGCGCTTTCAATTATATAATTGACATACTTTACAACAGGGCTGTTTGCGCCTTCAATGTCTCCTTCGGCGGCATCTTCCTTTTCGGCTTCGCCGGGTTTTCTTTCTTCAAGTATTTCAATTTCAATGTTGTCATCTCCGCCAGCTTCCCTTACTGCATCCTCCAAAACATTCCCGACGGGATAATATTTTTCCAAAGCATCGGCAAGCGCGGCCGCGGTTGTAACAACAAAACTGATTTCAAGGGAGTCTCCTCCCTGTATGTCGTATTTAAGGTTCATCGTAAGCGACGGGTCAAGCGGATTTGACGTGGCAAAAATTATTTTTCCTGGTTTTTTCTCGATGGGAAGTATCTTATATTTGCGCGCCGTATCCGGCGATATTGACTTTATAACTTCTTCCTCAATATGTATTACGGCAACGTCAACAAAACGCACGTTAAACTGCACGGCAAGGAAATGATAAAGCACATCTTCCGTTATATAACCCAGTTTAACAAGCACAAGTCCGAGCGAATCGCTTGTCTTTAACTGTTCCTCTATGGCTTTTTCAAGCTGTTCCTCGGTAATCATGCCTTCTTCAAGCAGAATCTGCCCGAGTTTCTTTGCTTCGTACATTCAATCCCCTTCCGAAGTTGCCGATATAACCTCTTCAATTGTTGTGACGCCGGCTTTCCATTTTTCAACCGCAACCTGCCTTAATGTCCTCATTCCGTCTTTTTGTGCCTGTTCAGTTATTGCCTGCAGGTCCGCTCCGGCAAACACCAAATCCGCAAGCTCCTGAGTAACCGACATTATTTCATAAATCGCAACCCTTCCTTTATATCCAGACCCGCCGCATTTCGGGCATCCGTGACCGCGTCCTTTATAAACGGTGATATTGCTGATTTCTTCGGGTTTTATTAAAATCCTTTGAAGTTCGTCTTCCGTCGGCTGATAAGGCTCTTTGCAGGCTGAACATATCCTGCGCATCAACCTTTGCGCTATGATAAGTTTTACGGCGGAGCCCACATAAACACGATCAACCCCCATGTCAATCAGTCTCATTATTGTTGAAGGGGAATCATTTGTGTGAAGCGTGGAAAAAAGCAGGTGCCCGGTCAATGCGGCCTTAATCGCAATATCCGCGGTTTCTTTGTCGCGTATTTCACCGACCATCATTATATTCGGGTCCTGCCTTAAACAGCTTCTTAAAGCCGCCGCAAAAGTAAGGCCTATATCAGAATTCATTTGTATCTGAATTATTCCCGGAAGCTGATATTCAACCGGGTCTTCAAGCGTTATTATGTTCTTTGAAATGTCATTAACCGTGGAAAGCGCCGAATAAAGAGTTGTGGTTTTTCCGGAACCCGTTGGCCCCGTATGAAGAATCAAGCCGTAAGGCAGTTCAATTGCCTGCCTGTATATTTCAAGCTCCCTTTCTTCAAATCCAAGCTTTGTAAGATCCAGCATCAAATTCCCCTGATCCAAAATACGCATTACAACATTTTCCCCGTAAATTGAAGGAAGCACGGATACACGAAGATCTATAACCTTATTCTGAACCTTAATCTTTATTCGTCCGTCTTGTGCCGCCCTTTTTTCCATTATGTCCATTCTGGCCATTACTTTTATTCTTGATATTATTGCATTTTTATACTGTCTGGGGGGCGCCGGCTGCTTTTGAAGCACACCGTCTATCCTGTATCTGATAACCATTCCTTTTGCCGTGGGATTTATATGTATATCGGAGCATTTAAGCTTTACCGCTTCGCTTATTATTGCATTAACAAGCTTTATTACAGGAGCGGATTCTTCGTCTATTCCGCTTTCATCAACAGCCGCCTCTTCATCTTCCTGCGATTCGCTCTGCATTATGGCGGCCAGACTTTCATCAACTTCGGCTTTTGGCTTAACACCATAAAGCGTTGAAAGCGCTGTTTTTACAGAAGTTTCGGTGGAAATACAGAACTTTATTTCCATATCTATCGGAAGCGCCGTTCTGTCTCTTAATTTTGTGGGAAGATGTTCATCGGGATCACACGTTACAAAAACTATTTTATTCGGGCTTAATTTGTAAGGAAGCACGTTAAGACTTTCGGCAACATCTTTGCTTATCAGCTTTAACATATCCGGCGTTATTTCCGCGGGATTGACTTCAACATAATCAACCCCGAACTGTATGGCAAGAAAATAATAAAGCGCTTCTTCCGTAATATGCCCCATCTTAACCAAGATTCGGCCAAGCGGCTCGCCGCTTTTCTGCTGTTCGTTAATTGCGCTTCTTAACTGTTCTTCCGTAACCAGACCTTCTTCTATAAGAAGATCACCAAGTCTTTTTGCCATCAGTTCCCCTACTTTGTTCTTTTATATGCATTCCACATTTCCTGCTGAAACTTCATATACATAAATTCATCGCGTCTTATAACATTAAAATAAAAAGGGGCATTTATCCTTGCGCCACGCGAATTGAATTTAACTTTGCCTTCGCAGCCCTGATATTCCGTAGAAGATATATATTTAACAAGTTCTTCAGGTGTCCTTTTGCCTTCATCAATTCCCTGCATTACAAAACCCACCGCATCATGAATAAAAGGCGTATATACGCTTGCAGGCTTTCCAAATCTTTTCGCATAATCTCTTACAAATTGCTTTATCTTTTTTATGCCTGCGGCAGACGGCGGAGTTTCCATTACAAATTCGGCTCCGGCGGCGGCCGTTTTTCCTTCCTTTATAAATTCTTTGCTGAATACCCGGGCCGGAGCACAAAGCACCGCGCCTGTTTTCATTGCTTCAAGCTGTTTTGCAAATTCAAGAGTCTGTTTTGGCCCGCCTACAAAGAAAATATTACCAAGTTTAAGGTCCCTTATCCTCATCAAAATAAGTTCAAAATCGGTTCTGTCTTTTTCAACACTCTTTTCGTATGCCAGAGTCATCTTGTTTGTTTTTACCGTATCCGCATATGCCAAAGCTGTTTCCATATAATCATTGCCGCCCTCGGCATAAACATATCCGAAACGGGTTCTGTTAAAAAGCGCCATTTGGGTTCTGGCCATGGCGCGCGCCGCTTCCTGTTCCGATATAACCATTCTGAAAGTATTCCCGCGGCCTTCAAAACCCGAATATACGGATTCAAGATTAAAAAGAGGTATTGTTTTGACATTATCAAGAAATTGTTCGCTTTCCGAATTGAACATGCCTATTATGCAAAGCAGATTCGGCGTTGAATTAGCCGCTGATGAGGCCCCGGCATCGGAAGAATCAAAAAAAACCGGCTCAAGTGTATAACCGGACTTCCGCGTTTCCGAAAGCATGGTTACCATGTTAATGCCCGCTTCGCAGACCGCATTGCCGCTGTTACCGTAAAAACCTATTCTATAAACTTCATTTGCATTTAACGGCGACGAAAAACACGCCACAAACAGCAAAAAAACAGCCAATAAAAGGCCGAAACGCCTCATATGTTACCTCCGCTGTGATGGCTGACGCTTCATATTCTATTATATAGAACATGCAGTGTCAACCTTATTGGAAAACGGAGTTTTGACGGGCGGCAATTTGCCTTGGATTACAAAAAAATACTAAAAACAAACCTGCGTGCAGATTATTTAAAGAATATTTTTATATATGGCCTGTATTTAAAGTTCGGGGAAAACTCACCCTCAGGGAGAGCTGAACCTCGTCCTATACCCGCATCTTTTGCAAAGCTCTTCCCTGACCTTTCTTCCCGAAAAAGCGTCATACATTTCCTTTGCCCTTTTGCTGTTCACTATATCTTCTAGCTTCTGCTCCTTTATATTCCCAAGCGCGATTACGCCGTCAGCATCCAGGCAGCAAGGAACCACGGTGCCGTCAACAAGTATCCCTATCTGGTCGCGCAGACCATAACAAAATCCCGTGTCTGATATAAAACCTGCATTTAAATCCGGCCATTCAAACCGCTCTCCCATATTTAAAAATATATTTTCCGCAAGTTTAATCCCCCTTGCATGCGCGGGTATGCCCCCGGCGTCAAAATCAGCCCCAAACTTTTCTTTTATTTTGGATATTATAGCCGAATTATCCTCGCCCGAACCCAGGTTCCAAAGTCTTAATGATACCAGCTTCCCTTCTTTATTAAGCTTATCCGCGGCATCAAGAACAGAATTAAAATAAGCCGTGTCATTTCCGCTGTGAAGAGAAAAATTTACCTGTCTTAATGCCGGCTTGTTTTTAACAGCCAGCAATTCTTTATTTAATGTTCCGTTTGTCGTTATATTCACCTTGTATCCAAAATCCGAACAAATATCCAGGAATTTTCCCGTGTCAGGATGAAGCAAAGGCTCTCCCATAACATGAAAGTACAAATATTCGCCGCAGCCTTTTATCGCGCCCAATACAAATTTAAAAAATTCTTTGTCCATAAATTCTTTTTTTCTTTTTGTGCCGCGGCAAAAAGAACAGCTTAAATTGCATGCATTTGTTATCTCCACATATATTTTTTTAAATTTTCTCATGTGTTTATATTACAACTTTCAGCAAAAAGCGGTAATATAATTTTTTAAAAATACGGCTTTAAATTTTCCGTCACTTTACTGCTTTAAATAATCCTGATATAATGGCTGCTCATTAATATAAATTTTATTAAACGGTGAGAAATGGCAAACGAAGAAGAAATAAACAAAAGGCGGACATTCGCCATTATAAGCCACCCTGACGCGGGCAAAACCACGCTTACGGAAAAATTTCTGCTTTTTGCCGGCGCCATACAGTCGGCCGGAGCCGTAAAATCAAACAAAATAAAAAAGACCACCGTGTCTGACTTCATGGAAATCGAGCGCCAGAGAGGTATTTCTGTGGCTTCAGCTGTCATGAGTTTTGAATATAATAATCTTAAAATAAACCTGCTTGATACCCCGGGCCATAAGGATTTTGCCGAAGACACTTACAGGACTTTAACCGCCGTTGACTCCGTAATACTTGTGGTTGACGGCGTAAAAGGTGTTGAGGAACAAACAGAGAAACTCATGAACGTATGCCGCATGCGCAATACACCTGTTATTATATTTATAAACAAAATGGACCGCGAAGGAAGAAGCCCAATAGAGCTTTTGGACGAACTTGAAGCAAAATTGGATATTAAAGTATGCCCAATGAGCTGGCCTATATCAAGAGGTTCTGATTTCAGGGGAGTTTACTCGCTTTACGAAAAAAAACTGCTTCTTTTTAACCCAAATAAAACCGGCGAAGATGAAAGCGCAGTCGAAATAAACAGCATAGACGACAGACTGCTTGATGAAAAAGTCGGCGAAACAAATGCTTCACAATTAAGGGATGATGTCGCGCTTGCCGAAGGCGTTTACGGAAATTTTGACAAGGACAAATACCTGTCCGGCGAACTTGGGCCCGTTTTCTTCGGAAGCGCCCTTAATAACTTCGGCGTCCGCGAACTTCTTGACACTTTCACCCGGATTGCGCCTCTTCCAAAAGGCCGCGAATCCGACGTAAGGATGATTGAACCTTATGAAGCCCCTTTTACGGGTTTTATTTTCAAAATACATGCAAACCTTGATCTTAAACACCGCGACAGAATAGCCTTCTGCAGGGTGACATCGGGCAGATTTGAACGCGGAAAATTTTATACACATGTCCGTTCCGGCGAGCAGCTGAGATTCAACAATCCGGCTTCTTTTCTGGGGCAAAAAAAAGAAGTGATAGACGAAGCCTATCCCGGCGATGTAATAGGGCTTTATGACAGGGGAAATTTTAAAATAGGCGACACTTTGACAGAAGGAGAAAAAATAAATTTCAAAGGTATACCAAGCTTTTCGCCGGAAGTCTTCAGGGAGCTTATAAATACCTCAATGAAAGCCAAACAGCTTGAAAAAGGTATAACGCAATTAACGGACGAGGGTGTTGCCCAGCTGTTTATAACAAATATAGGCAGCCGTAAAATAGTGGGAACCGTCGGGCTGCTTCAATTTGAAGTGATACAGTACAGACTTATCCACGAATACGGAGCCGAATGCCGCTTCGAACCGCTTGACATATATAAAGCCTGCTGGATAACATCAAACAACCCCGTTCAGATGAAAGATTTCTGTGACTTTAAACAGGACAGAATAGGGAAAGACAAAAACGGGAACCTTGTATTTTTCGCCGAATCACAGTGGATGCTTAATCATTACATGGAAAAATATCCGGATATTAAATTTCATTTTTCCTCGGAATTCAAAAATTAAAGTTTTTTTGTTTTTCCAGATCATCAAGTTCTTCAATTAAACTCTCCAGCTCCAAATATCCTTCGTCAATTTTCTTTCTGAAACCGTATGCTTCAATCTGCATTCTTTGAATTTCAAAGCTTCCAATTCTGCCGCAGCTTTCCGCCAATTGAAAATTGAGTTTTTCAAGCATTTTTTCTTCTTCGTCAATCCTTTTTTCAACAGAGGCAATTTTATTCATAATTATTTTTTTCTTTTTCAAAAAATCGGCCCCGGCGTCTTCTGATTTTTTTCCGCCGCGATTTAAACGGTTTTCTTTTTCGGTTTTTTTGGGCTTTATTTCTTCTTCCCAGCCGACCCTGTCAAGAAATTCCTGATATGTGCCTTCAAACACATCCGCGCCTTTTTCCGTAAAAACTATCAGCCTGTTGGCAAGATGATGAAGAAAAAGTTCGGAGTGCGTGACAATAACAACAGCCCCTTCAAAAATATCAAGAGCCGCCATCATGCTGCCGCATGATTCCATGTCAAGATGATTGGTTGGTTCATCCAAAAGCAACAAATTTGCGGGATTAAGAAGTATTTTACCCAGAGACACTCTGCTTTTTTCCCCGCCTGACAACACGGAAATTTCTTTTAAAGCAAGGTCTCCCGTAAACATCATTGCTCCCGCAACGTTTCTTATTTCCTGATATTTCAAATCCGGTCTTACGGAAGCAAGTTCTTTTTCTATTGTTTTTTTATTGTCAAGACGCTCTATATTGGTTTGTCCGAAATATCCCGTCGCACACATGGGATGCCTTTTTATTGTTCCCTTTAAAGGCTGAAGTTCTCCCTGCATAAGCCTTAACAAAGTTGATTTTCCCCTGCCGTTTTTGCCGATCACACCTATTCTGTCATGTTTATTTATGTCTATTGTCAATCCTTGAATCAGCATCTTGTCATTTGTATAGCCAAAACAAAGATTTTCAATTCTCATGGGGCATTTTGCTTCAAAAGGGAGAGTGTTAAAACGAAATCCAAGTTCGGCTGTTTTTTCAAGTTCCTCTTTTTTTTCCATGCGTTCAAGCGCTTTTATCCTGGACTGGACCATGCTTGCAAGATTGGCTTTCGCGCGAAAACGATTTATAAATTCCTCTGTTTTTGCCCTTTCTTTTTCTTCCCTTATCCTTGTCTGTTCATAAATTTCCTCTTCAACGGCGATCTGATTAAAAAGCTTTTCGGTGTCTCCTTCAATTTTTTTTATTTTTTTTCTGTGAATGGCCATTGTATGGGTTGTAACCGAATCCATAAATTCCCTGTCATGGGTTATTATCATCATTTCATTGTCACGCTGCCTTAAAAATTTTGACAGCCATCTGATTGACAATATGTCAAGATAATTGGTGGGTTCGTCAAGAAGAAGCAGATGCGGTTCAGACAAAAGAACCTTGGCAAGATTTAATCTTACCTGAAATCCTCCGGAAAAATATGCCGGCGGAAGCTCCTGCTCTTTTTCGGAAAATCCAAGCCCCATAAGCATTTTTTCCGCTTTCCAAATCTGGTCTTTTTCATAGTCAGGCAGCCCAAGACATGCCTCTTCAAGAACCGTAGGCATTGTGAACTTAAGATGCTGTTTCAGATACCCCACGGTATAATTTTTTGGTTTTGTAATTGTTCCTTCATCGGGGGATATTTCACCCGTCAATATTTTAAAAAGCGTTGTTTTTCCGGATCCGTTTCTTCCCACAAGCCCGATTCTTTCTCCGGCATTAATGTTAAAACTTACATCCCTGAGAAGCTCCTGACCGCCAAAGCCAACGGAAAGATTACTTATCTGAATCATTCTTTTGCCCTTTAATGAACTTAAGCATTGCCGAATAAGTTTTTTGGCCCGTATAATGTATTATCTCATTTTTCATTGACAAATATGCGGGACGTCCGTACCTGCCCGAGACACATTTTAAGCAGGCGGTGTCCTGCGACATATATTTGGCATTCATTGCATTTATAAATGTCACAAACGTCTCTTTTTCTTTATTTTCCATGTCTATAAGCTCAAAAGGCCAGGAAAAACATGTTGACGGTTTATATTTTTTTCTGTCAAGCTTAAGTTCTTCGCAAAGCAAATCAACAACGCAGAAAATTTTATTTCCGCGCGTTTTCCCAAATACGCAGGCTCCGTTTTCTTTATGCGTAAGATAATAAACGCCTTTTTTGTTTTTTTTGAATATTTTCTTTTTTAAAAGCCAAGGGTATTTTTTTGCGCATATATCAATGCTTCTTTCCAAAAGTTTAACAAGCGCAAGCTGTTCGGAAAGCGCAACATCAACCAAATAATCCGTGCAGCACGATCCGTAATACCGCCCGTTTTTAACTTTAAGACAAAGATCGGGGCTGCATGCAAAATTAACTTTTGTCATGCTTTCAATGTCAATTACATATTTCCCGTACTTAAAAAGCATTCCTTTTTTTTCAAGTTTTCGAAAATAAGCCCAAAATTTTCTTCGGTTAATCGGCCTGTGGTTTATCACTGCTTGTCTGCGCCTTTCGCAAACCAATCTTTTATTTTTTCCCGCAGATCGCCCTGCAATTCAATCACGCCGTTTTTAACCGTGCCTCCGGAACCAAATTTGATTTTTAAAATCTTGGCGATATTTTCAAGTCTTTCACCGCCGTAAGTATGAAGTCCCGAAATAACCGTCACTGATTTTCCGTTTCGTTTTTCAATCGTTATTTTTGGTTTTGGCGGACCCTGAAGCATAATTATTCTCCAAAAAATTTTAAAGGATTATATCACAAATCAAATGCCGGTAATTCCCTTTCTTATCATCATAACCGCAATTGCCGCAAGCAAAAGCGCCATAATGCGGGAAAGAGCATTTATTCCTGTTTTACCCATAAAATTTACAATTTTTCCTGAAAACGAAAACAGTGTAACCGCTATTGTCACATTAAGCAAAACGGAAATTATGGTTGGTATTGTTCCGTATTGATCCACTATTATAAGACATGTTGTAAGAACTCCCGGCCCTACTATCAAAGGCGTTCCTATGGGAACCGCGCCCATTTCACTTTTTTCCGCCCCCTGCCTTTCTTTAAAAAAAAGATCTCTTATTGCTATTACAAACAATATGGCGCCGCCGGCTATCATAAAATCATTTACCGTTATGCCAAGCAGTCCAAATATCCATTTCCCCACAAGAATAAAAGAAAGGGCCAAGAAAACTCCGGTAAAAAAAGACTGCACAAGCACCTTTCTTTTTTCGGCATCAGTCAATCCTTTTGTAAGAGAAATATATATCGGAAGTATGCCGATTGCATCAACCGCAACAAAAACCGGTATAAAAGCAAGCAAAGTGTCTTTAATCATTTTTTGTTCTCTTCCTTTTTTTGAATCATTTCAAGAACCTCTTCAACGGTTTTTTCCGCGCCCCTTATTTTCAAATCTGTCTGTTCGGTATTTATATAAAAATATACCAAATACTTTTCCGTTATACCGTAATAAAGCACGGATGTTTTATACGGTTCTTTCCCGCTTTGATAAAGAAGCAGCTTATTCCAAAAATATTCTCTTTTAACGGGTTCAAAATTGTCAAAGGAATCCCAAGACAAAACATTCTCAATTTTTCCTGTCTTTTCCATATAATCTCTTTCAATGCTTTCAATTGCCGTTATTATTTCATCCTGTTTTGATGTTGTTTTTATTCCTTTAACAAGGGCGTTATCCAAAGGAACTATTCTTAAGGTTACAAAGCGAAAATCCCGGTCGTTATCCAATTTTACAAGCACATGGGTGTCATAATATTTTTTGTCTGGAATTGAAAACCATCCTTTTTTAAGATTTATTTTAGCCTTTTCATCTATGCTGATTTCCCCGCCAAAAATTTTTCTGGCAAAATAATCTATTTTGCCTTTACTGACCGCAAGCATGCTTATGCCGGTAATAACGGAAAAAATTACCGCAAATCCAGCCGCTCCGATAAGGCATCCGGATGCCGTGCCCAATCCCTTAAGAGAATTATCATCTGATTTAATCTCTTTTCCTTCAAGCGACTTTAAATTATCATAAGCGGCATAATGCACGGCCTGGGCCGCGGTGGTAAAAAAAGCAACCGGCAGACCAAAAAGCATATGCATCCAAAAATTACCCTTTGTCGCATAAATAACAATATAATAAGGGACCAGAACAAGTATATACGCACCCACAACGGTCAAAAATGAATACAGCATTTTATCAGATGTAAGTTTTGCGCTTATTTTAAACGGGCTTAAATTTTTATCCTCGGCCACGGCCGCCTGAATTACAAAGATATATTTTAAAGCCCAGTAAAGGCCCGGCAGAACAAAAAGAATAATACCGGCAAATATTATTATTCCGTTTATAACCGCCGTTGCCAGAACCCTTGGAATCAAAAAAATTCCCTCTTTTATGCACTGCCATACGTCCGTTTCGGTTCCTTCATAAATTTTTTTAAGAGCCGTAAAAACCGCCCCGATATTTAAAAGAGAAAGAAAAAAAACAAACAAACCCGGCAAAGCCGAAGATTCGCCGCCGTTATTTCCAAAATTTTTAAACTGATAAAGAAAAGACGGAACCAAAGACACTGCGTCAACAAACAAAAAAAGCTCAATATTTTTTATATAAATATCAAAACCTTTTTTAAAAGTGTCTTTAACAGAAACATCCTGATTTTTTATCATTTTTCTCCCCGTACGCAACAAAAGGCATTGATGCGAATTTAATTTTTATCCTTTAAAAACAATTTTAACACACATAAAACAGGCGGGTATCACTTTTTTCTTGTTTTTGACGCTTTGGCTAAAGATTTTTGCATATGTTTCACCGCAGAATCACAGGCATTATTTTCTCCTTCTTTAATTTCGGCCCTTAATTCACAATCAGCCGCCCTAACAGCTTCCATATGCCGCGCATTTTCAAACCTTGACAAAATACTGTAAACACAAGGCACCACAAAAAGGGTAAGAAGCGTTGAAACAAAAACTCCTCCGATAATTGTTATGGACATCGGAATTCTGGTTTCCGCGCCGGGCCCAAGCGCAAGAGCCGGCGGGACGGCGGCGGATATAGTGGAAACAGAAGTCATTAATATCGGCCTTAATCTTACCGGACATGCTTCAAGAAGCGCTTCATTTACCCCCATTCCCTGAAGTCTGCGGGCATTTGTAAAATCAACCAATAATATGGAATTCTTTTTTACTATTCCCATAAGCAAAAGAATTCCTATCATACTGTAAAAATTAATGGTGTTTCCGGTTATCAAAAGAGCCAAAAGAGCTCCGGTTGCCGCAAAAGGAAGCGCCATCAAAACCGAAACCGGATGAACAAAACTGTTAAATTGTACGGCCAAAACCATATAAGCAACTATAATTCCCAAAAAGAGGGCAAATAAAAGGCCCGAAAAAGAATCGGCAAAAGTTTTTGTGGCGCCGCCGGCTTCGGCCGTATATCCTTCGGGAAGAGTATCTTTTGCTATTTTCATTGCAAGGTCAGCCGCTTCTTTCTGGCTGCTGCCTTTTGCAACATTTGCGGTTACCTTTACCGTCCTCTGTCTGTCCATCCTGTTAACGGCAGTCACGGTTTTTTCTTCTTTAAAACTGACAACCTCCGACAAAGGAATCAGCTCTCCTGAAGAATTTCTAATCATTATTTTTTTTAAAGTATCAACTTTTGCCCTGTCTTCGGGCTTTAACTGAACAATTATGTCATAACGTCTTCCTCCGCGTGTGAACAATCCGGCATTCACTCCGCCGTACCAGGCGGCAACCGCATTTCCAATTGAAGACATGCTTACCCCGCGCGAAGCGGCTTTCTTTCTGTCAGGAATTATTCTTAGTTCGGAAATTCCGGTCTTGTAATTTGTGTCGGCATCCGTCATTTTTCCGCTTGCTTCCAGCTTTTCCCTTATTTCATTCGAATACAAAGCCAATTTTTCCCAGTCAGGGCCTTTAATATTCATTTCAACCGGGCTGCTTCTTCCGGCGCCAAGCCCCTGCAATGACATATCCTGAACATTTACCCTTATAACTCCCGGTATTTCTTTTAATGTCTTTCTTAATACGGCAATCATATCTTCCTGTTTAATTGGAGCGCCGGTTTTTTTGTCTTTTGGTCTTTTTTTCTTGTCTTTGATATTTACAAAGAAGTTTCCCGAGCCGGCTCCAAAGCTGCAGAAATAACCGTCAACAAAATCAAGACCTGAGAGTTTTTTCTCCGCTTCAGACATCATCTTGTCCGTTGCCGCAAGCGCTGTTCCTGGTTTTGCCTGAATCGATATTGATATCGTTCCCTGATCCTGCGAAGGCACTATTTCTTTTTTTATAAAGCCAACCGCAAACAAGGATATGCCAAAGAAGATCAACGCGGATGCAATAACAATAAGTCTGTGTTGAAGGCATACAGACAAAAGATTTTTATAGGAAGCGGCCAAAGAATTCATAAATGAAACTTTTTTGTTTTCTTCCTTTTTCTCCTCTTTCATGTAATTTGAAGTCATCATTGGAGTAACAGTAAGCGCACCAAGAAGAGACAAAGCAACGGCAACAGAAATTGTAACGCCAAATTCAAAAAAATACCTTCCTATGACCCCTTTCATAAAAATCACAGGTATAAAAATCGCAAGAATTGCAACCGTTGCCGCCATAGCCGCAAAAGTAATTTCACGGCTCCCTCTGAAGGAAGCTCTTACCCTGTTTTCACCGGCTTCCTTGTGGCGCGATATATTTTCTATAACCATTATTGCATCATCAACAACAATTCCTATAACAAGCGTAAGCGCAAGAAGGGTGAAGGAGTTAAGAGTAAATCCAAAAACATTCATAAAGAAAAACGTCCCCATAACCGAAAGCGGTATTGTAAGAAAAACACTTAAAGCCGACGACAGCGTTCCAAGAAACCACCAGCAGACAAGCGACGTAAGTATAACCGATAATATCATTACAAAAGTCATTTCCTTTGTTGATTCTTCTATATATTTCGTGGAATCAAACCTTACTCTGAAATCCAGCCCCTCGGGCAAAGTTTTGGATATTTCCTTCATTTTTTTCTTAATGCCCTTCGCCACCTCAACGGAATTGACCCCCCTTTGTTTTCTTATGCCCAGCCCTACCGCATTTACACCCTGCGTCCTTGCAACCCTCCTTATATCGGTTGTTCCGTCTTCGGTTTCGGCAACATCTCCAAGCTTTACAATGCCCATGGCCCTGGAAGGAATAACTATTTTCGACAATTCTTCGGCGCTGTTTGCTTCAGCGTATATCCTTATGTTTGTTTCATTTCTGCCGTCGTCAATATAACCGGCGGCGCTTTCCTTATGTCCCTGTGATATCGCGGAAACTATGTCTTCATAAGTTGTCTCGTATTTTTTCATGCTGTCAGGCTTAAGCCATACTCTCATGGCCGGGTTTACCAGGCCGCCTATAAATATTTCGGACACTCCCGGAACCGTTGACAATTTATCCTTTATATTTTCAGTTACGTACTCGGACAAATATTTTATGTCTCTGTTTCCGGTCAACGCAACCCACATAATCGGCATATCGTCGGCATTGCTTTTGCTGATAACCGGGGGCTCAATATCATCGGGAAGCCTTCTTTGAACCGCGGATATCCTGCTTTGCATGTCCTGCAAGGCCGCATCAATGTCACGGTCAAGATTAAACTGGACATTCACACGCGTGCTTCCCCTGCTGCTTGATGACGAAATTTCCTCAACACCCTCGGCTCCCATTACGGCTTCTTCTATAACATCAGTCACCTGCTTTTCCATAACCTCAGGAGCCGCTCCGCTCCAGTTAACGCTTATGCTTAAAGTCGGCGAATCCGCGCTTGGAAGCTGTGATACACCTATCGAAGAATATGCAATTGCTCCAAAAATTATTGTTATCGCCAGAACAACCCATGCAAAAGCCGGATTTTTTATTGAAATATCGGATAATGTCATTTTTCACCTCCGGCCGACGCATATATTTCAAACACAGCCCTGTCAGCTTTTGCCTGGGCCGCGGCGCGCGTAAATTTTCTTTTTGCTTCAAGTTCGTCAGACATCGCCGATATAACCTCAAGATTTGAAGCAATTCCGATTCTGTAATCATCTTCTTTCATTTTTCTGGCTTTTTCCGCTGTTTCAGCGGCTTCTTTCATAAGAGCCGCAGTCTGCGACGAAGCTTCCATTATGTTATAAGCCGAAGCAACGGCATAATAAGCATTTTGCTTTTCAATTTCAAATCTTTGCACCGCGTTTTCCAAAGCGGCTTCATACGCAAACAAATTAAAAACCCTTTCGCCGCCCTCAAAAAGACTCCATTGTATTGAAAGCATCCCCGTTAAATCTCCCTTAAAAGCCGGAGCATCACTTATGTTTCTTTTCATGTTTATTGACGCGTAAGGCAGAAAAGTCCCCTTAACAAGAACCGCCGCTGTCTTTGCGGCTTCAACATTTTTTTGAGCTTCAACAACCTGCGGCTGCTTAACAGATATTTCCGCGATATTTGTGTTTGGCAAAGCCTCCGGAACGGTTATTTCTTCCATGGAAGGAATTATCCCGCATCCGCACGACTGCCTTACTTTAAGCAAAGCATTTTTTACCGCAGCTTTTAAAGAAGGCACGGAAGCCTCGGCGGACAAAAGAGCCGTTTCCATGCTTACCCTGTCTGATGCCCTTATTTTTCCTATGGCTTCCCTGCGCTTTAATTCCTTAAGCCTGCCTTTCATAATTTCAATTGCTTCATTCTGATTTTTTTCCTCAAGCGCTGCAGCCACGTAAGCATAATAATTTCTTGCCGCGTTCTGCGATACGGTCATTTCAGCAAGTCTCATCCTCGCCAAAGCTGTTTCTTCGTTAATTGAAGCGGCAATCGCCCTGCCGCTTAATGTAAAACCCTGAAATAAAGGCTGATTAAGCCATGCATATGTTTCATGCGACAATTCCTTAAAATTATCCCCCCATGAATAATACCTGTTATGGCTTACTCCCGCAGAAGGAAGCATGGCGGAAAAAGATGAAAGCTTGTCAAAACCCGCTTTTATATATGCCTGCCTGGCAGCTTTTACTTCAGGGCTGTATTCAACGGAAGCCTTTATGAATTCTTCAAGCGGGGAAGAAAATGCCGGCGCGCATAACAAAAAAATTACTGCCAAAAACTTTAATCTCATATAACCTCCTGAAATGTGCCGCAATTTGACGTTGCAAAAGGGCCTAAGGTTCCCGCGGCATAAATATTCTATCACATAAACAAAAAGCCCCGCGCTTAAAAAAGCGCGGGGCTTAAAATTTTACTTTCTTTAATAAAATAATTTAACGTCTGTTTTTACAATAACAGCGCCCTTGTTATACTCCTTGTAATACTCATCAGCCGGAGACAAGGCGTCGCTGACATAACCCAATGCAATATTTGCTTCAATGCTTTCTGTTTTATAACCCGCCCCCGCAGTTACCAAAAACTGCGTGGTATATCGGTTGTCCTTTGTGCCGGCAGGAGCAGACGCGCTCACAAGGTTATCCCCGACCCAATGCCAGCTGTTATCCGACATCACAAGATAGCTTACGCCGGCCCTGATTGCAAAATTTTCAGATATACCCAGCTCCGCCCCAAGTTTTCCGCTAGCCAGATTAAGAATATACCTGTATTTGTTGTCCGTATCCGTATTTAAATCGTCATTCATATAACCTTCATAAGCAAGTTCAAATGGTATAAGCAGGTCTTTTGTTGCCTTCAAAGAAATACCCGCGGCAGAATCCCAGAACACATAGTTTGTTTTGTATGCGCTGTTAATTTTTCTGCTGTAACCAAACTGCATAACCTTGCCGCTTAAACCGAAAATCAAGGCATCAGTTTCCTTTTTTGCCTTTAATTCAGCTCCAAAACCCGCGCCATTATCATATTCGGTTTTTTCGGTTGTAGTTTCCGTTGTATCACCGGTTAAATTAACAATCACCCTGTCTATTTTCTTTTCTTTGTTGGTTACCGAGAAAACTCCTCCGGCTTTCAGCGAGAGTGATCCGCCGGCTTTATCCTCGTAAGCAGCCCCTGCATCCGCATTTATACCCGAGTATTTGTTATAATACCTGATTTCCTGAGTATTAATTGTCCCAAAATACTTCCTGTAGCTCATATAATCAAACCTTCCCGCAAACAGCCCGATTTCATCCATGGGAAAGTACATTTCAAAAGTCCTTAAAGCTTTCAATGTTTCATTAATCTTGTTGCCAGCAGAAATAGCATAAGACCATCCGCTGCGATTGTCCGGCGCATAAGAAGCCGAAGCCTGATATGAGAATTTTGTAATCTCCATCCGGTTAATGTCAGGGTCTTGGCTTACTTTTTCTTCGCTGCCCGCAAAATAGTATCCCCCTGATATGCCAAGGCTGAACTCTTTCCCCAGCCTCTGCGCAAAATCGGCGTATCCGGCCGCCAAAGTCCCGTCGCTTTTTTCATCAGGCTGCCCGGTTTCATTAAATATATTTCCAAAAACAGACACATAAGGTTTAACGCATATTACCGTGTCAGGGCCAAACCAGTAAACAATCCCAAGATTTCCCGATGATACGGGATGGCTGCCTGCCACAAACATCGATGATTTTACCTCATAGCCGGGCGGAGTTTCAGGAACTCTTCTGCTTGAATATAAAAGCAGGTCAGGATAAACAGCAATTACATTCTGTTTTTCCCTCAATACAAGGCCCGAAGAAAAACCTAAAGCGTAAAGGTCTGTTGCGGAAGATATGTCTTTAATTGCAACCCCGCTCATTACACCCATACCCGCAAGCCTTCCCGGCCCGCCTTCATAAAACCCCGAAGCAAAAACGCCTGAAACAAAAAGCGGCAAAAAACAAAAAGCAAAAAATTTTTTCATGATGCCTCCCCTTTTGAAATTTTATTTACCCTCACCTGATTATATACTTAAAATATAATATTACAAGTCTCTTCAGTCCCTAACGGCCCTTATGGCGCAGTCTGTTGCAAGGGCCTTTACCGGAATTTTAAGACTTGAACCTTTTACCGTGACTGTAAGTGCCCCGTAATAAGCGCCGGTTGTTGTGTTCATGTAATCAACATAATAATTTCCCGGCTTCATTGAATAAAGTTCTATGGTAAAAGGGCCGTCAAGGGGTTTTGGCGACGGATTTTGCCATGAAAAAGCTTCATTTTTCACATACATATATGCCCTGCGTTCATTCCTCACTCCCGCAATAAAAACAGGAACAGAATCCGGCTCAACATATCCTTCAAAAACAATCTTCTGCACTTTTACCCAGTCCGCGCCTTCATTTGCAATCTTTACCCTGTGATTTCCGCGCGGCAGATAAAAACTGAATGTTTTCGGAGTGTCTGCCTGATATATTTTCCAGTTTTCATAATACTTTGCGCCGGGCATATCCTTTGCATTAACCGTAAGCGAAGAAACAAAAACATCATCAATATAAGCGCAGAGCAGATTATCGTGGGAGACCTTTCCTGTTGTAACAGTTACTGTAACGCCCCTTGGACAGTCGGTTGTGAACACAGGGTCATTTTTCATTTCCGGCTTGCCTGTACCGTAAAGGAAAGCGTGAAGCGCGCCGGGATTGGTTATGCTTCCGTCGGGCTTTAGCCTGAATTCTGATGCAGGAGCCCTTCCCCATGCATCAACCGTTCTTATCTCGGCATTGTTCGGGCTTGGTATTATACCCTCATCATAATAAACCTTTTTTTCGCCTATCGGCGACAAATACCATTCTGTCCATTGTATCTGCGAAACAAACCCGGCTACAGGCTTCCACAAAACATACTGCGAATTGGCGTCAATCGCCTCTTCCCAGTTCCACGGCATGGCGGTTCCAAAACTCATTGAAAAAACCGAGCCCCAAAGCCCTGTCACAAGGCTTACTCCTTCTTTGTCCGTATTTTTAACGTCAAAATTGTCGCCTGTCTGTATCCCGTATTCACCGACAATATGAGGTTTGTTATATGCAAACGGCCTGTTGATTGAAGCGTTATATAATTCAGACGCAGGCTCCGTAAGCCCGTAAATATGGGTTTGCGTGTAATCAATCGTGTCAAGCTGCCACACTTTTTTAAGGTTCTGAGGATTGGAAAAAGACGTGGTTACCATTCTTTTATAATTGTCCCTTTCCTTAATAAACGAAGACATCTCTTTGTGCCATGCTGTCACATTTTTTTCATTAAAATCATCCGTTAAGTCAGCTTCATTGAAAAATTCATAGGAAAAAAGCGAAGGATACGCGCCATAACGCGCCATTATATATCTTAACTTGTTTTTAAAAGCCGCCCTTGCGGCCTTATTGACAAAAAATTCCGAAGGCTTTTCAAGCATGCCCCCGTTCTTCTTGTTATAAGGATTTATTTGCCACTCAGGATTTACTTTTTCGGAAAGTTCGCCGTGAGGCACAAGGCAAAGCTGTATAAAGACACCTCTTTTTTCCGCAATTTCAAATATGGCATCCAGATTTTTCAGCCTTTCTTCATTGTCTGAATAATCAGTCACTTTTGCGCGTTCAGGCTCAAACGACCAGGGGGCAGTCCATATCCGCACAAGATTTCCGCCGTTTTCGGAGAATTTTTTTATCCATTTGTCGTAATCGGCAGCGACGTCACCAACAGACCATGCCATATTCATTCCAAGCGCGAAAAACACCCTGCCGTCATCATCAACAAAATAAAAAGGGCTCTTGCTTGATACGCGGTGGAAGCCCCGGGCAGGCGCATCATCAACCTTTACCCTGTATTTTGCCGATTCATATTGTTTCTTTCCTTTTATTTCCACGCCAACCTGATAATCATAGTATCCGTAGCTTCTTGGGGTAAACCGTATTTCATACTCGTCGTTTCCTTTATAAAAACCTTCGGCGATTATCGGTATGTTTTTCCTTCCGGGTCTTGTAAACATGGCATACACCCTTGCCTGCGAATAATCATAAGGGTTTATTCCAAGACCCTCGGAAGAAAAACCAACGTTTATTTTAAGCATTGAATATGCACTTGTGTCTGCTGCACAAGGCGTGACAGAAACAGGTGTAAAAGCCTGAACGCCTCCGGCCGCCAGAATAAAAGCACAAACAGCAAAAAGTTTTTTCATATAAAACTCCGATTATGTTTGATAATCCGATTGTAGCAGAAAACAAATTTCCTAACAATTGTAATTACGGCATTTTTTTGTTATTATTAACCCTAATTTAATTTCAGGAGGAAATACTTATGGGTTTTATGAGCAGAAAACCAATAGGACATCTCTCTGACAGAAATATACGAAAAAGGCAGAGAAATGCCATGATATTCTGGATTATTGTTTCAGCATTGCTTCTTTATATTTTATTCAATTTTTTCGGCCGCAGCTTTACATATAACATGCTTGTTAAAGGCGCCATGAAAAACATGGATAAAGGCAGGCTTACTTTGGCTGTTTCAGACCTTAACAAAGCAATGAATATGAATCCTGATGCTCCTCTTGCAATAGACGGTCTTGGATCCGTATATTTAAGGCAGGGCGACAATGAAAAAGCCCTTAAGTATTTCATGGATGCCGTTTCCGCGGAAATAAAATACAACAAAACTGTTGACCATATAAAATACGGAAATTATTATCTAGATCAAGGTATATACGACAAAGCAAAGCTTGAATTTGAGCAGGCCGCAAGAATCAACCAGGCTTCTTATGAGGCATATTACGGTATTGCATGCTGCCTTCATGCGGCAATGGACCTTGATAACGCCATAAAATTCTACAACAAATCTTTAAGCTACAATTCAAAGTTTGTCAAGGCAAGAAAAGGGCTTTCTCTTGCGCAGGACGACAGGAACAAAGGCGCAATATATTACATGTTCGACAGAAACGGCGAGCCAATGGTAAGGTACAACCTGATACCCGGGCAGGATAAAAAAACATATGTGCTGGACCAAAAAGCCGCACATATTACCGGATATGAACGAATAAAAGATCAGACAAAAGAAGGCCTCGAAAAATATCTTTCTTCATACATACCCGGCAACAAAATATATCTTACAATAGACACGCAGGTTCAGGATGTAATAAGCAAATATATGGGTTCATACAAAGGCGCCATAGTTGTAATGAATCCCAAAACAGGCGAAATACTCGGGATGTACAGCCAGCCCACATTCAGGCCAAGCGCAATACAAAACGGCGAATACTATCTTGACAGAAAATGGGACGCAAACAGGCCTCTTTTAAACAGGGCGACCGACAAACTTTACGAACCGGGTTCAATAGCAAAACTTATTACTTTGGCCGCCGCTTATGAATACGGAGTAAACGAAGCCGATATTTTCCCTGTTAAATGCTCGGCTTATGCAAGCTACGACGGCACGCCTTTTCTCTGCTGGGCAAAGCATAAAAGCGTAAGGTCCATCGAAGAAGCCCTTGAAACAAGCTGCAACATAGCGGCCGCCCAGATAGGTTTTGCCGTCGGAGGCCCAAGGCTGGTTGAATTCAGCAACAAATTCGGATTTGACCAGCCGATAGACCTTGGGTTCAGGGATCCTGTCACAAAAAATTTCGTTTCCATCCCCGTTCTTACCAGCAAAGCCCCGATTAATCACAAAAACAAATATGAAATAGCAATGCATGCATGCGGTTTAACACCGGATCAGCGCCGTATGCCTTACATAATAACGCCGGTGCACGCCGCAATGATGGCCGCGGCAATTGCAAACGGCGGCACAATGATGAAGCCTTATCTTGTAAAAGAAATACGCAATATTACAGGAAAGCTTATTTACGAAGCTTCCCCAAAAGAATTTAAGAATACAATGTCTCCTCTGACCGCAAAAAAAATAACAGACCTTATGGTTTCTGACGTTGAAAGCCCGAAAGGAACCGGAAAAAAGGCCAGGGTTTTGGGGCTTAAAGTTGCCGGAAAAACAGGAACATCAGGCGGCGGAGGTATTTTAAACGCATGGTTTATAACCTTTGCCCCGGCGGACAACCCCAAATATGCCATAGCAATACTTGGAGACGGAGAAGGAAAAGGCATGACGGTGGCCGCCCCCATTGCAGCCGACATTTATAAGGCACTTATTAAATAAAATTTAATCTTTTTTCTTTTCCTTAAGTTTTACATATGATATGAATATGTACCATGCAGAAAGCATGTGATAAACAAACCCCTGCCAGCCGTCCAAAAAACCAAATTTAAAAAAATAATGTCTGATAAAATAAAAAACCGGCTTTACAATAAGCCCGTAAAATCCGGCTTTCTTTCCTTTTCTTAAAAGCCTTTCGGCTTCAAGGTCCGTATATGTGTTTATGGCTTTAACATGCGCTTCAATGCTTTTTTTCGTTTCATGCATCAAGTCGTTTTTTAAAAATCCTTTTTTCCCTTTCAAAACAACGCTTTCATGCACTTCGGCGCTTTCATCAAAAATTCCATAATTTTTTTTAAATAATCTAAGCTGACTGTCCGGATAAAGCCCTCCGAAACTAAGCCATTTTCCCGTATAGTATAAATTTTTTCTCGGAATTATATAGCCTTCAAATTCCTGCAGTTTAACCGTTTCCTTTATTTCCTTCATAAGCACACCGGGAACCCATTCGTCGGCGTCAACAGACAATATCCAGGGATTTTTCGCAAGCTTAATCCCCGCATTTTTTTGACGCGCATATCCTTCCCATTTCTTTTTAAAAAATCTGCAGCCGTACTTACGCGCTATTTTTTCGGTGTCGTCCGTGCTGCCGGAATCAACAACAATTATTTCATCACATTCCATAAGCGAACCAAGGCATCGCGGAAGGCTTTCAGCTTCATTTTTTGTGATTATTACGGCGCTTATGCCGGCACAATTATTTTTTTTCACGAAATCACACTCTCAATCACATCATAAATTTGTTTCATCTGCCTTGAAATTGTAAAAATTTTTCTTATATCGTTTCGCGCGTTAAGCGAAAGTTCTTTTCTTTTTCTTTTGTTTAAAAAAGCCTTTTTTATTGTTTCCGCAAGCGAAGCGGCGTTCATTTCGCGCGCAATATAACCGTTAAATCCGTCCTTAACAACTTCAACTGTTCCTCCGGAATCAAATGCTATTACAGGTATGCCGCATCCAAGCGCTTCCAGCACGGACAAAGCAAAAGGCTCGTTATCAGAAGGAAGAACAAAATAATCAAAAGCTTTAAGGCAGTCAAACGCCTTATAAAAGCCGGCAAAAATTAATTTTTTAGAAAGCCCCTTTTCACGTGTTTTTTTCTTCAGTTCTTCCTCATAAGATGTATCCGGCGTTTCCGATTTTCCCACCAAAACAAACTTTAATTCTTTTATATCCTTAAGCAATGCCGCGGCCTCAACAAGAATGTCCAGGCCTTTGTTCCGCCTGAAATAGCCGACAGTTCCGATTACGGTATCTGCGCTTTTTAAGCCAAACTTTTTTCTGAAAGCCGCGCCTGTATCAGACTTGACGCCCGCAGGTACCGCAATGCCGTTTCTTACGGTTATAAGTTTTTTTTCATTTACCCCGGCTTTTAACATGGAACGCTTCGAAGCATCGGAAACGCATATTATTTTTTTTGTAAAAAAAGAAAGAAATCTTACATTTAACGACAGATAAGAAAAAGGTTTTTTGGTTATTATCTGATGTTTATGCCATATAAGCGGAACCTTGGCAGCGGCGCAGGAAAAAGCGGAAAGTTTTGTGGCAAAAAATCCGGACGAATATACAAGATCATAACCGCCTTTTTTTATATATTCAGTAAGCTTATTCATAAAAACAAAAAAAGGAATTATATACCTGTATTTGGGGCTTTTAGGCGCCTGTATATATCCGGTTTTTATGCCAAGCTCTTTTAATTTTTCTTCTATTGCCCCTCTGTTAAACAAAAGAACTTCAACATCATATTTTTTTCTCATGTATTCAATAATTGAAACAAGAACTTTCTGGCCCCCGGCAAAAAAACTGAAATATTCCAAAAATAAAATTTTTTTTCTTTTACCACTCATCGATTTCTTTCCGTCCTTCCCGGGTGTTTTTCAAAGTTTTATCGGTTTTTTCCGGTTTATAAGGAAAAATATAATCAAACACCATTCCAATTCTGTGGTTCGTATCCCCCGGAAGCATCACATCAAACTTCACGGAGTAGTTTAATTTAACTGTAAAAACCCTTGAAGGCTTTAAAAATATCCCCGCCCCAAAACAAAAGGCTTTGTCGTACCCCGCTCTTAAATACAAAGAATCAAAAAGAAATGTTTCCAGACCTCCTCTGATTTCAAAATCCCCGTCCGCATCCATGCAAAAATCAGCAGAAGGCATTATGTATGAGTCCGAGGAAGAAAAAAACACATATGAAATTCCAGCGTTAAAACACAAAGGAATTTTTTCCGGATCCGGATTGTTGCTCCATCCGATGCTTGACGCAATATCGGTTATATTAATGCCGATACCAAAGTCTTTTAAAGGCTTTAAAAGCAGACCTGCATCAAACCCAACCCCGGCGGCCCTTGCCGTATACAAACTTTGCAAAAACAGCTTTATATTTACCCCGGCAAAAAGATTTTTTGAAATCGTTGTGGCGCCCGATAAAACAAACACATTTGAAGAATCGTTAAAAGATCCTTCCGGTTCAGGCGTATCAGTTTTTCTCAGTTCAAGTCCCTGCCCAGGCGAATATCCAGTCCACGAAAAAGCCGAAGCAAATTTATTTTCGCCGATCATAAAAGGCTTTGAAATCGAAATATAATTCATGATCCTTCCAAAACTCATTATATATGTTTCAAAACTGAACTGCAGGTCGGGAATCAAAACAAGACCTGCAGAATTAAATATAACCGAATCATTGTCGCCGCCTGTTCCTGTTGCCGCATTTCCAAAGCCAAGAGACCTTGCACCGGCGCCGTTTTTCATAAATGCCATGGGTCCGCCCGATGCATGCAAATTCGCGGCGGCAAAAACAGACAAAAATAAAACCGCAAATAAAATTTGTTTTTTCATTTCAGCACGCTCAGCTTGCTTTTTCCGATAAGTTTCCCCGAGTTTACCGTATAAAAATATGTTCCGTTTCCGCAGATTTTTCCTTTTAAATTATAACCGTCCCATCTGACGGTGTTGTTACCCGCAAACAAATCATTTTCAGGGCATTTAATTTCTTTAACAATCCTTCCTGACGCGTCAAATATCCTTATTTCGGCAGCCGCTTTTTTCTCAAGAACAAAAACAATATTGCAGTATCCGTCTTTTATCGGCGAAAAAGGATTCGGCCAAGGATAAGTTTTTAAAGAGCCGTAAGATGCAACATCTCCCGTTAATGCCCTGTAAAAATTAATTCTTCCCCAGCCTGTTTTTTTGTCATAACCCGCCTCACCCACATCATCCGCGCTGTGCTGAATAATGTCTCTCACACGTTCCGGCGAAATACCGGGCTTATTAAAAATTATTGCCGCGGCAAGGGCGGAAACAAAAGGCGCCGCAAAAGAAGTTCCCGCTTCTTCGCTAAAACCCGGTACGGGCGCAGCATTGTTGGTGCTCCATATATTGTCATATCCGTCCCCGCCCGGAGCCGCCACGTCCACTTTTGCATAAGACGAAAAATATGAAACATTGTCGTTCTTGTCAACAGATCCCACGCTTATGCATCCGGGATAATAAGCGGGATATACCGGTTCTTCATTTCCCCAGTTTCCCGATGCCGCCACTATAACACATCCCTTTAGCAGGGCGTAAGCAACGGCCTTCTGAAGAGTTGTGCTTGAACCGCTTCCTCCAAGACTTAAATTAATTATATTTGCCCCCCTGTCCGCGGCCCATGTCATTCCAAAATAAATATTGGCATCATCGCCGGTGCCGTCGCTTTTTAAAACTTTAACGGGCATTATTGCCACATTAGAAGCGCCGCTTCCTCTTGCCGCGCCCGCTATGCCGTATAAATTGTTTGCTTTTGCGGCTATTATTCCCGCGCACATTGTTCCGTGGCCTTCAGGCTGATTTCCGGAACCTATACTGTCATCATTTGTGTTTGTGCTTCCGTCTATTGCATTAATGCCCTGTACCATCACGTCGTTAAGCTCCGGATGAGAGGCCACTCCGGTATCGCAGACCGCAACGGTAACCGTTATACCGTATGGCCCGTCAAGCAGCCCCGCGGCATAAGCCGAATCCGCTTTAACAAGATTATATCCCCATTGACCGGGA
>CAYQIS010000011.1:65357-73371 GCA_964417645.1 uncultured Spirochaetia bacterium
CCCCGCGGCATAAGCCGAATCCGCTTTAACAAGATTATATCCCCATTGACCGGGATAATAAGGGTCATTCGGTCCTCCGGAAACCACGGTATAAAAAGCCCGCCTTCTGTAATTCGGCTCCGCATATTCAATTATGCCTGGAATATCAAGCATATAAACGGCTGTTGCCGTATCCGAAGCGGACTCATAAACAACAAAAGGCACTTTTCCTTCCAAATGCGGTTTAATTTTTTTCAATCCCCGTGTTTTTTCTATATAAGAAATTATTGCCTGTCTGGAGTTTTCGGCAAGACCATTGTTTTTTACAAAATATGCCGAAGCTTCCTCATTAAAAACATCAGCATATTTCACTATTATTTCGGACGCATCAATTAAAGCGGCAAAAACAAAAAAAAACAAAAAAAATACGTTTTTTTTCATTTTATTTCACCGGCCGCACAGGATAAAACCTTGGCGGCAAGCTCCTGTTTTAAACCGCATCCTTCAAAAACAGGTTTATTTTTGCCCCGCAAATATATCGTTATACAGTTTTCATCGCTTGCAAATCCCGCATTTGGTCTTGTTATGTCATTAAAAACAATCATATCAATACCTTTTTCGTTCATCTTTTCAACCGCCCTTTTCTTTGACGGCCCCGCTTCCGCGGAATACCCCACAAAAAAACAGTTTTTATTTTTTTTTGCCGCGGCGGCTATTATGTCTTTTGTTGGTTTTAATTCCAATTTTAAACCGCTTTTTCTGTCTGTTTTTCCTTTTACACGTTTCGGCGCAAAATCACCGACTGCCGCGGCGCCTATCATAATATCGGCGGTTCCAATATTATCCATCACGGCATCAAACATATCCGAAGCGGATATGGTCTTTATAACCCTGCAATAACATGAGTTTTCCGGAGCCATTCCCGATTCGCCCGTAATAAAAATAACTTTTTTTGCCCCCATTTTTAATGCCGCTTGCGCAAGATAATAACCGGTTTTGCCCGTTGAAGGATTTGAAATGAACCTGACATCATCAAGATACTCGCGTGTGGCGCCTGAAGTAATAAGTATCGTTTTACCTTTCAGACTTACGTCTTCCTGCGGCGCGGTTTTTTTTTTAATCGCCAAAAGGGTTTGTTCAATTACTGTTTCAGGCTCTGCCATCCTGCCTTCACCGTATTCGCCGCATGCAAGACTGCCTGTTTCCGGCTCTATAACATGAGATCCGCGGGATATAATTTTTTTTATGTTTTCTTTAACGGCCGGATGCCTCCACATCCTTGTATTCATGGAAGGCGCGTATACAACAGGGCATTCGGCGGCAAGTATAACTGTTGACAAAAGATCTGTTGCCAAACCGTTTGCCGCCTTGCCGATAATATCCGCGGTTGCCGGAGCAACAAGTATGACATCAAAAGAAGTTGCAAGACCTATATGGGTTACCGGACTGTCCGGGTTCTTTGACTCAAAAAAAATATCGTCATAAACCGGATTTTTGGATAAAGTTCTTAAAGTAAGAGGGGTTATAAACTCTCTGGCTCCAGCCGTCATAACAACCGTCACTTCATGACCAAGTTTTTGAAAACCCCTTATTAAATCGCAAGCTTTATATGCTGCTATTCCGGCGGTTACTCCAAGAAGTATCCTTGCCAATGAAAAAACCTACTCTTCCTGATTAATTACGGTTATATCAAACTCCGGGTACTTAAGTTTTCCGTCACGAAATTCCCTTGACGCAACAACGGTTGGTTTCAGTTTTCTTTCGTTTTCATCAACATCTCCCGGATTTTCCCTTATTGCCTTTGCGCGATTTGCTATAACAATAACCGCCGCATACTTGTTTTCCATTTTTTCCGGCAGATCTTCCCTGCTTATCTCAATTTTTTTCATTTTCAGCCTCCGTTTTTACCTGATTGTTTCTTTTCCTCTGTTTCCAGCCGCACTATCAGGTCAAGATATTTCACGGCCTCATCAACCGTATCATTGATAATTATATAATCATATTTTTTTCTTTCCTTCAATTCTTTTTTTCCCAGCTCAAGCCTCTTTTTTATGGCTTCAGGACTCTCTGTCTTTCTTCCTTTTAAACGTTTTTCAAGTTCATCAACGGAAGGAGGAATTATAAAAATTGTAACAGCATCATTTTTTAAAAAGCGCTTGATTCTTCTGCCGCCCTGTACATCAACATCCATTATCACATTTTTGCCTTTTTTTATGGAGGAAATCACTGTTTCTTTAAGTGTGCCGTAATAATTGTCAAGCACCCTGGCATATTCAAGAAACTTTCCCCTTTTTATGAAATCCTTGAATTTTTCAACCGTAAAAAAGTGGTAGTGCTTTCCGTCAATCTCTCCCGGCCTTGGCTTTCTGGTTGTGACGGAAACAGATACAACCATGTTCTTTGCGGATGCGGCTGTTTCAAGATACTTTTTAATAACAGTGTTTTTCCCGGCTCCCGAAGGGGCCGAAATGACAAAAACTTTTCCTCTCATTTTTTGTCCTGTTCTTTTGTTTTTAAAATTAAGCCGGCTTCTTTGGCCCTTGTAAGAAGCGTTTCCGGAGCTATTGCCGATATAATACAGTGATTGCTGTCTGTAACAACAAGGGCTTTAACTTTTTTGCCCCGCGTGGCGTCAACCAAAGTGCCGTTATTGGCCGCGTAATCAATCATTCTCCTCACCGGCGTTGAATTAACCGCTATAATCGCTATCACTCTGTTCAATGCCACGGAATTGTCAAAACCCACGTTTAAAAAATCCATTTTTTATCCCAAAAATTTTATTTTGCCCGGTTCAAGGGCATAAAGCCGTTTAATCCTTCGCTTATTCAAGATTTTGCGCCTGCTCCCTTATTTTTTCGGTGTTTTCTTTCATTGAAATTACACGATGAGCAACCGGCGCATCCTGAATCTTTGACGCTATTGTATTGCTCTCCCTGTAAAGTTCCTGGGCCAAAAAATCAATTTTTCTTCCGGGCCTTTGTTCTTTTAAAAGCATTTCTTTAAGCTGTGTCACATGGGATGAAATTCTTACAAGCTCTTCGCTTATGTCATGTTTGTCAACTGCCTCAACAATTTCCGAACTTAAAAATTTTTTGGCGTCTTCTCTGACTATTATTTTTTCAATTTTTTCCCTGGTTTTTTTCGCAAAAACTTCCCTGAAAGATTCAAAGTCCGCCTTAATAGCCGCGGCCTCGGCTTCAATTGCCTCCGCCCTTGCCAAAATATCGGAAGACAATTTGGATCCTTCCCTTTCCTTCATAAGCATAAAATCAGACAGGGCTTTTTCAAATGACGGCTTTACGGTCTCCCATTTATAATCGCCTTTTATGCTCTCGTTTACCTTTACAATGCCTTCAACGCAGCGTATTACGGTTTCAGGTTCGGGTTTTTTTCTTATTCCGGCTTTTTTATATATTTTTTCAAAAGCTTTATATCCGCTTTTAAACAGATTGTCATCAATCTTTATTTCCCGCCTCAAATTGTCTTTGTCCATATTAACATAAACATCAACTCTGCCTCTGGTTATGGCATCGTTTATCCGCCTGTGTATTTCGGACTCAAAACAAAAAAATTCCGGCGGCAGATGCAGCAAAACTTCTTTATATTTGCTGTTTAAACCCCTTATATTTATCGAATATCCTTCCGCCTTATGTGTTCCCCAGCCGGTCATGCTTAATGCCATTTTTTACACCCTTATTCATCGTGATAAAGCCGCGACAAACGCAACAACAGACACAAAAAGAGCCGTAAGTCCAAGATATGGCCATCGGGCCGCCGCTTCAATAAGATTTCCGTCGTTCTTCGAATCGCCTTTAAGACTGTTAATTTCTTTTTTCAGATTTGCAATTTCCCTCTCGTTATTTGTCATATTTTTTTTTATTGCCCCTATTATATCGTCCCATGACTGCATTTTTGAAAGTCTCCCGTCCAATTCGTCTTTAATCCCTTTAAACTCAACAGTTAATTTTTCAAGCTGCTGCCTTGAACTTTCAAGCCTCATTTCCTCTGCTTTAAGTCTTGTTTCAAGTTCATCGTTTTTTAATGCTACGGATTTTATCTCGGCAGTGCTTTCTTTTACGGATTTAAGCGCTTCATTTAAGGACGCAGTCTGGGCATATGCTTCCTTTATATCCTTTTCGGCGGCCGCTATCCTTTCTTTAAGCGCCGTTAATTCGTTTCTTAATTTTTCAATGTCCGGCCTGTAATCAGGCGCAGGTGTTTTGGCCGGCTCCGCGGTTTTCGAAACAGGCAAAGAAACCTGCGCAGTCTGCGCCGTTATGCTTACATCGGAAGAAAAAACAAATTGCGCAGAAAAACAAACCGCAGCAACGGCGCTAATTATTTTCTTTTTCATCCTTGGATGCCGCCTTTTCATATATATAGTCAAAAACAGACACCAGTGTGAATCCTCCGCCAAACACCGCAAATATAAAAAAGAAAACATTTTCCATGACGGGATCCATTTTGGCTCCGGTTGTTATAAAAACAGCAATTGCAACCACAACCAAAAACGCCCAAAAAATTGCGTTTATCTTTACATAATCAATCAATGTATAAGGGGCATTGCCGTCTTTAACCTGCTCTTTATTCTTCTGTGACATAAAAACACCGCCTTTTGTCAGTTTCTTCCTATACCGGTATATTCAAATCCGGATTTTTTCACGGCTCTTGGGTCATAAATATTTCTGCCGTCCACAATACAAGGTCTTTTCATCGAAGAATATATTTTATCAAGATTAAGCTCTCTGAATTCATTCCATTCCGTCAGTACAACAATGCATTCGGCGCCTTCGGCCGCTTCATAAGCGTCATTGACAAATTTTACCCCGCTTTTAAAAACTTTTTTCGCATTGGGTATTGCAACAGGATCAAAAGCTTTTATCCTGCACCCCTTGTCAAGCAGGGCGGAAATGATGTCAATCGCAACAGCTTCCCTTATATCGTCCGTATTTGGTTTAAAAGCGATTCCAAGGATTCCGATTATCCTGCCTTCTATTGTTCCAAGCATCTTTTTTATCTTGTTTATTACAAGTTTCCTTTGGGCTTTGTTAACTTCCATAACAGCATTAAGGATTGAAGGCTCATAATCTTCGTTTTTGGCTATGTTAATAAGAGCCGCCACATCCTTCGGAAAGCAAGATCCCCCAAATCCCGCGCCTGCCTCCAAAAATTTTCCTCCTATTCTTTTGTCCATGCCCATCACTTCGGCAACAGTTTTCACATCGGCGCCGACACGTTCACAAATATTTGCTATTTCATTTATGAATGATATTTTGGTGGCAAGGAATGAATTGCTGGCGTATTTTATCATTTCCGCGCTTCTTAAATCGGTTATCACTATGTTTGTCTTTAACGGCTTGAATATCTCTGCAACCTGGTTTGCGGCCTCTTTTTTCTTTGCGCCTATCACAACCCTGTCAGGGTTCATAAAATCATTTATTGCGCTTCCTTCACGCAAAAACTCCGGACATGATACAACATCAAAATTCTGCCTGCCTTTTTTTGTGTCGTCAATAATCGACTCCACAAGATCTCCCATGCCTATCGGAACCGTTGATTTATCCACAACTATCTTGTATCCGTTCATGTTCTTTCCGATCGCTTTTGCTGCTTCCTTTACATAAGTAAGATCGGCTTCCCCGTTTTCTTTGGGCGGAGTTCCCACGGCTATAAATATTATGTCCGATTTTTGCACTCCTTCCCTTATGGAAGTGGTAAATAAAAGCCTTTTTTTGTTTCTTTTTAAAAGCTCTTCAAGACCCGGTTCGTATATTGGAAGAAGATTTTTCTTAAGATTCTCAATCTTTTTTTCGTCTATATCAACGCATATAACGTCATTCCCAAGATCAGCCATGCATACGCCCGTCACAAGCCCCACATAGCCGGTGCCAATAACACAAATTTTCATCAACAGCCTCCGAAATATAATATTGATTATTTATAACACAAATAATCAGCCGATACAAGAACACCGCTTTAGGTCTATATCAAAAGCTTTCTTTCCGTTTGTATTGTTTCTTTTAAAGCTCTGCCTATCGCGCACAGTTTTCCGTGTATTTTAAGCCTTATAAATCCTTCATTTATCCCGCTTTTATTTTTAAAAGGATTTCCGTTGTCAAAAAGTTTTCTTTCGCTTTCAGGCACTTCATACTCCGGCAGATGTTCAAGGGCTTTGTCAATTTCTATAAGATTTTTTTCCGGCGAAATTATATCGTCAACTGTCCGGGAATCTTCAACTTTATACGGCCCCACTTTTGTTCTTTTAAGCGCGGACATATAAGCACAGGTTCCCGCCTCTTCTCCGATATCACGGGCAATACCGCGAATATATGTTCCGGAAGAACAATTTATCAAAAATTTTGCCCTGTTTTTTTCAAAAGACATAATCTGAATTGAATAAACAGTGACATTTCTGGGCTGAAGATTCACTTCCTTGCCCTGCCTTGCAAGCTTATAAGCCCTTACGCCGTTTCTGCTTACGGCCGAATATGCAGGCGGTATTTGGGAAATTACCCCCGTATATTTAGGCAGCAATTGTCTTACAATTTCTTCAATTTTTTCCGGTACAGGAAGCTCTTTTATAACCTTTCCCTGGGCATCATCTGTGTCGGTTGCCCTGCCAAAGACAAACTCCGCTTCATAAGTCTTGTCATCAGGTATAAATCTGCTTATTTTTACCGCTTCATTTACCATTACAACCAAAAGCCCTTCGGCCTGAGGATCAAGTGTTCCTGTATGCCCTGTTTTTTTTAAATTAAACTTTTTGCGCAGCTTATAAACAGCATCGTGTGATGTCTCGCCTTTTTTCTTATATATAAGCAGCAGTCCGTCACAGCTCATATATCAAAAACTCCCCGTAATTTCCCGGAGCGGAAAAAACCATCCGACATTTTTTTGCTATCATTTCCATTTCGTTTTTTTCTGTCTCGGAAGTGTCCAAAACAATAAAAACTCTGCCATTGGATTTTTCCTTTAATATGCTTTCCGCCGAATAATACGGAAGCGCTGATGAAAACCCGGATTCGGCAAGATAAAAATATCCGTACCAGCTTAAAGTTCCTCCCATATAACGTATCTCATTGTCACGGGACTCATATTTTTTAAGAAAAGCGGCAGCCTTTTCAAATCCGTCAGATCTGTCAAAAAGCGCGCCTCCTTTATACCCGGATTCCTGTATATGAAGCGCGGAAGCAAAAATGCCGTTATTACAACAGCCGCAAGAGCCGGCCTTAAATTCCTGTTTTTAACCGTATCAATTAAAGAAACAAAACCCCAGGCAAGCATCATTGAAAGAAAAGGTTGTATTATAAGAAGATACCTGTCGTATTGTCTGAACTTAAGAAGAGAAAATATGGCAAAGCAGTAAATAACAGCAAAAAAAACAAAAAGTCCTGCTTTCAGGTTTTCGGTGTTTTTTTTAACCTTGTAAATAACAGCGGCAGCCGCGGCAAGCAGAGGCGCCATAACAAGAAAGTAATACGAATTAAGAATAAACCCCGACATTGAAAACCATGTAAGCATCCTTTGTATAAAAGAGGCGCTTATACCCATTGCCTCAGGCTGCTGTTTGACAAAAAAAAGAAAGATTCCAAAACGCGGGTTGGCAAGAAATGCGTTCCATAAAATAACAGGCACCGTTACATACAAAGCACCTTTTAAATACTGCCAAAAATCATTTTTAATTCCTTTTATTCCGCCGGCATAAATAAATATAAAAGACGCATATAAAGGAAACAAAAACAGGGTCATAGGCTTGCTCATTACAGACAGCCAGTAAAAAACCGAGGAAGCCGCTGGCCTTCTGTCATATGCCATACATAACGAAACAACAAAAAACATTGTCATTGGCATATCCTGAAAAGCCGTTGCCGAAAAAGCCGCGTTATATACAGAAAACCCGGTAAAAGCCGCGGCAAGCAGAGCGGTATATGAATTTTTAAAAATCCTCAAAACAATCCCGTGAACAAAAAACACCAAAAACAAAGACATAAAAATTCCCGGCATCCTTGCGGCATTTTCAGTTATGCCGTTTACC
>CAYQIS010000012.1:0-2792 GCA_964417645.1 uncultured Spirochaetia bacterium
CCGCCATTGTTGACATTCAGGCGAACCCTGTTCTGTACCGGTAGCGGTATGGGACAGGGTTTTTCCTTTTTCAGGGGGTATCGTGCAGGAAAGCTCATCAGAAGGGTTGGTAAGGTACCACCACAGTTATGTGGTCTTCAAACACGTCTATTGCTTTGATGAGCGTCTTTAAGAGGTTGATCTGGGCTTAAGCCTGGGCTTGGTCAAGATGAGCTATGATAAAGCGCAGGTTTGAATATAAGTATTCGTTAGACTTAACCGACATACTGGCATCCCTGCGGCGAGCATTAGTCTTATAGATTTTATTTTCCAGCACCGCAATTTCTTTTTCATATCCCTCCATTTTGGCTGTATAGGTGGATGATCCTTTATGGATTATTTAATATATACACAATAACAGCAGTTATCATTACGCTAAAAAAAACTTGACATTTTAATCCTTATATGGCATAGTTATATCAACGCTAATATAAAAGCGAGCGAATATGAAAAAAATGCTTAAAGAAATTGCAGAGATTAGAGCCGGATACCTTTTTAAACAGGGTATTAGTCCTGAAAATAGTGGCAATGTAAAAGTTGTCCAACTCAAGGATATTGATTCAAGAGGAGTTTTAAATATACAGGGCATTCAGACCGTCAATTTGGAGAAATTAAATACTGATGATTTACTTTCAGCCGGAGACGTCTTGCTAAAAGCTAAAACAAATTATCCGGTTGCTTCAGTGGTGAGTGATATTTCAGAAAACACTATTGCAACCGCGCATTATTTTATTATTCGCCTGAAAACTTCTGAGGTGAGCCCCGGCTATCTTGCGTGGTATTTAAATCAAAAGCCCGCTCAAAGTTATTTAAATAAAAACTCAGGAGGAACGCGTATTCGGGTAATAAATAAGCAAACGCTTGAAGCATTGGAAATCGCACTTCCGGATATTGAAATACAAAAGCGAATTGAAGAAGTTTTTAACTTACAGCAAAGGGAACATGATTTACTGGATTTAATAAGTGAGAAACGACGCGTTATTATTTCAGCCAAACTGCTAAGTAAGGCATTAGCTCAAGGAGGTTAAAATGAACAATCAAATTTTAGAAATTGAGAATCACATTGCGAAATGCGGTGGTGCGTATAGAGAATGGTATTGCGGTATTGCATCTGATCCGCGCCGGCGATTGTTTAGCGATCACGGTGTTGACGAAAAAAATGACGCCTGGATTTTCAGGGACTGCGGAGATGAATCCACTGCCCGTGCTTGCGAACGGTATTTTTTAGGCAAGGGTTGCAAAGGCGATGAAGGCGGCGGCGACTGGCAGACAAAATATGTTTATGCTTATAAAATCACCTCTCATTCAAGAGAATAAAAAGGAGCAACTAACATGGCAAACGGCAAAACGAATCAAGACGAAATAAATGCAATAGCTTGGAAAGCGTGCGACACTTTCCGCGGCGTGGTGGACCCTTCGGAATATAAAAATTACATCCTTGTATTTCTCTTCCTTAAATATTTAAGCGATTTGTGGAAAGATAAAAAAGAGCAGTATCAGAAAGAGTACGGCAACGACCCTGTCCGCATTAAACGAAAGATGGAACGCGAGCGTTTTGTCCTTCCCGAAAACTGCGATTTTGACTATATCTACGCCAAGCGCGATGCCGCTAATATCGGCGAAATCATCAATCTGGCTTTGGAAGGCATTGAAGAAGCCAATAAAGCCAAACTTGAAGGTGTGTTCCGCAATATTGATTTTAATTCAGAGTCAAACCTTGGCCAGACAAAAGACCGTAATAAGCGCCTTAAACACCTGATAGAGGATTTTGCAGACGAGCGGCTTGATTTACGGCCTTCCAAAATAGGCAACCTGGATGTAATCGGCAATACTTACGAATATCTAATTTCGCATTTTGCAAGCGACGCCGGTAAAAAAGGCGGTGAGTTTTACACTCCTGCCGAAGTGGCGATACTGTTGGCAAAACTGCTTGGGCCGAAATCCGGCGAGCGTATCTGTGATCCTGCCTGTGGTTCCGGTTCCCTTCTTATCCGTGTGGCAAAAGAAATTAAGGACCAAAATTATTCTTTATACGGGCAGGAAAGCAACGGCTCAACATGGGCGCTTTGTAAAATGAATATGTTCCTGCACGGCATAGACAACGCGCGCATTGAGTGGGGCGATACACTGAATAATCCAAAACTTATAGAAAATGACAGTCTGATGAAGTTTGACATTGTGGTGGCAAATCCTCCCTTTTCGCTGGACAAATGGGGTGCGGAACACGCGGGTGCGGACAAATTCCGGCGTTTTCATCGCGGCGTGCCGCCCAAAAGCAAAGGTGATTACGCCTTTATCACACACATGGTTGAGACCATAAACGAAAACGGTCGTGTTGCGGTTATCGCGCCTCATGGCGTTTTGTTCAGGGGCGGTTCAGAAGGCGTTATCCGACAAAAGTTTATTGAGGAAAATATTCTGGATGCCGTTATCGGCCTTCCGCCAAATCTCTTTTACGGAGTCAGCATTCCGGTTGCTGTGCTTGTTTTTAAGAAAAACCGCAAGACCAAAGACCTGCTCTTTATTGACGCCAGCCACGAGTTTGAAAAAGAAAAGACCCAGAATAAACTGCGGCCCGAACATATTGAAAAGATCGTAAAAACCTATACGGAATATAAAACCAAAGACAAATATTCTTACCGTGCAACGCTTGATGACATAAAAGAAAACGAGTTTAACCTAAACATCCCGCGTTATGTGGATGTTTTTGAAGAGGAAGAAGAGATAGATATCCCCAAAACGCAGAAAGAAAT
>CAYQIS010000012.1:2892-72995 GCA_964417645.1 uncultured Spirochaetia bacterium
GAGCAAAAAAAGATTGCAGAAATTCTTTCCACCTGGGATCGGGCGATTGAGACGCTGGACAAGTTGATAGAAGCCAAAACCCGCCTTAAAAAAGCCCTGATGCAGAAACTGCTGACGGGAAAGATAAGGTTTAAGGGAGTTAAAGGTCAATGGAAAACAGTTGAAATTGGCGAAGTAGTTGATTATGAGCGTCCAGACAAATACATTGCTAATACTGTTGTGGAGTTTGACAAAAACAAAATCCCGGTATTAACTGCTAACAAATCTTTTATATTAGGATCTACAGATGATGTTTCGGGTATTTATAAAAATCTGCCGGTCATTATATTTGATGATTTTACAACAGATTGCAAATATGTTGATTTCCCATTTAAAGTTAAATCCTCTGCAATAAAAATATTAAAACCTAAAGATGACAATATTGATTTGCGATTTATTTACGAAAGTATGAAAAATTTTAAATTCCCTCACGGAAAGGAACATAAGCGTTTTTTTATTTCGGAATATCAATATTTTACCATTGATATTCCTGATCTTAATGAACAAAAAAAGATCGCAGGCATTCTCTCCGCAGTTGACCGCGAGATAAATTGCCTGACAAATATAAAAGATAAATTTAAAACTCAAAAACAAGGCCTTATGCAAAAGCTTTTAACCGGCAAAATACGGGTTCATCCCTTTAGAGACGGGGCGAAAAGATAAAGGAGCGATTTATGGATAAAAAAGAGCAGAATCAATCCGAACTGATTTTATACCGGACCGAAGACGGTAAAACAAAACTGGAAGTGCGTTTACAGGATGAGACTGTCTGGCTGACTCAAAAAATGATGGCTGATTTGTTTCAAGTCGCTGTGCCGACCATAAACGAGCATATTAAAAACATTTACGCCGAAGGCGAGCTTATGCCGGCGGCAACTATTAGGAAATTCCTAATAGTTCAAAAAGAAGGCGGCCGCGAGGTTTCTCGGAATGTAGATTTTTATAACCTTGAGATGATTGTGGCAGTCGGTTTTCGCGTTCGTTCCCCAAGAGGCACTCAGTTTCGCAAATGGGCAATTGAGCGCATAAATGAATACCTTGTCAAAGGGTTTACTATGGATGACGCGCGGTTAAAAGAGGGTGTAAATATCGGGTCGGATTATTTTGACGAAGTGCTGGAGCGCATTCGTGATATACGTTCCAGTGAAAAACGTTTTTACCAGAAAATCCGTGATATTTATAAACTGGCTGTGGATTATGACCCTAAGGCTGAAGAAACCCTTGAGTTTTTCAGCATTGTCCAGAATAAACTCCATTTTGCCATATCCGGTAAAACAGCGGCGGAACTGATTGCCGAGCGGGCTGATGCCAAAAAGCCGAATATGGGGCTGACCTCGTGGAAAGGCGCTAAAGTGCGCAGGACTGATGTAACAGTGGCAAAGAACTATTTAAACGAAAAAGAAATGGAAGGTCTCAACCGCATTGTCACTATGTATCTGGATTACGCGGAAGATCAGGCAAAGCGTCACCGCCAGATTTTTATGCGCGACTGGCGCGCCAAACTGGATGCTTTCCTAAAATTTAACGAGAGAGACATTCTTGATAATCCCGGTAAAGTCAGCAAAGAAATCGCCGACAAACTGGCTCTTGAGCAGTATGAAATATTCAATCAAAACAGGCTGGCCTTGGAAGCAAAACAGGAAGCCCTCGCCGATGACCGGGAATTAAAAGCGATACAGGATAAACTTGAGAAGAAAAAGAGGAAGAAATAACAGCCATTATAAACAATTTTGAGACACCTTCATTCAAAGAAGACCATATTTCACAGATACCGGCGCTTCAACTGCTGGTTAATCTGGGCTACAACTATCTGACGCCTGAAGAGGCGCTTTTGGCCCGCGGCGGAAAAACATCAAATGTAATTTTAGAAACCATCCTTGAAAAACAGCTTCGCAGCATTAATTCTATTTCATATAAAGGCAGCCAATACCCGTTTTCCAACGCCAATATCACAAACGCTATTCTTACGCTTAAGAATGTTCCCTTTGACGGTTTAATTCGCACTAACGAAAAAATCTATGACCTGCTTTCCCTGGGCAAAAGCTATGAAGAAACGATTCTTGGCAATACCAAGAGTTTTGACCTGAAATTTATTGACTGGGATAACATAGAACGCAATGTTTTTCATGTGGCTGAAGAGTTTGAGGTCATGCAGTCGGACGGCAAAATGCACCGCCGTCCTGATATTGTGCTTTTTGTAAACGGTATACCTCTTGCCGTAATTGAATGCAAAAGACCGGATATTAAAGATCCTATCAAAGAAGCGATTTCCCAGCATCTGCGCAACCAGACAGATGAGTTTATTCCTGGCCTGTTTATTTATTCCCAGGTTCTTATGGCAGTAAGCAAAAATGAGGCAAAATACGCAACTGTAGGAACAGCAGAAAAGTTCTGGTCAGTATGGAAAGAGAAATCGCTGGATGAAAACGCGCTGTTTGATCTTATAAATAAACCACTTTCTGATGAACAAAAGAGCAAAATATTTTCTTCACGTTTCAGTTACGTAAAGAATTTGTTTGATACTCTTGGTGCGCGTCAGCCAACGGAACAGGACAAAGCTATTTATTGTCTTTTGCAGCCCGACCGCTTGCTTGAATTCAGCCGTCAGTTTGTAATTTATGACTGTGGTGAGAAAAAGATTGCCCGGCATCAGCAGTATTTTGCGGTTAAGAATACCATACAGCGGGTCTGCCAGTATCAGGAAGGCAAACGCAAGGGAGGTGTGATTTGGCACACGCAGGGAAGCGGTAAGTCCATAACCATGGTGATGCTGGCTAAAGCCCTTGCCTTATGCCCTGATATCTCTAATCCACGGGTGGTAATAGTAACCGACAGGATTGACCTTGACGAGCAGATCTGGAATACTTTTAAGCATTGCGGCATGGAACCGGAAAAAGCAAGGACGGGCGCGCATTTGATGGAGATTCTGGACAGAAACAAAAAATCAATTATCACAACCGTTTTGGACAAGTTTCAGGCCGGATTAAACAAACGTTCGCTGGAAGTAACTTCAGATAACATTTTTGTGTTGGTGGATGAAAGCCACCGCAGCCAGTACGGAGTGGCGCACGCGCTTATGAAAAAGGTATTGCCCAACGCATGTTATATCGGTTTTACCGGCACGCCTTTGCTAAAGAGCGAAAAAAGCACGGCAGAAAAGTTTGGCGGGTTTATTCAGCCGATTTACAGTATAAATGACGCTGTGGCAGACAAGGCGGTTGTACCCCTTTTATACGAAGGCAGGCATGTGCTTCAGGACGTGGAGCAAAAACCGATTGACACTTGGTTTGACCGTGTATGCGAGCCGTTGTCCGAATATCAGGTGACTGATTTAAAAAAGAAGTTCACCAAAATTGAAAAAATTAATCTCACCGACCAGAAAATCCAAATGATCGCCTATGATATAAGCGAGCATTTCAGCAAAAACTGGCAAGGCACAGGTTTTAAAGCCCAGCTGGCTACGGATTCCAAAGCCGCGGCTCTTAAGTTTAAAAAATATCTTGATGAAATAGGCAAAGTGTCATCTGAAGTGGTTATCTCCGCTCCTGATGAGCGCGAAGGGTACGAATCCGTTGATGAAGAACCTGCCGAAGAAGTCGTGAAATTCTGGAAAACTGTAATTAAACGTTTTGGCAGTGAAAAGGAATATAACAAACAAGTTATTGCATCTTTCAAGTATGCTGAACAGCCTGAGATTTTGATTGTCGTGGATAAACTGTTGACAGGCTTTGACGCGCCAAAGAATACCGTGCTTTATATTGCTAAATCCATGAAGGAACATACTCTTTTGCAGGCCATAGCCCGGGTAAACCGTATTTATGAAGGCAAAGACTATGGGTTTATTTTGGATTATTACGGGATTCTCGGGGAATTGGATCGCGCTTTAACGGCGTATGAAGAATTGTCCGGGTTCGACAAAGAAGATTTGGAAGGCACTTTAATTAATATTGCGGAAGAAATCAAAACGCTTCCGCAGAAATATGCTGATCTGTGGGACATTTTTAAAGGAATCAAGAACCGGCGCGATGAAGAAGAGTACGAAAAGTTTTTATTTGATGAAGAAATCAGGCATAAGTTTTATGAGAAGCTGACCGCTTTCTCAAAGACATTGAGCATTGCCCTTTCTGCAGAGAGGTTTTACAAGGAGACATCAGAACAGCAGATAAATAAATACAAAGATGATTTTAAGTTTTTCCAAAAACTACGCGTTTCGGTAAAAAAGCGTTACGCTGAAACAGTGGATTTTAAGGAGTATGAAAATAAGATACAGAGGTTATTAAATACATATGTTACTTCCGATGAGGTTATCAAGATAACAGACCCGGTTAATATTTTTGATAAAGAGAACTTTCAGAAAGAGGTGACCAAAGCTGTTGGCGACGCTGCAAAGGCGGATATGATTGCCCACCGGACAAAACGCACTATTGAAGAGAAATACGAAGAGGACCCGGTTTTTTACGAGAAATTTTCAAAATTGCTAAAGAAAGCAATTGAAGATTACCGGCAAGCGCGCATAACTGACGCCCAATATTTTCTGACCGCCAGCGAGATTATGGAAGCGGTGCGCGACCGAAAAGATGCAGATATACCGGAAATTTTAGAGGACAAAGACGTAGCCAAAGCTTTTTATGGGATTATTTACGAAGCCGTGAGCCGCAAAAACAGCGACAAAAATGTTTCAGCTCAAATTGCAATAGACGTGGACGAGATTATCCAGCGCAATATAGTGGTAGATTGGCATCTGAAAACAGATATACAGAATAAAATGCTCAACGAAATTGAGGATTATCTGGCGGATGAGACCAATTTAAATTTGGGTTACGAGGAAATTGACCTGATTATGGAAAAAATCATAAACATTGCCAAACGCAGGTATGCACAATGACGAAGCATTTTATAACTTATGGAGAAAATAAGATATTTTTTTTGCTGGAGAAAAAGCCGCGCAAAGATTTAAAGATAAGCGTCTTGCCCGACATGTCTGTTAACGTAAGCGCGCCTTGTGATTCTTCTGTTGATAAAATTTTAAGCAAGGTTCAAAAACGCGCGCAGTGGATCGTCAAACAGATCAATTATTTTGAGTCATTTCTGCCCAAGGAACCGCCTAAAAAGTATATAAGCGGTGAAACGCACTATTATTACGGACGCCAGTATCGTCTGAAAGTTATCAAATCAAGTCAGCAGGAAGTAAAATTAAAGGGTGGATATATTTATGTATTTTCCCCGCGGCCGGACAGCAGGCCAAGAACAAAGCAATTGCTTTATGAGTGGTACCGCCAGCGGGCAATTAAAATATTTACGGCTATTGCCGGACGATGTCACGAAAAACTGAAAAAATACGGTATAAAACTTCCAGACATAAATATTAAAAGAATGAAATCACGTTGGGGCAGTTGTGTTCATAGTAAAGGCCGGATTAGCTTGAATACGGAGTTAATCAAAGCGCCGTCACACTGCATAGAGTATGTGATTGTGCACGAGATGTGCCACTTAAAATATCCAAACCACACAAAGCAATTTTACAGTTTTCTTTCGCTGGCCATGCCGGACTGGCAAAAGCGCAAAGTAAGGCTGGAAAGGGTTGTGTTATGAGCAATCGATTTCAAATATTAGCTTTAGATGGTGGCGGGATTAAAGGGCTGTTCTCGGCTGCGTTTTTGTCGAAACTTGAAGAAGATTTGAATACGAAAATAACAGATCACTTTGATCTAATCGTAGGAACATCGACAGGCGGTATTATTGCCCTCGGCTTAGGTTTGGGATTATCACCCAAGGAACTGGTGGAGTTTTATTTTAAGAAAGGTCCTCAAATATTCCGTAAAATACCGCTGTGGACAAGTTTAAAAAATATGGTGTTTGCGAAATATTCAGGATCTGCTATAGAGAGTGTCTTTCAGGAAAGTAATTGTTTTGGCAGTAAGCTGTTGGGTGAAAGTAAGAAACGTTTGGTTATACCGTCCTACAACATAGACACCAATGACGTTCATGTATTCAAAACAGCGCATCATGAGAGATTTAAGCGGGACTATAAGATCCCGGCTTGGAAAATTGCCCGCGCTACAAGCGCTGCTCCGACTTTCTTTCCAATCAGCAAAAATATCGATAGCACACGTTTAATTGATGGAGGAGTATGGGCAAATAACCCGGCAATGGTAGGGCTATTTGAAGCGATTGCCATTCTTAATATTCCCTTGTCTGAAATACGAATGCTAAGTGTAGGCACGACAGAAGAATTAAAACAAAGTTCAAACGTCTTGAGTAAATTTGGCGGTTGGTCATTGTGGGCGAACAATGTGGTTCAATTGATCATGCAGGCGCAGAGCGTTAGCATTAGTGCACAGCTTAATTTACTTCTTAAAGATAATTTTGTTCGTGTAAATCCAAAAGTGCCGGCAGGGTTGTTTGCCCTGGACAAAATGAATATGGATGAATTGTTTGCCTTCGCCTCAACACACAGTCGTACAGAATCCCCGAACTTTAATGCGAAATTTAAAGAACATAAAGCTGACGAGTTTATTCCTATATACAAATTGGAGAGGTGCAGAAATGGATATGTTTGAAAAGGTGTCTGTTTTGTCGAGTTGGTTAGAGCGGTTTGCGGAGGATTTGGATATTCCAGAAAGCAGGTATTTAGAGGCAAAAAAGCGGTACGAGGGTGTTGGTGAGTGGTTGGGCAAAGAAGATTCTCCTCTACACGCATATGCTCCCGAGATTTATCCTCAAGGATCGTTTTCTTTGGGGACTGTCATTAAACCAATAACAAACAAAGATGAATACGACATTGATTTGGTTTGTTTGTTGGGTAAATTGAAGAAAAATGCAACTTCGCAGGTTCAACTAAAGAAAATGGTCGGTGACCGTCTTAAAGCAAATCAAACATATAAGAACCTGCTTGATAAAGAAGGCCGCCGGTGCTGGACACTGAATTATGCCAATGAATTCCATATGGATATTTTGCCAGCTATCCCGGATGACATTATGCGGGCGCAAGGAGGATTGTTGTCCGAAGCCATTCTGATAACAGATACTCAAAACACAGACACCGAATGGCCTAAAAGCAATCCGCGGGGGTATGTTCAATGGTTTAAGTTGCGCCAAGAAGCAGTGTTTGTATCCATGAGAAAACGGTTGGCAGAATCCATAAAGGCCAGCATTGATGATGTTCCTGAGTATAAAATTAAAACGCCTCTTCAAAAAGCGATTCAAATTCTCAAAAGGCATCGTGATATATTCTGGGAAAGAAAAAAGGACAGTTGTAAGCCCATCTCGATTATTATTACGACTTTAGCGGCATCCCTATACAAAGGGCAGGATAATATCTATAACGTTATTTACGATGTTTTGGCTGGGATCAATGACGACGTTATTAAACAGACCGGTAAGTTTTATATTCCAAATCCTGCTAATCCCGGCGAAAATTTTGCAGATAAGTGGAATGAAGATTCATCTTTGCCTAAATCCTTTTTTGAATGGGTCGCTGATGCGCGCAATGTTTTTGGAGTTCGGTTGCTTGAAAAAGCTGAAAGTATGGAATCAGTGAAGAATCTGGAAGAATCCCTCGGTATTAAAGCTCGGGATATTAATCCGGAACAGCAGCGTTTCAGCACATCTCCTTATGTAAAAGTCAGCCCTTCTGTGGAACGTCGTCCGTGGGGAAGTTCATGTGTGTGGAAAAACAATATTTAGAATTGCGGAGCAAGTATCCATATTTGTTTATTGAAAAAAAGGATGATGGACATATTATAAGTGGCACAATATTTATAGAAAAAGACGATATCAAAGACAGGTACGAGGTTGAGATTCGGGTAGCTTTTGATTATCCGAACAGTATCCCCAAGGTTAAAGAGACTGGTTCCAAGATTGCCTCAACTTTCCATCGTAATCCCGATGGAACCCTTTGTTTGGAGACACCGCTAACAGTATATGAGGTTTTTCGGATAAACCAAACGCTGATTCGTTTTGTCGATGATCTTTTGCTTCCGTATCTGTACAGCTATAGTTATTACCTTAAGCATGGAAAACTGCCTTTTGGCGAACATGCACATGGTGCCGAGGGTATTTTTGAGGATTATAAAAGGAGATTTCAGATTGCTGATGACTCGTCGGTTTTACGTCTGATACAAATTCTCGCAGAGAAGTCATATCGAGGGCATTATATATGCCCGTGTAGGAGCGGAAAAAAGATACGAGACTGCCATGGAAAATATTTATTAAGTCTCATCAATATTAAGTTCGATTTCATGAAAGATTATCTAGAAATTCTTGGGTGGTTAAAAAAAACGAAAAACTTTGAGGTATCTCCATTCTTACCTAAGAATGTACGAGAAGTCTTAAGCCAAATCAAGGCCAATTCTAATCAGAAATGGACTTATTAACAAGGGACACGAATGAGCCATGTCTTGGGTCTCGGTAATGTCAAGATGTTTTAAGCTGTTAAAACTGGATTGTGGTTGGTTTTTTGAGTATATTTTGATAAAATGACTTTTGGATAAGGCTTTGAGTTGTCTATAGGTTGCCCGAAGGATATCAGGGCGCCTATGCTGTGCTTGTGGTAAAGTTTTACAATTAGATTTACTTCAGCGGCTTGCAGGTTTCTCCTGGCCTAAACGAAAAACCGCCAAAAAAAATCATTTAAGAAACATCCCTGAAAATCCGTAAATAAAATTGGTGCTTTGCGGGGGTTTTGCGGAAGAACGGTAATTGCAATAAGGGGGTTTTTGTCATGGGGAAAAATTCCGAATTTATTGAGTACATTGCGTCTGTTGAAGAACACCTTGCCGAACTTTATATGTCTTTTGCAAAAAAATTTCCGCGCGACGCTTTTTTTTGGAAAATGGTTGCCGAGGATCAAAAAGCCCAGGCAAATTTAATTCGTTCTTTTTCCGAGGATTTATCCTGCGACATGCATGATAATATGCCGCTGTTTTTTTCGGAAGAAGCCCTTAATGACACACAGGCATTTCTTGAAAACGCGGCCAAAAAAGAAATTGTTTCAATTGACGACGCGCTTGAAATTGCGGAGTTTTTGGAAAAAAGATTTCTTGAAAGAAAAAACAATTTTGATGAATTTTTTGAAAACAGGGATTCCGCAAAGGTTTTGAAAATAATTGAAAGAAAAAAGATGCGCTGCGCCAAAATGATATCTGAATACAGGGAAATGAAAAGGGCTTTTTAACTACTCGTCCCAGCCCACCATTATACCGACGCCAACCATAACATAACCGCCTATTATAAGAAGCGGAGACACGGTGCCGGCCCAGTTGCTGGCGTCAGGATTAACAAGAGTAAGAACATAATACCCGAGAGCAAGCACGCCAAGGGCGGCTCCGATAATATAGAGGCCTGTTTTTTTCTTTGGTTTGTTATCAGATGTCGGTTTATTATCCGCCATTATTGTCTCCTTAAATTTATTTTCGGGTTATTATGCTATTTTTTTGTTATCCTGTCAACTCCGCCCATATAAGGCCTTAAAGGTTCCGGTATTATAACTTCCATATCTTTTGTCTGGAAACATTCAAGAATCGCGGGTAAAAGCCTGCTGGTTGCAAGGCCGGAGCCGTTTAATGTATGTACGAAACGGGTTTTTCCTTCCTTGTCGCGGAATTTGATGTTTGCCCTGCGCGCCTGGTAATCAACAAAATTGCTGCATGAAGATGTTTCCCAATAACGGTCTGCGCCGGGGTGCCATACTTCAATGTCATATGTTTTTGCCGAGGAAAAGCTCATATCGCCGGTTGACAGCAGCACAACCCTGTAATGAAGCCCCAGTTTTTTAAGTATTGATTCCGCATTTAACAAAAGGTCTTCAAGTTCGTCAAAGCTTTTTTCCGGATGCGCGAATTTCACTATTTCAACTTTGTTGAACTGGTGCATCCTTACTATGCCTTTCATGTCTTTGCCATAGCTTCCGGCTTCTTTCCTGAAACACGGTGTGTAAGCGCAGTATTTTACGGGAAGCTGTTTTTCGTTTAAGATTTCATCCCTGTGGATGTTTGTCACGGGGACCTCGGCTGTTGGGATAAGGAACCAGTCAGGGTCTGTAAGCTTAAAAAGTTCGTTTTCAAACTTTGGGAGATTGCCTGTGCCCGTTGCAGTGTCCCTGTTTACCAGCATGGGCGGGATAACTTCCGTATAGCCGTTTTCGCGTGTCTGCACATCAAGCATAAAGTTGATAAGCGCGCGTTCAAGAAGGGCGCCAAGCCCTTTGTAAAGAACGAATCTGGCGCCTGTTATTTTTATTGCGCGCACGGAATCAAGAATGTCCAAATGCTCGGCTATTTCCCAGTGGGGTTTTGGGGTAAAATCAAAAACAGGTTTTTCGCCGACCATGCGAATAAGCTTGTTGGCGGTTTCGTCGGGCCCCACGGGAACAGAAGCATCTGGCATGTTGGGAATATATAAAAGTTTTGTTTTTTGCTGCTCTTCTATTGCGGCAAGTTCTGTGTCCAGGGATTTTATCCTGTCCGTAATTTCTTTCATGGAAGCAATTATTGATGCGGCTTCTTCGTGTTTGCCTGATTTTTTAAGCCCGGCAATCTCGGAAGATTTCTTGTTGTTTTCGGCTTTTAAAACCTCAACCTGCCCGATTATTTCGCGCCGTTTCCTGTCAAGCTCTATCACTTCGTCAAGCGCATTTGCGGGAACTCCTTTTTTGGCAAGAGCCGCTTTCACGGCTTCCGGGTTATCCCTTATTAATTTTATGTCAAGCATTTATAAATCTCCTTATTATTTGATTTGTGCCATTATATATTTCGTTTGACGTCATTTCAAGCATTTATGTGGTATTATCAATTTATGAAAGAAATTAAGCCCATATATGAAAAACAGACGGCTAAAGAGGAAATCGCAAATTCCATAATTCACGGCATAACGGCATTGCTGGCGGTTGCCGGAACCGTATTGCTTGTTGTTTGCTCCGCCCGTCAGGGGAATGCGCCGGCGGTTACCGCATATTCAATATACGGGGCTTCTTTAATACTGCTGTTTACAATGTCAACCCTGGCTCATTCTTTAACCCCTGTAAGGGCAAAGAACGTGTTTGAAATACTGGATCATGCTTTTGTGTTTGTGCTTATTGCTGGAACTTATACGCCCATTGCACTCTTGTTTGTAAAGGGCGCGGCGGGCTGGTCGCTTTTTGGGATTGCATGGGGGCTTGCCGCCTGCGGTATAGTGTTTAAGGCTTTCTTTACGGGAAAGCTTGAAGCAATTGCCCTGATTTTTTATGTTGTAATGGGATGGCTTGTTGTAATCGGGATACCCGCAATAAAAAACAATGCGCCGGGTTTTCTTTTTTGGCTGGTATCAGGAGGCGTTGTTTATACTGCGGGGGCGGTTTTTTTCGCCATAAAAAAAATACCCTGGCATCACATTATCTGGCATGTTTTTGTAAGCGTCGGGGCTGCCCTGCATTTTTTTGGTTTTCTTTTTCACGGCATTAAACTGTGATATAATTACCGATTAAAAATTTAAGGAAGGTGTAAAATTGACAGCAGCATCAGGAACAATAAACACAATTACGGCACAATCACAGGCGATTAATCACGGGGCATGGCAGTGGATAGCTTTTAACCTGTTCATACTGCTTATGATAATCCTTGATATTGCAGTTTTTCATAAAAGGGATCACGAAGTAAAGGTAAAGGAAGCGCTTTCCTGGACGGCGGTGTGGATAGCACTTGCCCTGATTTTTAATTTTTTTGTGCTTCAATGGTTTGGGAAACAGGCTGCGGCCGAGTATCTTGCGGGGTATCTGATAGAAAAATCATTGAGCGTGGACAATTTGTTTGTATTCATAGTGATATTTGGATATTTCAGGGTGCCGGCAATTTATCAGCACAGGGTGCTTTTTTACGGAATACTTGTGGCCATGATATTGCGCGCTGTTTTTATACTGGCCGGTATCGCGCTTGTTGAAAGGTTTGAATGGCTGATATATGTGTTTGGAATATTCCTTGTTTACATAGCGTTTAAAATGCTTGCGGAAAAGGACGAGGAATACGACCCGGAGTCAAATCCTGTGGTGGTTTTTTTCAGCAAAATAATGCCGATGAAAATGGAATATAAAAATCACAACTTTTTTGAAAAACATGACAATAAATGGCATATAACACAGCTGTTTGTTGTGCTTATGGTAATTAATTTTGTTGACCTTGTATTTGCGCTTGACTCAATTCCGGCAATATTTGCAATAACAAGAGACCCTTTTATAGTTTATACAAGCAATATATTTGCAATACTCGGCTTAAGGGCCCTTTACTTCGCGATTGCGGGTATCATGGGCATGTTTCATTATCTTAAATATGGTTTGTCCGCAATCCTTGCTTTTGTGGGGGTAAAGATGCTGATTTCGCACTGGATACACATACCAACAGGCATATCTTTGATTGTGATTATTTTTGTGCTGGCAATCGCGATAATTGCATCGGTAATCAGGGAAAAGAAGATTAAGGCGGAATAAAATGCACATTTTCGGGCCTGTGCCTTCAAGGCGTCTTGGTTTGTCCCTTGGGGTTGATCTTTTAAACTGCAAAACATGCAATTTAAACTGTGTTTACTGCGAGCTTGGGCGCACCATAAAAACAACCGCGGACAGGGGTATTTTTGTAAAAACAGAAGATGTGCTGGATGAAATAAGAAAATTTTTTGAAAAAGGCGGCAGGGCTGATTTTATCACTTTCTCGGGTTCCGGCGAGCCGACGCTTGCCTTGAATCTGGGCGAAGCAATTGATGCGGTAAAAAAAGAATTTAATTGTAAAACCGCTTTAATAACAAATTCCACGCTTCTTTATGACTCTGATGTAAGAGCTCAGGCAAAAAAGGCGGATTATGTTCTGCCTTCTCTTGATGCCGCGACAAAAGAAGCGTTTATTAAAGTGAACAGGCCGCACCCTTCGTTAAATCTTGATGACATTCTTGAAGGTCTTGTGCTTTTTTCAAAAGAATATAAGGGTGTCATCCTGCTTGAGGTTCTTTTGGTTAAGGGAATAAATGACAGTGAAAAAGAACTGCTGGCAATAAAGGACGTAATTGAAAGAATGGAAAATGTTGAAAAAATTCAGATAAACACAATAGTACGCACGCGCGCTGAAAGTTTTGCCATGCCTGCTTCGCGGGAGGCAATGGAGCTTGCGCTGAAAATATTCGGTGAAAAAGCCGAAATAATAAGCTCTTACAAAGGCGGAATGATAGACACTGTTGATACGGTAAAAAATGCCGTGATGCAGGCCGTGCGTTTAAGGCCGGTTGCGATAAATGAGCTTATACGGGTTATAAATGCGCCGGAAGTAAGGGTAATTGCCGCGATAAGCGAGCTTGTAAGGGAAGGCGAGGCCCGTGAGGAAAAACTGGGAAATGAAATTTTTATTACGGGTGTAAAGAATTGAAAACGGATAAAAGGTGCCTGCCGTGCCTTTTAAAGCAGGCAATGCAGGCCGCGTCAATGTCCGGCGCATCTGAAGAACTTAAAAAAGAAATCAGCGAAAAAATTTCCGAATTTCTTTCACGGGCTGATATGGATGACACCCCGCCAAAGACATCCCGTGACATGCACAGGATAATACGAGGAATGTTAAGAAACCCTGACCCGTATAAAAAAGTTAAGGATGAATATAATCAGCTTGCCATGCGGATGAAGCCGGGGCTTCAACACATAATTAACAATTCTGCGGATCCGCTTGAAACCGCAATAAGAATATCAATTGCTGGTAATGTGATAGACTTTGGAACGCACCATGATTTTGACCTGTCGCGGGATGTTAATGATGTTTTAAAAAAGAAATTTGCGGTTTTTGACTATGAAGAATTGAAAGCCGCGCTTTCTGCAAACAGCGATGTATTGTTTCTTGGGGACAATACCGGTGAAATTGTTTTTGACGTCCTGCTTCTTGAAAGGATAAAAAAAACATACGGAAGCACCATAAAATATGCGGTGAAAACCTCGCCTATTTTAAATGATGCGTTAAAGGAAGACGCTTTATTTGCAGGGATACAGGAATACGCAGAAATAATTGACAGCGGCGCGGATTCCCCCGGTATAGTGCCCGAATACGCAAGTGAAGAATTCAGGCGCCTGCTTTACTCTGCGCCTCTTATAATAAGCAAAGGGCAGGGGAATTTTGAGGCGTTAAATACCCTTAAACTGCCGGTTTTTTTTATGCTTAAATTAAAATGCCCGGTTGTTGCGGACTATTCTGGTATGCCTGAGGGCGGTATTTTGCTGATGAAAAATAAAAACACTCTTTAATATTGTCCCTGAATATGTTTTAATTGTTTAATAAACCCTTTAATCGGAGGTTTTTATGTTCCTTGGTTTCACGGGTCCGAATGCGGCAGGCAAAGGAGAAGCAATAAAATATCTTGTTGAAAAAAAGAAATTTACCTTTTTTTCATTGTCTGACATATTGAGGGATGAGGCAAAATCCCGCGGTCTTGAACCTTTAAGGGACAACCTTATTCTTATAGGAAATCAGCTTCGCGAAGCCGAAGGTCCGGGTGTATTGGCAAAGCGGGCCGTAAAAAAGATAAAAAACGCGCCTCAGGCGGCAATTGATTCAATCAGAAACCCGAAAGAAATAGAGGAACTTAAAGCAGGGCTTAAAAACTTTAAGCTTATCGGAATAACCGCCGACCCAAAGACAAGGTTTGAAAGGGCGCTGTTAAGGGCAAGGCCGGGAGATCCGCAGACTTTTGAAGAGTTTTTGAAAAAAGAAGAACAGGAAAACTCCTCAAATCCAAATGCGCAGCAGCTTAATGAATGTTTTAAGATGGCGGATTATGTAATTGACAACTCGGGAACGCCGAAAAAACTTTTCGAATCAATAGACGCCCTTTTGAAAGAACTTAATTATAAGGCATACAGCAGGCCAAGCTGGGATGAGTATTTTATGAAGATGGCATATCTGGCCGCCGAAAGAAGCACCTGCTTAAGGCATCATGTTGGCGCCGTGATAGTAAAAAATAATTTTCTTATATCAACAGGATATAACGGAGCGGCTGCCGGCGTTAAGGACTGCATTGAACTTGGATGCCTGCGCGACCAGCTTGGAATAGCTTCCGGCACGCGCCATGAAATATGCCGCGCAATACACGCGGAGCAGAATGCAATAATACAGGCGGCGCTTCATGCGGGAAGCACTGAAGGCGCAACAATTTACTGTACGCACAGCCCGTGCATTATATGCGCAAAAATGATTGTTAATGCAAAAATAAAAAGATTTGTAACCGCGAATCATTATCCGGACAAGTCTTATCAGGAATTGTTTGAAGAAGCAGGCGTAAAATTTGAAGTTATGCAAAGGCCTTCGCTTAATATAACTTTTCTGGATTGATTTTATGAAACGCTTTCTGCTGAAGTTTATTGTTTTTATTATGCCGTGTGCGGTTTTGGCGTGCGGCGTTCCTTTGGAAAAATACATCTCTTTAGACCCTGTCTTCCGTGAAAAGTTTGCCAAAAGCGGAAAAAACAAGGCGATAGTTGTCCTGAAAAAAGAAAAAAAACTTCTTTTGGTGAATTCCGATATGTGCGTTGAATCCGAATTTTTGGTTTCCACGGGAAAAAATCCCGGGCGGAAATCCTTTTCTGGAGACAACGCAACGCCTGAAGGCATATATGAAATAATCCGTGTTAATTCATCCGTTGAACCTGATTATATTAAGGAGCTTGAAAAGAAGGCGCTTTCGGAAAATGACAAAAAACTGTATGAAAAATTGTATCTTGAAAAAAACGAATTTATAAAGGGTAAAAAGGCATTGGACGCAATGAACTCTGTTTATCTTTATGCAAAAGACGGGCATGCAAAATACGGGACAAATCAGGACCTTGGGCTTAACAGCTACGGCCCGGTTTTTTTACGCCTTAATTATCCGAATGAAGACGATCTTGTTTACCGCAAAAAACTTATAAAAGAAAAAAGAATGCCCTTAAATGCCGACGGCACCCCGAAATCCGCTGGAAGCGGGATAGCAATACACGGAACAAACGATCCTGATTCAATCGGGCATGATGCAAGTTCGGGATGTATAAGAATGAAAAATGAAGACATAATTATATTGTTAAATCACGCCCCAAAAGGCACCATAGTTATGATAAGAGGAGAATAAAAATGGCAAAGAATTTAAAACTTGGAACAAAAGAAACGGAATTGTCGCTTAAAATCGGTGAAGCTCTTGAAGAAACCAAAAAAGTCATAGTTGGTCAGGAGAAAATGCTCTCAAACCTTGTTGTTGCTATGCTTTGCAGGGGGCATGTTCTGCTTGAAGGAGTTCCCGGTCTTGCAAAAACCCTTTCTGTTAAAACTCTTGCGCGTTCCATAGCATGCAGTTTTTCAAGAATACAGTTTACGCCGGATCTTCTTCCGGCTGATTTGACGGGCACCAGAATATATAACGTGAAAACAGGGGCTTTTACGGTACAAACCGGGCCTTTGTTTGCAAATATAGTGCTTGCTGATGAAATAAACAGAGCTCCGGCAAAAGTTCAGTCCGCGCTGCTTGAAGCAATGCAGGAAAAGCAGGTTACCATAGGTGAAAAAACATTTGTGCTTGAAGAGCCGTTTACAGTTATGGCAACGCAGAATCCAATTGAGACCGAAGGAACATACAGGCTGCCGGAAGCCCAGGTTGACAGGTTTTTGCTGAAGACAATTGTGGGATATCCTTCCAAGAATGAAGAAACAGAAATTATAAACAGGATGACAACGGGTGAAAATATAGAAGTAAGGCAGGTTTTAAAGCCCAAAGACATAATTGAAGCAAGAGAATATGTTGATTCCGTATATGTCGACGAAAAGATAAAACAGTATGTGACCGACATTGTGTTTGCCACAAGAACTCCGGCCGAATACGGGCTTGAATTGGAAAATATGATTGATTTTGGATGCTCGCCCAGGGCATCCATTGCGCTTGTTATGACCGGGAAAGCAAAAGCTTATCTTGACGGAAGGGCTTATGTGATGCCCGATGACATAAAAGCGTCCGCGCATGATGTTTTAAGGCACAGGATAATATTGTCTTATGAAGCCGAAGCCGAGGAAATGACAACGGATTCAATAATTGATTCAATTCTTAACAAGGTCAAGGTACCCTGAAAATTAAAGAGGCTTTCCGTGATATCCAAAGACATACTTAAGAAAATCAAAAGGATAGAAATTACCACAAGACGCCTTGTGAATTCCGTGCTTCAGGGGGAATACCTGTCAAGTTTCAAGGGCAGGGGCATTGAATTTTCCGATGTGCGCGAATATACGGAAGGAGACGATGTAAGGGCGATTGACTGGAATGTCACCGCAAGGCTTGACGCCCCTTATGTAAAAGTTTTTACGGAAGAACGCGAGATGCAGATTATATTTGCCGTTGACATGTCGGGATCGCTTTCTTTTGGAACGCGTCTTCAGACAAAAGCGGAATTGGCCGCCGAGTTTGCGGCCGTAATAGGTTTTGCCGCAGCCATGAACAATGACAGGGCCGGTTTTTTTGGTTTTACCGATCTTGAAGGAGGCGCTCCGGAACGTTATATACCGCCTAAAAAAGGAAGGCGGCATGTTTTGTCAATAATAAGGGAAATAATATATCATAAGACCAAAGGCAAAGGCACAAATATAGTTTCGGCTTTAAAATATATAAACAGACTTGTTAAAAGACGTTCCGTTATATTTGTGATTTCGGATTTTTATGACAATGACAAAACGGGTATGCTGGATGCTTTTAAAGCATTAAAGCACAGGCATGATGTTATAGCGGTAATTTTGAGGGATCAGGCGGATTACAAACTGCCTGATTGCGGAATAATTAAAATTTTTGACCCTGAATCAGGAAAGGAAGCATATATAAATACATCGGACAGAACTCAAACAGCAAAGTTTTTAAACGCATCAAAACAGCAGGATACGGCATTGCTTAAAATGCTTAAAGCAGCCGGAGCCGACAGCATTGTGATAACAACGGGAAAACCTTTTATGAAGGATCTTATGAAATTTTTCCGTACAAGAGTTCTGAGGCAGTCAAGATGAGATTTGCAAATATGCATTATGCCGGTTTTGTGATAATTACGGCGGTTTTAATTATAATTGCTTTTGTTGTTCCTCTTTTTAAGAGAAGAAATAAAATAAATTTTTCAAATTTTTCCGGAATAAAAAAATACGGTATTAATTCTTTTATGGCGTCTTTGCCGCAGATTTTAAAGGCTGCGGGAATCATAATTCTTTTGACGGCTCTTTTAAGGCCTCAGCTTGTGAAAAAGGATGTCAGGGAAAATATAAGAGCAACCGATATAATGATAGCGCTTGATGTGTCCGGTTCGATGCAGGCTGATGACTTAAAACCAAACAGGCTTGAAGCCGCAAAAAGAGTTGTGTCTGAGTTTTTGTCCGGGTTAAAGGGAGACAGGGCCGGTTTGGTTGTTTTTGCGGGTAAAAGCTTCACTCAGTGCCCGCTTACCACGGATTATGAAATAGTGAAAGAACTTGCCGCCCAGCTTGATTTTAATTCTGTAAGAATAGACGGAACCGCCGTTGGCGAGGCAATTTTAAATGCCGTAAACAGGCTTGAAAAATCAACGACAACAAAAGTGATCATACTTACAACGGACGGTGTAAGCAACAGAGGCATTTCTCCCGTTGAGGCCGCAAAGATTGCGGCCTATAAAGGCATAAAACTTTATACCATAGGGATAGGAAAAAAGGGCGGAGCCCCGATAATGGGCAGAGATATTTACGGCAATTACGGGCAGCTGCTGGATCGTTTTGGAAGGCCCGCCAAATATGAAGAACCCGACGAAGAAACCCTAAGGCAGGCCGCGGAAATAACGGGCGGAAAATATTTCAGGGCAACCGATAACAGCACGCTGGACAGCATATATAAAACAATAGCTTCCCTTGAAAAAAAAGAAATTGAAGTTAAAGTCAGAAACAAATACAAGGAACTTTTTGTTTATTTTTTATGGGCCGGATTAATAATGGTTGTTTTGGCGGGTATTCTTGAAATTGCGGGATTTGTGAGGGTTTTGTCATGAGGTTTGCCTCTCCGGATATCTTATGGCTTTTAATACCGGCCGCGCTGTTTTCTTTGTGGCATGTTTTTGTTTCTTTTAAAAGAATAAAAAACGCGGAAGATTTATTTGACCCCCAGGCTTCGTCAAAAATGAAGATTATGTTTTTGAAAAACTTTGCCGGCGTAAAATTTTTGCTTTTTTCAATGTCTGTTATATTTGTCGTTTTTGCGCTTGCAAGACCCCAGGGAAAACCCGTTGAAACGGAGGAGGAAACATCGGGCATTGATATTATGGTTCTTTGTGACGTAAGCTCTTCCATGGCCGCGCAGGATGTTAAGCCGGACAGAATGACTGCGGTTAAAAAAGGCCTGATTAATTTTGTTTCCAATCTGTCCGGAGACCGGATAGGAATGGTTTCTTTCGCGGGGATTGACTTTGTTCAGTGTCCGCTTACAAATGATTACGACGCTTTTTCAATGATTGTTGAATCTTTGGAGCCTGGAATGCTTGCAAAAGACGGCACAAATATAGGCGCGGCCATACGTTCCGGCGTTAACAGGCTTAAAGAAAAAGGGGGCAAATCAAGAATACTTATGCTGATTACTGACGGGGAAAGCAATCAGGGAGAATCGCCGCAGTCGGCCGCAAAATATGCGGCCGAAAACGGGATAAGAATTTATACGATAGGCGTTGGCACCGTTAACGGGGGAAAAATTCCTGAAGGACGGGACATCTGGGGAAGAACCTATTATAAGATATACAGGGGAGAGGAAGTTATTTCTAAGCTTGATGAAACCGAATTAAGATCAATTGCCCAAATTACGGGAGGATCTTTTTCAAGGCTTGATAACGCGGGAGCTTTCTTGAAAATAGCTTTTGACATAAGGACCATGGAGGAAAACAAGTCAAAAATAAAAAGAAACACTTTGTATGAAGAAAATTACATATATCCGCTTATTGTTTCAATTGTTATGATGTGTCTTTCGATTCTGATTCCGGCAAGAAAATTTTGGGCGAATTAAAATTAATGTGTAAAGAAAGCCATATAAAACATGTATGATGCGGTTAACAGCTGTATTACGGCCACAAGTCTGTTAAGGAAGGTTTTGTCCGCTTTAATTGCAATTTTGCTTCCTGTAAACGCTCCCAATGAAACAGCCGCGCTAAGTATTAAAACCAGTTTGTAATTTATAAGTCCGGAAAAAGAGTATGTTGCGGCCGCGGTAAGAGCGGTAATCATTATCATTGTTGAGCTTGTTGCGACTGATGTTTTTATGGGGACGCCAAATATAAGTTTCATAACCGGAACTTTTGCAAATCCTCCTCCCACGCCGAGAATAGAAGCAAGAACGCCAGTTAAGAACATTAACGGGGCGCCAAGCCAGACATTTATGCAGTAGGAATGACCTTCGGAGGCGCTTTTAATATACCCAAATCCACCGCAGCGCTCGGATTTAACGGAAGGCGGACTTTTCTGGGACATAAAGAATGCGGATATTAACATAACAAGCCCGAACATAAATTCAAGATAATTTGCATCTATCTTACCGGCTAAACGCGCGCCTAAAAATGCCCCCAGCATTGAAAAAGGCTCAAGCAGAAAAAGAACTTTCCAGTCCACCAGTTTTTCGTTGTGAAAAATAAAGGATGAAGTGATGGTCATCGCTATCATTACGGTAAGAGATGTTGCGGCCGAAGCCTGAAAGGAAAGCCCGGACGCTATCAAAAGAGGCATAAATAAAATACCGCCGCCCGCCCCTATCATTGAAAAGACCGAAGCCGTAAAATAAAACAAAACAAACATTATAATGTAATTCAATTATATCTGCCTTTTATGCGTTTGATGTTTATGTCAATCAGGTCTATAAACATTTTTAAAGAGTCTTTAAAAGCGTTTACTTTTGTTCCCGGCACATCATACCATTCAACGGGATACTCGCATATCTTGTAATTAAGCATATTGGCTATATAAAGAAACTCAACGTCAAAGCCAAAATCATCGATTGTCCTTCTTTTTATTATTTCCGCGGCGCATTCTTTTTTAAAGCTTTTAAATCCGCATTGGGTATCTCTGAGTTTTAATCCTGTCAATAAGCGCACAAAAAAATTAAATACTCTGCCCATCATATCCCTGTAAAACGGCTGCTTGACCCTTTTGGCGGAGCCCGGAACCGCGCGTGAAGCCGCAACAATATCAAAGCCGGCTTCGTGCTGCTTTAAGAAGGGCTCTATGAATGACACCGGCGTTGAAAGGTCCGCATCCGTGAAAAATATTATTTCTCCTTCGGCTTTTGAAAAGCCGTGGGCCACCGAATATCCTTTTCCGCGGTTCCCCGGATTTTTTATTACAGTAATATTGATTCCGGAAGTCATGGCTGCAGCCGCAGCGGTGGCATCGCTGCTGCCGTCGTCAACAACGATAACTTCCGCGTCAAGTTTTTTTGACAAGACATAATTTTTTATTGTGTCCAGCGTCCTTGGAAGACGCTTTTCTTCGTTAAAAGCGGGAATTACAATTGAAATCTTGGGCAAAATCAATTCCTCCGTTAATTTTTAACAATATAAAGCAGTATTGCTTTGATTGTCAACAAATTAACTGCCTTTCCACCTGTCTTTAAGCTCGGATTCATACTGCGAAAAATATTCCGGGTTTGTTTTTGTTAATATTTTAAAATCAAAATTTGCGGTGCCTCCGGTTGGGTGAACTTTATCGGTGTATTGCCTGAAAAAACGTCTTGAAATATATTTTGCGCTGTTGCGGCCCGGCAAATACGTCTTGTAATCAAACTTGTATATGAAATCAGCGCACATGCTTTTGTTTGTATGTGAGTGTTTTATTGCGGAATTTTTGCGTTTTGCCCTTAAAGCCGCGCCTTCCATTACAAGAGATTCGGATTTTTTGTTTTTGTCTGTGCTTTCCCGGAATTCGTTTTCTTCCGCGGTATCCATGTGTTCCTTCTTTTTTAAAGGCCAAAAAAGCATTATTATTGCCGAAAATATAAGTACCGGTGCCAGGTATTTTTGGATTGCATTGCTTATTGTTTCTAAGATGTTTTCCATAAACAAATTATAACACAAACAAAAAGCCGAAGGAAAAATGGAGATAAGCGGAAAAATATATTTATGATATGCAGCAGGACATAAATATCGCAAGCGTAATTTTAATCAGACTGCTGCCGGCCGCTTATTTCATGGGGTTTAAAATTTAATTTTTTAACCTGGAATTCCGAAAGTAAAATAATTAGAGTGTATAACAAAGGGATGAGTCTGCCGTAAAATTTTACGGCATAAAAAGGAGAATTCAATGAGGTTAAATCTTTCAACGAAAATTGTAAGTCTTGGTTTTTGCATAGCGGCTGCTCTTGGAATTGTTATTTTCTGGATGCTTTTTAAATTTAATTCGGAGATGTATTTGTTAAAAGACAAACAGACCCAAGCTGTTGTGCAGACGGCATTTAAGACAGCGGAATATTATCTTTTGGAATCAAAAAGCGGCAGGATGGATGTGGAAACAGCGCAGGAGCTTGCAAAGAGCTCGATAAAAAACATACGCTACGGCAATAATGATTATTTTTGGATTAATGACACTTCGCCGGCTTTTGTTATGCATCCCAATGTAAGCGCGTTGGACAAGCCTGAGTGGTATAAAAAAGGCGGATTGAACGAATATAAAGATTCAAACGGCTTGTATATATTCCGTGAATTTTCCAAAATAGCGCGGGATAAGGGTGAAGGTTTTGTAAAATACATATGGCCAAAAGACGGAAAAAGCAATCCTCAGCCGAAAACATCTTATGTTAAATACATCCCTGAATGGGACTGGGTGATAGGAAGCGGAATATTTATTGATGATCTTAAAGAAGAAATAAACGCCATTATTGGAGTTTTATTTTTTGTGTTTATTGTTGTTCTGGTTCTGTCTGTTGCCGGTTCAATAATAATGGCAAGATCAATAGCGGGGCCTGTTAAGGAAGTTATTTCAAGCATGACATCGGCTTCAGACCAGGTGACATCGGCTTCAAATCAGATAGCATCAGCAAGCCAGGACCTTGCCTCCGCGGCGTCGGAACAGGCAAGCTCGCTTGAAGAAACATCAAGCAGCCTTGAGGAAATAACTTCAATGATAAGGCAGAACGCCGACAATTCACGTCAGGCAAACATTATGGCGCAGGAGGCAAATAAAATATCGGGCGAAGGCGCATCTTCCATGGAAAAAATGAGCTCTGTTATAAGCGAAATAAGCCGATCTTCGGCCGAGACTGCAAAGATAATAAAGACAATAGATGAAATAGCTTTTCAGACAAACCTGCTTGCCTTGAATGCAGCCGTTGAAGCGGCGCGCGCCGGCGATGCGGGCAAAGGGTTTGCGGTTGTTGCCGAAGAAGTAAGAAACCTTGCAAAACGTTCCGCTGAAGCCGCAAAAAGCACAAGTGAACTTATCGAAAATTCAAGAAAAAATGTTGAAAACGGAGTTACAACAGCCGCTGAAACTGCCGATAAGCTGAAACAAATAAGGGAAGGAATGGCAAAGTTAAGCAGTCTTATCAGTGAAATATCCGCAGCTTCACAGGAGCAGACAAAGGGAATACAGCAGATAAATGCGGCCGTGTCTGATATGGATCAGGTGACACAGAAGAATTCCGCGGCCGCCGAACAAACGGCTTCCGCTGCAGAAGAGTTGTCTTCCCAGGCGGAGGAGCTGCATTCTTTGGTTGGCAAACTTATGAATGTTATAGGTGAAAACAGGGACTATGTGGAAAAAAATAAAACAGCGCCGGTTTTGGAAAAGAGCGCTTTAAAAAATGAAAAGCAAAAAGCCGTGAAACAAATTAATGCTGCTGTTGCAAAAAAAAGTCAGTCTCCTGAAAAAGTGATACCTCTTACGCCGGATGAACTAAAAAATGCCGGATTTTAATGTCTTTAAAGATTGCTGAATAAAAGCATATTGTAAGCTTTTTGCAAAAAGCATATTTATGTTTGAAAATATTTTTAAACATAAAGTATATCGATTATATTTTTTTGTCCCCGTTTTAATTAATTTGCAATGCCTGCTTATTTTAAAATTTTTTTATTTGATTTTTTATGAAAAAAAATATAAGGTGTTGTTTCAAGAATAATAAGGAGGACAATAAATATATGAAACATTCATCTTATTTCGGGGATAAAGTTCAAAGTTTGAGTCTTGAAGGAAAATACGGAAGCGCAACTGTCGGAGTAATTGAACCCGGCACATATAATTTTGGAACATCAAAGCAGGAAACAATGGTTGTTGTTGAAGGTGTTCTTGAAGCAAAAATACCCGGCTCTGACTGGAGAAGCTACACCAAGGGAGAAAAATTCATTGTTGATGCAGGCAAGGCTTTTGACTGCAGATGCAGCGAGCCTGTGGCTTATATCTGTTATTATAAATAAAAAATGGACTGAAAAATTTTAAAAATTATTCCGCTTTTAAGCGGCACAATATCTTGTATATTTATTGCCTAAAAACACCTTGACACAACTAAATATTGTTCTATAATAACGCACCTGTATAAATTATTAAAAGGAGATTTATTATGAGTTCCAAAAAAGCCCCTGAATTGTCCGACAACGCTTTAACAGTGCTTAAAAAAAGATACTTTATAAAAGATGAAAAAGGAAATCCCGCGGAAGATGCCGCGGGGCTTTTTACAAGAGTCTCTGATAATATTGCGCAAGCCGAGCTATTGTATGATAAAAAAGCGGATGTAAAAGCAACTGCGGAAGATTTTTATGATTTGATGGCAAGTCTTGATTTTCTTCCCAATTCTCCCACTTTGATGAACGCTGGGAGGGATTTACAGCAGCTTGCCGCGTGTTTTGTTCTTCCTGTTGAGGATTCAATTGAAGGAATATTTGAATCAATAAAAAACGCGGCATTAATACACAAAAGCGGCGGCGGCACCGGTTTTTCTTTTTCAAGGTTAAGGCCGAATCGCGACATGGTAAAAACAACAAACGGTGTAAGTTCGGGGCCTGTTTCTTTTATGAAAGTTTTTAATGCCGCAACTGAAGCGATTAAGCAGGGGGGAACAAGGCGGGGAGCCAATATGGGCATACTTCGCGTTGATCACCCTGACATACGCGAATTTATAACCTGCAAGGCAGACAATATGGAAATAACAAATTTCAACATTTCGGTGGCGCTGACCGAAGCTTTTATGGAAGCCGTGAAAAAAGGCGGGAAATATGACATTATAAATCCGCGCGACGGCAGAGTGACGGGCCAGGAAGATGCAAAAGAAATATTTGACATGATTGTTGAATACAGCTGGAAGAACGGCGACCCGGGAATAATATTTTTGGACAGAATTAACAGGGCAAATCCCACGCCGCACATAGGGGAAATTGAAAGCACAAATCCCTGCGGAGAACAGCCGCTGCTTCCTTATGAAGCGTGCAATCTTGGTTCCATAAATCTTGCCAATATGATAGACGGCACCGGCAAAATAAATTATGAAAAACTTAAAAATGTAACAAAACGCGCCGTGAGATTTCTTGACAATGTGATAGATATGAGCCGTTATCCGCTGCCTCAGATAGATAAAATGGTAAAAGGCAACAGGAAAATAGGTCTTGGTGTAATGGGATGGGCTGATATGCTTTTGGCTCTTGGTATAGGATACAATACCGAAGAAGCCGTCAGCCTTGGAAGGACTGTTATGGAGTTCATACATAATCAGGCAAGGGAAGCATCGATAAAACTTGCGGAAGAAAGAGGCGTGTTCCCGAATTACGAAGGTTCTGTATATGAAAAACAAAATCTTAAGCTGAGAAATGCAACGCTTACAACCATTGCGCCTACAGGGACGCTGTCAATGATTGCGGGCGTAAGCTCCGGCGTTGAACCCATATTTGCCGTTGCCTATACAAAAACAGTAATGGACAATGACAAACTTCCGGAAGTTAACAGGTATTTTTTAAAGGCCGCTCGTGAACGCGGTTTTTACAGCGATGCTTTGATGATGCGGGTGGGCGAAACGGGTCATGTGCATTCGGAAAAAGAAGTTCCCGAAGACATTAAAAGGGTTTTTGTGACGGCTCATGAAATAGAACCTGCCTGGCATATAAACATGCAGGCCGCATTTCAGGAATTTACAGATAATGCGGTTTCCAAGACCGTAAATTTTGCAAACAGCGCAACAAAAGAGGAAGTTGCCGAGGTTTATATGCTTGCGTATGAAAAGGGATGCAAGGGTGTCACCATATATCGTGACGGCTCACGCGAAGGACAGGTTCTTACCGTATCCGTGTCAAAGAAAGAAGAAACAAAACCGGCCAAGGCGGCAGACCCTGACAGCATATTAAAGATATCCGAGATTGAACCCAGAAAGAGGCCTGATGTGACTTTTGGCAGAACTATTAAAATGAAGACAGGCTGCGGAAATCTTTATGTTACGGTAAATGAGGACGAAGAAGGCATTTGTGAAGTTTTTACAACAATGGGAAAATCAGGCGGCTGCGCAAGCGCGCAGGCAGAGGCGATTTCAAGGCTTGTGTCGGTTGCTTTAAGGGCGCATGTAAAGCCGGAAGTTTTGGTAAAACATCTGCGCGGAACGCGCTGCCCTTCTCCTGCATGGCAGGACGGAGGAATTGTTTTAAGCTGTCCGGATGCGATCGGCATAGCAATGGAAAAATATCTGCATGAGGCGCACGGGGCGGGGCATAAGATTCAGGCGGCCGGAGAAAAGTACAGGATAAAAGCTGTCATGGAAAAAGGAATCGGCGAGACATGCCCTGAATGCGGCGCCACTTTGGAACACGAAGGCGGATGCAATGTGTGCAGGGTTTGCGGCTACAGCAAATGCCTGTAAAAAAAAGGTATTTGACATGCGGTGTTAAAATGCCCGTTTTTTTTATGATATAATAAAAACGTTTAAATATAAATTTAGGCATATGGGGGTATAATATGGATCAACAGGTAAATGCAGGAACTTCAGGGGAAAAAAGGGAATATCCAAGGGCAATGATGAGCACGCCGGCGCGTTTCAGGCTGCTGGGGCCTCATGATGCGGAAAAGGCTTTAAACAGGCATTTTGATCCGGATGAGCTTTTGACGGAATATAAGGAAGGTGAAACTTTGGATGTCAGCAAAACGGGTGTGATGCTGCTTACAAATGAAGATTTAAAACTGGGATCTTTTATTGCGGCTTCAATGCATTTATCGGTGCCGGGAATTTCATGCAACTGCAAAGTTTTGGGAGAGGTTGTAAGAAGACATCTTAATGAAAACGGAAAATATAAATACAAAGTTGGTTTAAAACTTCACAGAATTTTGCATCAAAACTTAAAAACATATAAGTATCTTGATTTTAAGGACCTGCTGTCCATAAAAGAAAGGCAGATTTGATGAAAGACAAATTCAGGATAAACGAAGGAAAGACAGGAGAGCTTTTAATCCCTCAGGAGCGCCGTGATTATCCGAGGGTTGCTTTTACCGTGCCCGTAAGATACAGAATTCTTGAAAAAAACGAAGCTGATGAAGCTATTCACAAAAAATTTAATCCCGATCTTATTTTTGAAAAATATAACAGCGCCGAAGCCACCAATCTTTCCACTTCGGGGCTGCTTATGGTAACGCCGGAAGAAGTGCGGGAAAAATCATTTCTTATAGTAAGTATGTATCTTCCGCTTCCGGGATTGTCCTGTTCCGCCACGGCCCTTGCGGAATGCATAAGGTTTACGGTTAAAGACGGAACAAATACGGTTGCTCTTAAGTTTCTGAAGGTGCTTCATCATGACCTTAACAAATATAAGTTCTGCACATTGACCGATCTTCTTGATATTAAAGGCGAAGAAATAAAGCTGGATTGAGGCTTTAAAAAGTGAAAAATAATGTATTTCATTTTTCTTCTTTGTGTTAAATTAAAAGAAAAAAGGAAAAAATGACTCAGGAACATATTATTCTTATTGCCTCGGGGCTGGCGGTGCTTGCCGTATTTGCAAGCAAAATTTCGGAAAGATTCGGGCTTCCGACCCTTCTTCTTTTCCTTGGCATAGGTATGCTTGCGGGCTCTGAGGGTCCGGGTAAAATCTTTTTTGAAGATTTTGAAACCGCAAAGTTTATTGGTATTTCGGCTCTTGCCATGATACTTTTTAACGGCGGCCTTGATACAAGATGGTCTTCCTTGAAATCCGTTGTGAAAGAAGGAATATTTATATCCACCGGCGGAGTTATAATAACCGCGATGACTCTTGGCGCGGCAATTCATTTTTTTCTGAAACTGCCTATTCTGCATTCGATGCTTCTTGGCTCAATGCTGTCTTCAACGGATGCTGCCGCGGTTTTTTCAATATTAAGGTCAAAGGGAATAAGCCTTAAAGGAAGATTAAAATCAATACTTGAATTTGACGCCGCCAGCAATGACCCGATGGCTGTATTTCTGACCGTCGGAATACTTTCTCTTATAACCAATGAAAGCTCGGGAGTTGCGGCTATGATAATGTCCCTGCTTCTGCAGATGGGAGTTGGGTTCCTGGCGGGTTTTGGAGGCGGACGGCTTATTGTGATGCTTGTAAACAGGATAAATCTTTATTATGAGGGATTGTATCCGATACTTGTTGCTTCGTGCGTTTTTCTGCTTTTTGCTCTGACTTCAATGCTGAAAGGCAGCGGCTTTCTTGCGGTATATGTGGCGGGAATTATTGTAAGCAACAGCAGGCTGATACATAAAAAAAATATAGTGAGGTTCAGTGAAAGCATTGCCTGGGTTATGCAGATAATGATGTTCATTGTGCTTGGACTTTTGGTGTATCCTTCGCAGCTGCCTCCGGTTGCGCCGCAGGGTATTGTTGCCGCGCTTGCGCTAATCTTTATAGCGCGGCCGCTGAATGTTTTTATAAGCCTTTCTTTAAGCGGTTATTCCTTTAAAGAAAAACTTCTTGTATCCTGGGTGGGTCTGCTTGGAGCCGTACCCATTATTCTTGCAACTTTTCCTCTTGCGGTGGGAATGGAATCGGGCGCAACCATGTTTAATATTGTATTTTTTGTTGTGATAATTTCGGCTCTTCTTCAGGGCAGCACGGTTGCGTTTGCGGCCAAGCTTCTTGGTTTAAATGAACCGTTTCAGGAAGCAAAAAGGTATCCTCTTGAGTTTGAACAGACAGCCGGTCTTGATGCCGATTTAAACGAAGTTTTTATTCCTTTTGGCTCCGATGTTGCGGGTAAGCGCGTGTTTGAACTTGGCGTGCCGCAGGGAGCTGTTATAACCATGATATCGCGCGGGGATAAATTTATTATCCCAAACGGCACAACCGTGATAGAAGAAGGCGATGTAATGCTTGTTATGGCGGAAAAAGGGCTTCTTAAGGAAGTTGAAAAACGCGTTGCCATGCAGAAACCGCAGGAAGAGCAGATGCAGGAAAAAAATAAACCTTAAAACTTTTATGAAGCTTATAACAGTATAAAAAATAAAGCATTTTAAAAATATTTTTTATTTTTTGCTCGGAATTGACGGCGTGTTTTAAAAATCGAAAAAAATTAAGTTTTATATTAAAAGTTTTTTAACGTGAAACACGGCAAAGTTTTGTTAAGAGCATTGTAAAAAAACGCCTTTTTATAATATAATAATTTTGCTGTGCGTATTATAATCCTAATCTTATCATCTGGAGGCCTTATATGAAGGCGGTTATACTTGCAGGCGGGTTCGGAACAAGATTGCGTCCTTTAACCACCAATGTGCCAAAACCAATGGCGCCGGTAATGAACACACCGATGCTTGAGCACATAATTAATCTTCTTAAAAAATACGGAATGACAGACATAACCATGATGCTGTATTTTCAGCCCGAGGTTATTACGGGCTATTTTGGCAACGGGGAAAAATTCGGCGTAAAGATAAATTACTATACAAGCCAGGCGGATCTTGGAACAGCCGGCTGTATTACCCTTGCCAAAGAACATTTAAAAGACGACAAGTTTCTTATAATATCTGGTGATGTGTTCACGAACTTTGACCTTGGAGCCGCGATTGAATATCACAATAAGAACAAAGCGCTTGGAACAATTGTTCTTACAAAGGCAACAGACCCTCTTCGCTACGGGATAGTGGTTACAGAAAAAGACGGAACAGTGCAGAAACTTTTGGAAAAACCAAGCTGGGGCGAAGTTTTTACCGACACAATAAATACGGGTATTTATATTTTTAATCCGGAAATTTTTAAGCACATACCTATGGATACGGATTATGATTTTGCGAAGCAGCTTTTTCCGGACCTTCTTAAGAAAAAAGAAAGGCTTTACGGTTTTACGGGCGAGGGATATTGGAAAGATATAGGAACCCTTGCTGAATACCGTTCCGTTCACGAAGACATATTAAACGGGGAGATAGACTGCGACATAAAGGGCGAAAGAAAAGGAAAGATGGGCCGCGATGTGTGGATGGGAAAAAACTGCAGAATAGGGCCAAAGGTAAAGTTTAAGGATACGGTTGTAATAGGCGACAATGTGACGATAGAAGACGGCGCCGAGATATCAAGCTCCGTAATAGGCGACAACTGCTATATTGATAACGGAGCAAAAATAGTGCGTTCAATAATATGGGCGAACAATGTAATAGAAAAAGAAACCGATATCAAGGAAGCGGTTCTTGGCTACGGAAACAAAGTGCGCTGGAGGGCTTATATAGGGGTTGGAGCGGTAATTTCAGACAACTGCCTTATAGGAAAAGAATCCATAATAAAACCGGAAGTAAAACTGTGGCCCAAAAAGACAATAGATGATTACTCTGTTGTATCGGGCTCTTTGATATACGGCGAGCGCTGGAGCAACAGATTGTTTGACATCTACGGCATAACGGCAATGGCAAATACGGAATTGACGCCTGAAATAGCCGCGAAAATCGGCGCCGCTTACGGCTCCACAATCAAAAAAGGAAGCAGCATACTTATATCGCGAGATTACCACAGGGCTTCCTTCATGCTTGAAAGAAGCCTTATGGCGGGAATACTTTCAACCGGCGTAAATATCTATGACTTCCGTATCGCGCCTTTGTCCGTAACCAAATATGTTGCAAAAACGCTGAAAGTTGCCGGAGGTCTTCATATAAGGAAATCCCCTTATGACCCCAAGATGGTTGACATTAAATTTTTTGACGCTGACGGGCTTGACATATCCCTTGGGCAGGAAAAGTCAATTGAAAATGCGTTTTTCCGCGAGGAATACAGGCGGGCTGAAAGTGAAAAAGTCGGGACAATAAGCTATCCGCCCCGCGCATTGGAATATTATAAGGAAGGGTTTATGAATTTCATTGAAACTGAAAAAGTGCGCGAACGTATGTTTAAAGTGGTGATAGATTACAGCTACGGAAGCGCGGTTCATATTTTTCCGCAGATATTGGGCGAGCTTGGATGCGAGGTAATTGCCCTAAACGCCCATAATGACGAGAAAAAACTTACCCGTGACGGAGAAAAATTTGCGGAAGCGCTTGACAAGCTTGCGGGTATGGTTAAAACCCTTAAGGCCGACGCGGGTATAATGATAGACGCGGGGGCGCAGAAAATATTCATTGTTGACGACAAGGGAGTTATTCTTGAAGACGACAAAAGCCTTATGGCAATGAGCGCTCTTTATCTTGCCAAGTATAAAAAAGCAAATATTGCGGTTCCGGTAAATGCTTCCCTTGTGGTTGACCGGTATCTTGAAAAACTCGGGGCAAAAGTTATAAGAACGGGAACAAGTTACAGGGCTATGATGACCGCGGCAAATTCGGGAAAAGCGGATTTTGTTGCCGAGGAAAAAGGCGGGTATATTTTCAGCGCCTTCATGAGCGCTTTTGATGCCATGATGAGCACCGTTAAATTTCTTGAATGCCTTGCAAGCTACGGAAAGCCTCTTTCCGAACTTACAAAACAGCTGCCCGAATATAACAAGGTTATAATAGATGTTCCGGTGCCTTGGGAAGACAGGGGGCGAACAATTCAGGAAATTTCTTCGCTTAAGGGAAAAGACGCGCAGGACAGCGTTGAAGGCATGGAGTTCAGGGGGGAAGGAATGGAAAGAGTTCTTATTTTGCCCGATAATGACAAGCCTTTTTTCAGGATATTGGCCGAAGGGGCAACCAAGTCCGCCGCGTCCAAATTGGCGGCCAAATATGAAAAGACACTTAAAAAAATAATAGAAAAATCCTGACAATAATGTATAATAATCAGACTTTTTGAATAAACTCCAAAAAGTTCCCTTTTCCGAGGAAAAAATCCTTGGTTAAGGTCATTTCTTTGTTTGGAGGAATTTTTGTGTTATGTCCAAAGAAATAACGGTAATCGGAAGCATTAATATTGACATGATGGTAAAGACAGAAAGAATGCCGGAGCGCGGCGAAACCGTTGCGGGGGATAATTTTTATGTGCTGCCGGGAGGCAAGGGCGCAAATCAGGCGGTTGCAATAGCCAGGCTTGGAGCAAAAGTTAATTTTGTTGCAAAAAAAGGCCGTGATACGGTTTCCGGCATAGCAATGAAAAACTTAAAGCATGAAAACATCAATCTTGATTACCTCATAACCGATGAATCAAGGGAAACAGGTATAGCTCTTGTAAATACAACGGGAACACGCGGCAATAAGGTCACATGGTTTACGGGCGCAAACGACGCTTTAACGCCGGAAGATATAGACAGAGCCGAGCCCGCAATTAAAAGGTCTGCGGTTGTTGTTGTATGCACGGAAATTCCGATACCTGCAATCAAGAAGGCTCTTGAACTTGCCCAAAAACACGGTGTAAAGACAATTATGAACGTTGGAAATGCGGGTACGAAAAATCGTGAGGAAATAAAATCCGTGCTTCGCGGCCTTGACATTGTAATAATGAACGAACGTGAGGGAGGGTACCTTACAAACCGCGTTATATCGCATATGGAAACAGGGTCGCTTGCAGGAAACGAACTGCGCGCGCTGGGGGTAAATCATGTCATCATTACAATGGGCAAGGAAGGAACCCTTCTTGTAAACGCGCATGGTTCAACCGTTTTTACGGGATATGGTGTTGCGGTTACCGATACTGTCGGCGCCGGAGACGCTTTTGTGGGGGCTGTTGCCGTAAAAATAGCTGAAGGCGCAATTGTTATAGACGCGCTTGACTATGGAAATCTTGCCGGAGCGCTTGTAATATCAAGGATTGGGGCGCAGGAAGCGCTTCCAACAAGAAGCGAGCTTGACGCATTCGCGGCAGAGCGTCATGTCAAAGGCGGCGGATATAAGAAATACACTGACACCCTTAAGATGCTTGAAAAAACCGCCTTAAACATGCGCAAAAACATTATAAAAATGCTTGGCTGCAGCAAATCCGGACATTTGGGCGGCTCTTTGTCTGCCGTTGACATTATTGCGGTTCTTTATAAGTATGTAATGAAAATAGATCCTAAAAATCCAAAATGGGAAGACAGGGACAAGTTTATACTTTCAAAGGGGCATGCCGCTCCTGCTTTGTATACGGCCCTTGTTGAGGCGGGTTTTATTCCCGAAGAATCGCTTTGGTCACTGCGCAAGATAGACGGAGACCTTTCCGGGCATCCTGACATGAAAAAAACTCCCGGCGTTGACATGACAACAGGTTCTTTGGGTCAGGGTCTTTCTGTTGCAAACGGAATGGCTTTGGCCTCGAAACTTCAGGGAAAGAACAACAGGATTTATGTGCTGCTTGGAGACGGGGAAATACAGGAAGGCCAGATTTGGGAAGCAGCCATGACAAGTTTTACAAGAAGGCTTGACAATGTTTGCGCCATACTTGATTATAACGGCCTGCAGATTGACGGTTCAATAGGGCAGGTTAAATGCGGGCTTGAACCGGTTGTTGAAAAATGGAAAGCATTCAATTGGAATGTAATTGAAATAGACGGGCATAATCTGGAGCAGATTATGGAAGCTTTTGACGAAGCCGCAAAAGTAAAAGATATGCCGAGCATAATTATAGCAAGAACGGTGAAAGGAAAGGGAGTTTCTTTCATGGAAAGAAAAGTTGAGTATCACGGTGTTGCGCCCACTGAAGACGAACAAAGGCGCGCGCTTGAAGAATTGGGGTGTAAATAATGTCTGTTACCACTTCAATGAGAAACACATACGGAGATACACTGGCAAAACTTGGGGCAAAGTACAAAAATCTTGTTGTTTTGGACGCTGACCTTGCAAAATCAACACAAACAGGAAGGTTTGGAAAGGTATTCCCGGAGCGCTTTTTTGATATGGGAATAGCCGAGCAGGATTTAATGGGAACGGCCGCGGGTCTTGCGGTATCCGGAATGAATACTTTTGCAAGCACCTTTGCCATGTTCGGTTCCGGCAGGCCGTGGGAGCAGATAAGAAATTCAATATGCTATCCGAATATTCCTGTAAAGATAGTTGTGACACATGCCGGAATTTCCGTTGGTGAAGACGGGCCAACCCATCAGGCATGCGAGGATATAGCAATATTAAGGGCTCTTCCGAACATGAGAATTATAGTTCCGGCCGATTCGGTTGAAACCGAAAAAGTAATAACATACCTTATGGAGTATTTTGAATCGCCTGTTTATGTCAGGCTTGCAAGAATGAATACGCCGGTTATTTTTGACCAGAATTATAAATTTGAGTGGGGCAAGGGGCATATAATAAAGGAAGGCGCAGACGTGTCCATAATTACAACCGGTATAATGCTGTTTAAAGCTTTATCAGCTTATGAGATTCTTGCAAAACAGGGAAAAAGCGCCCGCATTATACATATGCCTTCGGTTAAGCCGATAGACAAGGAACTTATAATTGAATCCGCAAAAAAAACAGGCTGTATTATTACGGTTGAAGAACACAGTGTAATCGGCGGGCTTGGTTCCGCGGTGGCTGAAGTGTTGTCTGAAAGCAGCCCGTGTATTCTTAAACGCATGGGCATGCAGGATGTTTTTGCCGAAAGCGGTGAACCGGAAGCTTTGTTTAAAAAATACGGGTTAAGCGACGAACACATAGCCGAAGAAGCTTTCAAAATAATCAAAAGCAAAAAGGGCTGAAGAAGTTTAATTAAGGAGGAGAAATAATGAAGAGGCATTCGTGGATATTTTTGATAGTTGCTGTTTTAACGGTGCTGTCAATTTTTCAGCTTTACCCGCCGTTTGACATAAAGGCAAGCGACGGAACTGTTATTAAAAAGGGAAAGATAAAATTGGGGCTTGACCTTCAGGGCGGGATGTACCTGAAGCTTGCTGTTGATGAAACAAGGCTTCCAAAAGAAATGAAGCTGGAGGAAGCAACGGCAAGGGCGCTTGAAATTTTAAGAAACAGGATAGACGCTCTTGGCGTGGCTGAACCCATAATTCAGGTTGAAGGCGATAAATATATCGTTGTTCAGCTTCCGGGAGTAAAAGACGAAAAAAGAGCGCTTGATATAATAGGGAAAACGGCGCTTTTGGAATTCAGGCTTGTATCCCAGCGCATAAAACTTTCCGACCTTACAGATGCAAACGGAAATACCGTGGCGTCAAAGATTCCCGATGAAGTATACGTGCTTCCCGGAAAGGAACCCGGTGAACGCTATGTAATAGAAAAAAAGGAGACAATAACAGGGGCCGATCTTGTTGACGCAAAAGTTCAGCTTGGCAATTCGGGTGAGGCAATAGTGGGGTTTAAATTAAGCCCGGAAGGCGGAAGAAAATTTGCGGAAATTACGGGAAACAATGTGGGAAGGCAGCTTGCCATAGTTCTTGATGACAGGGTATATTCTGCGCCTACGATTCGTTCAAGAATATCCGGCGGTGAAGGAGTTATAGAAGGCGGCTTTACCACGGATTCTGCAAAGGATCTTGCGCTTGTTTTAAGGGCGGGCGCGCTTCCGGCACCGGTTAAAATAGAAAACAAATATGTTGTGGGAGCAACTTTGGGCACTGACTCAATTAACAAAGGAAAAATGTCCGTGATTATTGGCGCGGTATTGGTATTGCTGTTTATGGCGGTTTATTACAAGATGTCAGGTGTAATCGCCGATCTTGCCGTGGCATTTAACGTGCTGTTCATTCTTGCCGTGCTTTCGCTGATAGACGCAACGCTTACTCTTCCCGGTATCGCGGGTATCACGCTTACCGTAGGTATGGCGGTTGACGCAAATGTTCTTATACTTGAAAGGATAAGGGAGGAAATGCGTGCCGGCAAAACAATAAGGGCCGCAATTGATGCGGGATATAACAGGGCAATCTGGGCTGTTATTGACTCGCATGTAACTTCGCTGATAACGGCGGCAATACTTTTCCAATTCGGCACCGGTCCTATAAGGGGATTTGCCGTAACGCTGTCTTGGGGTGTTGTGATAAGCCTGTTTACAGCCGTGTTTATAACAAAGGCTGTGTTTGATATGAGAAAACAATACACAAGCCTTAGCATATAGGAGGCAAAAATGTTTGAGATAATAAAAAACCCAAATATACATTTTATTAATTTTAGAAAAATAGCTTATGTTATATCCGCTGTTTTGGTGCTTTCCGGTTTTTATGCCATATTTGCAATGTCAACAGGAAGGGCAAAGATGGGGCTTGATTTTACCGGCGGTTCCACCGTGCAGGTGCGGTTCGCAAAACCCATTAGCGTTGAAAAAATAAGATCAATAATGGAAAAGAACGGTTTTGGAAAAGCCGTGATTCAGCAGATAGGGGAAGCGGGCAACAATGAATATATGATAAGACTTGCAAGCGGAATGGTACAGACCGGGACGGCTTCTTTGAAAATATCGGAACTTCTTGCTTCCGAAGTGCCGGGCGAAGGTGCGTTCAGCATTGAAGGCAGCTCTGACATAGGGCCTGTTGTAAGCGCGCAGTTAAAACAAAATGCCTTATACGCGGTGTTTTTTGCAACACTTGGAATACTTGCATATATATGGATAAGGTTTAAGTTCCGTTTTGCCGTGGCCGCAACAATTGCAACCGCGCATGACGTTTTGGCGGTGCTTGGTATCATGGTATTAACCGGAAGAGAAATAGACCTGCTTGTTATAACGGCAATACTTACGCTTGCCGGTTATTCGCTTACGGATACGGTTGTTGTATTTGACAGAATAAGGGAAAATATGAGGCTTATTTTAAAAATGCCTTTTGAAGAAATGGTAAACAAAAGCATTAATGAGGTTTTAAGCCGTTCCATTATCACGGCAACAACCACGCTTTTAACCGCTGTTGCATTGTTCTTTTTCGGGGGAGAGGTGCTTCATAATTTCAGTTTTGCGCTGATTGTTGGAATATTGGTTGGAACTTATTCTTCGATTTTTGTGGCAAGCCCTCTTGTGGTGGATTGGGAAATATTTGACAGAAAGAACAAAGTATCCGGCGGTAAGTAAATATGGAAGTTATAACAGCCGGCACCGCGGCCGGCGTGGTTTTGGCCACGTTTGCGGCGGCAGCCGGCTTTTTTTATTTCAGAAAAAAAAATATTTCAATCAAGGAAGTTTTAAAGATTTCAGGGCCGTGGTTTCTTACGGCTGTCATTTTTGCAATTGGAATAACGGCAAAGTCTGTTTTTCGTGGCGGTGAAATAGACAAAATCATGCTTTCGGCGTCTGTTTTTACATTGGCGGCATTTGTTTTTCTGACGTTGGAGGAAGAGTAATGAAAGATTTATTGCTTCTTCATTCCGTGATTTTTGTCATTATGGCGTTTCCGGCTTTTTATATATCGGGAAAAAAGGTTTCTTCTGTTTATGTTTTTATTTCGGGAATATTTCTTTCCCTATTTTTGTTGATGAATTCCGGCCTTAAAGAAGCCGTTACTGCGGCATTGCTGATGTTTGTGACAGGTTTTGCAGTTCTTTTTTTTGACAATGAAAGCGATAATAAGGGTAAAAACATTGCGCTTATTATTGCGGCAATTGCGGCTTTATCTTTTTTTACGGGCTGTACGGGTGAAAAAACTCCGGCTTTGCTTTCGGGGAAGAATATAAGCACTGGATTTATACCTTCGAAAATTTTTGCTGATGAAAATGCTGTTTATGCGGCAAGGCTTTCCGGCACCGAAGTATTTGCCATTAATCCGTATGATTCTGAAGTTATTGCCAGATATTCCGCCGGAAGAAATGTGACTTCCATTTTGATACATAACGGAATTATGTACACGGCGAACAAGCTGTCTTCTTCCGTTTCCGTTATTGATCTTTCTTCCGGGAAACAAAAAGAAATAAAAACGGATCTTTATACCTCGGCTCTTGCTTTGGATCAGGAAAACAATATTTTATATGCCGCAAATACGGGAGAAAGCAATGTGTCCGTGATAGACACGGAAAATTTAAAAGTTACAGGTAAAATTATAACGGGAAAGTGGCCTTCATACCTTTATCTTGACGGCAAAAAAAAGCTGCTTTTTATTGCCTGTAAATATACAAATACATTGGAAATATTTGACATTAAAAAAGGCCAGATGGTATTTACCGAAGCTCATACCGGTATTTCTCCTGTTGCAGTTTTGCCTGTTGCCGGAGGCCTTGCCGTACTTAATGAGTGGGAATATGCCGTAAACGGAAAGGGTACACTGACACTTTTTGATACGGACGGATATACCGTGTCAAACAGCATACAGACGGCGGGAGGAATAACCGGAGGCGATGTGAGCAAAAGCGGCAGGTACGTCTATTGTTGTGTTCCGTTGAAGGATAAAGTGTGTGTTGTTGATATTTTAAAAGGCAGGTCAGCGGCGGAAATAAATATGCCTGGATTTATGCCTTCCATGTGCGCGCTTTCAAAAGACGGGTCAAAGGTTTATGTCGCGGGATTAAGACAGAGTTATATTGAAATAATAAATACAAACGGGATGAACTGAAAGCCATGAATGTTGCGGTTGAAAATTTAATATATTGGCTGCCTTTATTGCTTATATTTCCGGGTTTTTTTACTGCACGGAAATTTTTTACCGGAGCGGCCGCTTTCTCTGCCGCTTTAATGTTTTTTTTTGCGGCTGAAACTTTTTATATAAGCCCTTTGGGAAACATAAAACCTTTGGCGGTCGGAGGATTTCAGGCATTTGCTTTTTATGCAATGTCGGATGAAATCAAGAAAAAAATTTTTTTGATTGTGCTTGCGGCGATTTATATTATGACCGCTTTTGTAAATACGGGATTTGCCGTCGCTTTTGGCGCGGTGGTTTTGCTTCTGATTTCCGATAAACCGCGCGCTGTTGCGGCTTTAAGTGCCGCTGCTGCGGCCGCAAGCTCTTTTTTAAATCCGTATGCCGCAGGTATTTTTCTGCTTCTTCTTTATTATTATGTCGGCACGGATTGTGAAAATCCCGTAAAAGCCGCGGCCGGGGCTTTTGTCGTTGCGTGTGCTTTGCCGCGCGATTTTTTTGGGCCTGCGGCTTATGCCGCCTCTTTTGTGCTGCTTGCAATGACTGTTCATAAAACAATGGTTTCGGAAGAAACGGGAGGTTTTGTTGCGGGTAAAATTATGAGTGTTTTTTTTATACTGTCGTTATTCATGAATACAACAAAATACGGATATATAATTTCGATAATTGTTCTTTCTTTGGCAGGATCTTCCGCTTATATTGCGGGTTCTGAAAAAAACACGGTTAATAAAGTAAGGGCGGGTGAAGCGGGAATTAAGCCTTTTTTGGCGTGTGTTTTGCTTCTTGCGTGTGATTTTTCCGTTATTGCCGGAGCTTATTCTTTGGCTGTAAGATCACAAAGTGATTCTCTTTTAATGCTGGCGATGTTTTTGGTTTTTGCGCCGGTTTTTATCAATACGGCTGTCATTGTGCTTACATCTTACAGGGCTGTCGGAAAGGCATATGCGGAAGAAAAAAATGTTGTTCAAACTTCTTTTGTTGCCGCTTTAACGGTTATTTTTACATTTGTAATGGCTGTGAGGTTATGATGAAAAAATTTTTTATTATTGCTGTTTCGTCTTTGCTTACTGCTTTTGCCTGTGCTGCCGCGGATTACCCGGTTTCAAATATAATTGCGGGCGCATTTTTGGTGTATGCCTTTTTGTCTTTTACAAAGCTTAAAACGCGGGTCTCGTATATTTGGGGAATTCTTATGATAATTCTTTTTTGCTTTTTCTTTGTAAGGGGAAATCCGATTTTGGGAGTTTTTCTTGAAACGGATAAAAACAAACCGTCGCTTGAAAATAATAAGCCCGGAGAGGCGGGATGAGCGAGGTTTGGGGTGCCTCCCCGGAGCTGAAATGTCTTTACTTTTGTTCCGTTAATATCTTGTAGAAAAAATTTATAATGTTTTTCTTTTCGTTTGGTTCTGTTGTTACAGGCCTGATTTGCTTTGCGGTTCTTACTTTAAGTTCTATGCTTATTAATTTCTTTTCTTTCTCTTCGGTTTCTTCTTTGAATTCTTTTGTTTCTATCATAAAAAACCCCTCTATGTTTTGGCTCCCCCTTATATCATGAGCCTTTTATTTTTCATTAATAATATGCAAAATATATACCGTTAATTTTTTGTTAAAAATAATGGGGTTATGCGGAGACAGGTGTGCATATATTTGCACTTTGTGCACAAATTTTGATATGTTGCAAAAGGGTACATTTGGGATGTTTCAAAATAAAACACAAATATAATTAAAATAAAAATACCCTATATTTAAAAGGTTTTTTTTATGGCACATCTATTGCTTAAAGTAAATTGAACGTATTTGAAAAAACAGGAGGTGTAATATATGGGCAAAGTAATAGGCATAGACCTTGGTACAACCAATTCTTGTGTGGCTGTAATGGAAGGAAAAGAACCAAAAGTAATAATTAATTCTGAAGGTAACAGAACAACTCCGTCTGTTGTGGGCTTTACAAAAGACGGCGAAAGGGTTGTAGGGCTTCCGGCGAAAAGACAGGCGGTTGCCAATCCTGAGAACACGATTTTCTCAATAAAAAGATTTATGGGCCGTAAGTTTTCAGAAGTTGCTTCTGAAATAAAAGAAGTTCCATATAAGGTTGTACAGGCTCCAAACGGGGATGCGGCTGTTGAAATATCCGGTAAACGCTACAGCCCGCCTGAAATATCGGCAATGGTGCTTGCAAAAATAAAAGCGGATGCCGAGAGCTATCTTGGCGAAAAAGTCACCCAGGCTGTAATCACGGTGCCGGCGTATTTTAACGACAGCCAGCGTCAGGCAACAAAGGATGCGGGTAAAATAGCGGGTCTTGAAGTTCTTCGTATAATAAACGAACCCACTGCGGCTTCCCTTGCTTACGGGCTTGATAAAAAGAAAAATGAAAAAATAGCCGTATATGACCTTGGCGGCGGTACATTTGACATATCAATTCTTGAAATAGGAGACGGTGTTTTTGAAGTTAAATCAACCAACGGGGACACTCATCTTGGCGGCGATGACTTTGACCAGGCAATAATGAATTATATAGCCGATGAATTTAAAAAAGAACACGGCATAGAATTAAGAAACGACAGAATGGTTTTACAGCGCTTAAAAGAAGCCGCTGAAAAGGCAAAAATAGAGCTTTCGTCAACCAATCAGACCGAGATAAATCTTCCTTTTATCACGGCTGACGCAAGCGGGCCCAAACATCTTGTTCTTAATTTGACAAGAGCAAAACTTGAACAGCTTGTAGGCCACCTTATTGACAGAACGGTTGAACCCGTAATGAAAGCTTTAAAAGATGCCGGTCTTGATGCAAAGGATATAGATGAAGTTGTTCTTGTCGGCGGCATGACAAGGATGCCGGCTGTTGTTGAAAAAGTAAAAATGATTTTTGGAAAAGAGCCTCATAAAGGCGTGAATCCTGATGAAGTTGTTGCCGTCGGAGCGGCAATACAGGCCGGTGTGTTACAGGGCGATGTTAAGGATGTGCTGCTTCTTGACGTAACACCGCTTTCTTTGGGCATAGAAACACTCGGCGGCGTGTTCACCCGTCTTATAGAAAGAAATACAACCATACCAACGCGTAAATCCGAGGTTTTCTCAACCGCTGCGGATAATCAGACATCGGTTGAAATACATGTGCTGCAGGGCGAGCGCCAGATGGCGGCTGACAACAAAACAATAGGAAGATTCCATCTTGACGGGATTCCTCCTGCGCCGCGCGGTGTGCCCCAGATAGAGGTTACTTTTGACATAGACGCAAACGGAATACTTAATGTTTCCGCAAAGGATATGGCAACAGGAAAGCAGCAAAAGATAACCATAACTGCAAGCTCGGGCCTTGATAAAAATGAGATTGACAGGATAGTTAAGGAAGCCGAGGCCAGGGCGGAAGAAGACAAGAAACGCAGGGAATCTGTTGACGTTAAAAATCAGGCGGAATCGCTTGTGTATAACGCTGAAAAAACAATAAAGGAGGCGGGAGACAAGATAACTGCTGATGAGAAAAAAGATCTTGAAGAAGGCGCGAAAAAGCTTAAAGACAAGATTGCCGCAAATGCCGGCACGGAAGAGCTGAAAGCGGGTATAGAGGAGCTTACTCAAAAATGGCACAAGGTTGCCCAGAAGATGTATGCGCAGAGCGCGCAGGGCGGCCGGACTGAAGGACAGGATGCATCCGGCACCGGTTCGGCGAAAAAAGATGACAATGTTGTTGATGCCGATTATGAAGTGGTAAACGACGACAAAAAATAAGAAATTAAATAAAATTAAAGGAGGAAAGAAATGAAGTTAAGGCCGTTAGGTAATCACATCATCGTAAAACCAATGGAGGAAGACGAAGTAAAAAAAAGCGGTATCATTATACCTGATACAGCCAAAGAGAAACCCAGCAAAGGCGAAGTTATTGCCGTAGGCGCCGGTTCCGTAATGGAAGACGGAAAAAGGAAGCCCATTGACGTAAAAGTGGGTGAAAAGGTGCTTTACAGCAAATACGGAGGAACTGAAGTTAAAATAGATGATGTTAATTATCTGGTAATGACAGATGAAGACATTTTGGCGGTTGTTGAATAAATAAAAAATAAACGGAGGAAAAACAGCAATGGCAAAGCAGATGAAATACAGCGAAGAGGCAAGAAAATCCATAAAGGCGGGTATTGACAAGGTTGCAAATGCGGTTAAAGTTACGCTTGGACCGCGCGGACGCAATGTTGTAATAGACAAAAAATACGGTTCTCCCACAATTACAAATGACGGCGTTACAATTGCAAAAGAAATAGAGCTTGAGGATCCGTTTGAAAATATGGGCGCGCAGCTGATAAAAGAAGTCGCAAGCAAAACAAGCGACACCGCGGGAGACGGCACCACAACAGGAACCGTTTTGACACAGGCCATTTATACCGAAGGGCTTAAGAATATAACTGCTGGAACAAATCCGATGCCTGTAAAACGCGGTATTGAAAAAGCGACAAAAGCCGTTATAGAAGAGCTTAAGAAAATAAGCAAACCTATAAAAGACAAAAAAGAAATAGCGCAGGTTGCAACGATTTCGGCAAATAATGACAAAGAAATAGGCGAAAAAATTGCCCATGCAATGGATAAAGTGGGCAAAGACGGCGTAATTACGGTTGAAGAAGCGAAATCAATAGAAACAACAGTTGATGTTGTTGAAGGAATGCAGTTTGATCAGGGTTATCTTTCGCCGTATTTTGTGACCAATCCTGACAAGATGGTTGCCGAGCTTGAAAATGCATACATTCTTATTCATGACAAGAAGATAAGCAATATGAAAGACCTGCTTCCGATACTTCAGGAAGTTGTTCAGCAGGGCAGGCCGATTCTTATAATCGCCGAGGATGTTGAAGGCGAAGCTCTTGCAACCCTTGTTGTTAACAAACTGCGCGGAACATTTACATGCGCTGCCGTAAAAGCTCCTGGATTTGGAGACAGAAGAAAAGCAATGCTTGAAGACATAGCAATACTTACCGGCGGCACGGTTATATCCGAAGAAATAGGGCTTAAATTGGAAAAAGCAACGCTTAAAGACCTTGGACAGGCAAAGAAAGTGACAGTTGACAAAGAAAACACAACAATAGTTGAAGGCGCAGGCAGCAAAAAGAATATAGATGCGCGCGCTTCGCAGATAAAGAAGCAGATTGAGGAAACAACATCGGATTATGACAGGGAAAAACTTCAGGAAAGACTTGCTAAAATTGCGGGCGGAGTTGCGGTAATCAATGTTGGCGCTGCGACCGAAACCGAAATGAAAGAAAAGAAAGCCCGTGTTGAAGATGCACTTCATGCAACACGCGCGGCTGTTGAGGAAGGTATAGTTCCGGGCGGCGGCGTGGCTCTGCTGAGGTGTTCGCAGGTTTTAAATGATTTGAAGCTTGATGATCCGGAAGAAGCAATAGGAGTTAAAATAGTAAAACAGGCTCTTGAAGCGCCCATAAGGCAGATAGCGCTTAACGCGGGTTTTGAAGGATCCGTGATAATTGACAAGCTTATGAATGAAAAGAACATAAATATAGGCTTTGACGCAAACGACGGAAAGATAAAAGACCTTGTGGCGGAAGGAGTCATTGACCCCACAAAAGTCACACGCTCCGCATTGCAGAACGCGGCTTCAATCTCGGCGCTGCTGCTTACTACGGAAACAATGATTACCGATATACCTGAAAAGAAAGAACATTCTCACGGAATGCCGGGAGGAATGGGCGGCGGTATGGGAATGGACATGTAAGCGGAACGTTTGCCAAGCTGATTAAGGAAAAGCCGTAATTAAGCCAGGCAAAGCGGCTCTTATACCCTGGCGATTAGCGGAAATTTATCGCAAGATGCATATTTTTAGGCAATACAGCCCCGGCAAAATCTGCCGGGGCTTTTTCAAATAATAAATAGGGGTGGTAAAAATGAAAATAAAAGATTATTACAGCGTTCTTGGTGTTGACAAGAATGCCGCCCCTGAAACCATAAAGAAAGCCTTCAGGGATCTTGCGAAAAAATATCATCCGGACGCACATCCCGGTGACAAGGCGGCTGAAGAAAGGTTTAAAGAAATAAGCGAAGCTTATGAAATACTGTCGGACAAAGAAAAGAGGGCAAAATATGACAGTTTGATGGATGCGCAGTCACGCGGATATGATTTTTCAAATTTCGGACCAAAAGGCCAGACATATTCCGGCGACTTTGATTTTTCCGCGATATTCAATGATTTGTTTGGAGGCAGGCACGGTTCCGGCGGATTTTCATATCAAAGTACAGGCGGTTTTTCCGATATATTTGATATTTTTGGGCAGGTAAACAATGCGGGCGGGCAGGGAAGAAGGCAGAAGGTAAACTTTAAAAAAGACGGGCGCGACATTCAGGCGACCGTTACAATAGACCTTGCTCAGGCGGTTTTGGGCTCCAAAATTAATTTAAGAACTCCTGACGGTGAAACTGTAAGGCTTAAAATTCCTCCGGGCACACAGAGCGGTACAAAGTTCAGGATAGAAGGCAAAGGCGAATCTCCGGCAATGCCGGGAGGAAAAAAAGGAAACCTTTTGGTTCTTGTAAACGTCAAAATTCCCGCCGAAACGGAAGGGAAAACAAAAGAGCTTTTTAAAAAATATGCTTTGGAAAAGGGAATGAAACTGGAATGATTTAATAAAAAAAATTCGGGGAAGGTGAGGCAATGATAGAGCTTCGAAATGTAACAAAACGTTTTGGAGAAAGAAGTGTGGTGAAAAATGTATCATTCACCGTAAACCGAGGCGAAATTGTGGGATTTCTTGGGCCCAACGGTGCCGGTAAAACAACAACAATGAGAATTATTACGGGTTTTTTCCCTCCAAGCGAAGGCTCCGTTGTTGTTGCGGGTTTTGATGTTGCGAAAGATCCCATAAAGGCAAAGGAAAAAATAGGTTATATGCCCGAGAACGTTCCTTTGTACAGAGACATGACGGTAAGTGAATATCTTTGTTTTGTGGGGGAAGCAAAGGGAATGAAAAAAACCGATATACCCGGTGCCGTTGAAAGGGTTCTTAATGAGTCCGGAACAACCGAAGTCCGCGACAAGATAATAGGAAAACTTTCAAAAGGATATAAGCAGCGCGTGGGCATTGCCCAGGCAATAATAAACGACCCGGAAGTTCTTGTTCTGGACGAACCGACATCCGGGCTTGACCCGAAGCAAATCAGGGAAATAAGAACTCTGATAAAAAATATGAAGGGTGAACGCACCATAATATTATCGACGCATATTCTGCCCGAAGTAAGCATGACATGCGACAAGGTTATTGTTATAAACAAAGGCGAAATAATAGCGCAGGACAAAGTGGCGGATCTTGAAAAAACGTTCAGCAAAGGGGTGCGGATAAAGGTTGAAACCGACGCCCCTCCTGATGAATTCCTTTCTGCCGTGAAAAAACTTTCCGGCGTTGCCGAAGCAAAACCGGATGAAACATGTTCGCGGAATTATGACATTGATCTTCACGAAGGCGAAGATATAAGACCCGAAATAGCAAAGTTAATTGTAAAAAATAAATGGGGGCTTTATTCAATGTCCAGACAATCTTTAAGCCTTGAAGATGTTTTCCTTAAACTTGTCACAAAGGAGGGCGAATAATGAATAAATTTATGGCCCTTTACAAGAAAGAACTTAAGATATTCTTTTCTCAGCCGGTTGCTTATGCTTTGATAGTCATATTCATGGCAATATCAGGATATTTTTTTGCCGCAATAGCCGGAAGCTATGCGGAATACTCGCTTCGAAGCATGAACAGCTATCAGCGGAATATGATGGATATTAACGTGACCGACGGAGTGTTCAGACCCTTTTATTTTAATATGGCGTTTGTGCTGCTTCTTTTAACTCCGCTTCTTACAATGAGAGTGTTTGCGGAGGAAAAACGCGAAGGCACCGCCGAGCTTTTGTTTACCCTTCCTGTAAAAGACACAGCTCTTTTTGCGGCCAAATTTCTTTCGGTAATAACAGTCTTTTTGATTATGTCCGCAGGGTTTTTGTCTTCTTTTATAATTTTCAGGACAGCCGCGGGGTTTGACATTCTCCCCGTGTTGTCCGGTGCTTTTGGGCTTATACTGCTGGCATCCGCTTTTATTTCGGTGGGAATGTTTATATCCAGTATTACTGAAAATCAAATAGTTGCGGCGGCCATATCTTTTACCGCTCTGCTGTTTTTTTGGATAATAGACTGGCTGAGCGGAATGCTGGGCCCGGCGGCTGGAAAGGCGCTTTCATCTCTTTCTGTCATAAGACATTTTGACAGCTTCAGCAAGGGAGTTTTGGATACCGGAGATATCGCTTATTATGCCGCGTTTATTTTTATATTCTGTTTCCTTACCTTAAGGTCGCTTGAATCAAAGAAGTGGAGGGGATAACATGAATAATATGATAAAAGGAATACTTACGGCTGCTTTCTCTGTTCTTATTGTGGCAGGTCTTTTAACTGCGGCTGTTATGGGAAGTTTTACGCCTGCTGCAATAATTTTGCTGGTATTGGGCGCGGCTGCTTTTGCGGCATATTGTTTTATGGAAAAAGAAAAATTGATGCTTATGATAAAAAGCCCGCAGGCCAGACAGGGCGCCAACTCCGTTTTTTATGCCGTGACCGTTATCGCGGCGGTGGTGCTTGTTGCCGCAATACTGACGGGCAACCCGAAACAATTTGATCTTACAAAGAACAAAAAATACAGCCTTTCCGAACAAACGGCGGGCGCCTTAAAAAAATTGGACAAAGAAACAGAGGTGTATTATTTTTACAGCGTTACCGCATTAAACGGAAGGGTTATGGATCTTTTGAAACAGTATGAAAAAGTAAATCCCAAATTTAAATTTTTCCCCGTTGATGCTGATAAAAATCCGGGAATTGCAAGAAAATTTCAGGTTGACAGATACGGCATTGTGATTATTTCAAGGCCGGATATAAACAGAACCGAAAGAATAGACAATTTGACCGAAGAAGGCATAACGAACGGCCTGATAAGAATATCAAGCAACACCAGAAGAAAAGCTTATTTTACAAAAGGCCACGGAGAAGCGTCTATTGAGGTTGCGGCAAATGATAAATCCGGATACAGCGCCGCGGCTTCGGAAATGCAGAAAGAAGGATTTGACACTTTAACCACCGAACTTTTTAATTTAAACGAGGTTCCGTCTGACTGCAGTCTTCTTGTGGTTGCCGGCCCGCAGGCTGATTTTTTTCCTAAAGAAACGGCAATGATAAAAAATTATGTTGAAAAAGGCGGCAGCGTTCTTTTTCTTGTGGGGGCTTTAACACCGGCGGATAAAATAAACGCGCTGCTTTCGGAATACGGACTTGTATTGTCTAATAATGTTGTAGTGGACAAAATCAGCAGGATGTTGGGCGGAGATTTTCTTATGCCAATAATATCACAGTATGAACAGCATGCAATAACAAAGACATTCAGGGTGGCGTCTTTTATGCCTCTTTCAAGGACGCTTGTTGTAAAACAGCAGCTTCCACAGGGCGTAAATGTTTCGGTTTTGGCAAAAACAAATCCGGGAAGCTGGGGCGAAACGGATTTAAGCGGCATAAAAGCGGGAAGGGCCTCGCAGGATAAAAATGACGAACCCGGTCCTTCGCCTGTTGCCGCAATAATTGAAGCCGAAGGCAAAGGAAAGATAGCGGTCTTTGGAAGCTCGCAGTTTGCGGACAACACATATCTTTCAACGTCGGGAAACAGGGATCTTTTTCTTAATACGGCAGGCTATCTTGCCGGAGGAAAAGATGCGGTTACAATAAGGGCAAAAGAAAACAGTTTTGAACCCGTTTTTCTTTCAAAAGTTACCGGAAGCCTTCTGTTTTTGATACCCACGGTTCTTTTCCCGCTTCTTGTGATAGCGGCGGGCATAATGGTGTTTATAAGGAGAAATGCGGCATGAAAAGAATTATTATTGCGCTGTCCGTGTTTTTTGTTGCTGCCGGTATGTATTGGTTTTTTGAAATTAAGAAAAAAAGCGACGATAAAATAAAAAAAGAAAAAGAAGAAAAAGTTTTTCCCGGTTTAAAGAGCGGCGACATAAAAATGATTTCGCTTAAAAACGGGTTGACCATTGAGAAACAGGGGGACGATTATATAATACTGTCGCCGGAAAAATCTTTTTCGGACAAGTATGCGGTTAAAGCTGTTTTTGACAAAATGGCGGATTTAAGGGTGTACAGAAAAATAGAAGATTTTAATCCTTCGGATTTTGGACTTGACAAGCCTGTCTCCGAGATTGGAATAACGGATGCAAAAGGGAACACGTTTACAATTATGATAGGTTCTCTTAATCCTTCGGGTTCATACGTTTATGCAATGCTAAAAGGTCAAAAAGCAGCTTTAATGGTTGACAGGTCGCTGGCTGATGATGCGGAAAGAAAGTTTGATGATTTAAGATTTAAAGGGCTTTTAAGAACAAATGAAGACGAAATAACAAGGGTAAGGTCCACGGTTGAAGGGAAAGAATTTTTTGCGGAAAAGAAAAACGGCAGATGGGTGCTTGCGTCAAAAGGAAATGCCCCTGTTAAATGGGACAGGCTTAAAACCGCGATATCTTCGATTAAGAATTCTTCCGCTAAAAAGTTCCTGAAGCTTTCGGGGGATTACGGGTTTAAGAAAGACAAAAACTATCTCTATATAGAAAAAGGGACGGAAACAGAGATGGTTTTCTTCGGAAAACATGACAAGAAAAATTACTCCGTTTACGCGCGCAACGGAAATTTTAACTATGCGGTGGAAGCGCCGGATTATGTTTTCACAAACATTCCGACAGGGGATGATATTATTAACAAACAGCCGCTTGAATTTACGCCCGCGGATGTTTATGGATTTAAGGCCGAGATGCCGGGAAAGCTGTTTAAGGCGGAAAAGGGCAGAGACGGAAAATGGCATGTGAAAGAAACGAAAGGCATAAAAGACATGAAAGCATTTGATACGGCTTCTTTGGTATCGGCAATTTACGGAATTGAATATAAAAAGTGGCATGCCGCATCCGAAGGTATTGGCGCAGGATTCTTTGGAAACAACATGAACAATCTTAAAATTGAACTTTACGGCGAGAAAGGAAAAAAAATAGGAAGCATAACTTTTGCGGAAAAACCGACAGGCGATGTTATCTATGTGAGAAATGACGAAACAATGGATGTTTTTGAAATTGAAAGAAATGCGGTTTCAGGAATGAACATGCCCGGCATGGAGGTGCCAAAATGAAAAAAATTATTGCCTTTGTTGCGGTTGTTCTGCTGTTTTTTGTGCCGGTTTTTGCCGCGGACTTTGTGCCTTCAACATTTTCCGATGTTGCTGAAAAGGTAAGACCCGCGGTTGTGAATATATCAACGGTGCAGATTATAAACAGGAATGTGGATCCTTTTTATGACAGGTTTTTTGAAGATGAAATGATGAGGAGGTTTTTCGGCGTTCCTATACAGCCTCCGGGCCCCCAAAAAAGGCAGAGCTTAGGGTCAGGTTTTGTTGTGTCAAAGGACGGCTATATACTTACAAATAACCATGTTGTTGACGGAGCCGATGAAATTACCGTAAGATTCGCCGATCAAAGGGAAATGAAAGCAAAATTAATCGGCAAAGACAAAGAGACCGACATAGCGGTAATCAAAGTTAACGGAAAGGATTTGCCTGTTTTGGAACTGGGGGATTCCGACAACATCAAAGTTGGGGATTGGGTTGTTGCAATAGGCAGCCCTTTTGGCCTTGAACAAACGGTTACCCAGGGGATAATAAGCGCAAAGGGAAGGAATATAGGCGCCGGCGCTTATGATGATTTTCTTCAGACTGACGCAGCGATTAATCCCGGAAATTCAGGCGGACCGCTTGTTGACCTTCAGGGCCGCGTTGTTGGGATTAACACCGCTATTACTTCGCGTTCCGGCGGCTATGAAGGGGTTGGTTTTGCAATACCGATTAATATGGCAGCAAAGGTTTACGCTGACCTTGCAGGACATGGAAGGGTTGTAAGAGGATGGCTTGGCGTTGGGCTGCAGGAGTTAACGCCGGAACTTTCAAAGCATTTCAAGGCAAAAGAAGGCGTTCTTGTTGCCCAGGTGTTTAAGGGCGGACCCGCTGAAAAAGGCGGTATACAGCAGGGTGATGTGATAATTGAATTTGACGGCAAAAAGGTAAAAGGCTACAGGGCATTACAGGGAATGGTGGCCGGCACACCTGTGGGACGTGAAATAAAAATAAAAGTTAAAAGAGCCGGTGTTGACAAAGAATTGAAAGTAAAAATGGGCGACAGAGAAAAACAGATGGCAAGCGCTTTGGCGCCTGAACCCGAGACTGAAAAGTCCGGTTTGCTTGGAATAATTGTTTCTGATTTAACAAATGAAATTAAAAGTCAGTACGGAATCCGTGCGGAAAGCGGCGCGCTTGTGATTGAAGTGGCGCGCGGTTCTCTTGCCGATGAAGCGGGAATAACAAGAGGCGATATAATACATGAATTAAACGGAATAAGAATCAGAAGCGCAAAAGATTTTAATGATGCTGCGTCAAAAACAGTAAAACGAGGTGAAGAAGCTGTAATATTAATCGAACGTTCAAATACAATGATTTATCTTGCTTTTACCGTAAGATAATCATAAATAATTAATTATTAAAAAGGCAGGCCTTTTAAGGCCCGCCTTTTTAATTTTGCAATGATTTAATTCTTTTGACAGGTTTTAAAAAATTGTTAAAATTTATATAGATATAGGGGAAAGAAAACCCAATATAACTGTTTAAACTAATAAGAATATAATATAAATTAGGAAAGAACGGAACGAAAGCAAATATCAATTATGCTCCCGGTGAAACCGAATATTGGGACGGAACCAATGCGGACGGAGTTTATGTTTCAAGCGGGGTTTATCAGGTGCAGGTGGAGATGAAGACAGCCGAGGGATATGCGGTTTTTGCATCAAAAGAAATAACGGTAATTAATGAAGGTGACAAGGATATTCTTGGAAACATATCGGTTTACCCAAATCCATTTATAACAGGCAAGGCGGCGCAGATGAAAGTGACGTTTGCGTGGAGCGAAAAAACTGACGGAGTTGTTAAAATAAGGGTATATAATATGGCCGGAGAAGTGATAAAAAGCTTAAGCGCGCGCATAAACGACGGAAAAATTGACTGGAATTTAAAGACTTCCGGCGGAGCGGATGTTGCGCCGGGCTATTACCCGTGCCTTATTGAAGCGGTTAAAGACACCGGAATAAGGGAGAGAAAGATTGTGAAAGTTGCGGTAATTAAGAATAATTAGCATATTTAAGGGGTGTATAAAATATATAAAATGTAATTTTTATGTGAAATGTCTTATTTCTTGACTTCAAACATTATAATGTCTATAATAGTAATGGAAGAAAAACGGAACAATATAACGGGGATAATGTCTAAAGATAAAGGGCGAAAATGTGAATGTTCCGGCTTTCGTAAAAAAAATTACGAGGCGCAAACTATGGGTAAAAGTTTGACGGATATAAAAAGAAAATTTTTCCTGACATTTTTTATATTATCTTCAACTTTGATTTTATATGCGCAACCTCTTATTAAAAATGTTGTTATGAATCCTCCAAATCCCGGGTTTGGGCAAAATTTTACGGTTACAATAACATATTGCGGGCAATTATATAACTCGCATAATCTTGTTCTTGCTGTAAGCACAAAACCTATTTTTCAAAACGCACAGCTTTCAGGTATGGGACAGATTTTTTTAATAACCAATGCAGGTGTAAATGTTCCAAGAGCATCGGCAAATCCGGGTTCCGAGCTTGGATATGTTGTAAGACCTGCGCCGGGCGGTTCCGTAACTCCTGATTGTAATTTATGTTCAGGAACAGGAAAGCAATATACGGATTCATATTCTTTAACAATGCCAAATGAAAATGATTTTCCCGGCTGCAATAATACAAGTCTTTATCTTTTAGCTTCGATGCATGATGCCAATTTTAATGAAGGTGAGTGGGATAATTCTCCTCATGAAACGTGCGCACCAAACGGCAGCAGCGGTTATATATCCCCTGCATGGACAATACCAACGCCTTCTTCCAATTTTGTGTTAAGAAAAAGGTCAGAGGGAATATTGCAGGATTTAAATGACCTGGTTTTGTTTTCAATTGATTATGAATATGCCAATGGCCCGCTTACCATTACTGATACAATCCCGATACCGTCTAACGGTCAATATACTCTTGTATCTGTAGGACCGCTTGGTATGTGGACAGGACCAGCTTTGGGAACAACATTTCCTCCGGGTTCGGGAACAATAACGTGGACTCTTCCAAACAGAACAGGGATGCCGGGAAAAGCTTCCGGAAGTGTTTGGTTTTTGATGAGAATGACAGGTGCAACACCCATGACAGCCGGAACTTCAATTGCAAATACCGCAACAGGCACAATGGGGTCTATCGTAAGATCTTCAACTTCAACCGTTGTTGTTGGACAGGCCGCAATAAGTATAGGTAAATCGCAGTCTAACAGTGCTCCATTATATGGCAGTGTTATAACATATATGCTTGAATATAATATTAACGGTTCGAAACTTGTTGCTTATCAGCCTTTTGATGACCTTGTTTCAAATACTTATAATGCAAGCACGGGCCCTCCGCCAAATTGGAGGTTTGAACCAAGCGGTACGGAATCCGGGAGCTGGTATGTTTATGATGAATGCGGAACAGGAGACAGAATTATAAGAGGAACATCTCCTACACAGAAATATCCTCAACTGCTTCATGATAAAGGATCTTCTTTCTGCACGGGTATTATAGTTTCAGATGTAATGATTGGGGCCAATTATGAAGGCGCGGACTCCATGATAATTATAAGAAGCAACAACAAGGCAGGAACAGCCGCTTCTGTTGCTTATGGTATTGTTTTGTCCGTTGACAACAGCATAGGAACAAATTCAGGCGGCTCTCTTGGATTTCAAAGATGCAACGGCAATCCTGCTTCGTGTATATGGCCGGCATCCACAAACCCTCCGATGGATATAGAAACAAACAGATGGTACAGAATAAAAGTTGAAGCGGTCAGTGATTATCAGTTCAGGGCAAAAGTCTGGGCAAAAGGAGACCCTGAACCTGCAGGTTGGCAGTTAACTTGGACAGATGCATCGCCGCCCGCAGGTTCTTCCTGTGCGTCAGACACATGGTATACCGGTATCGCACAGCAGGGGGGCGACAGCGGATATACAAATGATTACTATAATAATTTCCTTATATATGAACCGAGAACTTCGGCCAGTACGACGGTTTACGACACAATACCCACATGTCTTACAGGAGTTTCAGGCATGAACGGTCCATTGGGCGCTCCTACAATTTCAGGAGGCAGAATAACATGGAATCTTGGAAGTTTGTCAAATGAAGGTGGAACTTTAACTTGGTGGGGCACGGTTAATTGCTGCACAAGGATAACAAATACCGCATCAATTGCGGGCGCGCCTCCCATAGTAACTCAAAATTCAAATCCTGTTTACGCAGATCCGCTTTGCCCTGCATTGTCCAGCATAACCAAAACAGCATCACCCGGAAATGTTTATTTAAATGACCCGATAACATTCACAATAAACTATTCAAATACAGGTCCTTATCCGATAAGCAATTATCAAATATGGGATACAATACCAAACTGTATTGCTGTTAATTCCATTAATAACGGCGGAACACAAATTGGAAGCATAATTGTATGGAACTTGGGAACTCTTGCGGCAAATGCTTCCGGCACGGTTACCTGGGTTGGCAGGGCAACATGCTATCCTGAAAATCCTTATAACGCGTATAAAGAATTTTTTGCGTATATAAAAGATTATTTTTGGAAGGGAAGGTTTTAAAATTTAAGAAGGTGTAAATTATGAATGCAAAAAGGACTGACACCTTGAAGAGGTCGATTTTAATCGCAATGCTTATGGCATTTGTTTCGCCTCTTTTTGCCGCGTCAGGACTTAATTTGATGGTAAGACGAACAACAACAGATTCTTGTTCGGCTAATTCTTTAACGATAGAGTTTGCAATTATCAACAATACAGGCGCTCCTGTGTCCGGCCCTTTAACTGTAACGCTTTGGTTTAACGATACCGGCCCTTATAATGTAAATTCTCCCCAGGTTCAGGGAAATTATACAACGGCGTTTCCTTCAACTTCTGGGTGGAATCAAGCGGGAAGTGCGGGAGGTCTTGTTACTTCTTCCGTAAGCTGCGCCATTGAAGGGGCAACAACAAAGTTTTCGGTTGATTTTACCCCGCAAAATCCCATAACAGCGGGCGGGTGGATGGCCGGAAGGATGGAAATTTACAGGAACGGCTGGCCTTCGCCTTTTGATGTGGGATGTGATAATTATTCGGGCCCGGGTCTTACAACAACTTATGCGGATTATAATCATATTGCTTTGTACAGGGGCGGAGTGCTGGAGATGGAATGGCTTGATGCGGGAGGAACGCTTGACCCTAATACCGGGCGGGAGCCGTGCTCTGTTCCAACGCCCACGCCGTCTGTGACGCCGATTGCGATATATAACTTTGCCATGGATTCAAGCGGAGACACGGGCATGGCGTACGTTATAATAATTACGCCTGCGGGAACACCCACGATGACTGCCACAAGGACGGTAACAAGCACTTCAACGGAAACAATGACATCAACGCCGACAAGAACCCCGACGCCGACTTCAACAATGACGGTAACTTTTACAAACACAATGACAGCAACCCCCACGAGGACCGTAACCGAAACCGCAACCACAACAATAACCTATACGGCAACGCCGACATCAACGCCCACAAGAACAGTGACTGAAACAAACACCACAACAATAACGTTTACGGCAACACCCACAAGAACCGCAACATCAACGGTTACATTTACAAACACGGCAACACCCACTGCCACCCAGACTTTTATGGCAACATTAACAAGTACGCCCACAACAACTTTAACAAGAACACCTACCGAAACATCAACAGCAACACCAACATCAACACCTACAAGAACCGCAACTGAAACCGCGACCACAACAATAACCTATACCGCAACGCCCACATCAACCCCCACGTTTACAATTACGGTTACCAGGACAGACACACCCACAAGGACAAATACGCCAACTGTAACCCAGACTTACTGGGAAAGCATGACAATAACGCCCACGATAACAGACACAAGAACGGCAACACCAACAGCCACCAACACGATATCATTTACAAACACACCCACGCACACGCCAACATCTACGGTTACGGTGACAAGAACAAACACGAATACCAATACGCCTACGCCTACTGTAACAGAAACTTTCTATGCATCGCCGACCAATACGCCTTCGCATACACCCACCGCAACTGTTACCGTAACTTCAACCAATACGCCGACGCATACTCCCACAAGGACCGCAACGCCTACTGCAACCACAACGATAACTTTTACAAATACACCGACTCATACGCTTACTGCAACGCCCACAAATACGGTATCGCCCACATTTACAAGCACTGCAACTCCGACTGCAACGCCAAGCAGCACAATAACAATTACTTATACCCCGTCAGTCACAAGGACAGTCACTGAAACAAATACGCCCACAATGACGGTAACATCAACACCAACATTCACATCAACGCCTACGGTTACAAACACAATAACTCCGACCGACACGCAGACAGTAACACCCACGATAACGGAAACTTTCACAAACACGCCGACTCCCGTTCCGTGGCCTTATGTGCTGAAAATTGAGGCCTATAATGAAGCGGGTGAAAGGGTTAAATTAATTGCTGAAACTCTTATCTCTGACAGCATAAAAGGTTTTGACATGAAAACAAACGGCCAGTCAACCACATTGTTTAATCCGGGGGCAAAGGATGCAAACGGCAACCCCATACCGCTTACCTTCCATTTCAAAGATATTTGGGCGCCGGGCCAGATAAATGTTCCCGAGATAACATTTGCCTGGGACGGAACTTCCGAAAACGGCCAGACTATAAGCAACGGGCCGTATTATATAAAAATCTCGGTGAAGGATGAATACGGGCATGTTGAAACCTTAAACCGCGACGTGCAGCTTATTAAGAGCCAGGAATATGTGCGCGTAAAGATATTCAACAGCGCGGGTGAGCTTGTAAATACACTGGAGATGTCTGCGGGAAATGTGGGCGCAATTTCGCTTGGCATAGAGGATACGGTGGTGATTGGAGGCAACCAAAAAGTTGACATTAACTTCTCTCCGGGCGCAACAATGCAGTGGGACGGGCGAAACGCGGACGGGCTGATGGTAAGTTCAGGGACTTATGAAATTCAGGTTGAAGTTAAAAAGGAAGGTTCTTTTGTGTCTCTTGCAAGCAAGACCATAACCGTGCTTAATCAGGGCGGAGGCAATGTGTTTGAAAATGAGCGCTGCTATCCAAATCCCGTGGAAGTAAAGACGGAGGAAGGAACAAAAATGAAGTTTGCCTGGAATTCCAACGGCAACACGGGAACAATGAATATAAGAATTTTCAACAAGAGCGGCGAACTTGTAAGAAGCTTTAACACAAGACTTGAATATAACGGTGTTGAATGGGATTTAAAGACAAGTTCCGGTAAGGCGGTTTCAAGCGGCTATTACCCTGTAATAATGACTGCCGTAAAAGACTCGGGCGAGAAAAAGGTGCGCCGAATTAAAGCGGTAATTATAAGAAAATTTATTGCTGAAAACGCGGAAAAAGTTAATTAAAATTTTATTAAGCGGGGCAGAGATTCCTTTGGGAGCGCTTTGCCCCGCTTTTTTTATGATATAATGTAAAAAATTAAATTTAAAGGCGATTTAAGGAGGATTAAATGCCGGAAAGCGAGCTTTATCTTGAGCGCAGAAAATACAAAAGGGTTGATACCACAATCAGCGTAAGTTATAAAGTTGTATCACATGAAATTGAGGCTGAAGATATAAAGAAGCAGGCGGAGAAGATAAAGATAGAATCGGCAAATATATCTCTTGGCGGCATACAGCTTTTGGACACCAGGGAATTAAAGCCCGACCAGATAATAAGGCTTGAATTTAACATAGACGGAGCAAAAGAGCCTGTTATAACTTTTGCGGAAGTAAGATGGGTTGCGAATGACAAAAATATCGGCAAATACAGGACAGGAATAGAATTTTTGGTGCTTAAAGAAGAAGACAAAAAAAATATTGAAAAATTGATTGGTGAATAAATTAAAGGAATAAAAAGCAAGGAGGACGAACATGAATCACTTTAAAACATTCCTTTTAATGGCGGGGCTTGTTATGCTTTTTATGTTTGTGGGAAGCATTTTCGGCGGTGAAAGCGGCATGATAATTGCCGCCTTAATTGCAATTGCCATGAACTTTTTTATGTATTGGTTTTCGGATAAAATGGTGCTTGCGCAGTATAAAGCGCAGCCTTTGTCGGAAAAAGACGGTCATAAAGTATATGAAGCGGTAAGGAGGCTTTCAATAACTGCGGGGCTTCCCATGCCAAAGGTTTATATTGTTGACGAGCCTTCGCCAAATGCGTTTGCAACAGGCAGAAATCCCGAAAATGCCGTGGTGGCTGTGACAACAGGGCTTTTAAACACGTTGTCGCAGCGTGAATTGGAAGCCGTGCTTGCGCACGAACTTTCGCATATTAAGCATCGTGACATGCTGACAGGAACAATTGCTGCAACCGCGGCGGGCGCCATAACAATGCTTGCTTCAATGGGCAGGTTTGCAATGATTTTTGGAGGAAGAAACGACGATGAAGAAGGCGGCGGGCTTGGAGCTTTGTTAATGCTCCTGCTTGCGCCGATTGCGGCAACGCTTATTCAGCTTATGATAAGCCGCAGCATGGAATACAAGGCAGACACTGAAGCCGCAAGGATAACAGGCAGGCCGCAGGATTTAATATCGGCTTTGGAAAATATACACGGCATGCATAAAAAAGGGCTGCCCACTCACGCCACTGAAGCAACGCAGCACCTGCTTATTGCCAACCCGTTTACTTTTGAGGGAATTATGAGCCTTTTTTCAACTCATCCCACGCTTGAACAGCGCAGAAGAAATCTTTTAAATTTCAAACCCTGATGGTAAGCAGAAAAGATTTCAGGCTTATATCTCTTAAAATACTTAATGAAACTTTTAATAACCGCCGCTGGGTAAAAGAATCAATTGAAAACAACATGGCGGATATAGACGAAGAGCACAGGGATATTGCCAAAGTTTATGAGCTTGTTTACGGAATACTGCGCGGCAAGTCATATATTGACCTGCAGCTCTCACGATTCATAAAAAAACCAAACAGCGATATAACAGTACAAAATATCTTGCGTATCGGCTGGTATCAGATAAAACACATGGATTCAATTCCGGCGTATGCCGCCGTAAACACCTGCGTTGAGCTTGCAAAAGAAATGTCAAATGAAAAAACAGCCGGTTTTGTAAATGCGGTGTTAAGGAATGTGATGCGGTATAAGGGCCCGGACAAAGAGCCTTCCGGCAATTCCGAAAGCATATTTTCCTTGAAATATTCATATGAACCATGGATGGTTTCTTTTTTTATGAAGCATTTCGGCGGGAGGGCGGAAAGCATAATGGAAGCCGGAAATAAAAAACCTCCGCTGTTTATAAGAATGAACCAGCTGAAATTTAACGGAGAGAATGATTTTAAGGAAAAATTACGGCAGGAAGGCGTTGAAGTTTCGAAAGTAAAAGGATTTAAATGGGCATACAGGGTTGAAGCGGGGAATATTATTTCCACGGAGGTTTTTAAAAACGGCGGCTTTTATGTTCAGGACCTTGCAAGCCAGTCTTTGGGGGAATTCATTGACGCAAAATCAAATGACGCAATAATTGATGTGGGAAGCGCGCCCGGCGGCAAGGCCGCTTATATGGCAATTGATATGAAAAACAAGGGCGGTATTCTTGCCGTTGATTCGGATTCGTCAAGAATCAGACTTACAGAGCGGTTTTTGGCAAGGCTTGACATAAGCAATGTTAAAACAATGGTGCATGACGCGTCGCTGCCGCTTGAATCATTAAACGGGACCGCGGATAAGGTTGTCGTTGACGCTCCGTGTTCGGCTCTTGGAATAATAAGAAGGCATCCCGAGAAAAAATGGTGCATGAGTGAAACCGAACTTAAGGAATATCCGAAACTTCAGTTGAAAATACTGCAAACAGCGTCGGCATGGGTTAAAAAAGGAGGGGAACTGTTCTATTCCACATGCACAATTAATCCCGCGGAAAATGGTGAATTGGTTGAAAGATTCCTTGAAAAAAACAAAGATTTCAAGCTTGTTCCGATAACGGATAAACCTGCAGGTTTGTCAGAATTAATTAAAGGAAAATTTTTTGCGCCTCTGCCGGGAAACAGCCTTGAAATGGACGGTTTTTTTGCGGCAAAAATGGTAAAAAAAGCTTAAAAAACCTGTTTTTTACCTTAAATTAAGTGTATAATATATTTATAATGATTACAAATTGGGGTACAGGAAGCAGGATGTGCTGATGAAAAAATATGTAAATCAGGCGTTTTTGAAGATATTCCCGATCTTTTTTATGTTTATTTTGTTTTCCGAACCATTATTTTCTTCGGTTGTATATAAGTCAAAAGCAAATGCCTCGCTTGACACAACACAAAGCACCCTTAATTTCACAACAAGCACGGGCACAAACAGGCTTCTTGTTGTTAATGTTTGCATAAGAAATGAAAGCTCAACTTACCAGATAAATACAATAACATACAGAGGACTGCCTTTTACCAGGATTGCAAGAGTGACAAATGGTTCCGGCGGATATGGAGTTGCCGTTGAAACATGGTATTTAATGGATCCACCCAGCGGGGCGGGAACAATAACTCTTACAAGAACAACCGGCGTAAGAATAATAGTGGGCGTAACAGAATATAACGGAGTAAGCGCTGTTGCGGGTTTTAATACAAGCAACACTTATGGAACCGCTCTTACCACACCGCTTACAACCGTGCAGACGGGCAGTTATATAACCGGAGCTTTTGGCGAAAGGTCAATTTATTCGATGACATTTACAAAAGGAGCGGGTTTAATTGAAAGATGGACACAGCAGTATAAAAGCTTTCTTAACAATTACAGGATAGCGGCATATGATATGGCAACAACCGCTGCGGGCACATATAATCCTTCTTATTCTTCGAACCGCACGGGATACTGCGCAATGACGGCGGTTGAAATACAGGGGGCCCCGCCTGTTATAAGTTCCATAGTGCCTTCCGTTGGTTATGTTGCGGGCGGACAGACAATAACCATAAACGGATTAAATTTTGACAGTAATTGCGTTGTACGTGTTGACGGCGCCGTTGTTACAAGCACTTTTGTAAACAGCACAAGGCTTACATATACCGCGCCCGCCCACGCTGCGGGTACTGTAAATGTAACCGTGACAAATGCGGACACGCAATCTGCGTCCGGCACTTACACATATTCTTCAACTCCGGCGCCTTCAATTATATCCTGCAGCCCGTCAACCGGATTGACTCTCGGCGGGCAGACTGCGGTTATTTCGGGATCCAATTTTGTCAACGGATGTACGGTGAAAATAGGCGGCATTAATGCGGCTGTTGTTTTTAATTCATCGTCATCGTTAACCGTCACAATACCCGCAAATTCAGCCGGCGCAAAAGATATTACGGTTACAAATCCTGACACACAGTCTGCGGTGTTAGCCGGAGGATATACTTATGTTCTGCCAGCGCCGGAAGTTTTATATTGTGCGCCAAACGCAGGCCCGACCGAAGGCGGTCAGGCCGTTACGATAAAAGGCAGGTATTTTGTAAGCGGATGCACGGTTACCATAGGAGGCACAAACGCGCCTTCCGTTACTTTTGTAAGCCCGGACACTTTGGATGTGATAACTCCGCCGCATGCGCCGGGCGCTGTTGTTGTGATAGTAAAAAATCCGGACAATCAGACAGGAATGCTGATAGCGGGCTACAATTATTATTCCGAGCCTCCCCCCGTGATAACGTCAGTATCGCCCGTTTCAGGAACCACTTTGGGCGGCCAGGAGATAACGATTTCAGGCTATGCTTTTCAGCCTGACTGCACGGTGAAAATAGGCGGAATTTCCGCAACAAATGTGCAGCAGGACACTGATACTCAGGTAAGGGCAACAACGCCGCCGCATGCCGCGGGCACCGTTGATGTTGTTCTTACAAATCCCGATTCACAGTCTTCAACACTGCCTCTTTCATATACATATGCAGTACCGCCGTCCATATCATCGGTTGTTAAAAATGTGGGTGTTACCGCAGGCAATCAGACAATAACTTTATTTGGAACGAATTTCAGTGATGGATGCTCTGTTACTTTTGACGGAATACCCTGCGCCATAACCAGGGTAAGCAGCGTCCAGATACTTGTAAGCACACCTCCTCATCCCGCGGGAAATGTTGATGTGACTGTTTTAAATCCTGATACAACTTCCGCAACGCTTGCATCGGGCTTTACTTATGACGGAAGCCCTCCGGTAATTTCTCTTAACGGAGCGGGCGCAACTGTCACTGTTGCAGCGGGAAGCGTTTATACGGAAACCGCAACTGCAAGCGATGACATTGACGGAGACATAACGTCAAGGATAAGCGCTGTTATTGTAAATGCTCTTGGCACGCAGGTTCCGTCCGTTAACACATCATTGCCGGCCACTTTTACGATAACATACAATGTTTCCGATACGGCGGGAAATAATGCGGCGCAGGTGCAGCGTACGGTAAATGTCACAGACCAGACGCCGCCTGTTATAGACCTGCGCGGCGGAGGAAGCAATGTGACGGTTCTTACGGGACAGACGTATGCGGAGATGGCAGTTGCAACCGATAACATAGACGGAGACATAACCGGCAGTATGACAATTGTGATAAGAGACAGCGGAAATAATGTTGTTCCTTTTGTTTCAACCGCAGCGCCTGAAGTTTACACAATAACTTATGACGTTGCCGATGCAGCCGGCAATACCGCGGTTCAAAAAGTAAGGACAGTTACAGTTATAGCGGACACTTTGACAGGGCTTACGATAATTACTCCGCCTTATAAAACCGTGTATAAAAAAGGTGAAGCGCTTAACACCGAAGGCTTAACGGTTTTGGGAACATTGTTAAGCGGAGGCACTGTAAATCTTTTTGTAAATGAACTTGAAATAACCGGCTTTGACAGCTCTGCGCCTGTTACAGGTCAGGTCATAACGGTTTCAAAAGACACGGCGTATGACACATTTACCGTGGATATAATAGACCTTGCTTCAATAAATGTAACATCACAGCCGAATAAAACGGTTTATGACATAGGTGAAAGCCTTGATATTACCGGGCTTGTTGTGACAGGGACATATACCGATTCAAGCACACAGACAATACCCGTAACTCTTTCAAACATTACCGGCTTTTCAAGCGCTGCGGCCGCCGCGTCACAGCAGATAACGGTTACTGTTGACGGAAAAGAAGCATATTTTAACGTAAGCATTGTTCCAACCCTCTCTTCAATTGCTGTAACGTCAATGCCGAATAAAACGGTTTATGACATAGGTGAAAGCCTTGATATTACGGGGCTTGTTGTTACAGGCACATACACGGATAATTCAACCGCCGTTCTGCCGATAACAGCCGCAAACATAAGCGGTTTTAATTCTTCTTATGCGCAGATAAATCAGGCATTGCTTGTGACGTATGGCGGAAAGGTGACATCTTTTGAAATTAGCATAGTCCCCGCGCTTGTAAGCATTGCGATAACAAAACCGGCTTCTAAAATAATTTACAGGGTGGGGGAATCTTTAAGCATTGAAGGACTGGAGATTACCGGAACATATTCCGACGGAAACAAAAAAATAGAAACAATAACAGCGGCAAATATTTCGGGTTTCAACAGTTCTGTTCCCGCGGCAAACCAGGTGTTAACGGTAAATGTTTCGGGCAAAACCGCGCAGTATACAATTGATGTAATATTGCCGCTTCTTGTTTCAATTGCAATCACCACGCTTCCCGACAAGCTTGTATATACCGTGGGGGAAGCTCTTGACATAACAGGAATGGTTGTTAAGGGTTATTATGATGACAGCAGCGTGAAAACGCTTGTTATAGATGAAAATGACATAACCGGTTTTAACAGCTCCGCGCCGGCGGCAGGACAGGTTGTTACCGTAAATTATGAAGGAAAAACAGCAACCTTTACCGTGGACATAATAATTGAAAATCCGATTGTTGATTACTGTGACCCTGACACGGGGCCTGATTCGGGCGGAACAACGGTTACTGTTTACGGCGATTATTTCCAGCCCGGATGCAGTGTATACTTTGGAGACAAATTGGCAAGCGATATTAATGTTGTTGACGAAGGCACCATTGAACTGAAGATTCCCGCAAATGCCGGAGGATTTGTGGATGTTAAAGTTGTAAATCCGGGAGGAATAACCGGCATCGGAACAAACGCTTTCTTCTATTTTGGAAATACGGCAACATACACGCCCACTTCAACCGCAACGCCGACAATAACAAGGACCGTTACAATGACGGTTACCAAAACAATAACGCCCGTGCTTACAAGGACGGCAACGCCGACAATTACAATGACATTTACAAATACAAGAACAATCACGCCGACTTCAACTATAACGCCAACGTCAACCGTTACGCAGACAATTACCGAAACAAGGACACCGACTGTCACAAGAACAATAACGCCCACATCAACAATAACGCCCACGGCAACGGTAACGCCCACGAACACTCCTGTGCCCGAGTTTGCGCAGGCGGATGCGGGCAAAAGCAGCATATTCCCGCAGCCGGCAAAAGACAAGGTTACAATTGTATACGGGCTGGCGGAGCCCGGCCTTGTTACCGTATATGTTTTTAATGTGGCGGGCAAGCCTGTTGCGCAGGTTACCGTAAATGCAATTGCTTCAAGGGAAAACAAAATGACCATTAATCTTACAAAGTTTGCGCCGGGCGTGTATTATTACTACATTAAGGCCAAAACCCAAAGAGGCGATGAAATCATGTTTGCTCCCGGAAAATTCCTGGTGGCCAAATGAAGCGGATGATTGTTGCAATGCTTTTTTCCATTTTTCCGTTTATGATATTTTCCGAAGTTCTTGAAAACGCATCCGTTGGAATGGGGATACTTGAAATAGGTTCCGGCGCAAGGGGTGTTGCAATGGCGGGGGCGCTTGTTCCCGTTGTTGATGACACGGGCGCTGTTTACTGGAATCCGGCGGGTTTGGGACTTCTGAAAAAAACAATGATAACGACAACATTTAACCTGTGGCTTGTTGAATCAATAGGGCAGAGAATTTCTGCGGCAATTCCCGCGGGTCCGGGCGCGGCCGGCATTGATATTTTTTATATGGGATATGGAAGCTTCAGAACTTCTGATGAGCAGGGCGGGGACTTAAAAGGAACGGTCAGCGCTTATGATATGGTTTTTCAGGCAGGATACGGGATGAAAATCGCAAAAAACTTTTGGGCCGGCGCGTCAGCAAAATATATAAGGCAGGCGCTTGCCAATCTTTCAGCTTCCGGTTTTGCGGCTGATATAGGACTGCAATACAGGGACGGAAGGTTTGCAGCCGGCGGTGTGATTAAGAACCTTGGTTCAGCCGGCGTGTTTTCTCTTCCTTTTTCCGCGGAAGGCGGAGCGTCGTATGTTTTTACTCCTGAAAGGGGACATGCGCTTTTATTGTCATCCGCAATTTCTTTTGCTTCCGGAGGAAATCTTGATTTTACCGCGGCAACCGAATATGCTTACGCGGGAATAATGGCTTTAAGAGCCGGATATAAAATACACACTCTCAATGATTATCTGTCAGGTTTAAAAGGATTAACGGCAGGCGCGGGTTTCAGGGTGATGGATTTTGTAATTGATTATGCTTTTCTTCCGTTTGGGGAGCTTGGCTCTTCGCATATGATAGGAGTCAGTTATATTTTCAGCGAAGCACAAAAAGAAACATAAAAAGAGATAAAAAAAGAGCAGCCTGACAGAAAAAAATAGAATAAAAAGCAAAAAATGCCAATATTTTCTGTTAAATTTTAAAACGTTTAAACAGTGATTTTTACGAAACTTTATGATAAAATAAATGTCAAAACATAAAATAAAAGCTGTATGATATAATTATGCTGTAATTTTAACAGAACAATATTCCGTAATATGAAAGAGGGGTAATTGTGTTTAAAAGATTTTTAATTACAGCTTTGTCAGTGATTTGTATTTCAATTCAAATAAATGCTGTTCCTGTAAATATAAACTCAGGCAACCCCACAATGCCTTTTCCGCAGTTTATTGATTACAACAACGGCGCTGTAAAATCTCTTGCGTCACAACAGCCTGACGGTGTGACTCATGCCGAAATGGAACAATGGATTCGTGATGCGTGGCAGATTCACGCAAATGAATTTACGGCTGCGGGTACAATAACTTACGGAGGGCAGACTGTAAATCTTATTAAAGACGGCTCAACCCCTTATTGTTCCGAAGGCCACGGATATGCACTGCTTGGCGCCGCGGTGATGGCTGATAAAACCGTTTTTGACGGACTTTGGTTTTACCTTAATGAAAACGATTATTTTAACAAAACAAAAAAATATTCAACGGGAGCGGTTGTAAATCCGGGATATAAATACGGTTCCCATGCGCCTGCTGTATATGGCGCGGGATCTGACTCTGCCGCTGACGGAGATGTTGACATAGCTATGGCGGCATTGATTGCGTGGAAACAGTGGGGAGATGACACAGGTTATTACGCGCCGGGCGGAACCGGTGCGGCGGGTCCCGGCGGCTATATGATACAGTATAAACAAATGGCCCTTGATATGCTCAGATTTTTGGTTGAGAAAGACGAGGGGGATAATGTCGGAGACGATCAATGGACTTCGGGCATCATAGGTTTTGACGGATATCCAAGGGGCGGAAACACGGGCGGCGGTTTTGCCGGCGAGACAACAAACTGGGGAAGCACAGCGGGTTTTGCGCTTTATGGAGCAAGGCCGCAGTTTGCGGGGCCTTCAACAAATTATTTTGACTACTGGGGCTCGGCGTATTTTAATGCTTTTGCCTGCGCCCTGCAGGAACTTGGCGATCCGCGCGATAATAATCCCGGGACCGGCGGCTGGTCAAATGTAAATCAGTTTAAACGCGCTGCCGCGGCCGATGCCTGGCTGGTAAGGCAGTTTTCTTTAACACAAACTTTTATGCATGCGGGCACATATGCCGTTAATGAAGCGGCGGGAACCGCAACTTTTGGAAATGTGAATATGGCGGAAGACATGCGCGCGCCTTTCCGTAAATCGCTTGATTATCTTTGGTTTGGAAACCCCACAACAACATGGAACCCTGCAACGCATCAGCCTGTTGCCGGGGGAAATACATGGCAGCGCGATGAAGCCGTAAGATTTTCCAATTTTCTTAAAAACAATGTTGCCTGCAAAGTTTACGGAACGTCACCTGTTACATATAACGGCACTGCAGGTGCTTTAAATTACTATACAATTGCCGGAGCCGGGGCAACAACTTTTCATTTAAACTGGATTTTTGGCGCGGGCGCGTCAGCCGTGCTTGCCGCCGCAAATGTAAGCGGAGATTTCACCCAGGCAGGCGAGTTTTTCCGTGAACTTATGATACTTTGGGACGGGACACCCGGCTATCTGACTTCTGTTCCTGTTTATTTTCACGGATTCTTCAGGCAGATGGGGCTTTTGACTTTAACGGGCAACTGGATAAACCCGTGCGGCTGGACTCCTAAAGCAAATTTAAAAATTTATAAATCAATCAACAAGACATATTCTTTCCCCACGGACACAATTACATATATTATGAGCGTAAGAAATTACGGATCTGTTGACGGAACAAATGTAATAATCAGAGACACTCTGCCGGTTATTTTTAATTATATCAGTTCAACGCCCGCTGGAACACAGGTGGGTACAAGCGGCGGCGCTCCGATATATGAATGGAATCTTGGAACCGTCAGCGGCCTTCATAATCAAAATTATGCGGCGACGGTTAAAAGCGTAACCCTTGTTGTACAGGTTAAGGATAATGCATTGACTGGCAGGTACTGCAACACTGCCGATGTAAGGGTTTCAAACGGCACGGGCTGGCGCAGCAGTGAATTCCCCAACAACATTACCGATGTTATGGAAAGAAACTGTCTGGATATTGTGGCTGCAGCCCTGGCGATTACCAAAACCGCAAGTTCATATATGGCAAATGTGGGAAATACAATCACATACACAATAGATTACTGCAATTCTTCAAATGCGGGCTGGATAAACGGCGGAAGAAGCGGCGTTAATTTCAGTTTCGGGCTTGACGAACTGCCGGGCGCATCTTCTCCCGTGCTTACTTTTTATCTGCGCGCAAATCATGCCGCCGCAGAGCCTGTTATAAACTGGAAAAATTACCGTTTAAGCTATTTCCTTAATTCAAGCTATCATGGCTCTGCTTGGACGGTTGCGCTTGACTATGTTGACGGCTTCCCGAACGGCTCGCAGCAGGTAAGCTTTGAAGACATAGTTCCGGGCTCTGACGCATACGGATACTGGAATCAAAGAATTATGCTTCAGTTTGGAAACGCGCAGACAGTGCCCACGCATCATTTGTTCAATTATGCGGGAGTTCCCGGAATGGTTCACCAGGGCAACACTTATATGCCTTTTATCATTAAAGGAAGAATACACGCTTCTTATAACGCTCAGGACTGGACAGATGACTGGAGCCAGGGAAAGCCGGCCGACCTGGCCACTCAAAACGACCCGCTGTGGCCCATTACCAATGACTGGACAAAAGGAGACGGCACATCGGTTCCCGTAACCAAGATAAACAAGCATGCCTGCCAGGTCATGTCGAACAGCATAGACAATATATTGATAGAAGAATGGGACGGTTATACATGGAGAAGGGTGTTTGGAAACGGGCCAATGCCCGGCCGTTATGTTGAGAATGTTGTTATTATAGATTCGCTTCCGAATGAATTAAATTTCGGAGGTTTTATAGGAAACACTCTTGCAACCTATACAGCCGCAACAAGAACCATACAGCTTAATGCCGGCACAATGCAGGTTAATCAGTGCGGACAGTTAAAATACTGGGTAACGGTAAAAGATCCCGGTTTGACGCCTCCATGGACAATATACGCAGACAACATAGCCTTTATTGACGCGGATAAGGAAGCCCCTGTAATGAGCGCGAAACGAATTACAATAACTTCCGCAACGCTTCCAACTCCCACGCCGCTTCCGGTTTCGCTTACAAAGACGGCAAATCAGTCAACATATAACACTGGAAACACAATAACATATGTGATTGATTACACCAACAATTACGGCACAATTGCCAATGCGAATTTTGTGTCCGGTGAATGGACTCTTCGAGCGGGCGTTTCTCCCATGACTTTTGCAAGTTCAAGGATTAATTCGGTGTCAAATGTTAACAATGTTATGACTTATAATTATTCTCACGGAACAAACGGCACAATAGAAGCAAGGCTTAACCTTCAAAGCTATGCCGTGTTTGGCATATCGTTCAGGCACAACGGCACAACCGGCATGGGTAACGGGTGCTACATAACATTAAAGCCAAATCCCCCTGTAAACGGCGAGCTTCGTTTCTGGAACGGCACAACCCAGGTTGGTGCAACTCAAAGCGTGTTTATTCCTTTAAACTGTGACATAAAAATAGTTTTAAACGGAGGTACGGTAAGTGTATATTTAAAAGACACGTCCGTTGCAAATTATGACGCTTTCCCCATTGCTTCAATAGGAGGCATGACGGTTCAGGCGGGCTGGGCCGGCGTTATAAACGGAACGCCGGGCAATGTTGACACATACGGAACCCATTACTGCAATTCTTTTGTGACATCTCTTGACACCTCGTTTAACACCGCAATTACAGACCCTGTGCCTGTCGGTGTTTCTTATTTAAGCGGCGGCACATATGCGGGGGCATAGTTGCGTTCCCGACGGTGGGTATGATGTTAAACGGGGCGTCTGTTTCATATACATGGACAGGCCTTGTGACGGGAAGCTGTATGGGTATAACCAATACAGTTTATGCGGCACCGATGGGCGTGCCCACAAAATACGCTCAAAGGGCTGTCGGGGTAAATTGCGCGGGCTCAACAAACACTTATACGCCAACCGTAACAAACACTGCAACGCCAACATACACGAATACGGCAACAAGCACTTCAACATCAACGCATACATACACAAACACATATACAAATACGGCGACGAATACGGCAACAAATACGTATACGCAGACATATACGGCCACGAATACGGCAACAAACACGGCAACGAATACGGGTACGTTTACAAACACGGTGACAG
>CAYQIS010000013.1:0-69812 GCA_964417645.1 uncultured Spirochaetia bacterium
AGGAATCCACCTTAAATTTGGATAAAAACGGTCTTGACAGACGGGGCCACCGTATATATAATTTGGAAAAAAGATACGGCGTAAAGAATAAATATTTTGAAACCAAAAAATTTTTGAAGTGATGAAATTGAAATATTTGGTGTAAATATGATATCTTTTAAAAAGCTGAAAGATATTTTTAAAAACTTTAAATAAAAACAAAAAACATGAAAATAATAGCAGAAAAAATTTTTATTATATCTGTTTTTCTACTTGTAGCCAGTATAAGTTTTTATTTTTTACTGCCAGTAAGAGGGAATCTTCCCGGTTTAACCACATTTACTCTTACTAAAACAGCCGCTTACATGGTAATTATAACAGGGTTAATTTATTATAATATTTTTTTTATGAATTTTAGATTTAAACTTTGGCAAATATTTTTTGTTTTATTTGTATTTATTGGTTTAATAAGCGCATTTTTTTCCGAAATGAAAACTGAAAAATTAAAGTACGCTTCAGGGCCTTTAATTGGGATGACGGCAATGTTTTTAATTATACGCATTTTTAATGAAAAAATAAAAACGGCTGTTATTGCTGAAAAAATTCTTTTGGCATCAGGAATAATTTCTGTAGCAGCAGGCTATATAGAATTGTTTGGCGGAACTTATTTTGACGGTTTTTTCGGAATCTTTAGAAACGGCAGCCTTCATTGGGATTTTAAAGGGAAATTACGTATAAGCGGAATATTTTGTGACACAAATTATTTTTCGAATTTTCTTTTATTTTTCAATTTTTTTATTGTGGCATTGTTTTTATCCGCTGAGAAAAAATTAAAATCTGCGGTATTTTTCCTGGTTTTTACAGTTTCGTTCTGGGCAATGATTTTTACATACTCCCGTTCTAATATATTTGCTTTTTTGATTTCAATTGTTTTTTTTACAGCATTTTTTTTATTAATAAAACTGAAAAAAAATATATTGAATAAAATTATTTTTATTTTGATCAGTGTAATGTTAATTTATATCGGAAATTTATCTTTAAATTCCGGATTAAAAAAAAGAATGGAAAATATTAATGTACAAATAACCGAAAATCAAAGAGTTGAACTTCAAAAAAAAGCATTAAAATTAATAAAAACAAAGGTTTTATTTGGTACAGGATTTGCGGAATACGGAAAGAAAATTCATAATGACCCTGAGTATATTTTTTCTGGAATCAATGAGGGAGGTTCCGTAAACATAATATCCCCTCATTCGCTGTATCTTGGAATACTGCTTGCATCAGGCATTACAGGACTTTTTGCATTCTTACTTTTTTGCATATTTTATTTTTATAAGCTTTTTATTGCTTTTATTAAAGGGTTTACAATGTCGTTTGCCGTACTTGGATGGTTTCTGGCTTTTTTAATTTCTGGTTTTTTTGGCAAAGAAATGTATGTAATTGAAGATGCAATATATTTTTGTGTAATTATATCCTTTGGAGCGATATATGCAGGAAGAAAATAATATTTACTGTGTAATTTTAAATTATAAAAATTATAAAGACACAATTGAATGCATCCGGTCTGTTAAATCAGGATACATGCCGATAAATATTGTTGTGGTTGACAACTGCTCTGATGACGGTTCGGTTGAAGAAATAAAAAAAGCGATTGATGACATAACTGTAATTGTAGCGCCAAAAAATCTTGGCTATGCAGGCGGAAACAATTTTGGAATAAAATTTGCTTTGCAAAAAGGCGCCACACATATATGGATACTTAATAATGACACAGTTGCAGACAAAAATGCAGCATACGGACTTATAAAATGTTTTAGAGAAAATTCTAAAATTGGAATCGCCGGTTCTTTAATTTTTTTATATGACAGACCGAATGAAATATGGTTTGCAGGAGGTATTTATGATTCCTTTAAAGGGGTTACATCACATTATCTTGAAAATCAAAAAGTGGATAAAGAATTGAAAGTATTAAACGGCAGAAATCTTGATTATGTCTCGGGATGTTCTTTAATGATATCTTCTTCGGCTGTTCAAAAATCCGGAATGTTTGATGATTCACTTTTTCTACTTTTTGAAGAAATAGACATATGTAACAGGCTGAAAAAATCGGGATTTCAAATTGTTATGTCACCTGAATCAATCGTTTATCATAAAGTTTCAAGGACTTTGAAAAACAGTCCTGTGAGAACATATTATTTTACAAGAAACAGGCTTATGATTTCATGGAAGCATTTTAGAAAGTATTTTATTTTTGTTTTAATGTGGACTATAAAGTGGCCGTTGCTGCCTGCAATACTGAAAAAGTCAAGAAGGGTTGAGTTGTCTTATATACTAAAAGCTATCAATGACTTTTTTCGCGGAAAAACAGGTTCTTACAGTGAAAAATGAATATATGCAGAAAAAACTGTACATTTAAATGAAAGTTGGAAAATGAGCGAAAAAATTTTGCAAAAAGCCATAACCGGGTCTTTGTTTCTTTTTATAAGGCAGGTAGGGCTTAATATAATCAATTTTTTTGGAAACCTTATACTTGCAAGGATATTGATACCTGAAGATTTCGGTATTTATGCCGTCATACAATTCATGCTTGCTTTCTTAACGCTTGTTGGAGACGGAGGGTTTGGCGCGGCCCTAATTAGAAAAAAAGAAGAACTGAAAAAAGAAGAAATAGATGCTGTTTTTACATATCAGCAGGTTATCATGGCGGTGATAACAGCAGTATTTATATTATTTACTTTTTTGCCTTTTTTTGAATTAAAAAATTCCGCTTCCGTTTGGCTTTTCAGAGTTTCAGCTTTATCATACTTTATGCTTTCGTTCAGGATAATTCCTGTTGTTATGCTTGAAAAGGAAATGCTTTTCGGAAAGATAGCTTTTCTTGAGATATGTGAGACTGTTGCCTTTCAGACAACAGCCGTTATTTTGGCTTTTATGAAAGTGGGTGTATGGGCAATGGTAGCTGGATTGATAATGAAGAACTTGGCAACAGTGGCCGTGATATTAAAAATATCCGACTATAAAATAAATTATCATTGGGATTTTAAGCATGTAAAACCTTTAATATTTTTTGGAATATCATTTCAGGGATTTCATTTGGTGAATATGATAAAAGACAGTTTTGTTCCGGTATGGATTGGAACAAATCTTGGTATGGCGTCAGTCGGTTACATTAATTGGGCCACAACTGTGGCTAATTATCCTTTGCTTGCTTTGAATGTTATATCAAGACTTTTATTTCCGTTTTTTTCAAAAATACAGGATTACAAGGAAAAATTTATAATATCCCTGGAAAATTTAATTAGAATGAATGCTTTTGTAATATTCGGTCTGTCTGCGTTGATTTGGGCTTTGGCAGAGCCTATTACAAAGATATTGTATACGGATAAATGGATGCCGGCTGTCGGGCTTTTCAATTTTTTTATACCGATAAATATTTTTTTGGCAATAACTTATTCTTTAATAAGCGCGATGAATGCAAAAGGCAAATCAAATATTAATTTTGTTTTTTCGATTATATGGGCAGTATTGCTGTGGATAGGGGCTGTTCTCCTTGTTCCTAAATATGGTATAAACGGTTTTGCAGCAGCAAATCTTATAATGAATATTTCTGGAATTTTTTATTTTGTTTATGCAAAGAAAATATTTGGCATAAGGATATTCAGCCTGGTATTTCCGGCATTACTTGCTGCTGCGGGAACTGCGGTGGTTATTAGAATATTTGAGATAAAATACAGAGCGGAGAGCTTTGGTTTATTGTTTATATTATTTATATTTGGAATAATTATATATGTTTCTTTCGCTTTTTTATTTTCAAAAGGCGAATATCTTAGGATAATAAAAATGATATTTGAAAAGACTGTTAATATGAGAAACCGTTGGAATGATAGTGGCAACCGTGAATAAATATGAAATTTATAACTATGTCACAGAAAAACTTATAAAAATATTGTCTTTTATTGTGTATAAGTAAAAAATAAAATATTTAATAATTTGTTTTTATTTTAAAATATACATATAGTAAAGTTATAAATTAAAAATATAACTGCTGATGGAGAAATTATGGATAATAAAGAACTTACAGCCGCCATGGAGGAATACCTTCAGGTGATATACGCCCTGGAAAACAAAGACCGCGTGGCACGCGTGTCCGCGGTTGGGCGCGAAATGAAGGTAAAGAAAGCAAGCGTGGTTGCCGCCATTCGTTACCTTAAGAAAAAAGGCATGATAAACCAGGAACGTTACGGGTATATAACTATGACAGAAGAAGGAAAAAAAGCGGCTCAGGCAGCCATGCAAAAATATGAAAAACTTGCCTTGTTCCTGGAAAAAACTCTTAAATACGAATCCGAGCAGGCAAGAAAAGAAGCAAAACGCGCATCTTATTACTTAAGCTCGGAAACAACAGACAAGCTTGAACACTTAATCCCAAAAAATAATGAAAAATCCCGGGTTAAGAAGCAAAAAGGCGGGAAATGGAAAAAATAAGTGTAATAATACCCGTATATAAGGTGGAAGATTACCTTCATAAATGCGTTGACAGCGTGATTAATCAGGATTACGAAAACCTTGAAATCATACTTGTTGACGACGGCTCCCTGGACAGCTGCCCTGCCATATGCGATGAATATGCGAAAAAGGATAAAAGGATTAAGGTGATTCACAAACAAAACGGAGGTTTGTCTGACGCCAGAAACGCCGGTATTGATGCGGCAACAGGGGAATATATAATTTTTTTGGACAGCGATGATATGCTTAATGATAACAGCCTTGGGCTTATTGCTGAAAAGGCAAAACATAAACCTGACATAATTATAGGAAATGTAATGCAATATAGCGAAGAAGGAAAAGCTTTGGGGTTAAGCCAAGCTGTTGCGGAAAAAGATATAAAGCATTTTGCTGTTTCTGATGTGCTTAAATACCTTGGTTACAAAGGAATATTCTGGCCTGCATACAGGTTTATTGTACGCAGGGAATTAATTATAGGAGGCAAGCTGTATTTTATGAAGGGCATACTCCACGAGGACCTTGAATGGGTGCCAAAGGCTGTGTCTGCAGCTTCTTCGTTTGCCGTATTGGATGAGCCGTTTTACCGTTATGTTTCGCAGAGAAAAGGATCAATTACAAGTAAAAAAATTTTTTTCAATTACAGGGACATGCTGCATGTAAGCAGGGAACTTTTTTTGAAGGCACAGAACCTGAATGACGAAGCAAGACAGTATGTATTAAAAGGCGCAAAAACATCCCTGCTTCTTGCTTTTGAAAATGTTTATTCAATGAATAAAGCTGAAAAAAATGTCTTCAAAAAAATTATAAATGAAACAAAGGAAATCAGGGAAATAACCCTGCAAAATACCAGGATGAAAAAATTTACGGAAATATTTGGCCTGTGGAACGGGCTTGTTTTTTATGCTTTAATTGCAAGGATAATCGGGGCATTAAATGAAACAATAAGAGGTATAAAATGATTGTTACAAAAATGACAGGCGGGCTTGGCAATCAGATGTTCCAGTACGCGGCAGGTCTGTCTGCATCTTTACGTCTGAAGACTGAACTTTATATTGACAATGTGCAAAGCATTAATGACAGGACACATTCGTATAACCTTTCGGTTTTTGACATTAAAGCTGACATATTGCCGGCTTCAGATATATCGGTAAACGGCAGAGAGGTGTCGGTAAAAGGAAAAAAATTGTTTTATTATAAACAGGAAAAATTTAATTATGACAAAAGTTTTGAACATATAGCCGACAATACATATATTGACGGTTTTTTTCAAAGCGAAAAATTTTTTATTGGAATTGAAAAGCGCTTGGCACAGGATTTCACTCTTTTAAAACCTGCGGAAGGCAAAAATGCATCCATGCTTGATATGATAAAAAGCTGCGAATCGGTAAGCCTTCATATAAGGCGCGGCGACTATTTTGACAACTGGAAGAACAGGTTGTTTCATGGCGTGAACCTTTTTGGATATTACAAAAAAGCTCTTAAAATAATGAATGAGAAACTAAAAAATCCGGTTTATTTTATTTTTTCAGACGACCCTTCCTGGGTTAAGAAAAATTTCACGGGCATTAAAGAACCTGTGACGGTTGACATTAATGACAGTTCAAACGGCCATGAAGACCTAAGGCTGATGAGCGCTTGCAGGCACAACATAATTGCAAATTCAACTTTTTCCTGGTGGGGCGCGTGGCTTAACGGAAATCCGGATAAGACCGTCATTGCGCCGAAAAAATGGTTTAACAATCCTTTTGTTGACACTTCGGACGTTATACCAAAATCGTGGCTGAGGCTTTGATGAAAAACAAGAAACAAATGGTATTGAATCTTTTTTTTAGTGCTTTTGCCTTTGCGGTGGGGCCGGGCATAAACATGGTAATGTATCCTTATATTATAAAGCATGTCGGCGTTGAAGCGTTCGGGTTTGCCGCCCTTGCCGTGAGCTTTACGGGATACGCCCAGCTTGCCATGGTTGCCATACACTCAATGGCCGGAAGGTTCATGACCGTGGAACTGCATGAAGGAGACGTTGAATGCGCAAACAAATATTTTAATTCAGTCCTTATTACAAACATAACAATGGCTGTATTGATGCTGCTTGCGGCCGTTGCCTGCATAGCATATCTTGAACACATTGTAAGGATACCCGAAAAAATTATTTATGACGTTAAAACTCTTTTTGCATTCGTGTTCGCGGGCTTCATTGTAAGCATTCTTGGCAATGTTTTTGGCATAGGCCTTTTTGCCAGCAACAGGATTGATATGGCGTCGGTAAGGGATATTTTTGGCAGCATAATCAGGGGCGGGATTTTGTTTGTGCTTTTTTTCTTTTTTAAACCAAATATTTATTACCTTGGAGCCGCAACTTTTGTAATGAACCTGTTTGTTTTTGCAAGCGACATTGTTTTTACCAAGACTCTGCTTCCTTCGATTAAAATAAACTGGAAGTTTGATTTAAAATCCGTGTTTGAAATAGCATCATCCGGAGCGTGGAACCTGCTTGGAAGGTTATCAGGTATTCTTTCGCAGGGTATAGACCTTCTTATAGCAAATATTTTCGTGTCTCCGGCCGCGATGGGAATTATATCCGTGTCAAAAACCCTGCCTGTGATGCTCATTAATATAACTGGAATGTTCACAGGAGTTTTTGCGCCGCAACTGACCATCAGTTACGCGCAGAAGGATTTTGAGGACATAAAAAAACAGGTGTTTTTCTCGACCAAAATGCTGGCCATGATAACCGGTATTCCGGTCGCGATCATCACCATCTACAGCGCGGACTTTTACGCTCTGTGGGTACCGGGCCAGGATGCGAGGCTGCTGCATATTCTAACAGTTATTACCATAATAAACCTTGTCATAACGGGCCCCTTCGGTATTTTTAATAATATCTTCAACGCTGTAAATAAGATCAAACTGACTTCTATAGTAAGTTTCATACAGAGCATTATTTCCGCGGGCATAGTTATAGGTTCCTTGTATTTAATAAAGGAAGAGAACAGCAGGATGTTCATAATAGTGGGAGTAAGTAGTGTTATGGCAATATTGCTTCATTTAACATTTCTTCCTGTTTATGCCGCAAAGTGCCTTGGCTTTAAATGGCACACCTTTTTCCCCCTGATGTTCAGGAATGTTGTTTCTTTCCTGATACTTGCGGCAGGACTTGCAGGACTGCGTTCGCTTTTTATTCCTGATACATGGCCTATCCTTATTGGCATGTGTGCCGCTGCTTCAGCCGCAGGACTTATGCTTTATTATCTTATTATTTTTAGCGGTTACGAGAGGAAAAGAATCGCTGAATTAATAATGAGCAGGATCATAAAGGAGAACGCCTGATGATAATAAGCAGACTATACGGAGGGCTTGGCAATCAAATGTTCCAGTACGCCTTTGGAAGGAGCCTTGCGATCAGAAACAACTGCGAACTTAAACTGGACATATCTGACTTCAGGACTTATAAACTTCACCCATATTCACTTTCCGTGTTCGCAATCAGCGGAACGATTGCTACTGATGAAGAATGCGACGTTCTGAAATACCGTAAAGTATCACTTTTGGAGTCTGCGGCAAGGAAGATACTCGGAAAGAAAAGAAAACAGGCTGACAGTCATTATATTGAAAAAAGTTTCAGATTCGACAGCGAAGCAGCAAGCCTTAAGGACGGATATTATCTGGACGGTTACTGGCAGAGCGAAAAATATTTTTCGGACATCAGTGATATTATAAGAAAGGAATTTACATTAAAGAATGAAATGAACCAAAAGAACAGACAGGTTTATGAACTGATAAGGTCGTGCAATTCTGTGAGCCTTCATATAAGAAGAGGGGACTATGTTTCTGATCCCAAGGCAAGGGAATATCACGGCGTGGACCTGAAAAAGTACTATGATGATGCGGTGGAACTTATGAAAAACACGGTTAAAAACCCTGTTTTTTTTATTTTTTCTGATGAGCCCCAATGGGTAAAGGAGAACTTCAAAGGAGAATACAGCTTTACTGTTGTGGACTGCAACGGGCCTGACGCAGGACATGAAGACATGAGGCTCATGAGTTCATGCAGGCATCACATTATAGCGAATTCCTCCTTCTCGTGGTGGGGGGCGTGGCTTAATCCTGAAAATGAGAAAAAAGTGATAGCCCCTAAGGCATGGTTTACTGACAGAAAAATAAACACTGAAGATCTTATCCCGGAAAGATGGGTGAGGCTTTGAAGATAGCGGTGCTTTATATCACGCTTGGAAGGTATGATATTTTTTTCGACGGTTTTTACAAAAGCGCGAAAAAATACCTGCTGCCGGGCCACGAGAAACAGTTCTTTGTATTTACTGACAGCAAAAGGCTCCTGAGCAGGAAAGAAAAGGATATCACAGTAATTGAGAGAAAAAAACTCGGATGGCCTTACGACACTCTCATGCGTTTTGAAATGTTCTCTTCTATTAAAGACAAGCTGATTAAGTTTGATAACATATTTTTCTTTAATTCGAATATGATATTCATTAGGCCAGTGGGTGAGGAAATTCTGCCTTCGGCTAAAAACGGCTGGCTTGCTGCAGCCACATTTTTTGTGAAAAACCCGGATGAGTATACGTACGACAGAAACCCTGATAGCAGGGCGTATATTCCTTACGGAAAAGGCAGGGTATATTACCAGGGCGGGCTTAACGGAGGAAGGGCAGCTGAGTACCTTGAAATGGTAGAGACGCTGAAGCAATGGGTTGATGAAGACATACAAAAAGGTGTTATAGCAAAATGGAACGATGAATCCTATCTGAACAAATATTTTCTTGATAAAAATCCGCTTATAATACAGCGCAACTATATGTTTCCTCAGGAATGGAGCATGAAGGACTGCCCAGGAAAACTGATGGCCATGCTTAGGGATAAAGCAAATCCTTTTTATGGAGGTACCAAGTGGCTGCGGAGTGAATCTGACAGGAAGGTAAATCCGGTAATTGAGATATTAAAAAAGCCGCTATGGTTTCTGAAGATAATGCTTAAATATTTCCGGATTTAGACGGGAATTAAAAAAGGATATAAAAATGTCAAAAGTTTCAGTGATACTTTCAGCATATAACGCTGAAAGATGTTTAAAACAAGCAATTGAAAGCATACTGCGGCAGACGTTTACTGATTTTGATTTTTTCTTATCAATGACGCCTCCTCTGATTCCACAGGCAGTATAATCACGTTATTCAGCCACAGCAGGATTATCATGACAGATAATGAAAAGAACACAGGAGTGGCAATATCCGCTAACAGGTGTATGGACGTGGCAAGAGACAAATATATAGCGAGAATGGACGCTGATGATATATCCATGCCGGACAGGTTTGAGCATCAGGTGAATTTTCTTGACAGAAACACAGATACTGAGATATGTGGCTCATGGATAAGAATTTTTGGTTCCTGGAAAAACTATATACACAGGTATCCGGCAGGACACGAAGAGATCAAGTTCATGATGTTTACAGGGAATCATTTTACTCAATCCGCGATAATGCTGCGCAAAAGCATGTTTGACGGACACAAGCTTAGATACAGGAAAGAATGTTTTCCAGCCTAGGATTATGAACTATGGGAAAGGGTGATAAGGCTGTGCAAAGGAGCGAATATATCAAAAGTTCTGCTGCATTACAGGATGCACACGCAGAACTTCAGCAGTACTATGCGCGAAAAAAAGGAAAGGAAAAAGGATGCAGTCAGAATAAGGCATTTTAAGCCCCTCTTGGGAACTTTAAATAAAAGAGATGATACTTTATTCCTTCGGCTTATGAGAAAGGACGCTGAAGCCGTAAGAGATTTAGTTGACAAGTATTTTGCCCTGCTCAATGTGATAAAGAAAGCATCACTTGAGAAAAATTAATATAAGTTTTTAGATCCTTATCTTGAATCATGCTGGTCCTATGTATGTAAAACAGACATCTCATACGGTACTCGGGTTTTTGCTGCGTGAATAGAAAAACTCGGGATAAAAGCCAGCGTAGCGGTTAAGGTAATACAGTTTTTCAGAACGATTAAATACAGGTTGATTAAAAGCAAAAAGAGCGCTAAATAAATATCATGATATGATAAAATAAGTTCGCTTGATAAACTATTAAAAGAGGTAAAAAATGACAAAAAAAGCTTTTATAACCGGTATCACTGGCCAGGATGGTTCTTATCTTACAGAATTTCTTCTTGAAAAAGGGTATGAAGTACACGGCATAATGCGGCGCAGCAGCGCTTTTAACACGGAGAGAATAGACCATTTAATCAGCGATGAAAACATAATGAACAAAAAGCTTTTTATGTATTACGGCGACTTGGCTGACGGAACTAACCTTTCGCGGCTGCTGGAGAAAATAAGGCCTGATGAAATATATAACCTTGGCGCGCAGAGCCATGTAAGGGTAAGTTTTGACATACCTGTTTACACGGGGGATGTTACGGGCATTGGCACAACAAGGCTTTTGGAAGCAATAAGGGAAACACAGATAAACACAAAGTTTTATCAGGCGTCTTCAAGCGAACTGTACGGTTTGGTGCAGGAAGTGCCGCAAAAGGAAACAACGCCTTTTTACCCGCGCAGCCCTTATGGTGCCGCTAAATTATACGCTTATTGGATGACGGTTAATTACAGGGAAAGCTACAACATGTTTGCCTGCAATGGAATACTGTTTAATCACGAAAGCCCGAGGCGCGGCGGAACTTTTGTTACCAGAAAGATTACAAGAGCTGTTGCAAACATTGTTGCCAAAAAACAGGAAAAACTTTTTTTGGGAAACCTGGAAGCTAAAAGGGACTGGGGATACGCAAAAGATTATGTTGAGGCAATGTGGCTGATGCTTCAGCAGGAAAAACCTGATGATTATGTTATCGCAACAGGCGAGACGCATTCCGTTAAAGAATTTCTTCAGGAAGCTTTTTCTTATGTGAATCTTGACTGGGAAAAGTATGTGGAAATAGACCCGCGTTATTTCAGGCCGGCTGAAGTTGACCTGTTAATAGGTGACGCTTCTAAAGCAAAAGCAAAGCTTGGCTGGACGCCGAAGACAACTTTTAAGGAACTGGTTAAAATAATGGTAGACGCGGATTTAAAGGAAGCCGGAGTAAATTTTCGCTGATGCCAAAAATATCAGTAATATTATCAGCATATAATGCGCAAAAGTATATTAAGCCGGCAATAGAAAGCATTCTTTCGCAGACCTTTACGGATTTTGAGTTTTTTATTGTAAATGACGCTTCTACTGACTTAACAGGAAATATTATATCTTCTTATAAAGATTTTAGAATAATAAAAATTAACAATCAAAGCAACAAAGGCGTTGCAGTTTCCGCCAATGAATGTATTGAAATGGCCAAAGGACAATATATAGCAAGAATGGACGCGGATGACATTGCAAGGCCTTACAGGTTTAAGGTGCAATCCGATTTTCTTGATTCCAACAAAGATGTGGGATTATGCGGGTCTTGGATAAAAACTTTTGGACCCATTAAGAATTACATACACAGGTATCCAGTATCACACGAAGATATAAAGTTTATGATGTTTACGGACAACCCTTTTACACAGCCAGGCATTATGTTCAGGAAAAGTTTTTTTGACATGCACGGTTTAAGGTATAATCAGGACATGTTTCCTGCAGAAGATTATGACCTTTGGGAAAGGGCAATAAGATTTTTCAGGTCCGCAAATATCCCAAAGGTTCTTCTTGATTACAGATTTCATCTTGAAAATGCAAGCAGTACAAGGCAGGAAAAACAAAGGCAGGAAGCTGACAAGATAAGGATAAGGCAGCTTGACAGGATATTGGGAGGAGCAAGCGAAAGAGAAAAATTTATATTCCTTTCTTTGATGCGAAAGGAAAACGGTGGAACCTCTGAATTTACGGATGATTCCCTTAAATTTTTATTCAGGCTTAAAAAGGCGGTTCTTGATAAAAATGAATTTACACAAGCGCAGATTGATTCTTTTGTCAGGCCGTGTTGGTCTTACGCATGCAAGACGAATTATAAATACGGAAATATGATTTATGTTGAAGGACTTAAAAAATTAGGTTTGAAGCAAAATGTTTTTGACCATACAGTTCAGCAATATAAGGCATTAAAATATTTAACCAAAAACAAATTGAAAGGAAAAACATGATACACGTCGGAGACATGAAAATAGGGCCTGAAGAAAAGGCGGCCATTAACGCCGTGCTGGATTCGGGACGCATATCCGAAGGAAAACAGGTTAAGGATTTTGAACGCGAGTTCGCGGCAAAAATCGGCACACGCCACAGCATTGCCGTATCATCGGGAACCGCGGCGCTGATATCAGGGCTTCTGGCGCTTATATATTCGGGGAAAATAAAAAAAGGCAGCAGCGTTATAACCACGCCTGTCACTTACATTTCCACAGTGAGCGCTATTGTGCTTGCGGGCCTAAAGCCTGTTTTTGCCGACCTTGAACCCGGCACTTTAAATATCGGCCCGGCGCAGATTGAAGAAGCCATAAAACGCGAAGGCGCGGATAAATGCTCTCTTATTCTTCCCGTTCACCTTATGGGATATGCCTGCGACATGATAAAGATAAATGAGATTGCGGCAAAATACGGCCTGCTTGTTTTTGAAGACGCGGCGCAGGCGCACGGCACAAAGATAAACGGGGTGAACGTGGGTAATTTTTCCATACTTGCAGATTATTCTTTTTATATCGCACACAACATACAGGTTGGTGAAATGGGAGCAGTGACCACAAACGACACGCAGCTTGCAAAATTAATAAGGCAGATAAAAGCAAACGGCCGGATGTGCGACTGCCTTGTATGCACAAGAAATGACGGTATCTGCCCGCATGAACCCGAAGACGAGCGTGATATGGACCCGAGGTTCACGCACAGCATGATAGCCTATAATTTTAAGACAATGGAATTCACAGCCGCGCTTGGACTTCTGCAGTTAAAAAGATTTGACGAAATAATGATAAAGCGCAGGGAAAATGTTGCGGCAATAAACAACGCGCTTAAAAAGTATTCGGATGTTTTCAGGCTGCCGAAATATATGGAAGATGTAAGCTATCTTGCATACCCCATGGTTATTAAAAAAGGCACAAAAATAAGCAGAAGGGAACTTCGAAAAAAGCTTGCGGAGAACGGAGTTGAAAGCAGGCCGCTTTTTGGATGCATTCCCGCGCATCAGCCCGCTTTTTCGTACCTTAAGGATGAATATGCCGGAAAACTGCCTGAGGCTGAATATATAGGCACAAACGGTTTTTACATAGGCTGCCATCAGTATATAGAAAAGGAAGACATCAAAAAAATAGAAGCAGCGTTTGACGCCGCGCTTAAATAACGGAGGATAAAATGGGGCAGTTCTGGAAAAACAAAAAAGTTATTGTGACAGGAGGCGGAGGTTTTATAGGATCGCATCTTTGCGAAGCTCTTGCGGAAGCCGGAGCAATTGTATCATCGGCAGACATTAATGAAGGACATATAGCCGAAAGCGCGTATAAAGATAAAATCAATTTTGTTAAAACAGACCTTTTTGACTATAAGCGGGTAATTGAGAATTTCAAGGGACAGGATATGGTGATGCACCTTGCCGCCAGAGTGGGCGGGATTGAATATAACATGAAATACATGTCCGAGGTTTATACCGACAACCTTCTTATGCTGTCCTGTGTTACAAAAGCCATTCTTGAAAACAACATAAAGGAAGCTTTATTTGTAAGTTCTGCTTGCGTGTATCCTCATGACGCTATAATACCCACGCCGGAAACCGAAGGTTTCCGTGATGATCCGGAAGAGACCAACGAAGGCTATGGCTGGGCGAAACGCGCCCTTGAACTCTCGGCAAAGTATCTTAAAAAATATAAAGGCGTAAAAGTTGCGGTTGTAAGACCTTATAATGCATACGGACCGCGAGACAAATTTGATCCAAAGCATTCTCATGTTGTTGCGGCTTTAATAAACAAGGTTTACAATTCCAAAGACGGAACAATTGAGGTTTGGGGAAGCGGAAACCAGACGCGGGCTCTTTTGTATGTAAAGGACGCCGTACGCGGCATGATGATGGCCGCGGAAAAATATACGGAAGCGGACCCGATTAACCTTGGAAATGACCGTGAATATACAATAAAGGAAGTTGCGGAAACAATCATTAAACTTTCCGGGCTTAATATAAAACCTGTGTACGACACATCAAGGCCCGAAGGTTATGTAAGAAGAAGTTCTTTAAATACAAAAGCAAAGGAAAAGATCGGTTTTGAAACACAATACGACCTGGAAACAGGGCTTCGTGAAACAATAGAGTATTATGTAAAGCATATAAGGAAATGATTATGAAAGCAATGATTGTATCCGGAAGTTATCCTCCGGCCAGGTGCGGCGTGGGGGATTATGTTTCTTTTATATGCAAAGAGCTTGTAAAGCTTGGTGTAAAAGTTTATGTTCTTACATCTTCTTATCTTGGAACAAAAAAGTCTGATAAAAATCCTGTAATAATTCCTGAAATTAAAAATTGGAAAATTTCGGGGATTGCGGATGCATTAAGGCTTATAAAAAGCACAGCGCCTGACATAGTGCATTTTCAATATCCAAACCTGGAGTATAAAAAAAATTTATTGTTCAATGTTTTGCCTGCGGCGCTTAAAATTGCACTGCCGCGGATAAAAATAATCCAGACATTCCACGAGCCTTTAACGGAGCTGTCGGTTTTTGGCAGGTTAAGGCTGCTTGTTAATATGATATTTGCAGACGCGCTTGTGTTCGTTGAAAAAGAAAATTTACTGCAGATGCCTTGGTATATGAAAATAACGGCTGCGGGAAAGATAAAGGCGCATATACCGGTTGCGTCCAATATTCCAAGACAAAGACCGGACATTAAAGTGCATAAAATGATGCGTAAAAAGTTCGGGATAAGCCCGAAAAAAAGAATATTTATGACATTTGGATTTATTACACCCGTTAAAGGTTATGAGATGCTTCTGGAAAACCTTGATTTTAAAGATTTTGAATGGATACATCTTGGCGCCCACGACAAAAATGACGATTATCAGAATGCTTTTATGAAAAAAGCCGCGGAAAAAGGGGTAAAGATTCATTTTACGGGACACCTTTCTCCGGTGATGACGGCAAAATACCTGGCTTCATCAGGCATGTGCGTTTTTCCGTTTAAGGAAGGGGTTACGGACCGGCACGGCACCTATCTTGCGGCGGCAAATCAGGGAGTTTATTGTGTTGCGTTTCATGCGCAAAAAAGGGGATTTATAAAAAGCGAAAACACTTATTATGCGGCTTTAAATGATATAAATGAATTAATAAACGGCATGAAAAAAAATAAGGTAAAAATATCGCATAAACCAAAGCTTCCTAAGTGGAATGAAATAGCCAAATCGCACAAAGAACTTTATGAAACTGTTATAAAAGGCGGTAAAACATGAAATTTGATCCTAAAAAAATCGCTGTATATTCGCTTTTCTGCTATGCTGCATGCGCCGCGGTATCAATAACACTTGCGGAAATTTTCTTTATTCTTGCACTTTTGTTGTGGGCCGCAGATATTGTTAAGACAAAGACAAACCCTTTGCTGTGTTTCACGGGAAAGGCGGCATGGTTTTTTGCGGCTTTTGCCGTTTGGCATTTAATATGCGCGTTGGCCGGGGTTGACCCTTTAAACAGCATCAAGGACTCAAGGAAAATTTATCTTATGCTGATGTTCTTTCTTGCTTCTTATTATATTGCTTCCGATGAAATTAAGGCAAAGGCCGCGCGGTTTTTGGCGCTTGGCGCCGCGTTTACCGGTTTATATGCGATTTCAACCGGAATTTATCACAGGATTATCATGCACGACAATGATTTTAGGGCCGTAACTTTTTCCGGAAATCACATGCATGCGGGCGGGCTTTTAATGCTTTTGTCAGTTTCGCTTTCAGCATTTATGCTAAATGCCATAAATGATTATGAAAAAAACAAGAAAGATGTTTTGATATTTTCTGTGTCTTTTATTCTTGCAATCGGCGGACTGCTTTTTACTTTTACCCGCGGCTCCTGGATTGCTGCTTTTTCGGGTATTTTGATATCCGCTTTTCTGACAAATAAAAGGGCGATGATTGCCTTTGTGATTGCGGCAGCTGTTGCCGGTTTTTTAATGAAAGATACCTCGTTTATGCAGAGGTTAAAAAGCAGTTTTAATACAAATAAAGGAACATCGGCAGGCGAAAGGGTTTTGATGTGGAAAAGCGGGATCAATATTATAAAGGACAATCCGATTACCGGTATAGGCACGGGCAATCTTGGGAAAGTTTATGAGAAATACAGGAACCCGGAATCTTTTGAAAAAGAACAGGGACATTTGCATAATAACATTATTCAGCTTGGCGTGATAAACGGAATACCGGGAATAGTTTTATATCTGGCTCTTTTTGGGATATTGCTTTTTTCAGCCGCAGGCAAATTTGCATCTTACTCCGGTGCCGGAAAGGCGGCTGCGGCGGCATCGGTTTCTGTTATTGCGGCTTTTTTCATAAACGGGTTTTTTGAATATAACCTGTTTTCATCACAGGTGGCTTTGTTGTTCTGGTTTATAACCGGAACCGGTGAAGGTAAAAATTAAAAATGAAAATCCTGATGCTGAACCATAACATAAAAGGCGAAGGCACATATTTCAGGGCATTTAATTATGCAGCAAATTTGGGGCGCGGGCATGACATAACTTTAATGTGCGTTTCCGAGGAATCTTATTTTTTTCCTGTTTTCAAAATTATTGACGGAATAAAGGTGATTGAATGCCCGCGGCTGCTTGACGTTGGAAGGGGGGGCTGGGCGCCTCTTGACATATTGTTCAGGCTTTTTTTTGTGCTGTTCAACCGTTTTGAAATAATCCATGCTTTTGACCACAAGCCAAATGTATATTTTCCGGCTTTATTGGCAAAAAGAATGAACAAAAAAGCGGTGCTGATTTCAGACTGGGCTGACTGGTGGGGCAAAGGGGGAATTAACGGCCACAAAAAAAAGATAAAAATAATTATTGAAGAGAAACTGGAAGAAAAAATAAGGTTAAAAGCCGATTTTGTCACGGCAACTTCAATTGCGCTAAGGGACAGGGCTCTTTCAATCGGCGTTAAATCTGACAGAATTTTCTATATGCCGTCCGGCTGTGACACGGAAAAAATAAAGCCGGTTGACGCTTCTGAAAAATTACGCATAAGAAAACAACTTGGCATAAAAGAAAAAGGAAAAGTGCTGATGTTTATAGGTTTTGGCCAGGGCGACCTTGGCATTGTATTTGATGCTTTTAAAACAATCAGAAAAAATGAAAAAAATGCTTTTTTTTATATAATAGGCCCTCTTGAAGAAAAGCATAAGGAGACATATGAAAATCACCTGTACAAAGAAAGCATTGTAATAACCGGAAAAGTTGATATAAAAAAAGTGGCGCTTTATGCCGCGGCAGCGGACGTTTTTGTGATGCCGCTTTCTGACACAAAAGCAAACAGGGGGCGCGGCCCGATGAAAATAGGGGACTATATGGCCGCGGGAAAACCGATTATTGCAAACCCTGTGGGAGACATAAAAGAATGGATAAAAAAATATAAAATAGGATTAAGTACGGAATATAACGGGCGTGATGTGGCAAAAAAAGCGCTTAAACTTTTTAATAACACAAAACTGCGGGAAAAAACCGGGAATAATGCCCGTACTGCAGCGGAAAAAGTGTTCAGCTGGAAGATAATGGGGAAGAAAATGAATGATATATACAGAAAAGCCCGCTTAAAAACAAACCATATATGATTGTTTTGTCAAAAAAAGTTCAAATACTGTCTTAGAAACCGGGCAATTAAATGTTTTTATATGGAATAAAGTTTCCTTTTGACTGAAAATAATTAACACAAAATTAATTGTCTGAACAACTTTTTATTGACAAAACCGTGTTATACACTATAATTGTTCGGACAAGTATATCTTAAAGGAGAAAGAATGCGAAATTCCCTGAATGCTCGTGTAGGGTATAACCTTTACCGCACGGGCATGATGTTCAGAAGAGAAGCCCTTAGGGCCTACAGCGGTTCCGGCCTTACTCCCGAACAGTGGCAGCTTTCAATGATACTTGCAAAAAAGGGTCCGCTGACCCAGAAACAGCTGTGCGACATCACAATGCAGGACGCGCCTACGGTATCCAGAATGCTTAAACGGATGGAGAAAAAGTCTTATGTCACAATAAAAGCGGACAGCAGGGACAAGCGTGCCGTAAAAATAAGCATTACAAAGAAAGGTCTGCAACATGCTTTTAAAACCGCAAGGGAATCGGAGAAAAGGATTGACAGACTGATGAAGGGTTTTGACGAAGACAAGAAAAAAAAGCTTATAGAACTGCTTAAAGAATTAAGGCTGCGTTTTTGCGCGCAGGAAAATAACGGAGGAGAAAATGAATGTTAAAAGGACTTTAAGTTTTATTTTGACCGCTGTTTTTGCTTTTGGCGCGGCATATGCCGTTGAAATCGGTTTTAATGAAGCGTTTGAACATGCAATGTTAAAAAGCGCGGAGATAAAAAAAGCGGATGCCGACTTAAAAACAGCGGAAGCAACCGTTGAAAAAACCTACGGCATGTTTGACGTTATGCTGGACGCAAGCATGACTTACGCAAAAAGCAGATCTGAAGCAACTTCGCTTTTTGCGCCGGACAAAACGGAAGTGCTTGCTTATAAAGCTTCCATTTCGGAAAAAATATTTACCGGCGGTTTTATTTCTTTAAGTCTTGATTCCGCAAGGACAACCCTTTATTACCCGCAGGCAAATCTTGGAATACCGGGCTTTGACCCTTCAATGTTTCAAAATCCGATTAACCCTTCTTACACGCCAAAGGCTTCTATTACATATACCCAGCCCCTGTTAAAAGGTTTTTGGGGGAGACCGGATGAAAAAGCAATCAAGATTGGCGAGATGACAACAGGCATATCAAGGGAAGCACTTAAGGCAAAAATAGCTTCCCAGGTAAGCGCCCTTAAGGAAGCTTATTACTTTGTTTTTTTGGCGCAGAAGCTTAATGAAATACAGCAGAAATTTTATGATGATTCTGAAAAATATTACAAACAGGCCGTAAGCTTAAGGAAGCTGGGGCTTCGCGAAGAAAAGGATGTGCTGCAGACCGAAGCTTCGCTTATATCATCGCGCGGGGAGCTTAAATCCGCCGCGGATAACGTAAGGTTTGCCAAAGAAATGTTTTTAAATATGGCCGGATACGGGCAAAATGAATGGGATACAATAAATGTTATTGTAAATACCGAAGTGGAAAGCGTTGAAGTGCCTGAAACTCTTACTGATGAAGATGCTGAAAAACTTGCCGAGAAGCAGCCTGAAATTAAAATGGCTCTCTCAGGCCTTGAAATGGCAAAAACAGCAAAAGAAATAGCCGACAACAATAACCTTCCTTCTCTGAATCTTTTCGGGAGCTACGGAATAGAAGGACTGGACTCTTCAATTACCCCGGCTTTTAATGAATTGTACGGAGGGGTTTATAACAATTTTGCGGCAGGCATTAATTTTAAAATGAATCTTCCGGACAGGGGGGCGTCAGGCGATGTTAAAAGCGCCGATGCGTCCCTTGACAAGGCAAAAACAGATTATGATTTTTTAAGACGGTTTACTTTGATAAATATAAGGTCTGTTTACAACAAAATAAAAAACGCAAAAGAAGATTATGAACTGAAAACAAAAGCAAGACAAATGCAGGAAAAGCGGCTTAAACTTGAAGAACGTGATTTTAATCAGGGAAAAAGCGGCACGCGGGAGCTTTTAATGGCACAGACTGATTACAATACGGCCATGTTAAAAGAAATGAATGCGCTTTTTGAATACGCAAAGGCGGCCTCGGCCTGGAACAGGATAAACGGGAAGTACGATGTTTACTTTGATATGTATATGAAAAAGGAGAAATAAAATGGGCTTGATAAGATATTTTGCAAATAAAAGCATATTTGTAAATTTAATAGCAATATTTGTTACAATAACCGGCCTGTTCACTTTTTTTTCAAGCCCCAAAGAGATATTTCCGGAAATTGAACTTGGAATAGTTGTAATCACCACAATGTATCCCCAGGCATCCCCTGATGAAATAGAAAAACTTGTGACATCGCCCATTGAGGATGCAATAAAGAACGTGAAAGGTATAAAGGAAATAAATTCATCTTCAAGCGAATCGCTTTCAATGATAGTGGTGCAGGCACAAGCCGGTTATAATACAAAACAGCTTACCAATGATTTAAAAAGCGCGGTTGACAAGGCGGATAAACTTCCGGCAGAGGCCGAGAAACCGGATGTTTTTGAAATAGCGTCAGATGAATTCGGCATGCTCATGGCAACGGTATCAGGCGGAACATATGCCCAAAGAAGAGAAACCGTGAAGCTGCTTGAACAGAAATTTTCCAAGGTAAAGGGAATAGGAAAAATTGAAAAATGGGGTTATAACAACAAAACAATATGGGTTGACGCAAGGAAAAAGGAGCTTAATGATTACGGAATTACCATATTCAACATAATGAATGTTCTCGGGGACAGGAACATATCAATGCCGGCCGGAAACAAAAGGATAAACGACAAAGAATATACCGTAAGATTCATATCAGAGCAGCAGACCGCAAGCGAAATTGCAAAGATTATTGTGCGCTCCAATGAAACGGGAATGAATTTGAGGATAGCAAATGTTGCATACGTGAACGACGGATTTGAAGACAACGATACGATGTTTCGCGCAAACGGGGAAGATGCAATTTTAATGGTATTTAACAAGCAGAAGGGTTTTGACGCAATAAGGATGGCGCATGAGATAAAAAAAATAGGTAAAGAAAATGTTGGAGTCATATCAAAGGACGTAAAAATAACCTTTGTTGATGATTTTGCGGAAAGGCTTAAAAACAGGCTTAACATACTTTATTCAAACGGGCTGTTTGGCGCTTTTATTGTAATAGTGCTGCTTCTTCTTTTTTTAAGGCCGTCGCTTGCAATTATGGTTGCGGCAGGGCTGCCTGTTGCGCTTGGAGCGTCTTTCTTAATAACCAAATCAATGGGGATATCGTTTAACATGATATCGCTTTTCGGATACATTATGGTAATTGGTATGCTTGTTGATGATGCAATTGTGGTGGGCGAAAACGCATACAGGCACATGGAAATGGGGAAAAAACCTTTTGATGCGGCTGTTGCGGGCGCGTCTGAAATGGTGATGCCCGTAATTGCGTCCGTTTCAACAACAATAGCGGCTTTTCTTCCTTTGTTAATGGTTGGCGGAATGATAGGCCAGTTTATGGGTTCCGTGCCGAAAATTATTGCAGTTGCGCTTGCGGCTTCGGTAATAGAATGTTTCTTCATACTGCCTTCACACATAAAGGATTTTGTAAAACACAAAGCTGTGGGTAAAATGGAAGGCGCACAGGAACACTGGTTTGCCGTTCTTCGCGAAAAATACGGTTCAATGCTGGTTAAAGTCCTTCACCACAGGAAAATATTTACCTGGGGAATAATAGCCCTGTTTTTTCTGTCAATTGTTTCCGCGGTAATGATGAAAAAAGTTTTTTCCGACACACAGATAAACGAAGTGGGAATAAAGTTTGAGGCAAAAAACACTTATGGCATGGCTGATACGGCAAGAGTGATAAAGGAAATGGAAAAAAAGCTTCTGACACTGGATAAACAGGATGTTGAAGCGGTAATATCATATGTGGGATATCATGAAAGTATGGACGGCCCGCCGAAATTTTCGCCGAATCTTGGCCAAATCAGGGTTCTTTTAAACCTTGAGGACAAAAGAAAAACAAGGGACGCCAACAAGATAGCAAATAAAATCAGGGATATGCTTGGAAAACCCGATGAAACCAAAAAGATGACCGTTGATGTTGTCAAGGGAGGGCCGGGCGCGGGCGCCGACATAAGTTTCACATTAACAGGCGACACTTACGAAGAAATAAAAACAGCATCAAATGAAGCCATAAAAATGATAGAGGACATTGAAATAAACAAGCCTTTCTCAAAGGAAAAGGTAAGGCCGGCAAAGGAAGTTGTGTCCGACCTTGAGGAGGGCAAGGCTGAATTAAGGTTTGTGTTGGATGAGCCAAAAGCAATGAGGGCCGGCATCAATGTCGCTCAGGTGAGCGCAATAATGAGGGCGGCTATAGCCGGGCTTAAGGTTAAGTCGGTTAAAGTCGGCGGAGAAAATATTGACATAATGGTAAGAGTAAACAAAGACGATATAAAAACGGTTGATGACATTTTGTCTTTAAAAGTTCCAAACATGATGGGAAACAGAATACCGCTTAAAGAAATAGTGAAAGTTCAGGACGGTTTTGCATATTCCATAATTAAGCATAAGGATACAAGAAAAAGCGTGACCATAACCGGTACGGTTGACAAGGAAAAAGGCAATGCCATGCAGGTCAATCAGATGGCCATAAAAAAACTTGAAGACCTTAAGAAAAAGTATCCGGGCATTGAATTTAAGGCAGGCGGGGATTATGAATCAATGGCTGAAGGTTTCAGGGATTTGGCGCTGGCATTTGTTGTTGCCATGCTTGCCATATACATAATACTTGCGACTTTGTTTAATTCGCTTAAACAGCCTTTAATAATCATGCTTGCAATTCCGTTCGGATTTGTTGGCGTAATAATTACGCTGCTTTTGCATTTCCAGCCTATTTCGTTCATGTCCTTCATGGGTTTTATCGGTTTAACCGGGGTTGTTGTAAACAACTCCCTGATTATGACGGATTTCTTTAACCAGCTTGTAAAGAATGCAAAAAACAAAAAGGATATTGAAAATGCCATAGTTGAATCCGCAAAGATACGTTTAAGGCCCATTATACTTACAACGGTAACCACTTCAGCCGGACTGCTGCCTCTTGCTTACGGATTGTTCGGAGGCTCGGATCCGTTTTTAAAGCCAATGGCTCTTGTATTTGGCTGGGGCCTTATTTTTGCGACTTTTGTCACGTTGTTTATAATACCGAGTTTCCTGGTAATACTTCATAACTTCAGGAAAAAACCCGAAGACAGACTTTTTTCGGATAGCTTTAAGGCGGCAGTTACGGCACCGGAAATGAAGGTTAATAAAAAGAAAATTAAAAGGAAAAAATAAATTTTGTGTTTTACAAAGCCCCGGGTATCCTGCCCGGGGCTTTTTTGTTATAATTACAAAAATAAATTGTCGGAGGCACAATGGAAAAATTTTTTTCTTTCATATCAAAACAAAAAGTTCTTGCAAATTTAATCGCTGTTTTTTTTATGGTTGTCGGACTTGCTGTTTTTGTTTTTTCTCCAAAAGAATCCCTGCCTGAAATAAAACTTGGGCTGATTGTTATAAACACACTTTTTCCGGGCGCCGGACCCGAAGAAGTTGAAAAATTAATAACAACGCCTATTGAAGACGCTGTGAAAAATATTAAGGGGTTCAGCGCCATTGACTCAACATCATCGGAATCAGTTTCAACCATAGTGCTGTCAGTAAAAACTGAAGTAAAAGACACACAGACGCTTTTGAACGACGTGAAAAACGCGGTATCAAAGGTGCAGGGGCTTCCTGAAGACGCCAAAGAACCCGAAGTTGTTGAAATTACAACCGATGAGTTTCCCGTGCTTCAGGTTTCTGTGTCAGGCCCTGATGATTATTCAAAATTAAGGGAAGCCGCAAGGCTTATGGAAAACAGAATATTAAAAATAGACGGTGTGGCAAAAGTAAATAAAGCGGGGTATCTTGACAAGGTTATATGGATAGACGCGGATGCCGCAAAAATGAAGGACAAAGGGCTTACAATATTCGGAATAGTAAATGCCGTGAAGGCAAAGAACGCTTCAGTGCCTGCCGGAAACAGAAAATTTGGCGGCAGGGAATACGGGATTAAAACAGTGTCTGAAATTGCCGGCGCTGAAGACGCGGCAAAGGTTATAGTAAGGTCAAATGAAGCGGGAAAAGGCGTAAGTGTAAGGGATATTGCATATGTAAAAGAAGGTTTTGCCGAAGAAACTTCCGTTGTAAAAGCGGACGGAAAAAAGGCAATAATAATGACAGTGTTAAAATCCCGCGGCGGAGACACCATAGGAATAAACAGGAAAATACGCAGGGCGGCGGCTGAAATTGAAAAGATTCTGCCCGAAAAAGTAAGCATAAAGTTTGCAAATGATGCAAGCAAGTTTATATCAGACAGATTGTCTGTTGTAAATTCAAACGGGGTTTTCGGCGGGATACTTGTTCTTGCGCTTATAGTTCTTCTTATCAGGCCTTCAATTGCATTTTTAACGGCGGCTTCCATCCCGGTTGTTTTCGGCGCGTCCCTTATCGCTGTTAAAATGCTGGGATATACGTATGACATGCTTTCCCTTTTTGGATATGTGATGGCGATAGGACTTCTTGTTGATAACGCCATAGTTGTGGGAGAGAATGTTTACCGCTATATGGAAGAAAAAAAACTGGGGGTTAATGATGCCGTAAGCGCGGGCACTGCAGAAGTTGTGCTTCCGGTGCTGGCGTCAACCGCAACGACTGTTGCCTCTTTCTTTCCTTTGATTATGGTAAGCGGTGTATTGGGTTCGTTTTTGAGGCCGATACCGGTTGTAATAATAATAACGCTCATTATATCCGCTTTGCAGGTGTTTTTGATTCTTCCGGCGCAGCTTGCATGGTTTGCAGGCGGTAAAAAAACCGCATTGATTGTAAAGCAGGAAAAAATAACTGAGGGTCTTCGTAATGTTTATGAGAAAGCTTTAAGGACGGTAATGAAAAGAAAAAAAACAGCGCTTGCCGTTGTTTTGTTGATTTTTGTTGCTGCCTTATGGCTTGGAAGCATAAACGGTTTTTCGTTTTTTACTTCGCAGGTTGATGAGGTGATAATAAACGTAAAAATGCCGGTTACAAATTCGCTTGAAGATTCCGTTGCAACAATGGAGAAAATAGAAAAAAAAGCAATGGCGCTTGACCCGCAGGATCTTGAAACTGTTTATACTTATGTTGGCACGCAGCAAGCAGGGGGAGTTCCGGAAAATGCGGCAAACAAGGGTCAGATAAACGTTGTGCTTCAGCTTTCCGACAAAAGGAAGACAAACAATATAAACGAAATAATTGCAAAATTAAGAAATGATATAGGCAGGCCGGAAGGCGTGACAGAAATTTCAATTTCCGGGGTAAGGCGTGAAGGAGGCCCTTCAAGGCGCGACATAGAAATTAATGTCACGGCTGATTCTTATGAGCGCATACTTGAGATTAATTCAAAGATAATTCCGATAATAGGCGGCATTAAAGGCGTTTCAAACATATCTTATGATTATGAAGAAGGAAAACCGGAATACAGGATAAATATAAACGAGGACAGAGCGGCTTTGGCTGGGGTTAATATAGCCCAGGCCGGCGCTTTGATAAGGGGATATGTGTCCGGAATTAAGGCGACTTCAATAAGAAAAAACGGAGAAAACATTGACATAATAGTAAGAGCAAAAGACGAGTCATTTAAAACAATAGATAATATACTGTCGTTTACTGTTCCAAACATAATGGGCAAGGCGGTGCCGTTAAGGACAATTGCTTATGTTTCCGAAGGAAAAAGCATAAAGGCTTTAAAGCACAAGGACACAAAGAAAACAATTACAATAACCGGTGATGTTGACAAAAAGCAGGCAAACACTGCGGCTGTTAACGCGCAAATATTAAAGGAAATTGAACCGATTAAAGCCAGGTTTCCTGACGCTGAAATAAAAGCCGGAGGCGAATTTAAGGAAATGATGAAGAGTTTCGCTGAACTTGGAACCGCTTTGCTTATTGCAATGTTTCTTATATATATAATCCTTGCCGCCATGTTTAATTCGCTGCTGCAGCCTTTTGTGATAATGCTTGCGATACCTTTTGGATTAATCGGTGTAATGCTTACGCTTTTTGTCCACGGTATGCCGTTTTCTTTTGGCGCTTTTATGGGCTTTGTGGCTTTAACTGGCGTTGTGGTTAACAATTCTCTTATATTGAATGATTTTGTAAACAGGATGAAAAAGGAAAAAACAGGAACTGACGAAGCCGTGATTGAAGCCTCCAGGATAAGGTTAAGGCCCATACTTCTTACCACGGCAACTTCCATAGTGGGTCTGCTGCCTCTTGGATACGGTTTATTCGGTAACAAGGATCCTTTTTTGCAGCCTGTTGCACTTGTGTTTGCGTGGGGACTTTTGGTATCAGCGGTAATAACACTTTTTGTAATACCAATATTTATAACTTATTCATTGAGGCTTACAGGATTTATAAGGGAAAAAACTGCCGTAATAATGGACAAATTAAAAAAATAATAATTACTTTATTTTAGTCATGTTTTTTGATAGATTTATATTATGATACAAAATATTTGTATTAACAGGGGTGTAAATAAAATAATATTGCCTGTAATTTTTGCAGGCATTTTAATAATGGCGTTTTCATATGGTGAAATTTTTGCGGCTGACAATCAGGCTGTCAAATATTATAAATACGGAGCTTCATTGCAGCAAAAGGGAAAATATGATGAAGCTGTAAAATATTACGGTTATGCGCTTAAGCAGCAGAAAAATATGTGGCAGGCCTGGCTTGGAATGGGAATATGTTATTATAAAATGAAAAAAGAAAAAAACGCGGCTTTGATTTTTGAACACGTGCTTTCCTTAAAACCCGACGAACCCACGGCAAAAAAATATCTTTTAGCAATTAAAGCTTCAAAAAAAGAGCAAAACATTCCCGGAGAAAAAACTTTGAAGACAAAAGGTGAAATGATGTGGCGTTCGGCCCTGCTTCCGGGTTTTGGACAGTTTTATAACAACGAGCATGCCAAAGGCTATATTTACAGCCTGGGTTTTCTGGCCGCAGCAGCAGGAATTGTTAAATTTACCATAGACCAAAACAGGGCGGTTGATGATTATGCCAACACAAACTATGATTTTGACGCATATTATAAGAAGGCCGAAGACAGGACAAAGATGGTATGGATACCTGTTGGCGTTGCGGCGGCGGTTTGGGGAATGTCGGTTATTGACGCATATATTTCAGGCGCTGATGAGGGCAAAAAAATCAGGATAAGGGCATGGATTGATGAAAATAATTCCGCTGTTGCGGGCGCTTCATATGAGATGAGGTTTTAAATGAAAAAGTATGCCTGTGTTATTTTTGTTTTATTGATTGTTTTTTCCGGATGCAAGGAATTAAAACGCACAAATCCCATGGACCCGGAAGCTGACAATTATATAGGCATATCCTATAAAGGAAGCGTTTCATATCCTGCGGCCGCTTCAATAAAGGCAATGGATGCGGCTTTGGGAGAACTTGTTTTTGGCGCATCTTATCCGGGATACGGGGATTGCGTAATCAGGGGTTTAAGCGGTTTGCCTCAGGGAACATTTACGCAAATCACCGATGTTTGTGCGGATGATTTTGGAAACATTTACGCTGTTGACCATACGGCAAACATTACTGTTGTATCTCCCGCCGGAACCGTTTCGCAGTTTGGTTTGAACATAATTAACGGAATTGACACCCTGTCAGTTGAGTGGTTTAATAATGAAGTGTATGTCAGCGGAAGTTTTGACAGGACAATAATTTCCTATACGGCATCCGGGGTGCAGTCGCATTCAACGGCAATCACGGTTACCGCTTCCGGTTATTTTACTCCGGGCAGGATATTTGCGTCCGACAATTATATCTATGCCGCTGACCGCAGCGACCCGAAGCGCGTGGTGAGATTTTCACCTTCTCTTACAGGTGCAACAGAGTTTAAACTTTCGGCCGCGGCTGTTGACGGCTGCTCATATAAGGGCGGGCTTCTTGTATTAAACGGTCAATCAGTTATGCAGTGTGATGAAGACCTGAAAGTTATTAAAACCTGGGGCAATATGGGGGAAGGGCCGGGCCTGATATTAAACGGAAGGGCTATTTGTTATAATCAGGCCGACGGTTTTGTTTACGTGCTTGACGGCGCAACATTAAAAAAATTCGGGGAGTAATGATGAAAAAATTTGGCGCGGTGCTGCTTGCCGCTTTGTTTTTGCCTTTACATGCTTTCACGGCATCATCAAATGAGGGCGCCCTTGGAGATTTTATTGATGCCGCAAATATTGAAGCCGCCAACCAGGCGGCCGCTGACCCGGTGAAAGACAGGTTCAAGCTGTTCATACGCAAAGGCGATTCTTTGTTTGCTGAAAAAAATTATAAGGATGCGGCAAAATATTTTTATGCCGCTGCCAAACTGATGCCAAAAGAAAAAGAAGGGTGGAAAAAGACGGCTTTTTGCATGTATCAATTGAAAAATCACAAACTTGCTTATCCGATGTTTAAAAAAGTTATTGAAATTGACCCGCAGGACAAGGATGCCCTCCAGTTTATGGAGTTTTACTCAAATATAAAAGAAACAAAAGAAAAGAAGAAGGAAAAAAGGGAAATGTTTGATTCCGTCTGGCGTGCGGCGCTGCTGCCCGGATGGGGGCAGATTCACAACAATCAGATGATAAAGGGCATAATTGCAAGCTCGGCATTTTCCGTAAGCCTTGGGCTTACGATTTACAACATTGTGGACCAAAGGGCAAAATACGACCTTTATATGAAAACAAACGAAAACCATGAGATAGCTTTTAAAAAAGCTCAGGAAGCTTCAAACACTGCTCTTATATTCTCATTGCTGACAACCGCAATATACGGGATACAGATTTATGATGCGGCTGTAAATTATGACTGCGAAGAAGCCAGGATGCTGGTTGAATTAAGGCCGGAAACGGGCGGCGCCTGCGTTTTTGCTTCAATGAGGTGGTAATTATGAAAAAAAGCATAATGATTATAATTGCCGCGGCATTGATTATCTCGTCCTGCGCGGAATTAAAAAGGGCAAACCCGACAGACCCTGAAGCTTCAAACTATGAGGGGCTGCATTATAAGGGTTCAATTACGGGTTTTTCCGGAATTTATGACATATGCACTGATGCGGGCAAAACATACACATCAGACTCATCAAAAAGGGTTTTTTGCCACCTTTATAACGGGGATATGGAATGGAACTTTGGCGAAACTGTTTTCAACGCGCCGGTTTCCGTATGCGCCACGGGCGTAACTCTTGCCGTTGCCGATACAGGGGCGGGAAATTACCTCAGATTTTTTGACCTTACAACTTTTGGCGGAAGCATATCTTATTTTGACGTCTCGGCCCCTTATGTTCCCGGAAAAATAAGAAGCAACGGAAACAATTTTTTTGTGACGGCGCCTCAGGAATCAAAGGTATATGTTTATGACATGCACCTTTCAAATTTCCTGTCGCCGCAGTCTTTTGGAACACCGGGCACCGGTGACGGGCAATTCCTTCAGATATCAGACATTCAGGTGACTGCAGGCGAAGTGTTTGTTGCGGATTCCCAGACAGGCAAAATAAGCGTGTTTTCGGCATCTGCGCCTTTTACTTTTTTGAGAGCATTTAACACATTTGCCGGCATAAAAGGTTTTATTGTTAAGAATTTGTCGGTTCTTGTTCCGTCTTCCGCGGGATTAAAAGAATACAATCATTTAACCGGTGCGCCGGTTAAAACCTATGCAAATTACGGCCAGGGCAACGGCAAAGTTACAAAGCCTTCATGGGCCGGAATAAACGGCGATATGATTCTTATAGAAAACAACACGGAGATAAAGGAATTCATACCATAAATGGCACACAGGTTTTTCGTAAATAAAATTTCCGAAGGCAAAGCCGAAATAAAGGGTTCTGATTTTTCACATGCCGTCACGGTATTGCGCCTTGGTGAAGGATCCGAAGTTGCTGTGTTTAATCAGGAACACGGAGAATTCACTGCGGAAATTGAAAAAATTGACAGGACAAAAGGCGTAATATCCTTAAAAATAAAAGAAAAGATAAAAGACAGAACAAGGCCAAAAGTTTTAATCTGCGCTGCAATCGCGCTCATCAAAAAAGATAAAATGGAATTTGTTATTGAAAAAATGACGGAACTTGGAATAGACCGCATACTGCCTTTTACGGCAAAAAGAAGCGTGGTTGTTGTTAAGGAAGAAGAAAAGAAAATGGCAAGATGGGAAAAACTTGTTGATTCCGCAATGAAACAGTGCGGCAGGATAAACAGGCCTTTGATTATGCCCAATGCGGGTTCTGTTTCTGAAATTGATGTTAAGGGCGCAAAATTTCTTGTTTATGAAAAAGCGGAAGAAAAATTTCTTTTTGACGAGGCAAAAAAAGCGGTTGATTCAGGTGCTGATGAAATATGGTTTGTAACAGGCCCTGAAGGCGGATTTGAAGACAAAGAGGCCGATGAACTTATTGAAAAAGGTTTTATACCGGTTAGCCTTGGCGATACAATATTAAGGGCCGAGACAGCGGCAATTGCGGCCGCTTCTTCAATTGTTCAGGCCGCAAGGAGGGGAAAATGGGAACAGCCGAAAAAATAGCCGCCATTATAAAAGAACAAGCGCTTAAGGGAGACGTTTATTGTGAAGAAACGGATTCGGTTTTTGTTTCGGTATTAAACAGCGCGCCGGAGCAGGTAAAAACTTTTGTGTCCTTTGGCGCAGGAATAAGGGTGATTAACGGAAACAAATCCGCGTTTGGTTTTGTGACATCAAAAGAAGAAAATATAATAAAAAAAACAATAACAAAACTTAAAGAAAATGCTTTTGCGGAAGGTTTTGACAATTATGAATTCGGCGAAAGCGGTCAAGCGCCTTTAATCAAGGCGGATGACGGAAATTACGGGAATATTGGCGCGAAAAGACTGACGAAGGCAGCGCTTGAAATGGAAGAGGCCGCTTTAAAATTCAGCCCAAGAGTTAAATATGTCCGCGACACTTCTGTTTCAGCATCCAAGCTTACAGTATCTTATGCTTCAACTTCGGGCGCAAATTTCTTTCATACAAGGTCATTTTATTCCGCAATGATATCAGCAATAGCATATGACGGGCATGAAAACGAAGCACAAACAGCGGACAGCTATATGACATCTTGTGTTTTTGATAAAATGCGGTTTGCTGAAACAGGGAAAAAAGCCGCGGACATTGCCGTAAAATTGCTGGGTTCTTCCGCAATAAAAACCGGAAAGTATGCGCTTATACTTTCCCCGATGTTTGCCTGTGATTTTTTGTCTTTGCTGTCCAAAATGTTTCTTGGAAACAATGTTGCCCGCGGAAAAAGCCTTTTATGCGGAAAAAAACATGGCGATAAAATAGCTTCATCAGCCCTTACGCTTAATGACAGCCCGCATCTTGAAATGGAGTATGGAAGCAGGGGTTTTGATGCGGAAGGAACCATGACGAAAAATAAGGTGCTGATAGACAAAGGGATTTTTCAGGAAATACTTCATGACAAAAAAAGCGCTTTTTTGCTTGGCGTAAAAAGCACCGGCAATTGTGTAAGGCAGGATTTTCGTTCTTTTCCCGAATGCGGCCCCATGAATTTTCATATTGCAAAAGGAGATTGCGAGGAAAAAATTTTGTCAAGCAATATGAGCGGAATATATGTTACATCACTTATGGGGCTTCATACGGCTGACACGGCGTCAGGAAATTATTCCCTTGGAATAAACGGATTTCTTTATGAAAAAGGAAAATTTATCCAGCCTGTAAGGGACGCCATAGCTTCGGGCAGCTTGTCGGATATGCTTCTTAATGTTTCATGTGTATGCGATGATCTTGAATTTTACGGGAATTTCGGTTCCCCCACAATTGTTGTTGAAAACGTAACAATAGCAGGTAAATGAAAAGGAGAAATTAATGAAAAAGACAATTACAGGAATAATAGGGTATCCTCTTTCTCACACTTTGTCGCCTTTGATGCATAATTCAGTGTTTAAAAAATACGGCATGAATTGGGAATACATAGTGATGGAGACAAAACCGGAGGACGTTCCTTCCGCGCTTGAAAGGGTAAGAAAAGAAGGCATTAGGGGAATAAACGTTACAATACCGCACAAGCAGACCGTAATGCCGTATCTTGACAGTATAGACAAAGCCGCAAAAACAATAGGCGCTGTTAATACGATTGTAAACAATAAAGGAAAACTTAAAGGGTATAACACGGATTATCTTGGATTTATTGAAACGCTTAAGGATGAAAAAATAAGCCTTAAAGGAAAAAATGTGGTGATGCTGGGCGCCGGCGGCGCGGCGCATGCAGTCGGCTATGCCTTGTCGCTTATGAAGCCAAAGAGATTTTCAATATTTAACATTGACGAAGAAATGACAAGAGGCCTTATAAAAAAACTGCGCCTTAAAAGAGTTGAATCTTTTAACATTAAAAAAACGGCCAAGCAGGATGCGATAATAAAAGATGCTGACTTTATAATAAACTGCACTTCCGTGGGAATGCACGGAAAAGAGGTTCCTTATCGGATAAGCGAACTTAAAAAAGGCTGTTTTGTTTATGACATAATATACAATCCGGCCGAAACACCTTTTTTAAAGCTTGCAAAAAAATTGGGCGCGCGCACAAAGAACGGGCTTGATATGCTTATATATCAGGGTATGGAAGCTTTTAAACTTTGGACAGGCAGAAAAAGCGATTATAAACTTATAAAAATAAAATTAAATTCTTTTTTTGGAAAAAAATGAAAAAATTTCTTCCGGTTGTTTTTTTACTTTTGTTTGCTGCTGCCTGTTCCCAAAAACCTGACAGCACCGTAAAAGATTATTATGATAACGGAAAAATAAAAACGGAAAAGCAGCAGCTTAGGGGAAAGGATCACGGAATAATAAAAGGCTGGTATGAAAACGGGAATCTTTATCTTGAACAGGCAATGAGCCGCGGTGTGCCAAACGGAAAAATATTAATGTATTATCCCGAGGGAACTCTACAAATGTCCGGTTTTATGAAAAAAGGCAAAAGACACGGCAGTTTTGTTTATTATGACAAAAGCGGTAAAATAATTTGCAGGGAAAAATGGGTAAACGGGGTATTGAAAAATAAAGAATAAAAAATAAAAAAGATGTATATTTTTATTGACAAAAAAGTATACATTTTGTATACTTAAGGTATGATAAAACATACGCTTAAGCCAAAAGAAACAGAATTATTGAAAGCCGTAAGGAACGCGCTGATGAAAGGCAAAAGCCCGTCGCTGCGTGACCTTATGGAAACGCTTGGCTACAAGTCGCCGCGCTCAACCAATGAACTTGTTAACAGGCTTATTAAGATGAGGTTCCTGAGGAGGGACGAAGACGGCAATCTCAAAATCATTGAAAATTTTCCTGATGATGAGAGCCGCGTTCAGACGGTTGATATCCCGCTGGTTGGCTATGTTGCCTGCGGTGCTCCTATTCTTGCGGAAGAAAATATTCAGCAGCACATTCCCGTATCAACCAGGCTTGCGCCGCCGCCACACAGATATTATCTGCTTAGGGCAAAAGGGGACTCGATGAACAAGGCAGGCATTAATGACGGTGATGTTGTGCTTGTAAGGCAGCAGAATACGGCAAAGGCAAAAGAGATAGTTGTGGCGCTTATTAATGATGAAGCCACAATTAAGGAATTCAACCCCGGAGGAGACATGATTGTGCTGAAACCTCTGTCAACCAACGATGCACATAAACCCATAATTGTCACCAGAGATTTGATAATACAGGGTGTTGTTATTACAACAATACCCGGATTGTAAATAAAAAGGAGAACATTATGTCGCCTTTTATAATAAGCGCAATTAATGACACGGATACTTTCAGGGTAATGTACGGATGGAAAAGCGGGAATAAAAAAGGGCATTACCTGATTCCCGCGGGTTATCACGGACCAAAGTCAGGCAGGCCGGGCTCCGGAGCCGTGATAAAAAAGCTCTCTCAACTTATACTTGGGAAAAAAGTCCAGGTTGCATCGGTAAAAGAATACCGCGGCGCCGCAATAGTATGCGATATATACTATAACGGCAGAAATATAATTGAATATATGAAAGACGCGGCATAAAAAAGCCTAAAGGCTATAAAACAAAGGGGAAAAAAATGAGTATCAATGAAGAAAAGAAAAAAGCACTGAGTCTTGCGATTTCACAGATAGAAAAGGAGTTTGGCAAAGGCGCAATTATGAAGCTTGGCGCGGCGCCCGCCATAAAAACAGAATGCATACCAACCGGAGCGCTTACACTTGATATTGCTCTTGGAGGAGGCGGAGTGCCAAAAGGAAGAATAATAGAAATATTCGGGCCGGAATCTTCGGGAAAATCAACGCTTGCTTTAAACATTGTTGCTCAGGCACAAAAGGCCGGAGGGGCTGCTGCTTATGTTGACGCTGAAAACGCAATGGATGCCGATTATGCCGCAAAGATAGGCGTTGATATTAATGAGCTTTTAATATCCCAGCCTGATACGGGCGAACAGGCGCTTGAAATAGTTGAGACGCTGGTAAGAAGCAATGCAATAGACATAATAGTTGTTGATTCTGTTGCGGCTCTTGTGCCAAAGGCTGAGATTGAAGGCGAAATGGGGGACAGCCACATGGGAGTGCAGGCGCGGCTGATGTCACAGGCGATGCGAAAACTTACTTCAATAATAAACAAATCAAAATGCGTTGTAATTTTTATAAATCAGATAAGGGAAAAAATAGGGGTGATGTTCGGAAATCCGGAAACAACGCCTGGAGGACGGGCGCTTAAGTTTTATTCCTCCGTTCGAATAGACATAAGAAGGGTTGAAACAATAAAAAAAGGCGAGGAAATTGTGGGAAACAAGGTAAAGGCAAAAGTTGTGAAAAATAAAGTTGCCGCCCCGTTTAAAGAAGCATTATTCGACATAATTTTTGGAAAAGGCATACCAAAGGAAGGCACAATAATAGACGCGGCAACAGAGCAGAATATTATAGAAAAAAGCGGAACATGGTATTCATACAAGGGTGAAAAATTGGGTCAGGGCAAGGATCAGGCTGTTGAATACCTTGTGACTCATCCGGAAATTGCAGCAAAAATTGAAAAGGAAACAAAGGACAAATATTTGGGCGAGGGTGAATATTCCCCGGAAGCAATTGAAAAAAAGAAAAAAGAAGAAGAAGCTGCCGCAAAAAAAGCTGCAATGGAAGCCGCAAAAGCACAGGCAGAAGCGGAAAAATCAAGAAAAGCGGCTGAAATTGAAGCCGCAAGGGCAAAGGTAATAAAAGCGGCGTCCGTTAAGACTGCAGAAAAGAAGCAAAGCGCTTAAAAAGCGCTTTAATAACGCTTAAGGGGAAACAGGGAGCGTAAGCGTAATAAAACATGGAGGGTAAAGTGACAGCATCAACGCAGGAAAGAAACAGACAGCAGAATTACGGTAACAGCAAATGCGAGGTTCATGGCAACGGAAGAAATGATGTTCAGGAACAGAAACAAAATTTCAGGGAAGCGGCTGAAAGCAGGGCAAAAAAGGTTGCGCTTTACACAATACAGGCTGTGGCCTTGCTTGATAAAACGCAGGCTGCCTGTGTTCTTGGCGACAATGCGGTAAAAAGCGCCGTAAAAATAGGTTCTCTTTACAGAAAAACAGCGTTTGCAAAAAATGAAGATTTCATTTTAAGGACAGAATCAGTTTTGTCACAATGCGATGACACAATTTATTGGCTGGAGTTAATTGAAGAATGCGGAGCGGCAGGCAAAGGCATTACGGATGCGGCCATGAAGGAAGCCAAAGAATTTGCCTCAATGGTGGGGGCGGGTCTTAAAAAAATAAAGGAAAATTCCCGGAACAAGCAGGTTTGAAATAAGGGAGAAATATTACAAAAACACCCCTTTGTTTTTCCCTGTGCGGTGGTATGGCGGCAAGCCGCATACCCCGCGCAGGCTTTTAATTTTATTCCAAAAGCAAAGCCTTTAAGTTAAAATATCCGTGACAATTAATTTCACGGAGCCATAATGAAAAAATTTTTAAAAACAACAGCATTAATAATCACAGCAGTCATATTGCTTCTTGGGATTTTAACAGCCGCCGTAATTATTATGTTCCCTCCTGAAAAAATAAAAGGCATTCTTCTGACTGAACTTACGGAAATTACGGGAAGAAAAGCGGAAATCAGGGAACTTAATATAAATATTTTCACGGGCATAGAAGTAAAGGGTTTGGTATTGTATGAAGCGGACAAAAAGTCGGTTTTTGTCAGTGATGAAAGTCTGCTTATAAGATACAGTATACCCGCGCTTTTTAATGGAGCATTATTGATTAAAGAACTTAAGCTTAATGAACCATATTTTTCAATTGTAAAAAAAGATAAGGACAGATGGAATTATTCTGATATTGTTTTAAATATAAATGAAAAATTTTCGGGTAAAAAGAAAAAAAGCGGAAGTTCAAAAGAATTTTCCGTGATTATTACACAGCTTACGGTAAAAAACGGAATTGCGGATTATTCCGATTTCAGCAGGGAAAAACCAGTAAAGGCAAGGATTGAGAAAATTAATTTAAATTCCGACAATCTCATAATTTCGGCCGTAAAACCGGTTGAAATTAAGCTTTCGGGCGAAATTATTTATCAGGAGCTAAGGCTGCCTTGTGATATTGTTGCAAGTGCAGGTATCAATGTTTTAAAAGGCGATGTAAAAATTAGTATGAATAAGATATCGCTGCCAGGCATACTGTCATCGGGCAATCTTGAAATCAGCGGTTGGAAGGAAATTAAAGGAAGTGTTTTAAGCGATATTGACACTCAGCGTATTGTGAAAATTCTTCCTGCGTCTTACTCGGAAAAAATAAAGAATATTGCAACTTCTCTGACTCTTAAAAACAGAATTGACTTCAGTGTTAAGGATAAAAAGCTATCTTTCCTGGATAAATTGTCACCCACAGGCGGCATAATTGCGTTCAACGGGAAGCCTGTTGTTGAAAAACTTACAGGTGAATTGGCAATAACAGATAAGTTTGATTTAAAGGGTGCAATTAATCTTTTGCTTGCAGGTTCTCCTGTTTACTTAAAAATAAGTGCAATTAAAGTGAACCTGCCAAAAGATTCCTCTTATGAAATTTCAATAAAGTCACCGAAATTTGCAGTTGAATATCTTATTTCGCTGTTTCCGTCAAAAAAAGAACAATCTGATGAAACCGGCGCGGCCCGGAAAGAAGCCAAAACAAAAGAAGCTGTCGCGAAGTTTAAATCCGCATCGCTTCCGGATATATATATTAATCTTGATGCCGATTCAGTGACTTTTAAAGAAATAACGCTTGGAAAAACCATTGCCAATATAAGACAAACCAAAGGAAAAGTTTTTACGGAAGCGGCTGCTGCCGCATACGGAGGCAATATAAATTTTAATCTGACGGCAGATATTAACAGGGAAAGTTATGAAGCGGGAATTTCCATAAAAAAAGTGGTGCTTGATAAATTAATAAATGACGCAATAACAGTTATTCCAAGAAAGGACCCTAAAAAGAAAACGCTTCTTGATGAAATTAAAGGAAAGGCATCCGGAACTTTTAATCTTAAGGCCGGTATGAGCGGAAATTCATATGTTGATCTGGCGCATACAATTAAGGGAAGCGGTGAATTTAGCGTGATTAACGGGAAATTATCTTCGCTTGACACCGCGCGTGATATTGCATTAAAGACAGGTCTTAAGTTTCTTAAAGAAGACATTACTTTTGATGTAATGGCTGCCGAATATAAGATGGAAAAAGGAAGAATAGACATAAATAATTTCAGGATATTGACAGGGCCGGACGGCAGAGACGGCATGATTAAAGTGCGGGGATTGGGTTATCTTACTGTTGATAAAGCGGTTGATTTAAAATTTCAGACGGATTTAAATCCAAAATCATCAAAGGAAATAGAAGAAATGCTGTCTGCAAGCCTTGGAATAAAAGATGTATCTTACGGATATGACAAAGACGGATGGCTTCCTTTTGATTTCAGGCTTTATGGAAGTCTTAACGAAAAAAAGTATGATTATTCGCAGCCAAGGCTTGTTGCGAATATTCAAAGAAATTTGGCAAAAAAAGTTCAGGAACAGGGAACAAAATATATCCGGGAAGAAGGGGAAAAGCTTATAAAAAAGCTTTTTGGCAAATGAAAAATTTTATATTTTTTTTGCTTATAATGGTTTTGACATCTTGCGCATCAATAAAAGAAGAAAATAAACAGGAAATAAAAGATTCGTATATTCCCGAAAAAAAAGAATCATTAAAGTTTATAAGGCCTGCCCCGAAAAACATGAATGACGGAGAATTTGATATCGCCTTAACGGGCGATATAATGGTTGGAAGAAGAATGAAAGGATTAATAGAAAAATACGGATATTCTTATCCTTTTACCCATGTTAAAGACATACTGCTTTCTTCAAATATTGCTTTTGGAAATCTTGAAGCTCCTTTGGTTTATTCGGGAAGGCAGGACGAGCTTGTTAAAAACGGCAAAAAATCAGTTTATCTTTATTCCGACGAAAATGTGGGTTATGAACTTGCCGCTGCAGGTTTTAACATACTGTCGCTTGCTAATAATCATTCCCTTGATTACGGGGAGGACGCTTTGATTCAAACCATGGAAATATTAAACAGGAATTATATTTCCTATTGCGGTGTCTGGAAGGGAAACAAAGGACTTCCAAATGCACCCTGCATAATTGAAACTGAAGGCACAAAAGTGGGTTTTTTGTGTTATTCCGGAGTTTCAAACGAGCAGTTTGAATCCGGCGCAAAAACTTACGGGACAATACCCGCATTAATAAGCGTTATAGCGAAAGATACTGCTAATGCAAGAAAAAATCTGGACATACTTGTTGTCTATCTTCATTTTGGCACGGAGTATCAGCCGGTAAGCGCAGCCCAAAGAATTCTTGCCAGAAAAATTATAGATGCGGGCGCCGACCTGGTGATTGCTTCGCATACTCATATTTTTCAGGATATTGAAAAGTATAAAGACAAATATATTTTTTACGGGCTTGGAAATTTTATTTTTGACCAGCTTAAAGAAGAAACAAAGAACAGTGCAATAGTAAAAGTTAAGGTTAAAAACAAAAAAATTGACAGTGCTTCAATAATTCCGATTTACAGCGATAATTTCAGGCCGGAAACTGTGTCAGATGAAAAAGCGCGTTCATTTGCCGAAGGGCTTATTTTAAACGGGGTAAGTGTTGAAGAAATACTGCATAAAAAATAAAAACCGCACAAAAGTGCGGTTTTTTTATTGGTGGGCCCTGTAGGACTTGAACCTACGGCCAATAGATTATGAGTCTACTGCTCTAACCGACTGAGCTAAGGGCCCTTTGTTTAAAATTATTGTGTTTTATAGTATAATTTAAAACAAATTGTTGTCAATAAAAATGTTTCAGGAGGGTTTATGAAGCAAATAATAAAATTTGTTTTCGTATTTATGATGTCTGCCATTATTCCTTCTTATTCGGCGGCTTTTCAGGCTCCTTCCCCGGTTGATAATATCAAAATTTTCCATCACGCAAGTGTTGTTATCAATTTGGGAGGAAAAACAATTTATATTGATCCGTGGAAAGTCACACAGTCCGCAAAAGCCGACATAATATTGATTACACACGATCATTTTGACCATTTTGACGCGGATTGTGTGCTGGCGCATAAGAATGATAAAACCGCGGTTATTGCCCCGAAGAGCGTCTTTAACAAGGTAACATGGAATGACATAAAACTTGCGGAACCGGGTAAAACAATTGAAATAAAAGGTTTTAAAATAGAAGCTGTGCCTGCTTATAATATTGACAAACCTTTTCATCCCAAAGGCGCGGGCAATGTCGGTTATGTAATTTCTTACAAAGGCGAGAAATATTATCATGCCGGCGACACCGATGCAACTCCGGAAATGAAAGCTTTAAAAGGCATAACTGTTGCCATGCTTCCCGTGGGAGGAATGTATACAATGAATGCAAAACAGGCGGCGGAAGCCGTGAATGTTTTCAAACCGGCTTATGCCGTGCCAATTCATTACGGAACAGTTGTTGGAAACAAGGAAAATGCCGAAGAGTTTGCCTCGCTTGTTTCGCCCGCAACAAAAACGGTAATTCTTAATCCCGTTGAACCTATGAAAGAAAAATAATGCTGAATAATTCCGAAAAAAAAGAGCTTCTTTTGCTTGCAAGAAACACCATTGAAAAATATATAACATCAGGCATAATTCTTTCCCCTGACACGGGAAAAATTACTCCGGAAATGAAAAAAAATTTCGGAGCTTTTGTAACCCTGCATAATAACGGAAGATTAAGAGGCTGTATCGGAATGATAACTACCGAAGAGCCTCTATATAAGACAATAATACAAATGGCAATAGCGGCCGCCGCCGAAGATCCAAGGTTTGAACCTGTAAGCGCCGATGAATTGAAAGACATTGATATCGAGGTTTCCGTTTTAAGCAAACCGGAAAAAGTAAATTCAATTGATGAAATAGAATTGGGGAAGCACGGCGTTATTGTTAAAAAAGGTTTACGCTCAGGGGTTTTTCTTCCGCAGGTTGCCGCTGAAACCGGCTGGGATAAAAAAACTTTTATGGAACAGCTGTGTGCGGGAAAAGCGGGACTTGAGCCGGATGCTTATTTAAAACCAGGGACCGAAATTTTTATATTTACAGCCGATGTTTTCGGTGAAAATAATATAAACAAATAAAAGGCAAAAAGATATTGTGATTGTAAAAACAGAGGAAGAAATCGGAAAGATATCAAAATTTCTGCTGAAAGATCCGTATCTGCATTTATATGAATTTGCCCATATCAATACCGGATTAAGCAAATCAACAAAATGGTTTTCGGCCGAAGAAAACGGAAATATAAGAGCCCTGGCCTTGATTTATCAGAATAAAGATTTTAATCTTTTGCATTTTTGCGAAGATCGTGACAAAGAAGCAGGAGCCTTTCTTGCAAAAAAAATAATTGATTTTATTCCTGATACGATTTACGGGCATGTTTCCGATTATATAGCCGATATAATCTCCGAAAAATTCGCCATAAAAAGCAGGGTTCATATGATAAAAATGAAATTAACCGGGGACCTGCTTATTGATAAAAACATAAAGTATCCGGATTACACGTATAAAGCAAATATAAAAGATTTTGAAACTTTAAACGAGTTTTTAAAAAGTGTCAATCACCAGGCATTTTTTAATCAAGCCATGCTTGATACGGGCAAATACTATATTATCAGGAAAAATAATGAATTAATATCAATGGCGGGAGTGCATTTTTTTAACAGGGAATTCAAAGTTGCCGCCGTGGGAAATGTGGTGACGGCGGAGAAATACAGGGGTAAAGGATTTGCAGGATCCGTTACCGCCAGTTTATGCCGTGATTTATGGGGTGAAGCCGAAATAATAGGACTGCATGTTAAAGAAGATAATTTACCCGCCATAAAAGCGTATGAAAAGATGGGTTTTTTGATTCATTACAGGCATGTTGAAATAGAAGCAAAAAGGTAAAAATGAAAGCCCTTCTTATAAATCCATGGGTGTATGATTTTAAGTGTCATGATTTTTGGATAAGACCTTATGGTCTTCTTAAAATATCGGCTATGCTGAAAAAAAACGGTTTTAAAGTTGATTTAATAGACTGCATGGACAGATTTGACCCGGAAGCGCCGGCTGAATTTAAAAAGAAGGGACTTTATGATGACGGAGAATTTCAAAGTGTTGAGCTGGCAAAACCTGATGTTTATTTGAAAGTTCCAAGAAAATATAAAAGATACGGAATAAGCGTTGAACTTTTTTTAAAAAAACTTGACAGAATTGAAAGACCGAATGTAATCATTGTCACTTCCGCAATGACGTACATGTATGAAGGCGTAATATTGGCAATAAGATATCTTAAGGAAAAATTTCCTTTTGTACCCGTAATTTTAGGCGGCATATATGCAACTTTAAGCAGGGAACATGCAACGGCAAAATCCGGAGCTTCATTTGTATGGGCGGGAAGCATAAATAATGAATGGATAAGAGCTTTAAATAAAATGACAGGTTCTTCGGTAAAGGAGCTTGATGAAAACGGAATGCTTAAATTTTATCCTGATTATTCACATTACAAAGAGCTTCCTCATGCCGCGATAAAATTTACCGAAGGGTGCCCTTTCTCATGCTCTTATTGCGCCATAAAGCAATTTGCCGAAAAATTTTCCTGCAGAACGCCTGAAAACATATTTGAAGAACTGGAAATTTTAAATTCGTCCGGCGTGAAAACTTTGGCTTTTTATGACGATGCTCTTTTATATAAAAAAGATTTTGTAAAAAATGTTCTTAAAGAAATTATAAAAAGAGGATATAAATTCAACTTTATGACCCCGAACGGACTTCATGCGGCATATATTGATGATGAAACGGCCGAACTTATGTTTGCTTCGGGTTTTCATAACATAAGAGTTTCGCTTGAAACATCGGATGCCGCCGTGCAAAAATTAACGGGCGGAAAAGTTGATTCAATTTCTTTTAAATCCGCGGTAAAAAGCCTTAAAAAAGCGGGATACTCCGGACGTGATATAGGCACTTATATTCTTGCCGGGCTTCCGGGAACAAATACTGCGGCCGTAAAACGCGATATTGAATTTGTAAAAGAACACGGAGTTCAGGTGAAAATTGCAAATTATTCACCCATACCGGGAACCCGGGAATTTATGAAATTAAAAGGAGATTTTCAGTCTTTGCTTCGGGCGGAACCTTTAAAGCAAAATGAATTTTATTTTTTATGCATTAATTCCGATTATACTTATGATGAAAACGAGAAGATAAAGAGGCAATTGGCCGAATACAATAACTCATTATAGGCAAGTTTGACATTTTCTTTTACGTATGTTAATTTCAAAATGATGTCAAATTTGTAAAAGGCGGGAAAAATGAAAAAAGCTGTTTTTTGTATTTATGCTCTGTTTGTTATTGCGGGCAGTCTGCACGCTCTTTCAAAAGACCCTGTTATTCAGTATGTGGAACAGGCAACAATTGTTTTTAACCTTGGACGATATGAAGAGGCGATAGAACTTTATGATATTGCAATAAAAATGAATTCTAACGCGGCGGACGCTTATCTGGGCAAAGGAAATTGCTATGCAATGATGAACAACAACCTTCAGGCCCAGAAAATGTATGAAAAGGCCCTGCTTATAGACCCCACTTTAAAAATACCTGATTTGTCCTGGAGAAAAAACATAGCCAAACAGCGCGGTGTAAATGCCGACAAGATACGCGCCAAATATTATGCTCTTATAGGAAAAGGGGAAAAGACCGAAGAAACCGATGCGGTTGCGGAGACAGAACCCGCGGCGGAAGCAAAAGTTACCGAAAAAACAAAACAGGAAATAAAACAGGTCCAGGAAGAACGCGAGCTTTGGAGCAGAGGAGGACGGGCCAGAACAACAGCGCTGGGAGGAATTGAGCTTGTATCGCCTGACATTTCAACGGCCCTTGACGGGGCTTCGCGCGGAATTGAAGCTGGGCTGCTTTTCAGACGCGAAAAACATTTTTTTAATTTTCAGCCTTTTGTCGGCAAAACAGGCAGGGTTGTAAAATATCCGGACGGAAGTGAAGAGTTCGGTGAAAATTTTGCCGCAGACATAAATGATTCGCTTTTTGAAATAGGCTGGCCAAATAAAAATTTCATGAACTCAATAAGGCCCCTTTATACAAATTCATACATGCTTAGAACAACAGCAGGACCTGACAGCAGGGAAAGCAATACGGGCAATCTTTTTGGCGGAGAATATATTGCCGGATTCAAGCCGATACCTCTTTTTGGGATAGCCGGCAGGATAGGATATGAATACTCCCCATATCAGGAATCAGACGGAACCAAAACCGCCGGCATTACAACCACAGGATTAAAATGGAACGTTAGCTCGGGAATATTCCTGCCGTATATTTTCAATCAAACAGATGAACTGGATATAACCGCTTCATTTGGAACTTATTCGCCGAGGCTTAATTTAAGCGATTTAAGCAATGAAAATTTAAAAAATCTTCCTTATTCAATGAAGGACGGGGTTTCAAGAAAGTATACAATAACCACGCCCATACTGCCTTCAGATCCGATATTGGGATGGTTAAGCGGCCTTGGTGTTGATTTATCAAGTCTTGATGCAATAAAAAAAGAGGATTCCGTGACAATTGAATCAACCGGTTATGACATTAAGGGCAACATACATTATATGATAGGAAACGGGCAGCACGAGATTGCGTTATTTATCGGCGCACCTTCGCTGATAGAATACAAAATGAACACAACAGAGGAGTATAAGGGAAGTATAGCGGGCGCCCCTGTTCCGATTACAGCTTCTTCAACAAATAAGGTAATAATAGGAAAAGAACGCGGTTTTGAAATAGGCGCGGCGGTAAGAAGCAATATAAAGTATGTTATTCCCGCGTTGAAATACGGGCAGAAGTACACTGAAAATTATATGTATTCGTCTGTTCCGGGCGTTTCGATTACAGGAAAAAACATAACAAGACAGCATAATATTGTCACCGGCATAAACATTGCTCCTGTTGAACAGTTTGCAATGCCGCTTGAATATGAATATGATTATTTAAGTTTTGAGAATGCGGGCATAAGAAAATCAAGCGTCAGAAACGAAGTAAGGGGAGGAATTGAAGTAAAGCCTGTTTCCGTTATTGCGCTTCGCGGAGGCATGTCTTATTCTTTTACAAGATTTGACGGCACGGGAATGGCGCCTTCCGGCCGGCAGGGCAATCCTTTTATTAATTCGCTTGGATATCATTTTGGAGGCGGTTTTGACATGCCGATGTTTGAGCTGAATGCGGGAGGATCATACAAGAAAATTTATGAATCTCCTTCGCCTGCGGGTTCAAAAATCACTAACGGCTATTTCTTTTACGGTTTTGTTGATCTGAATGTATATATCTGAAAATCGGAGAAAGAATGAAAAAAATTAAATTACTTGCTTTGTTTTTGGCTTTTTTTGCATATGGGTGTTCAAATAAAGGTTATGACATAACGGTTACAGCCGGCGGAAGCAAGGCTGTACTTGACGGAATTGAAAACACTCTTGCCGATTTTACGGAAAAAACAAAGATTAAAGTGAAGCTTGTAAGGGCTTTTGACAATCTTACCGCAAAGGATATTGTCATATCACAGGAAATGAACAAGCAGCAGGGATTTTCTGATGTTCTTATTACCGACACCTGTTATATTCAATCAATGGCTGCAGCCAATCTTCTTGAGGATATATCAGCTGAATATGCCGATAAGGCATCCGGATTTCCTCAGGGAGTGTTTGCGGCCTGCAAAAGAAGCACGGGCATATATGCCCTGCCCATTGCCGTTGATGCCTATGTGATGTTCTGCCTGCCGGAGCCTTTTGTAAAAGCAGGTGTTAAACTGCCTGATGAAACATCAAAAATACTGCCTTCATTGTCTTCCGTTGCGGCTTATCACAGAAAAGTGAATCCAAGATGGCTTGAAGGTCCTTTTATTTCATATTGCGGAGCGCAGACGGAAGCTTTAACAGAAACATTTATGGCGCTTTCAGGCGGAATAACCGTCACAGACGGGAAGGTAAATGTTTTTTCCGAAAGCCATAAGGAAGCGGTGAGGGCCATGAAGGCATTTGCGGACCATAAAAAAAATTTTCCCATGGAAAAACTTAATCAAAAATTTCTTGCTGCTGATTTTATGCAGAGAAGATCACTGCTTATGATTGCGCCGGTTTCAATACAGTCCGATTTAAAAAGTGAAATATCTCCGGTTAAAGGGCGCTATACGGTAATTAAAATGCCGGGAAATAAAACCATTGCAACAGGTTTGTGCGCGGCCATACCTTTAAACAGCAGGGCAAAATCAAAAGCAAAAAGACTTCTTTTATATCTTGCGTCCAATGAAGGTCAGGTTCAGTTTTCTTTAAACAGCGGATATATGCCGGCGATCAAAGATGCGGCTCTTGATGCTCGCGTTGTTGCATCTTATCCGCATGCCTCATGGTATTACGATTATGCCGCTGCCGCCCCGGTTAAGCCCGTGCTTTCAAATTATCAGTATGTGTCTGAAAGGCTGAGGGAAGCAATAACATATGCGGTTTCCGGAGCAAAAAGTTATGACGAGGCGTTTAAGACAATTGAAAACGAAGTGACAGCTTCAAGATAAACAAAAAATTCACGGCCCCGCGGCGGCATTAAGGCTTCCCGGGGCCTGTTGTTTTTTTGATTAAAACCCTGTATAATCTTACGAAAATCCCATTTAAAGGGGTGCGAAAATGTCCGAATACAGCAAATATTTAATGACGATGAAAGACGGAACAATAAAGCAGATAAACCCTTTTACAGGCACTGAAGTATGGAATGTGCCCGGAAGGGGAAGCAAGCCGATTACAAATGAAATACCTTCAACGGCAAAAAAACTTGAAAAAAAGAAAAAAGAAGATTACTGCAATTTCTGCGAAACAAAGTATATAAATACGCCTCCGGAAAAAGAAAGGCTTGTAAAGGACGGAAAAAAATATTACACAATAACCGGCCTTTTGCCCGCGGAACTTGAAAAAACAACGCCCGTTTTCAGGCGCATACCAAATCTTTTTGAGATTGTCACAATGGATTATTGGAAAAAAAACTTTGGCTACAAACACCCGAAGGAAATAGAAGACGCAAAGACAGCGTATATGAATGACAAACAGGGAAGAGAACATGTGACACACATTGTTGACATGAAGTTAAAACTGCTTGGACGTGATCCGGAAAAGATTTCAATGGAAGAAAAGCTTGAAATAGCCGATGCGTTTTTTGCTGGCGGTCATGAACTTATAGTGGGCCATAAACATTATATAGAAGGCGCCGAATATGACTCGCAGCTTTGTAATTCCGGGGAACTTACTCCGGAAGAGCACTTCCAGTACATCAAATTCACAATACGCGGCGTGCAGAACATATATAAAAACAACAGATATGTAAGATATGTCACGGTTTTCCAAAATTGGTTAAGGCCGGCCGGAGCCTCGTTTGACCATCTTCACAAACAGCTTGTGGCTCTTGATGAGTGGGGCGTTGCGCTGGAGCGTGAACGCGCTCAGATAAGGCAGAATCCGAACATATACAATGAAATGGCGGCCAATCTTGCCATATATCACAATCTTGTTATAGCGGAAAATGAATACGCAATTGCTTTTTCGGATATCGGACACAGATTTCCGACGGTTGCCATATTCTACAAAGGAGATCATGTGAGGCTTGATGAAATGGAAGACAGTGAATTAAAAGGCTTCTCCGACGTTGTGCATGCGGTGCATAATGCGCTTACAAATCAGATAGCAACAAACGAGGAATGGTATTATACACCCAAGGACAGCGTTGATATTATCCCGTGGCACATAATGATAAAAATGAGAACAAACATACCTGCGGGTTTTGAAGGCGGCACAAAAATTTATATTAATCCCATAAACCCGTATGATCTCAGGGATAAGGTTATTACAAGGCTTTATGAACTGCGCAGGGCAAAAAAAATAGGAGAAATAAAGATAGGGGAGGAATGTTCAAGTTCTCCCAATCCGCTTAAATATTTTACAAAATATTTTAAGATATGAGGTGAATATGAAAAATAAAAAAATAATTGCGGTTTTTACGGCTGTTTGGTGCTGCTTTATTTTTTTGTCCTGCGACACAACGCAGCCCAGGGTTGAAACGGATTATGAGCTTCCTGCCCCAAAACAGGTTCAGGCATCCAAAGATGGGGATAAAACCGATGATACAAAAGGAGTTGTAAAGGCAGGGAAATGGGAAATATCAAAGGAAAAACTTGCAATAATTCAGGAATATATGAAAGAAAAATACAATTACACTCTTACAAAAGAACAGGAAAAAGAGTTTATTGATTATGTTTTAAATAAAAAACTGCTTGCCATGGAGGCAAAAGAAAAAGGATATGCGGAAAGAAAAGACATAAAAATAAAATATGAATGGGATTATGAAGAATTAATTTCCCATGCTTATTATGAGGATGCTGTTTTAAAAAAATCAGAGGTAACCGAAAGCGAGGCAAGACGCTATTATGATTCAAACAAGGCCGAGTTTGCCGAAGTTTCGGCGGCGCACATACTTGTAAAGAACAGGGAGCTTGCACAAAACCTTATTCAAAGGATAAAGTCAGGAGAAAAGTTTGAAGATATTGCCATGCAGTACAGCGAAGATGAAACCACAAAAAATTCAGGCGGTGATCTTGGTTTCTTTGGAAGAGGTGTGATGGTTGAAGAATTTGAAAATGCCGCATTTTTGCTTGCTCCAGGAGAGATTTCCTCAAAACCGGTACAGACACTTTACGGATATCACATAATAAAAGTCAGGGAAAAAAGAAACAACAGTTTTGATGATTCGAAGGAAAAAATAATCAAAATGCTTAAAGAAAAAAGGATAAAGGAAAATTTTGACGCATTGATAAAAAGACTTCGCGAAAAATACGGGGCCGGAATCATTAAATGAAAATAAAAAATTTTATTGTTGCGGCAGTGTTTGTTGCGGTAATTTTTGCGGTAGGCTGCGCCCCAAAAATAACCGTTAAAGACAGCGGAACCGCGGCTTCATCTTTGACAATTGAAATAAGCCAGGATGAATATAACCGCTATATGCAGATGGCAAAAGAAGGTGTTTCTTCGGAAGAAAGAGCGGAGGGAACTTTCTGGTCTTCCGTGTACCTTAAAAACATCGGAAAAAAAGAACAGTCAATAAAATATCTGGAGCATAACGAAAAATATTATCCCGATACAATATGGGGTTATATATCGATAATAAAACTTGCGGAATTATGCGCCGAAAAAAAGGACACTTCCTGCTTTTTTGAAAAAAACAAAAAATTAAATTCGGGGAAAAAACAATTCCCGCAGTTTTCCGCGCAAATAAATGAAAGTCAGAAAAAATATTTGTCCGGTCTTGGTTATGAAGAGCTTAAAAAAGTTTATGCATCACATTATGACAGGGATATTGACGCGTATGCCCTTTATTACATAATAAAGGCCGACATTGCTTCCGGAAGCATGAATGAATTTATGTCTCATGCAAGGGCTTTTTTGATGGAATACAGGGACAATGAATTTTATCCCGAAGTGAACGCTGAATTCAAAAAATCCGGAAAATTCGAGCCCGTAAATTCAAACAAAATAGGCGTTATTATACCTCTTCAGGGCAAAGCAATGGAAATTGGCCAGGGAATTAAAAACGGGATAGAGCTGGCTTTGTCCGAGTTTAACGAGAACAGAAAAGATGATGAAAAGGTTTCATTTGTTTATATTGACGAAAATTTGGAAGATGCGGCGCTTAGCAAAGCGATAGCTGATGCCGCCGAGAAAGAAAATGTAATAGCTTTTTTGGGACCGCTTTTTTCAAAGACCGTAAAAAAAATACTTCCTGTTATAAGTTCATATAATGCCGTGCTTTTCAGTTCAACGGCGGCACAGCCTGACCTTCCTGGCGTATCGGAATATTTTTTCAGAAACTGCGGAACGGTTAAAGGACAGGCATATGCAATGGGACGCTACGCCGCACAAATTGCGGGGAAAAAACGGATTGCAACAGTTTATCCTGAAAATTTATTGGGAAAAACATTAAACGGATTTTTTACCGAAAAAGCCCGTTCTCTGGGAGCGGAAATATTTCGTGAAATAGCTTATGATCAGGATAAAAACGACATGCAGGAGTATATACTGCAGCTTGGCGGAATAAACACAATGCTTATAAAAGAAAAACGGGCCGAAGAAAAACGTGTGCTTTCAGAAGAAATGAAAAAAGCCGGCGAAAGGATAAAACAAAAGATTTATTCTTATATGAATCTTGCCGTACCGGAAGGAACTCCAAAAGAAAATATTCCAAAAGCCGAAACTGTGATATTGCGTTTTACCCCAAGAGGATCTTTGGTGAAAAAGTATGAAATAGACATTGATATGACAAAGCAGCTTTCGTATGCGCTTGCAAAAGACCAGCAGATAAATGTCATGAAGCAGGCGGCAACCGATGCCGCAATGAGCGAGACAGGCGTGACGCCGGAAGACATGGACAGGGAAGTGGCGCTTGACATAGCAAGGGGAACGCGTTCCGATATACTTGTATGGGGAAGAGTGGTTGAAGACAAGTATAATACAACATATGCTTATTTCCGTCCGGAAGTTGAAGTTGATAAAAAGGGGCAGACCACTGTTACATATGCAATAGATGATTCGCATTATTTTTATTTTAACGTAATTATAACGGTTTTTGCGGTTGCGGATGAACGTATAATAGATGAAATAAGCATAAGATACAAAAGGCTTAAAGAACCGGGTTTAAATCCCTTCGGGCTTGACGCGGTTTATCTTGTTGTGCCTGACAGAAAAATGGCGCTTGTTCTTGATCAGCTGAAATTTTATGATCTTAACTGTCCTGTTTTTGCGGCGGTTCCGGAAAATTCAAAGTATTTGCTTTCTTTTCCTGAATCAGTTGCAGGGCTTGTTTACCCGCTTGAGTATTTTGACAACGATCCTTCGGAAAAAGTAAAAGAATTCAGCGCCAAGTTTAAGGAAAGATATGCGGGAATACCCGGAGTTATTGAAGCCAATGCATACGATCTTATGAAGCTTACTTCATCGATACTTGATACGGGGGTTAATTCAAGGGAGTCTTTTAAGGATATGCTTAAAGCGGTGCGGAATTATGAAGGCGTTGCCGGCACATTGTCTTTTGACAGTCTGGGGGATTCCGTAAAAAGTTATTATATTGTTCAGGCACAGACTGACGGAACGGAAAAGGAACTTGGCAGGGTGAGCGGCGAATGAAATATTCAAGACTTCGCGGCGTAAAGGATATATATGGGGCTGATTCGCTTCTTTGGCGGAAACTTATAGCTTCCTGTGTAAAGGTTTTTGAAAAATATAATTATTCATTAATTATCACGCCGACAATAGAAGAGCTTTCCCTTTTTACACGCGGTATAGGCGAAGGAAGCGATATGGTAATTAAAGAAATGTATAATTTTAAAGACAAAGGAAACAGGGATATTGCGTTAAGGCCGGAAGGCACGGCATCAGTTGTCAGGGCTTATATAGAAAATTCGCTTCCGGAGAAAAGCAGTCTTTACTATATAGGGCAGATGTTCAGGTACGAGCGGCCGCAGACAGGCAGATACAGGGAATTCTACCAGATAGGTGCCGAATGTTTTGGCGACGCTTCACCGATGAAAGACGCCGAAGTTATAATGCTTTCCGAAGAAATAATAAAATCCGCGGGAATAAAATCATACGAGCTTAATCTAAACAATTTGGGCGCAAAGGAAACATATAGATCTGAACTTGTAAGTTTTCTTGAAACAAAATCGCAGTTGCTTTGTGAGGACTGCGTAAAAAAAATTACGCGCGCTCCGATAAGGGTTTTGGACTGTAAAAATCCGGACTGCAAAAAAGCCGTGTCAGACGCCCCTCTTATTACGGATAATCTTTCGGCTGAAGCATCCGAAAAATACGCGGCAATTAAGGCGCATCTTTCTGAAGCCGGCGTAAATTTCAGGGAAAATCCCTATATGGTAAGGGGGCTTGATTATTACACGGGGACTGTTTTTGAATTTGTTACGGACAAACTTGGTCCCCAGCAAAACACCATACTTGCAGGAGGAAGGTATGACAGGCTGGTTGAAGAACTTGGAGGAAGGTCTGTTCCTGCTACAGGTTTTGCACTTGGAATTGAAAGAATGACCGAAGTTATGAAAGCCGAAGGATCCGGCGGCAAAGACGCAGCACCCGTTAAGGCTTTTGTTGTATATGACAAATTGTATTCTTCTAAAGCTTTTCAGCTTCTTTCTTTGCTCAGAAAAAACGGCATAAAGAGCGCAATGAGTTTTGATGAAAAAAGTTTTAAGGCGCAGTTCCGCGAAGCTGATTCAAAAGAAGCGGCTTTTGTAATTGTTATCGGACAAAACGAAGCCGAAAAAGGAAATTTTTCTCTTAAAAACATGAGAACAGGCGAACAAAAGGAATTATCCCTCGAACTAATAATTAAAGAAATAAACGGTGCATAAAATGATTCGCATAGCTGTAAGTATGGGCGATCCTGCGGGAATAGGCCCTGAGATTATATGCAGGGCTCTTGCCTGCAAAAAAATTCAAAGAACGGCCGAGATAACAGTAATTGGAGATCTTGCCCCCATAATAAGGGCAAAAAAAATTACAGGAATAAAAAATCAGATAAGAATTGTTTATGATATAGGGGAAAAGACGCCAAAAGGCGCAATAAGACTGATTAATATGAATATTCTTGGTCCTAAAGACGCTCCTTTGGGAATTGAAACTCCAAAGGCCGGTCTTGCTTCTTACGCCTATGTTGTAAAAGGAATTGAATTGACAAAAGAAAAAAAGGCTGATGCACTGGTAACCGCTCCTGTTAATAAGCATTCTCTTCACATTGCCGGAATTAAATATCCGGGACACACCGAAATACTGGCGGATAAAACAGGAGTTAAAAATTTTGGAATGATGCTGATGTGCGAAAAATTAAAGGTAATCCTTGTGACAACACATACGGCATTAAAAAACGTTCCGAAGCTTCTTACAACAAAGAAGATTTTTGAAAAAATTCAATTGGCGCATGTGTCAATGAAAAAAGATTTTGGGATAAAAAAACCAAAAATTGCGGTTCTTGGGCTTAATCCGCATTCCGGCGAAAACGGCGCGTTTGGCAGCGAAGAACAGGAAGTGATAATTCCTGCAATAAAAAAAGCAAAAAAAGAAGGAATTATGGCGGATGGACCTTATCCGCCGGATACAATTTTTGGTAAAATTGTAAATACAAAAAGCCACGATATAGCGGTTTGTATGTATCATGATCAGGGGCTTATACCTTTAAAATTGACAGGGTTTGAATCCGGGGTTAATGTGACTTTGGGCCTTCCTATTGTGCGCACATCGCCGGATCACGGAACGGCTTATGACATAGCGGGCAAGGGTCTGGCCTCGGAAAAATCTTTGATTTGTGCAATAAAAACCGCGGAAAAGATCGTAAGGAACAGAAAAAAATAAATGTCGGAAAAAAAATTCAGATATAAAAAAGGACTTGGACAAAATTTCCTTCATGATACCGTTAAAATAGACAGAATGATAAACGTTATTAATCCGGGTTTTTCCGACGTATTTCTTGAAATAGGCCCGGGTTCGGGTAATCTTACAAAAAAGCTTGCTCCAAGGGTGAAGAAAATATTTGCGGTGGAACTGGATAAAGAGGCGATAGAAAAATTAAAAGCCGCAACAGAGGCTTTTGACAACATAGAAATAATAAAAGGCGATATACTGGAAACTGACATCATCAGTTTTGTTCCCGATAATACTTTAATCAGGGTTGCAGGCAATATTCCTTATTATATAACCACGCCGATAATTGAAAAAATTACGGCGTGCAAGCGCAGGGTGAAAGATTTTTTTCTTACGGTTCAAAAAGAAGTCGGTGAACGTATGTCAGCCGCTTCGGGAAGCAAAACTTACGGTTCATTGTCAGTATATTGCCAGTACCATGCGGACGTAAAATATGAATTTACAATAAACAGAAAAGCTTTTTTTCCGGTTCCTGACGTGGATTCGGCTTTTATAAGCATGAATTTTCTGAAAAAAGAACCTTTAAATGTAATTAACGAGGATGTTTTTTTTAAGCTTACACGCGGAGGTTTTGAACAGAGAAGAAAAAAACTGTCTAACAATATTAAAAGAATTTTTAATATTGATGACAGCGCCGTCAAAGATATTTTTTTAAAATGCGGCGTTAACGAAAATGCAAGAGCCGAAGATATAAGCGTTGAATGCTTTGCGAAAATGAGCAACCTTTTGTTTAATAATATTATTGGCCGTTCTTGTTAGTGTTATAATAATTAAAAATTTTTTGGAGGTTTTTAAGTGTGCGGAATAATAGGATATATCGGCGATAATGAAGCCTCGGACAGATTGATATACGGTTTAAAAAAACTGGAATATCGCGGTTATGATTCCGCCGGAATAGCGATATCAAAGGACGGAACGATAAAAAGGCTGCGTGCGCTTGGGAAGATAGAAAACCTGGAGAAAAAACTTAAAGGTGTCTCGCTTTCCGGAAGCTGTGGAATAGGGCATACACGCTGGGCAACACACGGCGCGCCAAGCGAGGAAAACGCTCATCCGCATACTGACTGTACGGGAAAAATTACGATAATACACAACGGAATAATAGAGAATTATTTTGAAATAAAAAGTATGCTTCTTAAAAAAGGGCATAAATTTACATCGGAGACGGACAGCGAAGTCTTTGCCCACCTGATTGAAGAAAACATGAAGCTTGGATTTGAAAAAGCTGTTTCAAAGTCGCTTTTAATGATACACGGCATGTATGCTCTTGTCATAATGTCGGCAGATGAGCCCGACAAAATAATAACAGCCCGTCATGGATCTCCTCTTGTGATTGGGCTGGGAGAAAATGAAAACTACATAGCTTCAGACGTCCCTTCTTTTTTGAAATATACAAAAAAAGCCGTTTTTCTGGAAGACGGTGATGTGGCTTTGGTTACAAAGAAAAAAATAGAAATTACAAATAACGGCAGGCAGGTAAAAAGAAGGATAACATTTATAAAATGGAATGCCGAGCAGGCTGAAAAATCCGGATATCCTCATTTTATGCTTAAAGAAATAAATGAAGAGGCGCAGGCGTTTGAGGATACGGTGCTGGGAAGATTTAATGAATCAAAAGGTTTAATAAAATTGGACGGTTTAAATGAAAAAAGATTGAAGAAAATAAAAAGAATTAAAATGGTTGCCTGCGGAACTTCATATCATGCGGCATATGCGGCCAAATATCTTATTGAAAAATATTCCGGAATATCAACGGAAGTTGAAACAGCCTCGGAATTAAGATATGCAAGCCCGGTTGTCACAAAAGACACGCTTCTTGTTGCGGTATCACAGTCCGGAGAAACAATAGACACAATAGAGGCCTTTAAGATACTTAAGCCAAAAGCTGGTTATTCTTTGGCAATAGTGAATGTTGTGGGTTCAACGCTTTCAAGAATGCTTGATGCCGTAATTTACACTCATGCAGGACCTGAGATAGGTGTTGCGGCAACCAAAACATTTATTGCCCAGCTTGGTGTTTTATATCTTTTGGCGCTTCATCTTGGAAGAATAAAAGGGAAATTAAACGTTTCCCAGGTAAGAAAGGGCATAAGAAATTTAAGAAAGGTTCCCGCACATATTAAAGCAATTATAAGGGATAAAGAACGCATAGAAAGAATTGCGGAAAAGTACAAAGACAAGAAAGATTTTCTTTATTACGGAAGAAATATCAATTATCCAATAGCTCTTGAAGGGGCCCTTAAACTTAAGGAAATATCATATATCCATGCCGAAGGTTATGCGGCCGGAGAGATGAAACACGGCCCGATTGCTCTTGTTGATGACAAAGTTCCGAATGTTTTTATAGCGCCCGAAGACAGTTTGCGCGAAAAAATGATAAGCAATATACAGGAAATAAAGGCCAGACACGGAACCGTAATTGCCGTAACAAACAAAAGCGACAAAAAGATGGCCAGGTTTGCGGAGGATATTATATATATACCGGATATTGACGAGGATTATTATCCTTTGCTTGCCGTAATTCCAATGCAGCTTCTTGCTTATTATGTTGGTGTAAAAAAGGGCATAGATGTGGACAAGCCGAGAAATCTTGCAAAATCAGTTACAGTTGAATAAATGAAAACGCCGGAAGTAATACTTAAAGAAGGGGAAGAAAAGAGAATAATAAAGGGGCATCCCTGGATATATGACAATGAAATAAGCGTTTTGCCCGAAGTTTATGAGCAGGGAGGTCCCGTAATAATAAAAAATTCAAAGAATGAAATTTTTGCTTTTGGATATATAAATACGCTTTCAAAAATTACCGTGCGGGTCGTTGATGTTTTAAAAAAACCCGTTTCCGGCCTTCCATTCACACCTCAAATATCCGCTCTTATTGCCGGTAAAATACGGGCGGCCGTATCCGCCAGATTGTCAATCAAAGATACAACGGCAATAAGATATATAAATTCTGAGGCCGATTCTCTTCCGGGGCTGGTTGTTGACATGTATAACAGGACGCTTGTTCTGCAGATAAACACTCTTGGCATGCATAAAATGAAAAATTTCATTGTTGAAACACTGCGTACTATGCTTGCTCCGGAAATTATTTATGAAAAAAGCATTTCCCCGGTACGAGAAAAGGAAGGGTTAAACCCTAATGAAGGCGTGTTATGGCCTGAAGGAGCCGAAATAAAACCGGTTGTAATAACGGAAAACGGAATAAAATTTATTGTTGATGTAAGATCCGGTTCAAAAACGGGATTTTACATTGATCAGCGTGAAAGCCGTATGGCCATAAAAAAATATGTAAATAAAGGCGGAAGAGTGCTTGACTGCTTTTGTGCAACAGGCGGTTTTTCTCTTTATGCCGCGTGTTTTGGAGCCGGATTTGTCCGCGGGCTGGATGCTTCTGAAGCCGCCGTTTTAACCGCAAAAAAGAATGCCGAACTGAACGGGATAAACAATGTGGAATTTGAGCAGGGAGATGTTTTTGAAATCATGACAAAACTTGAAAAAACTTCCGAAAAATTTGATCTTATAATACTTGACCCTCCGCCTTTTTCACGGGCAAAAGACGAAAAGCATGCCGCCATTGCCGGCTATAACAGTCTTCACAGGTCGGCTTTGAAAATTCTTAAGAAAAACGGCAGGCTTATAACATTTAGCTGTTCGCAAAACATAAGTTTGGGGGCGCTTAAACAGTCGGTGATTGATGCCGCAAGGTCTGTGCGCATGGGAGTGAAACCTTTGGAAGAATTTTTTCAGGCAAAGGATCATCCTTATTTAAAGGAAATACCGGAATCATTATATCTGAAAGGAATGGCATTCCTTAAAAACAAGGAGGCTGAAAATGCAGTATTCTGAAGGGAAAATCGGCAGGATATTTGTTATTAAACTTGAAAATGAAAAAAACATTAATGAAGAAATTTTAAATTTTGCCGTTAAAAAAAAGATTAAAACCGCGTTTATGATTTTTTTGGGCGGGTTAAAAGAAGCTGTCATGGCTGCCGGCCCGAAAAAAGCCGTGATTCCTCCGGTGCCAAACTTTATCAGCGTAAAAGAAGGATGGGAAGTTTTTGGAACAGGAAGCATATTTACGGGCGCGGACAATAAGCCGGCTGTGCATATACATACGGTCGGCGGAAGAAAAATGAAGACGGTTACGGGATGCCTGAGGCGTGATTCAAAAGTTTTCGGCGTGATTGAAGTCTTTTTGGCGGAGATAAAAGGTACAAAAGCAAGAAAAGTTTTGGATCCAAAAACAGGCATTAACACCCTTATAATCGGTTAAAAATGAAAATTGTCTTTATAAATCCAGCGCCTAAAATATGGATAAAGAGCTCGGTAATTCCTTTGGGTCTTGCGTATGTTGCTTCTTATGCGCGCAGCATGGGATATGAAAAAATATCGGTTTTGGATTTTAATATAAATCCGAAAGCGGCTGTACCTGATGCGGATATATACGGAATTACAGCAACCACACCGCTGATAAACAATGCAAAAAAAATATGCGGTATAATAAAGCAAAAAAATAAAAACGCTTTTACGGTAATAGGCGGGCCGCATGCAACCTGCGAACCCGAAGAGACATTATCCGATCCCAATGTGGATTTTGTGATAAGGGGAGAAGGCGAAAAAGCTTTTGTTTCGCTTCTTGAAGCGATTGAAAACAAAAAGTCTTTAGAATATGTTCACGGACTTTCTTATAAAGACAAAGGAAAGTTTGTGCACAACCCTTTAAATTATATTGAAAATCTGGACGAACTTCCCTATCCTGCAATAGACCTTTTTCCGGATCTTAAATATTATTCCCACCCGCAGCCTTTAATAGGGTGGCGAAAACCGGCGGTTAATATTATTACCAGCCGCGGCTGCCCGTTTGCCTGCTATTTTTGCTATAAAGGAACTTTTGGAAAAAAATGGAGAGCAAGGAGCGCGGAAAGCGTTGTTGACGAATGGGAATATCTTGTAAAAAAAGTAAAGATAAGGGAGCTGGGCATACAGGATGACATATTTAATACGGATATTAAACGCGCAAAAAAAATAATGAAAATGGTTATTGAGCGGGGAATTAAAATACCTTTTACTTTTCCAAACGGGATAAGAGCTGATTTAATTGACGAAGAGCTGGTTGTTCTTATGAAAAAAGCGGGCCTTTACAGGACGGCTGTTGGAATAGAATCCGGCGTTCAGGAAGTGCTTGATACAATAGGTAAAAATGAAAAGTTATCCGATATTGAAAATGCGGTAAAACTTTTTAAAAGGCACGGAATACAGACAATCGCTTTTTATGTAATAGGGCATCCTGCGGACAGCGAGCATACAATTGAGCTTACAATTAAGCATGCATTAAAGCTTAATCCCACTTTTGCACAGTTTGCAATGGCCACACCTTTTCCAGGAACAGCTTTGTATGAGGAAGTAAAAAAAACAGGCACTTTAAAAATAAAAAATTGGGATGAGTACAGCCAGTTTGATTCAAAAGGATATTTTGATTATCCGCATTTAAAAGGGAACGTAATTGCCTCTTATGTTAAAAAAGCTTACAGGTCTTTTTATATAAATCCTGTTTTTCTGCTTAAAATCATAATGCTTCCGGACTTTTATATGAAAATTCCGGATTATATCCGGGGTTTTTTACATTTTCTTGTTAAAGGCAGATAACTTAAATTTTTCTTTGTTGAAAAATTTCTTGAAATTTTATTTAAAACATTTAAAATCATTATTGCAACTGACGCGTAGGCGCGGGCAATAACAAATACCGCGCCAGGCGGTGAACCGCCGGGAAGCCTTTAATACCTGTCGTGCGTCTGGGCAGGTATACGTCAATTTTTTAGGAGCTTCCGATGAGCATCAAAAACCCGGTAATTGATTATCTTAAATCCAAAAAACCCGAGGAAGTGAACACGTCTTTTCTTGCGTATATTTTAAATCTTCAGGAAGTGTCAAAAGTTTCGCCGTTAATTGCGGCATCAATAGTAAAAGAACTTGAATCCCAGCGTACAAGCCTTAAACTTATTGCCAGCGAGAATTATTGTTCAATACCAGTTCAGCTTGCGATGGGAAATTTGTTAACCGACAAATATGCGGAGGGGTTTAGCGGGCACAGGTTCTATGCGGGCTGCGACAATGTGGATACAATAGAAAGCGAGGCAATAGAACAGCTTAAAAAACTTTTTGGATGCGAGCATGCCTATGTTCAGCCTCACAGCGGCGCTGATGCAAATTTAATAGCTTTTTGGGCAATATTGCAGGAAAGGGTTGAAAAACCTTTTATAACTTCGCTGGGAGCAAAAAATCTTTATGAAATACCAGGTGAAAAATGGAATGAATTAAGAAAAGCTTTTGGCAATCAAAAGCTTTTGGGTCTTGATTATTTTTCGGGAGGCCATTTAACGCACGGATATCGTTATAACGTTTCGGCAAAAATGTTTGATGTTTATTCTTATGCAGTCAGCAAAAAAACAGGACTGATAGATTATGATGAGCTTGAAAAACAGGCCCTGGAAGTGAAGCCTTTAATACTGCTTGCCGGCTACAGCGCTTATCCTGACAAAATAAATTTCAGACGTATGCGTGAAATAGCCGATAAATGCGGCGCTGTTTTAATGTGCGATATGGCTCATTTTGCGGGCCTTGTTGCAGGCAAAGTTTTCACCGGAGATTTTTCACCTTTTCCTCATGCTCATGTTGTGACAACAACCACACATAAGACTCTCAGAGGACCCCGCGGCGGGGTGGTTATGTGCACTTCTGAATTTGCCGAAGCAGTGGATAAAGGATGCCCTCTTGTTGCCGGAGGACCGCTGCCTCATGTAATGGCGGCCAAAGCCATTGCTTTTACTGAAGCCAACAGGCCTGAGTTTGCGGAATATGCCAAGAAGATAGTTGAAAACTCAAAAGCTCTTGCCAAAGCATTGATGTCCAGAGGACTTAAAGTGGTGACAGGCAATACGGAAAATCATCTTCTGCTTGTTGATGTTAGTCCTCTTGGCCTTACGGGAAGACAGGCGGAAAGCGCGCTTCGCGAATGCAATATAACATTAAACCGTAATTCTCTTCCTTATGATATTAACGGTGCATGGTACACAAGCGGACTGCGTATGGGAACCCCTGCCGTCACAACTTTGGGAATGGGTGTAAATGAAATGGAAAAAATAGCGGATATTGTAAATCTTGTGCTTACAAACACAAAGCCGGCTGAATCGGGAAAAAATGACGGGCTTATGAGCAAGGCAAAATATATATTGGATAAAAATGCAAAAGAACGGGCGGTCGGCATGACAGCCGAATTGATATCAAAATTTCCGGTATATCCGGAGCTTGATCTTGAATTTTTGAAAAAATCATTTGTTTAAAACAAAGGGAGACAGAATGAAAACAGCCTTGGTTACAGGAGGCGCGGGCTTTATCGGCTCGCATCTTTGTGAAAAACTTATTGAAACAGGAATTAAGGTTATATGTATTGACAATCTTGGCACGGGGAAAAAAGAAAACCTGAAAAAAATAATAAAAAATAAAAATTTTAAGTTTATAAAACATGACGTAAGAAATAAAATAAAAATAAAAGGAAGCGTTAATTATGTTTTTCATCTTGCATCGTACGCTTCGCCCCCTTATTATCAGGCGAAATCAATAGAAACGCTTATGACAAATTCTCTTGGAACCTATAATGTGCTTGAATTTGCAAGATCGAAAAAATCAAGATTTCTTATCACTTCAACTTCGGAAACTTACGGAGACCCCAAAGAACATCCACAAAAAGAAACTTACTGGGGAAACGTAAATCCTGTGGGTGTAAGAAGCTGCTATGACGAAGCCAAACGCTTTGCCGAAGCGCTTGTTATGGAGTATGTAAGGAAGCACAAAATTGATGCAAGAATTATAAGAATATTTAACACCTACGGGCCGCGTCTGCAGAAAGATGACGGCCGTGTAATATCCAATTTTATAAATCAGGCGCTTACGGGCAAGCCGATTACAATTTATGGAAACGGAAAACAGACAAGAAGTTTTTGCTATATAACAGACCAGATTGAAGGGCTTACTGCCGCAATGTTTAAAGACGGCATTGCCGGAGAGGTAATAAACATAGGAAATCCTGGAGAATTTACTATGCTTGAAGCCGCAGAACTTGTAAAAAAGTTCACCAATACAAAATCAAAGATAGTTTTTATGCCTCTTCCTGATGATGATCCTGTTAAAAGAAAACCGGATATTTCCAAAGCAAAAAAACTTCTTGGCTGGGAGCCAAAAGTAAGTTTTGAAGACGGTTTAAAAGAAACAATAAAGTGGTTTGTGAATGGGGAATAAATTAAAACAGGTTTTTTTTGTTTTGTTTGTTTCGGGGGCTGTTTTATATATTTTCAGGGGTGCTTTTCAAACTGGACTTGTGCTTTTTGGCCATGATTTTTTTATAATTTATCATCCGTTCAGAATATTTGCCGATTATGTTTTTGGGAAATTTCATGACCTTCCATTGTGGATGCCGAATCTTTTCTTTGGAGTGCCGATGATAGCTTCTTCAAGCCTTCTTTATTATTATCCCACGGATATAATATTTATGCTTTTGGGAATTAATCCCATGCAAAGCGCCACAATTGACGTCATAATACATCTTTACGCAGCTTATATTGGAATGTATCTTTTTCTTCGCAGGGAAAATTTAAGCCGGGAAGCATCTTTTTTGGGCGCGCTTTTTGTGATGTTTTCCGGATATATACTTTCTTTTGTAAATGCGGGCCATATAAACAACATAAAAGCCGGCGCCCTTATTCCGCTTGTTTTTTATTTTATAAGAAGCGGTCTTATAAAAAATTCGTTAAAGCATTTTATGGCAGCAGGGCTTGTAATGGGCCTTCAGATATTGGCCACAGGAATGCAGGTAATGGCATACACGGTGATTGGCGCCTCTTTTTTTGTTGTCTACAGGCTTGTTTTTGAGGAGAAGGAAACAAAAGCAAGGATTAATGTTTTGTTTCTGTTTTCGGTTGCCGCCGTATTTTCGCTTCTTTTTTCAGCGGCGCAATTTCTTCCTTCTTATGATTACAAAGACTTTTCATGGCGCGGGGAATTTACTTATGAAAGTTTCATATCATGGTCGCAGCATCCTGTTGAATTTTTAACAATGTTATTCCCGCATATGTTCGGACTTAAGGAAAATGATTATTTTGGGTTTATGTCGCTTAATCTTACCACTTATTATATGGGACTTATGCCTTTTATTCTTGCTCCTTTTGCCTTTATGTTTAAAAAAGAAAGAAGAACCGCATATTTTTGGTCGGCGTGCGCTTTGATTTTTCTGCTTTTGTCTTTTGGAGGGTACACCCCGCTTTATGCCGTTTTTTATAAAATACCCGTATATAACCAGTTCAGAAATCCTTCCAGATTTATGTACCAATTTTCTTTCTTTGTTGCCGCATTGGGCGCATTGGGATTTGATTCTTTGCTTAAAAGAAGTTCGGATCGGGCACAAGGAAAATTTTTAAGGAATATTTTTATTGTTATTATTTCTTTGGCTTTTGTTTTGTCTGCGGTCTTATTTACGGGCATTCATAAGGAAACAGTTAAGCTGCTTTACAATCTTGCGAAAAAAGCTGTAATGCCCGAATCAATTGCGGATTCGGCATCTGCGGCGCTTGGCGCTGACATTTGGATTTTATTTTTATTTTTGCTTTTGGGGGCGCTTACGGTATGGCTGATAATAAAAGGAAAAATAAAAAGCGCTTTTGCGGCTGTCATGATTTTTGCATTTATGCATTTTTTTGACATCTACAGGATTGAAAAAGAATTTATCAATTATATACCCGGGGAGAATATTGTGCCTTATTATGATGCGGCCGCCGAGCTTATAAATAAAAGCAATGAAAAGGGAAGGGTTGCCGACTTTTTATATCTTTGGGGCCCCAACAGACCTCTTTATTATAATCTTGAAGCCGTAAAAGGGGCGCACGGAATGCAGCCTCTTTATTTCGGAAAAATGGAAGCCGCACAAATCTTTAATAATATAGAAGTGAACAGGGCGCTTAATATACGCTGGTATGTTTCCCGTGATGAGCTGTCGCTGCCCGGTGTAATAAAAAAGGCCCGGGGAAAATTTAATTTATATGAGGATATGTTTTCGAAATCAAGAGTAATATTCACAACGGATTACCTGCGGGTTAACAGCGATGACGAAGCGCTTTCAATTATGTCCCGGGGTTTGTTTGACGGAAGCAGGGCGCTTGTTGCTTTTAACCCCCCTTTTACGTCAAAATCAAACAAGCAAGCTTTTTATAATATCCCGGTTAATGAATATAAAACGAATGAAATAAAATTTACAATTAATGCCGATGATGAGGGATTTGCCCAGATTTCAAATTTATATTATAAAAGAATAAAGGCAAAAATAGACGGAAAACCGGCAAAAACATACAGGGTAAACTATGCTTTTACGGCTGTTTATGTGCCTAAAGGATTGCATGAAATTATATTATATTATGACAGAAAAGTTGAATTAACGGGTTTGGTTTTGTCTTTTTTGTCTTTGGTTTCATTTGCTTTCATATGTTTATATAAGAAAAAAAGTGAAAGGCAGATATTATGAAAAAAGACACACTTGTGGTTATACCGACATATAATGAACGATCCAATATAGAAAAAATAATTCCGGCAATTCATTCGGTTGACAAAAATATAAGCATACTTGTTGTTGACGACTCATCGCCGGACGGAACCGCGGATTCCGTAAAAAATATTATGAGAAAAAACAAAAGTGTTAACCTTATGCAGAGGCCGGGCAAAAAAGGCCTTGGAACGGCTTATGTTGACGGATTTAAATGGGCTTTAAAACACGGCTATGAATATATATTTGAAATGGATGCGGATTTTTCCCACGATCCAAAATACATACCGGATTTTATGGAAAAAATAAAAGACAATGATCTTGTAATAGGTTCGCGTTATATAAACGGCATAAGTGTTGTTAATTGGCCCATACGCAGGCTTATGCTTTCGAAGTTTGCCAGTTTTTACGTTAAGATCATAACAGGCATGCCTCTTACGGACTGTACAAGCGGTTTTAAATGTTTCAGGCGCAGCGTGCTTGAGACAATAGATCTTGACAGAATACATTCTGACGGATACGCTTTTCAGGTTGAAATGCATTATAAAGCTTGGAAAAAAGGGTTTAAGATTGCGGAAATTCCCATAATATTCATAGACAGGCATGCGGGAACTTCAAAAATGTCACGTGAAGTTATGTGGGAAGCGGCCGTTATAGTGTGGAAGCTTAAGTTAGGAATCATATAAAAATACGGAGGGAAATATGGCTGAAAAAAGAAGGGTTCTGGTGACCGGAGGGGCGGGTTTTATAGGCAGCAATATGGCCGATGAACTTATAAATCGGGGTTTTAAAGTTACAATAATTGACAATGAAGCGACCGGAGAAAAGAAAAATGTCAATGAAAAAGCAAAATATATCAAGGGAGACGTAAGAAATAATTCCGATCTTGACAAAGTTTTTAAGGACAAGATAGATGTAATTATGCATATAGCAGGATGTGCATCAACGATAAAAGCTTTTGATGATCCTGCGGCTGATCTTTCAACAAACGTCGGGGGAACAGTTAATATTATAAATTATGCAATAAAACATAAAGTTAAAAGAATTCTTTATGCCTCTTCAATGACAAGTTACGGAATACCGGACGGCATACCTGTTAAGGAAACAATGGGAACAAGGCCCATATCATATTATGGAATAACAAAATATGCCGGAGAACGTTATATGCTTGCAACAGGAGCAAGAACCGATCTTCCTTTTAAGATAAATGTCACTGCTTTTAGAATGTTTAATGTTTACGGATACAGACAGTCTTTGACAAATCCTTATCAGGGGGTTGTTTCAATATTTATCGGCAATGTTGCAAGAAATGAACCGGTTACAATATTCGGGGACGGAAAACAGTCCAGAGATTATGTGCATATTAAAGATGTCTGCGATGCATGGATAAGCTCTATAGACAACGAAAAATCGTTTGATGAAGTTTTTAATCTTGGCTCAGGCATAAGAGTGACTGTTAATGAGCTTGTTGATGTCATTCTGGAAAAATTTGGAAAAAACAGAAAAACTCACAAGGTGATTTATAAGCAGGCAAGACCCGGAGATCAGCGTCATATGCAGGCTGATATAACAAAGGCAAAACGTCTTTTAAAATGGCAGCCAAAAATAAGTTTTAATAAGGGAATGGAAGAGACCATAAAATGGGCAAAAGAAATTTATGGAAAAAAGTAATGCGGATTACAAAATGCTTTTGTAAAACTGTTTTTTATTTGTGATAAAATATTTTTATGGCATTCACCAGAGGAATTACGGAAGAATATGAGAGATGGATAAAAACAACGCCTGAAGGGCTTTATTTTGACGGTAAGCAGAAAGAAATATTGATATCGGCCATGAAACTAAAAACAGGCGAGCGGCTGCTTGAAATCGGATGCGGAACCGGAAGATATGTCCGCTATTTTACGGAGCTTGGTCTGGATGTTACAGGGGTTGAGCCTTTAACAGATCTGATTAAGATAGCAAGGCTTAAAGAGGACATTCCAGAGGAAAAAATCATTCATGCTTTTGCGGAAAAACTGCCTTTTGCCGACAAAAGTTTCGACAAAGTTTTGTTTATAAACACTTTCGAATATGTTGATGACAAAGTTCAGGCAATGCGGGAAGCTTACAGGGTTGCACGAGAAAAAGTGGGCATAGGATTTATGAACAGGCATGCAAGCAAGAATTTCTTCAGGTCAAAAGTAAGAAAAGGGATGTACAGTGACGCCGTTTTTTTTACCGAAAAGGATTTAAGAAAAATAGCCGAAAAGGCTCTTATTAACAAACTTGATAAGATAGAAATTTTTTCAAAATACACGCTTTATCTTCCGGAAAAAATAGGCGCTTTGATTCCTTTTATGGATTATTTTATTGAAAAGACAAATATTCCTTTTGGCAATTTTGGCGTGATGGTGATAACAAAACAAACGGCGGGAAGGATATACAATTGGCGGTAATAGGATATTTTTACACCGGGGCGGGATATCAGTATGTGGGAATGGGAAGAAAAGTTTTTGATGCCTATTGGTCAATGAGACAGTTTTATAATAAAGCCGAAAAATTATTTCCTGAGTTTAAAATAAACAAATTGGCTTTTATTGGCCCCGAAGAAGAGCTTATTAAAGAAGAAAACGGCTTAATAATAAATTTCTGCTATCAGTGCGGTCTTTATGAAGTTCTGAAAAATCAAAAGGTTAATCCCGAGCAGGCGGCCGGATATAAAACAGGAGAAATTGCCGCTCTTTGTATGCATGGCTTTATTGATTTTGAAAGCGCGCTCAAGCTGATTAAGCTTAGGGAGGATCTTGTTAAGGATGAAATTCAAAAATATTCAGTGCTTTTGATAAATTCTGTAAAAACAGAAAACACATCAAAAATATGCGAAGAACTGAATAATTCAATGAAAACATACATTACTTCATATAACGGTCCGGAAAGCTCAACGGTAGTTTTTTTGAAGCCTTATAAAGCTAAAATTGCGGAATTGTTTAAAAAAATCGGCGGTACGGTGATTGACATGCCGGGAGAAGAAATTGCCGGAATTCCCGAATTTAAACCCTATGCGGAAAAACTTAAGGAAAATCTGAAAGAGATTAAAACTGACAAACCTGTCATAAGAATAATTGATCAGACATCGGGATTATATTATGAAAGTGTTTTGGAAATAAAAGAAAAATTTTTTGATTTTCTTTATAAACCTTCAATGCCGGTAAAATGCATTGAGACAATGATAAAAAACGGGGTAAATACGTTTGTTGAAGTCGGAGCCGGAAATTTCATTTCAAGGCTTATAAAAAAAACAGACAGCGGAAAAAGAACCCTTAATACACATGATCTTAAAGGAATTTCCGCAACAATAAAACTTGCGAATTGATATGATATAATTCAGATATGGGAAAAAAAGAGGATATAATAAAAGCGTCCACAATTTTTATTTTATTTTTTATTGCTTTTACATGCCGGGGACAATCGGAAAAAGATTTTAATGGAACCGTATTGTCCGAAAAGAAAATATTTTATATTGATTCATATCATGAGGGCTATGAACCGGGAAAAGCCCAAAGGGATGCCTTTTTTAAAAAAATAAAAGAAACAGGAGTTGAAATTCAAGTTTTTTATTTGGATGCAAGAAATCATCCCGAAGAAAAAGAAATGAAAGCGGCGGGGAAAAAATGTTTTTCGGAGATAAAAAAATTTGCACCCGATCTTATTATCGCCGCGGATGATCCCGCATGCACGGAAGTGACAGCGCCTTTTTTGGCCGGAGGAAAAATACCGGTTGTTTTTATAGGCATCAATTGGACTGCAAAAGACTGTTCTTATCCGGCTTCAAATATAACGGGACAGATTGAAGTTGAGTTTATAAAAGAAATGATTGACGAATTAAAGAAATACGCAAAAGGCGAAAAAATAAGTCTCCTTACAGCCGACACTTTTACGGACAGAAAAGCTGTCGATTATTACGTTAAAAATATGGGGCTTAAGTTTAAGGAGATTGTTTTTGTAAAGGATTTTTCGGAATTTAAAAAGCATTACCTTCACATTCAAAAAACATCTGACGCATTATTTTTCAGAAATCTTACCGGAATTAAAAACTGGCTGGAAGATGAAGCGTATGAATTTATTCTTAAAGAAACAAAAATACCAAGCGGAAGCGTTTTATTTCACATGCCAAAGTTTGTGCTTATTTCATACGCAAAAGACAACAGGGAATTCGGGGAGTATGCGGCTGATACGGCAATAAAAATTTTAAAATACGGAATGAGTCCGTCAAAGATTAAACCGGAAAAGAACAAAAGGGTTTATATAAAGCTTAACATGACTTTGGCAAAAAAAATGCATTTGATATTTTCGGAAGAGCTTATTGAAAAAGCTTATTTTGTAGAGGAAAGTTTTATATGAAAAAAATATCAATGATTGTGTATGTTTTTGTTCTGGCTGTTTTTGTTTTTCTTGCCTCGGGAATTTTTCTTTCTTTTGTTTTTGACAATAATATAAAGGATATTATAGACAACGAAAACGAAAAAATAGCTTCTGCAAAACTTGATTTGATAATTGCCATACTTCAAAACAAGTATGACAGGCTTAAACTGACTCAAAACGAAGAAGCTTATGAGAATTCTTTCAAAAACATGGCGATAAAAGAACTTGAAAAATATTTGTATGAGATAATTTCGGAAGGGAAGTTTTTTTATATAATTGATGAAAACGGCGCTGTTTTAATGCATCATTCTGCCGAAAAAGGAGCTAAAGCTCCTGTTCATGAAAAAGAAATAAAAAAAATACTTTCAAATGAATCCGGAGAAATAGGGGAACATACGCACGGCGATACGGTATCTTGGGCGTATTTCAGGGAGTTTAAGCCTTGGAAATGGAAAATAGTTTACTGCATACCGCTCGCTCTTAAATATTCGATGCTTGAGAAAATGAGAAAAGAATTTATTCTTGCCGGAATAATTTGTCTTTTGACGGCGGTATTTTTTATTACAGGAGCTGTTTATCTTTTGATAAGGCCGGTTAAAAAGCTTGCCGAGGAAACAAAAGCAATGGCGGAAGGCGATCTTGAAAGAAATGTTTCAACAGGAGGCGTAGGAGAGGTTGGCATATTGTCAAAAAATTTTGTCTCGATGCGAGACAGCATAAAAAAGACAATTACAGAGCTTAAAGAAAGCAACGAAGACCTTGAAAGTTTTGCCTATGCAAGCTCGCATGATTTAAGAGAGCCGTTGCGTAATATAACAAATTACGCACAGCTTCTTAAGATGCGCTCGGAAAAAAAGCTTGATGCCGAATCAAAAGATTTTTTGAAAGAAATAATTTATTCCGTTGAAAGAATGGATTCCCTTATAAAAGGAATACTTGCTTATGCAAAGGCGGGAAGAAGCGAGAATATTAACTCCGAGACCGATATTGCGGCAATTATTGCCGGAATTAAAAATGATGCGGCAATAATGGGAAGCGCGGAGCTTGAATTTGAAGGATCCGAAATGCCTGTTGTAAGAGGAGACAAGGCCGCTTTGACTTCGGTTTTTCAAAATTTAATAGTTAACGGGATAAAGTTTAACAGGTCTGCCGCTCCAAAAATCATTGTAAAATCTTATCTTAAAGGCAAAGAGTGGGTTTTTGAAGTTATTGACAACGGCATCGGAATAGAAAAGGAATACAGGGAAAAAATATTTGAAGTTTTTCAAAGGCTTCATTCATCTTCCGAATTTCCAGGAAGCGGCATAGGTCTTTCCGTATGCAGAAAAATAATTGCAAGACACGGCGGAAAAATATGGGCGGAAGAAAGGAATGACGGAATAAGCGGAAGTGTTTTTAAATTTACTTTGCCCGCTTAAAATATTTTATTATGTGCAAGATACA
>CAYQIS010000014.1:0-64483 GCA_964417645.1 uncultured Spirochaetia bacterium
GGTTAAACCCTTAAAAAAATAAAAAGCCCATCTGATGATGGGCTTTTTATTTTGGCTCCCCACTCTTGAAGGTAGACGAACTTCCTATTCCTCCGAAACAATCAGCCTTTTAATTAAGATGTTCAAATATCGCAGAAAAGGAACGATTATCGTGTTCGGCGAACCCTTGCCAGAAAACTTTTTCAAAACCAATTCAAAATAAATCCAAAATTTCAAAAAAATTAATATTTATTCTATTTTACAAGACTAATTCTGAAAATTTCATCAGCTTTAGGCTTCTTCTTGCCTTGTAAGAGGTTGGGATTAAATTTCTTTACCCATAATATCGCCAATAAATATTGCAAATTTCTTAAGGAGTCAACAATACAATAATCAGTCGGACGGTCTAATGTAATCATTGCCCTTATTAAAGACAAAATCTCATTTCGATTTATTTCAACTGGAGATGGTGGCCACTGTTGTGAGTTATTTTTTATAAAAAGAGCCACAGTTTGATATTTTTTTCTAAATTTTCCAGATATTTCTCGTCTGACAATTTTTTTGTCGTTGTTTAAGTTATATTCTTGTCCAATATTTGTGTTAACAAATTTCAATTTATTTGAGTTATTAAGCAATTCTGTTATAATAAAATCTGTATCTTTTCTTGATAGAGGAATTATTAAATCCCTAAAATCATTTATATGTAACATCCAATCTGTCCAAGAATCTGTCAAGCGAAGATGCTTGCCTTGTCTTCCAGCAAAAGTTATTTTAACTTTGTTATTTGTTGTTAATTCAGTTGTGATATTAGCCATTACTCTACAAAGCCAATTTGCTCAGATTGTTTTTAATTTTTTTCTCAATGCAATCAATATCGTTAAAATGGTTAATTTTAATATCATAATATTTTGTAATCTTTTTTAAGATAGCACTATTAATCTCTTTTAAAGCTCTATTGGTTTTAATAGCATACAAAACATAAAGATTTTTATTCTTTTCAACATCTTCTATATTAACAAGCGGAGACAAATTGCCATATAGCCACGCATCCTCAGGATTCAACAAACTTTTCAGTGAATAAAGATAGGCATATTTGTAAAAATTCTCCAGTAGAACTACAATTCCGTTAGGATGTTCTTTTGTCATAAAAGAGGTATTTTTCTTTAAAGAATTAAAATCACGAAAACTATAATAATACAAACCAATGGGAGATTTTTTGTCATCGTTTTTACGTGGTGGATATTTATTAATATATCCATCAGTGGTTTTAAAATTAGATAAAACAAATATTTTTGGACTATTTAGTATGTTAAATCTAAAGTTCCTTATGTACTCAAATGTCATTCCATCAGGACATTTTTTATAAAGAGATACTATTATAGGAAATTTTGCTGTTCCTGTTCCATAAAACAAAGCGCTGGAAAATATTTCGCCTTTGATTAATTTGTAATTATCTTTGAAGAAACGCAATCTATTAAAATTAGTTTCTTTTATTAAGTAGGATAATGGATGTAGAACACAAACAACATCTGCATTAAGTTTATGATATGACTTCAGGAAAGAAATCCCTATATCTCTATCATATAAATCTCTGTCGCATATATTCTGTCCCTTTTCGCCATTCTTGAATTCTGATGTTGTATCATTATAAGGAGGATTCCCTATCATTATTAAAAATGCATCAGGAGTAATATTATATTTTGCTCTGTTGACTTCAATTAACGAATTTACACAAAAAATGTTTTGTTCATCAAATTTCTGTTTAAGAAATTCACATGCTTTTGAATCGCAATCCGCTATCCGATAATCATAATTTCTAAGGTCAAACATAAAAGCCCCACATCCTCCAGCACTGTCAAAAACGATAGGCTTTATTTTCCTGTTTTCCAGATAAGGCATTATAAATTCATGAACCTGTTTGACAAGTATCTCAGGAGTATAATAACTACCTAATTGAATTCTTTTATTTTTTGGTAAATGTTCTGCCAAATGAACCTGCATAATTAGTCTCTTTCAATAATTTTAAGAAGAATCTCAAGAATTTTAACAACATCATAATTGTGTCGTTTGGAAGCCATCCCAAAAACCTTCATCATACATATAAGATTTGAAACATTACTCTTATTGAAAACATATATAAGATTATCACCAGAGACTGATGATTTACCAAGAAGGTCTTTATAGTTTTTAAAGGATTTTAACGGAATACAAAAATAAACCATCGGTTGAACACCAGTTGCATATTGTTGTTTTTGTATAGATACTTCTATCTGGGTTTCATCTGAAGTTTTAATCATGAAAAGAGTGGGCAACTTAATACTCGTTTCTTCAAATTTTATTCCATTTATAGTTAACTGTGAATGATGCTCAACAGTTATTGCTTTTTCATCTATAAAACTTTTATATTCTTTTATTTCCTTGAGTAAATTTTCCACTTCTTTTTTAGTTATCAATTTTAATTCCATTGCCTTAAAAAATATTTCCGATAATTCATAAGGATACTTTTCTTTTCCGTTGCTTCCAACAAAATGTTCGCTCGTTAACTTTGTCCTTTTTTTACCTTTTTCAACATCTTTAATAGGAACATCATACCCAATTTGCCATTCCAAGTATGTTTGTTCATCAAAAGGATATTCTCTTGTTGAAAATGTTTCACCGAAATCTAATCTATTTTTTCTTTTTTTAAATCTGAATTTACCAGCATTTGTAGCAGGAATACTTATTGAAATATTATTTTCTTTAATTGAATAGTCCACTTCTATCTCCTTGTGTTAAATTATTTTTTCTTGATTCTTTTATACCTGTCGCAGATATCTTTTGAATTCTTCTAAGAGCAATCTGGGAATATTTCTCTTCAATTTCAAAACCAATAAATTTTCTATTAAGTTGAAGGCATGCTATAGCAGTGCTACCACTCCCTATAAAAGGGTCTAAAATTAGCTCGTTATCTTTGGTGAACATTCTTAGAATTTCTTTTATAAAATGTTTAGGTTTTGGTGTAGGATGGTCTATATATCCTTCATCAGGCTCAACCATTTTCCCAGGAGTATCTATAAATATATCTTTGTTCCATCTAATAATTTTAGGATTCCCTTTCTTAAAAATAAAGCAAGACATAAATTTTGTGTACCCTATAGGAGATTTAACTCTTCCTTCAGGACAATATAAAACAATCTGCCAAAAATAATTGAATGGATTATTTTTGAATAATTGTGGTAAAAACTTAGTGCTAAAAAATGTAATAAAAAAACTATCGTCTTTTAAAACTCTATTGCACTCTGGCAGAATGTTATAAAAAAGATTTAAATCAGCATCCCCACTGACACCTTTTTTGCTTAATCCATAAGGTGGGTCAGTAAGTATTGCATCTATTGAATTATCTGGAATTAACTTTATCAATTCTAAACAATTTCCACAGATTATCTTATTAACAAAATCATCAGGATATTTAAGATTATGTTTTATATCTGTTTGATAGACCAAGTAAGAAGAGACATCTTCTTTTATAAAAAGTTGCCTATTTCTTTTCTGCTTATATTTTACTCCTGTTTTCATCTTTCACCTTTTATTTCTGCATATATATATAGCCCAGGTTCGTCTGAGCGTCAAGTCTGGCTCCCCGGGCAGGACTCGAACCTGCGACACTGTGGTTAACAGCCACATGCTCTACCGACTGAGCTACCAGGGAACCTGAAATATTTTTTTAAGCTGTAAAATTATAAATAAACAAAATATCCCTGTCAACATTAAACTTATTGCCTTTGATAATTTTAATATATTTTTTATCTCAATATTAATATAATAATTTTATTAATAAAATACTCTCGGCTTGGAGGAAACATGAAAAAGAAATATTTTTTATTTTTCTTACTTTTATCCACTCCGATTCTTTTCATATCATGTTCCGCCAAAATGCTGATAAAAAAGCCGTCCCGTGATTCAAAAGAAATTGTCCTTGAAGGCAGATTTAATTTTACAAATGAAGGTGCGGAATTTGACTGGCCTCTTTCCTCCGTCAACGCGGCTTTCACGGGCAACAGAGCAAAAATAGACATGGAAGCAAACGGAAATGATTTTAATCTTTATATCGACGGGGAATTCAAAGAAATTGTAAATTCTTTTCCTTATTATATAAAAATAAACGATCCCGGATCAAACACTCACACAATAAGAATTGAAAAAAGAAACGAAGTTTGGGGAAAACCTTCGGTATTTAAAAGCATTTCCATTCCCGAAGAAAACAATTTTGTCTCTCTTCCGCAGAAAAAATACAAGCTCCTCGTTATCGGCGATTCAATTTCAGCGGGCTACGGCAACGAAGGACCCGGCTTAACCTGCGACAATGTCAGAAAATATACAAATCCCGCTCTTGCTTATGCCGCTCTTTGCGCAAAAGAACTTGACGCATCAATACATCTGATTGCAATATCAGGGAAAGGACTTATAAGAAATTACGGGGAACCTTTAACCCGTTCGGCGGAACCTATGCCTGTTATTTATGAAAGAATCTTGTTTAATGATCCCGCGTCAAAATGGGATTCTTCTATGTATACACCGGACATGGTTGTAATAAACCTTGGAACAAATGATTTCTCAACGGAACCAAAACCAGAACAGGAGCTGTTTACCAAAGAACTTGATATTTTTATCAGAAGTCAGCGCTTAAAATATCCTTTGGCCCATATATTTGTAATATGCGGCCCCATGCATACGCCTCCGCAATGCACCGCCGTTCAGGACGCCGTTGAAAAATCACGTAACCGCAAAGACAAGAAAGTTCATTATGTGGCATTCCCAAGAAACCCGATGGAATACCTGGGCTGTGACTGGCATCCAAACGTTGAAGCAAACAGGATAATGGCAGGCATACTTGTTGATGAAATTAAAAGGCAGCTTGAAAAACATCAATAATTTTTTCTTTTAAAAAGATCATTTTTTATGCTTTTAATACGGTCTATAAAAAGAATTCCGTTTAAATGGTCTATTTCATGCTGAATAATAACCGCCTCGAAACCCGATGTTTCAAGCTTTCTTTCTTCTCCGTTAATATCAATATACGCAACTTTAATGTTGTCCGCGCGCTCTATGTTCCCCGTAAAATCCGGCACAGACAGGCATCCTTCCCTGTTAACAACCATTCCCGAATGTTCTATTATCCTCGGGTTTATCATTATCAGCCTGCCTGCGCTTTGCGCTGTTTTTTTATTTCTTGACGAATCAACCGCTATAAGGCGCAAGTGCCTGCCCACCTGGGGGGCCGCAATCCCGACACACCCTTTATTTTCATACATAAAATCCAAAAGTTCTTTCCCGAATTTCACTATTCCGGAATTGATGTCCCTTATTTCATCTGATTTTTCCCTTAAAACAGGGCTTGGAAGCCTGAATATATTCATAATATCTCTTTATTTTCCCTGCTTATATTTATATGAACTCCCAGTTTCTTTGCGGCGGCTTTAAGCCTGGTTTCCGCGCTTAAAACAGCTTTTTTCGGCATATCAACTTCCAAAAGCATATAATAAACAGCCGGTCTTACAGACTGGGAACTTTTAGTTGTAAGGCCCGTTATATTGCCCCCCAGATCGGCAATCACCGATGTTATTGAATTTACTATGCCGGGTTTATCCGCTCCTGATATTGATATAACCAAATTATCGCCTTTTTGTCTGTATTCTTTCATTTCTTTATCGCTTATTGTCCTTATATCAGTGGTCATTTCAAAATCTCTGCCAAAATCAGAAAGCTTTTTTATCAGTTTTTTTGCGTCCGTTTTTTTTCTGTAGGTTAAAATCATTATCATGGAAAAAGTATGCCTTAACATTATCATTGATGAATCTTCTATATTAAAACCCTGTTCTTTAAGTATGGCGGTTAATGCTTTAACAACACCTTTTCTGTCAACTCCCCCCGCTATTAAAAGATATTTTTCCATGCCTTATCCTCCTATTTTTCCTTCTTTTCTTTCATTCCCCAGCTTTCAAAAGTCCAGCGCGTTTCAAGACCCAAAAACAGCTCTTCGGTTCCAAGCATGGGGTTAACAAACGTCTTATATGCTTTCAGTTTGTTCATTTCATTGAACGAAAATTCAAATTCCAGCGTATGCTTAAAATCAAGCGTTTCCTTTGGAAGTATTGAACTTACATCAAGAAGCTTTATATTATACCCCACATACAAACTGTCCGTAAGATACTTGCCCATGTCAATCTCAGCCCTTATGGGCGCTTCCGCTTTTTCCGCCCTTGACGCATTTAAAGTGTTCAAAGAGGAATCAGCCTGCGGGGTTGCCTGCTTCTGCGGTTCATTTGCCTGCATGAATTTAGAAACATCAACCTTTATATTTAAAACATCAAAAGGAGTGTATCCTATCAGCTGCTCCGTTCCTTTCTTTATCCAGAAAGACGCCACGGCATCGGCAAGTTTTGCAGCATCCTCGGCCCTGAATTCAGAACTGCCGGGATTAATATCCGAGCCGAATGTCATTATATAAAGCAGCCTGTCCCTTTCATTAAGTCCAAGGGGCGGATCCGAGCTTAAATCAAGTTTTAAATCTCCCACTCTGCCCCACACTCTGAGTTTTACCGTAAGATCTATCGGCGTATCCGGACTTTCGTATCTTTTAAAACGCCTGAACCTTGTGTTTGCATATGCGTCAAGCACCGGCCTTTTGTCTCCGTCAAAAACAATTTTGGATTCTTTAAGGTCGTCAACAAGAAACTCCGCATTCATATATTTATATGTGCCGCGCTTTATCCTTAAATTGCCGTTAATCTTCAAAGAATTTGCCTTGTCCTGTATTTTAAGCGGCTGCTTCCACGGCGCAATTATTATATCCGCATAATTGTTAAGGTAATTGCTGTAATAACGGACGTTTTCGCCTCCGGTTACCGCCAAATCCCATATTATTTTATTTGCAAAGTTATCCTCTTCCTTAATTAACGCTTCGGTGCCGTCCTTTGATTTGTTCTTCGCGGGAAAAAGATAGGTAAAATCATGCACATGTATGCTTCCCTGAAGATAAGGGGAATCAACCGGTCCCGTAAGAGCAAGATTTATATCCGCGTCTCCCCTTAAGAATTCCAGATACGGTGTGTCCGTAAATCTTATCGAGTCTCCCATGCTTGTTATTTTCCAGTTGAACTCGCTTAATTTCATGAATTTCATCACACCGCCTTTTTTCTCGTTCAAATTCTCAATCTTTATTGTTCCCCTTTCCGTATCGCCTTTAAAATCATATATATCAACAATGTTGTCGGATATTAAAAAATTTGCGTAAACATGCTTTAATTCCCTGAAAAGATATTTTAATTTCACGGTGCCGTCTGTTACGTCTATTTTTCCGCTCAAAGACGGGAACTCCTTTGTGCCTGTCATGCGAAGCTGGGCGTTAACGGGGCCGGAAGCGTCTTCAATAAAACCGAGTATTTTAATAATGGAAAGATCCCCTTCTTTAATGGATATTTTCACATCCATTGGAGCGCCTTTAAGTTTCTCCGCCGACTCCTCAGTTAAAGGAACCGGCACTTTCCCGGTTATATTTATGTCATACAGCTTATTTTTTGCAATTAACAGCGGTGAAACCGGCGAAAGATTAAGCCAATCATCGGACAGAGTGACAAGCATATCTGCCAGATCGAAATCAAGACCGTCAACATTTCCATTTTTAATGTTAACCGCTATAACCATTGAAGGCGGTTTTCCTTTGACGGCCGTAACCTTTACGTTTCCGTCAAGGCTTCCTTTCCATGTGTGCCCCCATCCCATAAGCTCATCAACAAGCTGGGGATCAATTCCGGTTCCGTCAAACTCTAAAAGCATTTCACCGTTCTTTTTAATATATCCGGTGGCGGCAAGCATCAAAACACCGTTTCTTTTTATTGTTGCCTCTTTAATGGTTGCGCTTCCGCCGTCTTTATCCATTCTTAAAGTGACAACAGATTCCCCTTTAAGGGATGCAATTGAAAATGATTCCGGCCCGTCCTCTATTTTCAGTTTAAACGGCTTAAATCTGTGATTTTTAAAAGCAAAATCTTCGGATTCCAAAGTTCCGTTTAAAACATTATTTTTGCCCGTGCCAAGTCTTCCAAAAAATCTCGCGCTTCCGTTTAAAAGATTTCCCTGTATTTTAAAATTCTTAAAATAAGAAGAAATAAACATGTCGTATTCGCTTTTTCTGCGGCTTTCAACATAAGAGCCGGAAAGATCCATCAGTGTTTTTCTGTGATTTACAATCATTTTACGCAGAGTAAAGCGCTTATTATCAAATATATATTCTCCGATTATATCGTCATAATCAATTCCGGCAATTCTTCCCGTTTTTGCCAGCATATCACCTTTTAATTTTAACCGGCCTTCGCTTAAAGCAAACTCCCCGCTTCCGCTTACTCTGCCCTGCCCGGCAAAATTGGGATCGGCTATCATTCCAAAATCCTTAAGGGACATGTTTGCGACATCATATTTTATTGACGCGCCAAGTTTTTTTTCATTCTTTGCGCCGGGTTTAAAAGAAACTTTGCCGTGAGCTTTTATCAATCCCTGATTCTGAAGAATATCCGCAGTTAAAAGCGCGGTTTCAACAGGGCCTTTTAATTTAAAAGCCGCCCTGATTTCAGAACCTTTTGGAAGAGGATTCCGTTTAATGCCAAGGGCCGCAAAAACAGGATTTAAATCCGCATCTTTCAATTTTATGTCCGCATCAACAGACTTTTCTTCCCCGCCGGCATACTTTATCAGTCCGTTATATGATTCTCCAATCGAAACTCTTATTTCATACAAATCTTTTTCTGTTTTTAAACTTGTATCCAAATCCCCTTCGGATTTTCCGTTAATCTTTAAGCCGGAAGCTTTCATCCTTGTATACGAATCAATGCCGTGTTCTTTAATGAACGCATTTGCAGCAGTTGAAAAAATGCAGTCAATTACGGCTCCTTCACCGATTCTGTATCCCGTCATGACGCCTTTTGCGTCAAGAGTAATATCAGTGTCGCTTTTAAAAGCAAAGCTTCCCGAAGCGTCAAGCCTGCCTTTATCCTGATTAACAATTACTCTTTGTATGTCAAACCTGCCGTTTTCACCGAAAGTTTTTATCTGGAAATTTCTGTATAATCCTTTTTGATAAATTCCCGTAATTTCCGCTCTGCCTCCATATCCGCCGCCTGTTTTTCTAAAAACCGCGTTTCCGTTTATGGAAGAGCCTGACAGCCACTCCATGCCCGTGCTTTCGGCCAAAACATCTCCGTTAAAATCTTTAAAATCCGCAAAAAACTCAAATATCTTTTTTTTAAAAGAATAATTAACCGAAGCCCTTAAAGCGTCCGAAAGATTAAGCCCGGTAATCTTTAAAATCTCATCTTTAATATTTATTCCCGCCGAAAATCTGTATTTGTTTTCCCTTATATACAAACCCGGAGAATTTAATGACAATTCCATGACCGGGGATTTTACAGTACCCAAAAAATCAGCCTTAACATTTAAAACACCGCTTATCTTTTTTCCTTCAAGCTGAGGTATCATAATTTTCTCTATTTCAATGTCTTTTGCCCGGGCTTTAAAATCAATTCCGCCGCCTTTTGAAAGATTTCCTTCCGCATATATTATTTCCTTCGCGCCTTCGCTCACATTAAATTTTTTCAAAATAAATTCTTCTTTTTTTATTTCAGCTTCCGCATTAAGAGCCAATTTTGAATATGCGCCAAATCCATAAAAGGCATTAATCGAAGCATAACCGCTTCCCATATAATACAAACCCGTTAACTTTAAATCATTAAAAGAATATCCTCCGGTTTTTATCCCCGAAGAAGAAGCCGAAAATTCAAATCTTGGGGTTTCGGTTTTGCCGTAAATTTTCATGTTAATGTCAAAAATACCCGTTGTATTTCGTCCAAATGAAGCTTTTGAAAAATCCGCGTTTTTAATCGAAAAGTTCCCCGAAATATTTCCTCCATTGCCCGTAACAGCGCCGGCTTTCCCCTCAATGACACCGCCCATTACAAACCCGCTTAAAGAGGAAACATCAAATTTATTGTCAGCATATCCAAAGACCGCCCTTAATTTTTCAGCAGGGACGCCCAAAAAAGAAGCATTATCCGCTTTTAACTCCCCTCCCGCCTTGAAGCTTGCCGTATTGCCGGAAATATCCGATATTACAGACATCTTCCCGGATATGTCGGAATTAATCCGCGAAAGATCCATTTCATCCAATCTTGCAACAACTTCAAAACGCGGAGATTTCAAAATGTCATAAGCCGCCCCCTTAACCCGCCCTTTTCCTCCCAAAAAAACAAAATCAAGTCCTGTAAGCTCGGCCTTGTAATTGTCAAGCTTTATATCTCCGGATATTCCGCTTATTTCAGACAATTTATTAAACATTAAAGTTGCATCTCTTACGGAAAGATCTCCCGAGGCTTTTATGTCGGCAATATTTTCAAGATTTCCGGAAAAATTTATGTTAAAAGAAAATTTTCCTGACGCTATTTCATAAGGCGCACTTGATATTTTTTTTGTAAAAAGAGACACAAAGTAAGCTATGTCGGAATTTTTTCCGGAAGCTGATGCCGTGAAATTACCGCTGTCAAGATAATATTCTCCTCCCACCGAAAGATCCCTTTTAAGGCTTGGTCTTGTTTTTCCGGAAAGAAAACATTTTATGACTTTTGACTTAATATTAAAACCTATGCTTCCTTTAATCATGGAAACTTCGGCTGAAGCTCCGGAATCCATGTCATTATATATAACCCTTCCGTTTTCTATCAAAAGTTTGCTTACAGGCAGCTTAATATCGGGCAAAACCTGTCCCGCCGCGGAAGCACCGCCGGTATTTCCAAAACTTTCCGGAAAATAATAGGCATTCAGGGTGCCTCCGCTTTTTTCGATTATAATTTTTGGGCTGTCAATTATTACGGTTGAAAGGGCTTCAAAAATATTCTTTTTTCCGGTAATAATGTCTTTAAGAGAAAAACGAAGTATTATTCCCCCAATTTCCGCCATTACCCCTTTTTCCCGTACGGTTTTTCCCACAGGTATTACAACATCCCGCAGAGTCACGGTATTGTATATTCCAAGCTCCACTCTTCCGACGGAAATTTCTTTGCCTGTTGCCTTTTTGGCTTCAGCTTCCGCGGCAGCTTTAATTGTGCCGGTTAAAACTCCGGTTTTTAAAGCCGCATAAGCCAGCAAAACAACAAAAACAGCTGAAATCGAGGCAATCAGGGTAATTTTTTTCAGGGTTTTCAATTTATACGCCTTTATAAAGCTCTAAATTTCAGGCCGTCCTCTGTGCCGTTTTTTTCGGCTTCAATTGACCCGCCCTGAGGCAGCCTGCCTGACAATATTTCTTCGGCCAACGGATCCTCAAGATACTGCTGTATAGCTCGCCTGAGTGGTCTTGCCCCGTATACGGGATCATAGCCTTTATCCGCCAGAAAATCGCGTGCCGATTCCGCAAGAGAAAGCTTTATATTTTTTGCGGAAAGTCTGCGCAGCAGGTCTGAAACCATTATGTCAACTATTTTCTTTATATCTTCTTTTGTAAGCGGATGAAAAACTATTGTCTCATCAATTCTGTTTAGAAGCTCCGGATTCATGGTTTTTTTCAGGTCTTCAAGGACTTTTGCCTTCATTTTTTCATAAGAAATTGTTTCGTCTGAATTGGTAAATCCGAGAGGCTTGCTTTTTTCTATGTTTCTGCTTCCTATATTTGAAGTTATTATTATAACCGTGTTTTTAAAATCAACCGCCCTGCCCACAGAATCCGTAAGCCTTCCGTTCTCCAGAATCTGTAATAGTATATTAAATACTTCGGGATGCGCCTTTTCTATTTCATCAAAAAGCACAACAGAATAAGGCCTGCGCCTGACCTTTTCGGTAAGCTGCCCGCCGTCTTCATGGCCAACATATCCGGGAGGCGCGCCTACCAGCCTTGATACGGCAAACTTTTCCATAAACTCGCTCATGTCTATTCTTATCAAAGCATCTTTGTCCTCAAACAATATATCGGCAAGAGTCCTGGCCATCTCGGTTTTTCCCACGCCTGTGGGTCCAAGAAAAATAAAAGAACCTATGGGCCTTCTCGGGTCTCCCATTCCCGAGCGCGACCGTCTTATAGCCCTGGAAACAGCTTTAATCGCTTCCCCCTGGCCTATTACACGCTTTTCAAACTCTTCTTCCATTTTCAAAAGCTTTTCACTTTCTTTTTCTTCAAGCTTATAAAGCGGTATTCCCGTTTGTTTTGATATTATATAAGCTATGTCTTCGGCGGTAATTACAGGGGTTTTTTTGCTTTTTGACGTGTCGAATTTTTTTCTCATTTCCTCGCGTCTGCGCCTTAACTCGTTTATCTTGTCACGCAAACCCGCGGCTTTTTCAAATTCCTGTGACTTAACGGCAGATTCTTTTTCCTTTATTACCTGCTCTATTTCCTTGTCCACCTCTCTTATTTCATCCGGAAGAGTGGTTGCGTAAAGCCTGGCTCTGGCTCCGGCTTCGTCAATTAAGTCAATTGCCTTGTCGGGAAGAAACCTTTCCGTTATATAGCGGTTGCTTAAATTCGCGGCAGCTTCAATTGCCTCGTCGGAAATTTTAACTTTATGATGGGCTTCGTATTTGTCGCGCAGCCCCTTTATTATTTCCACGGTTTCTTCGGGAGACGGCGCCTTGACAAATATTGACTGAAATCTTCTTTCAAGCGCCCCGTCCTTTTCTATGTGTTTTCTGTATTCGTTAAGAGTGCTGGCTCCAATGCACTGAAACTCGCCGCGGGACAAAGCGGGTTTCAGCATGTTGCTGGCGTCAATTGCGCCTTCAGCCGCGCCCGCGCCAACAAGCGTATGAAGTTCGTCAATAAACAATATTACGGAACCTCCGGCATGCCTTACCTCATTTATTATTGTTTTTAATCTTTCTTCAAATTCCCCGCGGTATTTGGTTCCTGCAACAACGGCGGCAAGGTCAAGCGTTACCACCCTTTTATTAAGAAGAATTTCCGGCACTTCGCCTTTAACCATTTTCTGGGCAAGCCCTTCAACTATTGCCGTTTTACCCACACCAGGTTCGCCTATTAACACGGGATTGTTCTTTGTGCGCCTTGACAATATCTGGATAACACGCTCAATTTCATCTTCGCGCCCTATTACAGGGTCCAGCCTTCCGTCGCGGGCATACATAGTGAGATCTCTGCCGAAATTATCAAGCGTGGGGGTGCCTGTTTTTCCGCCGGACTGTCCGGAAGACGAGTGAAGCCCGTGAGGCGAATGATGGCTGTGAGCTCCGGGTCTTCCCGGCGAATTGCTTCCAAGAATTGACACTGTCATTTCACGCGCTTTTCTGTATGTTATTGAAGCGTCTTTAAGCACACGCGCGGCAATTCCTTCGTCATCCTTCAATATTCCAAGAAGAAGATGCTCGGTGCCTATATAGCTGTGCCCCATTGCCTGCGATTCTTCGTTTGCAAGTTCAAAAACATGTTTAACCTGCGGCAGAAAAGGTATTTCTCCGGCCAGCATTGTAGTTCCCTTGGACTCCATCAATTTTTCTTCAACTTCAACTCTTAATTTTTCAAGGTCAACATTAAGAGTTTCAAGAACGGCCGCGGCCATACCGCCGCCGTCGCGGATTATTCCAAGCAAAATATGCTCTGTTCCTATATAGTCATGGCCCAGTCTGTGAGCTTCTTCTTTCCCAAGCGCAATTACCTTTCTTGCCCTTTCGGTAAAACGTTCCATCCCGCTCATTAATTATTCCTCACACTTTAACGCCAAGCTTTGTTGTAAGTTTTTTAAACTCGGCAATTATTTTCTTGGTTGCGTCTCCGGGAACCCCTTGGCCAATGGTTCTGGCGTCAATTTTAACAACGGGTATAACTTTGGCGGCTGTTCCTGTAAGGAAGCATTCATCCGAAGTATAAAGGTCATACCTGGTCATTACTTCTTCTTTCACATCCATTTTAAGTTTTTTCCCTATTTCCATAACAGTACGCCTTGTCATTCCGTCAAGAGCCCCGCTTGTCAATGTGGGCGTTATCAGCTGATTGCCCTTAATTATAAAAACATTGTCGCCCGTTGCTTCCGCAACATGGCCAAGATTGTTTATCATAATTGCTTCCAAAGAACCGTGATTGCCCGCTTCAATCTTGGCAAGAACATTATTAAGATAGTTAAGAGACTTAACCCTGGGTTCTATTGCTTCGCTTATGTTGCGTCTTACCGCAACGGTTGTGATTGTAAGACCTTTTATGTAGTATTCTTCGGGATAAAGGCTGATATTTGCGGCTATTATAAAGTAAGTGGGGCCGCTTGTGCATTTTTTCGGGTCAAGGCCAAGATCTCCCACTCCCCTTGTCACAACAAGCCTTATATATCCGTCTTTAAGCTTGTTTGCCCTGACCGTTTTCACGGTTTCATTTATCATTTCTTTTTTTGTAAGGCCTATATCCATATTTATAAACTTGGCGGACATATAAAGCCTGTCTATATGATCCTGCAGCCTGAAAATGTTTCCCCCGTATATCCTGATTCCTTCAAAAATACCGTCTCCATAAAGCAGACCGTGATCAAAAACAGAAACAACCGCCTGTTCCTTTGGTACCAATTTACCGTTAAGATTAATAAGCATTTTTCACCGCCTTCAGGCATTTTTTATTTGTTTTATGCTGCCGTCCTCTATGGTGACAACTCTGTGTCCAAAGGACGTCAAATGTTCATTGTGAGTCACAATTACAAATGTCTGTTTGTAACTGCGGTTAAAATCCAAAATTACCCTGTGTATTATTTCGGCGTTCTGCCTGTCAAGATTGCCTGTTGGCTCATCCGCAAACACAATGTCAGGTTCATTAACAAGAGCGCGGGCTATTGCGGCCCTTTGCTGCTCTCCTCCGCTTAACTGCGAGGGTTTATGTATCAATCTACCACCTAAACCAAGGCTTATCAACAGCTTTTTGGCGCGCTCTTCGGCCTGCTTTTTCGGGGCTCCGGCAATTAAAGCCGGCATCATTACGTTTTCAAGCGCCGTAAATTCATTAAGCAGGTGATGAAACTGAAAAATAAATCCCATTTTTCTGTTTCTGAAATTTGCAAGTTCATTATCCGTCATTTGATACATATCGGTTTCTTCAAGAAGCACTTTCCCGGACAAAGGACGGCTTAAACCCCCCATTATGGAAAGCAGGGTGCTTTTGCCGCATCCCGAGGGCCCCACTATCATTAAAAGCTCGCCTTTTCTCACTTCAAGATTTATGTCGTTAAGCACGGTAAGCTTATCCTTCCCGCTTTCAAAAGCTTTCTTTACTCCCTTTACGGTCATCACCTGATTACTCATATCTCACCGCCTCAACCGGATCCAGTCTGCTTGCATGAAAAGACGGATAAAGCGTTGCAAGAAACGATATTATGACGGCCGCAACGGGAATAATGATTACTTCATTCATCTTTACCGATACCGCAAGTTTGTCAATATAATATACGCTGCCCCCGCCCGGCATTGATATCGGAAAAGCTTTTAAATACCAGCATGTTGCGATACCCATAACAAATCCCGTAACCGCACCTATGATTCCCGTTGTAACACCCTGAATTATAAATATATTCATTATGTCCCCGTTTGTGGCGCCCATGGATTTTAAAATTCCTATGTCTTTTGTCTTTCTCATAACAATCATTATCAGAGTGCTTGCTATATTAAACGCCGCCACCATTACTATAAGAAGAAGTATTATAAACATGGCTATTTTTTCTATTTTCAGAGCCTCAAATAAATTTTTGTTCATTGCCATCCAGTCGCGCGCCCATACTGTTTTATACTGCCTGTGAATTTCAGCCGCTATTGCCGCCGAATTTTCCAGTTTGTCGGCGCGAACAGCAATGCCTGTTGCCACGTCATTTTTCCCGAACAATTTCTGCGCCGTTGACATGGAAACATAAGCAAAGGTGGTGTCATAATCATACATGCCGGCTTCAAAAACACCCACAATAACCATTTTTTCCATTTTTGGCACCATACCGGACGGGGTCTGCACAAAAACCGGCGATATTACAATAATCTCGTCTCCCACGCTTAAATCGGAATTGTTCATCAGTTCTTTCCCAAGAATAATGCCCCGCCTTCCGCCCGCAAGCTCTTTTTCAAGATGCGAAAGCTCCCCCTTTTTTATCTGACGGTCAAGCTTATTCACCTTTCCGATAGTTGACGGCTCAATTCCCCACAGCACAAGCCCTTCAACTTTTTCATCCCTTTTCATCATTACCTGACCCATAAAATAAGGCGAAACAGCTTCAACTCCCTTAATCTTACTTATTCCTTCAACCATTTTTGCATAATCGCTTATTCCTTCCCGCGTATAGCTCTGGGCTATAACATGTGCATTTGTTCCGATTACTTTATCCCTTATGTCTTCATGAAATCCGTTCATAACGGAGATAACAACTATCAGCGCCCAGACGCCAAGAGTAATTCCCGCGACAGACAAAAAAGAAATAAGGGAAATAAACCCTTTTTTCTTGGCCCAAAGATACCTTAAACCCACAAAAAAATTATAGCTTTTCATTAATTGCTCCTTACATGAATTTTATCTTACTCTTTTCTGAGCAGCGGAAAAAGTATCACATCCCTTATTGAGGCCGAATCAGTAAAGAACATTATAAGCCTGTCTATGCCTATTCCAAGACCTCCGGCAGGCGGCATTCCGTATCTAAGCGCTTCAATATAATCTTCATCTATTTCTTTTGCCACTTCTCCTTCGGTGTCTGTTTCTATCTGTTTTTTAAAACGTTCATACTGGTCGTCCGGGTCGTTTAATTCTGAGAAACCGTTTCCTATCTCCCTGCCGAATATGTAGGGTTCAAACCTTTCAACAACAGCCGGATTACCGCGCTTTACCTTGGACAACGGCGACACTTCAACAGGAAAACCGGTTATAAAAACCGGCTGTATAAGTTTTGATTCAACAAATTCTTCAAATATCATTGTCATAAGCTCGCCACGCGTGCTTCCCTGCCTTATTTTCACTCCGTGAGCCGAAAGCTTTCTTTCCATTTCAGACAAATCGCACTTTTGCGGGTCTATACACGCAAATTCCCTTACAGCGTCAGCCATATCCAGCCTGCGCCACGGGGTTTCAAGATTAATTTCCGTGCCCTGATAATTTATCTTTCTGGTGCCAAGCACCGCATCCGCGGCATTTACAACTATTTCCTCGCATATTTTCATCACGCCTTCAAAATCGGTATATGCCTCATATAACTCAAGCATTGTAAATTCGGGATTATGCTTTATTGAAATTCCTTCATTCCTGAAATTTCTGTTAATCTCATACACCTTTTCAAAACCGCCCACAAGAAGACGCTTTAAATAAAGTTCCGGCGCAATCCTCATATAAAGATCCATGTCAAGCGCGTTGTGATGAGTGATAAAAGGCTTTGCCTTTGCGCCGCCCGGTATTGACTGCATCATCGGGGTTTCAACTTCCATAAAACCGCGGCTGTCAAGAAAATTTCTTATTTCTTTTATGATTTTTGTTCTTATTGTAAAAGTTTTTCTGACATCGTCATTCACTATCAAATCAAGGTAGCGTTTGCGATATCGGGTTTCTTTGTTTGTAAGACCGTGCCATTTTTCAGGCAGAGGAAGCTGTGACTTTGTAAGCAGTTCATAGGTTTCCGTTTTAATGGTTAATTCCCCGGTTTTTGTGCGGAAGATTTTTCCTTTTACCCCTATTATATCCCCTATATCAACTTTCTTGAAAGCCTCATAATTTTCTTCTCCGATTTCATCCTTTCTTACATATATCTGTATCATTCCTGTTTGATCTTTTATATGCCCAAAACATGTCTTTCCGTGGACGCGGACGCTCATCAGTCTGCCGGCCGCTTTTTCACATTCCGAACTCTCCGCGCCTTCCGCAATTGTTTCATGTCTTTTCTTTATTTCATCAATGCTTCCGCTTCTTTCAAAAGAATATTTATACGGTTCTATGCCCTTTTGCCTGAAATAATTCAGGTTATCCTTTCTTGCCTTTATTATTTCCGATTCTGACTTTTCAGGCAAAGATGCCTGATTATGATTTTTTTCTTCCACGCAGCTCACCTTTCCTTTTTATTTTTATTAAGCAGTCGCTTATATTTTTTTATTTCCTTGTAATACATATAAGGAAGCCTGACTTTTCCTATCCTTGTATAATCTTTTGATGTTCCATGACAATCCGAACCGCCGCTTACAAGAAGCTTAAGACTGTTTGCAATGTCAAGATATTTGTTCATCTGCTCATAAGTGTGGTCAGGATGAAAAATTTCTATTCCGTCCAGGCCCATATCCTTCCACCTGGCTATCATGTAATCCGCATCAAGAAGGCCGGGATGCGCAAGTATGGAAATTCCGTTAACATCCCTGACAAGCGCCAAAGCTTCTTCAACGGTTAATTTTGCCTTTGCCACATAGGCGGGACAGTTCTCTCCAAGGAATCGGCTGAATGCGTCTTTTATGCTGCGCGCGTATTTTTTTGCAACAAGCAGTTTTGCAACGTGAAGCCTTCCCGCGTTATTAATATTTTCCGTAAATTCAAAAAGATCCTCAAACTCAACATCCATATTAAGTTCTTTAAGCCTGCTTATTATTTTTTTTGCCCTTTCTGTTCTTTTTTTCTGAAAATAAGTGAGTTTTTTTATAAATTCCGGATTTGTATGATCAATATAAAGCGCAACAATATGAACCTCTTTTTTTTCATAAATGGCGGAAAGTTCAATACCGGGCACAAAATGAATGCCGTATTTTCTCTGCAGAGAAAGCCCTTCGGCAACGCCTGCAACAGTATCATGATCGGTTATCGCTATTGCGTCCACGTTGTTTTCCCTGGCTTTTTGAAAGACTTCTTCAACGGTATATGTGCCGTCAGACTTTAAGGTGTGAATATGCAGATCCGCCCAATCGGGTTTTTCTTTTTTTAATTTTATGCTTCTTATATTTTTAAGGCGGCCTGCAAGGGCCGCCAGCTGTATCTGACGTTCTGAATTATCGTTCATATTTTTAACATCTTTCCCGTACAAAATTTTTCGGTCCGTCAGCCCGCTTTTATCCTGCGTTAATATATTACTATATACACGCAAAACCAAAATCATCAGCATTGCCCGGCTGCGGCCGCCTACTAAACGTCTTATTGGAGCGGGTGATGGGAATCGAACCCACGTCTCAAGCTTGGGAAGCTCGCATTCTGCCATTGAACTACACCCGCACAACGGCATAAATCTTATACATATTATATATAACATAAGATTTTGTAAAGTATTGTTTTTGACGGCGAAAAAACGCCGATTCTGAGGATGTCTCCTGCTTCTGAGCCTTTAATACCAGGCTCAGAAGTTTAATAATCAAAAACTTATGGCGAAAAAACGCCGATTTAAAGGAGGATTATTAAACCCCGGGGCCAGATAAAAAGGGTTTGGGAGGGGTATTCTATCGTGGATGCCCCGGGGCTTTTTATTTATAATCAACTTTTAAAACACTGTCTGTCAAATTTAAGCTGGTAAAAAAATATCATAATAAAAACCAATTATCAAGTTTTTTAATTAAAAAGCTTCAAACGCATTTACAATGAACGCCATTCCGTCCCTGCCATAACCAATATCCATTCTTATATTTGCGCGTTCTTCAGGAACAAGGCAGATTCTTATGCCAATTCCTCCCGCATATTTAACATTTATATTCTTAATATCAGAATCAAAAACATCTCCCGCCCCAAAAAATGCCGCAAACCCAAGCCTTTCCCATGGCATTATTCTGTATTCCGCCTGCCCCATTATCATTCCCTTATCGCGATAACGCCCGTAAAAATATCCTCTCATTTTATTGTCGCCGCCCAGCTGCTGCATCATCTGAAAAGGCGTATTACCGGGAACCAATCCCGCAAACTGCTGAAAAGCAAGCGACTGTATTTCATCAATCTTAAAATATTCCCTTATGTCAGCCTCATACCTCATAAATTCAAATCCGCTTCCAAGCTTTTTGCCGTAATATTCGGCCGAAGCGGTAATATAACAGCCCCGCCTGGCAAACATTGTATTGTCCCTTGTATCATAAGAAATCAGCGCCCCCGCCCCGCTCATTACGCCTCCCCTGCTGCCGTTATATATTCCTTTTGATATTATCCCGTTTTCCTCGGATTTAAGCAGCACAAAATGTTCCATCCTGTATCTTATTCCGCCGTAAAGCGCGCCGGCTATTTTTTTATGCATTTCAAGAAGGACTTTATTCATCTGAAAAGTGTGCCTGTCCTCATCGGATGCCAAAGTGGAGTTTCCTGTTCCAAAAAAAGAATCCGGATTTTTTTTATGCCAGGCATCCATGTAAAATTTCATGTCGTTTCCGTCCGTATAATTCCAAGTTTCAACTTCAGCTGAAAACTGCTGTTTTAAAGATGCGGAAAGATACAGCTGGGCGTTTGAAGTGAAAGTATCCGGCTTTTTGTTATAAAAAAGCCCCAGGGTCAATATGCCTTTTAAACTGGTTTCTTCGGAATATATGGGAAACGGCACAAGAAGCACGCTTATATCTTCTTTTCTTTCTTCGGATAAAACAGAAGAAAAAAACACCGCAGCCAAGACCAAAGACAAAAACAAACGATTCATAAACACCCCGCTCATTAATTTTTTTAATTATATATTTTAAGACGGGGAAAATCAACATTCAGAAAGGCAAAATTTTCAGTCTTTTCTATAAACAGATGTCCTGTATGTTTTAAGCTCTCCGGAAATTCCGATTAAACTTTCGGTGTGCCCCACAATCAGAAATCCCCCGGGTTTTAATATCCTTGTAAACTCCTTTACCATCTTTTCCCGCAGGCTTTTGTCGAAATAAATCATTACATTTCTGCAAAATATCATGTCAAGAGGACCCTGCAGCGAATACGGGAATTCGGATAAATTAAACCTTCTTATAACAACCGCTTCTTTTATAAAAGGCTGAACCTGATACAAATATTCTCCGGCTTTGTTCTTCTCGCCTATCTTTATAAAATATTTTCGCCTGATATTTTCCGGAACTTTGGAAACAAGCGGCTCGGCATATTTGGCGTCTATCGCTTTTTGAAGAACCCTTGTTGAAATGTCGGTTGCAAGTATTTTTGTATCCGTCTTGTCAAGCCCCACGGCTTGATCCGCAGTAAAAGCCATTGTATAAGGCTCCTCACCGGAACTGCAGGCGGCAGACCACAGCCTGAAGCGCCTTTGGCCTGATTCAAACCAGTTTTTAAGCGTTTCTCCCAGGAACTCAAAATGGCTTTCTTCCCTGTAAAAGTGCGTGACGTTTGTTGAAATGGCATCAAGAAAAGAAACTATTTCGTCATCATTTTCCTCTTTTGTAAGATATTCAAGATATTGCTTGTAATCTTCCATCCCCAGGTAGCGCATTCTTTTGCCAAGGCGCGCTGATACCAGGTTTTTTTTATTGTCGCCAAGACTTATGCCGCATTTTTCATACACTATCTCGCGAAATTTGTTAAACACCCTGTCTTCCACATGAATACCCCTCTCTGCTATTACTCTTTTATGCTGCCAACCGCTTCGGCTTCTTCTCCCGTCAAGACTTTTTCAATGTTTAACAATATGGTTACGGCGCCCTGTCTTTTTGCCATACCCAGGATAAACGCGGTGTCAATAACCGCACCAAAATTCGGGGCTTCTTCAATATTCTCGGCCGCTATGTCAAGAACTTCCGAAACGCTGTCAACAAGTATGCCCATTGCAAATTGTTTGTCTTTTGTTTTCATTTCCACGACGATTATGCAGGTTTCTTCGGTGTCCGCCACCGTTTCAAGACCGAATTTTTTTCTTAATTCAACAACAGGTATTACGGTTCCTCTTAAATTTATCACGCCCCTTATATAATCAGGAGTCTTTGGAACTTTTGTAAAAGGCATAAGCCCTATTATTTCTTTCACTTTTAGCAATGCTATTCCGTATTCCTCGCTTGCAAGTTTAAAAGTAAGGTATTTACCCGCCAGTTTTTCCATGCTTTTTTTTATTTCAGCAGCCATAATCAAACCTCCTTAATAAAATTTTGTTTAAAATTTTTTAACGTCTGCAGGCGAAAATCTTTCCCTTATTAAGCCCAAAACATTTTTTATCGCTTCTTTTATGTTTATGTTCATATTTGATGATGTTTTATTTTGATCGCCGCCTCCGTAAACAACCCGCGTAATTTTTTCCACCGCTTCCTTCATTTCAACCGCCTGAGAAGAAAGCTCTTCGGCAGCCGATGCCGACTGCTCCGCGCTTGCGGAATTCCCCTGGGTTACCTTGTCCATTTCTGATACAGCGGAAGTAATCTGCTTGATGCCCTTGTCCTGTTCGGCAGACGCGGCTGACACCTCGCTTGAAAGCGCGGATACCTTTGATATTTTCTCGCTTATGCGCCCCAGCATTTCCATCATCTCGGCGCTGGCATTAACACCGGAATCCACGTTTTTTCTGACATCTTCTATCAGCTCATTCGTTGACTTCGCGGCATCCGCGGCGCGTCTTGCAAGATTTCTCACTTCTTCGGCGACAACCGCAAAGCCTTTGCCCGCGTCCCCGGCGCGCGCGGCTTCAACCGCGGCATTTAAAGCCAAAAGATTTGTCTGAAAAGCTATTTCGTCTATTGTTTTTATAATCTTTGCGGTTTTATCCGTGCTTGATTTTATCCGTTCAACGGAGCTTGTCATGTTTTCCATTGCCTTAACCCCGTCCCTTGTCACGCTGTCCGCTTCCTTGGATAATTTGTTTGCCTGCGCGGAATTATCGGCATTCATCGCTATCATTGACGACATTTCTTCAAGGCTGGACGATGTTTCTTCAAGGGCGCTCGCCTGCTCGCTTGCACCCTGTGCCAGAGTCTGGGACGAAGACGCAACCTGAGCTGAAGCTGATGTCACCTGCTGCGCACTATTTTCCAAATCTTTTATGGCTTCCCCAAGCGGTTTTGTTATTGAACGGGTAATTAACCAGGCAATTGCCGCAGCCAAAACCGTGATAAACAATGACATTACAACTGACATCAAACGCATATTTTTAAAAGTATTTACCGCGTCTTTGTCATTTTCCGCAATCAGCTCCTTTGTCTGCAGTTCAAGGGCCACCGAATCTTCTTTTAAATCATCCAGAATTTTATGCGCGTTTTCAATTAAAATCTCCTGATTTTTACCCGCAGAGCCGCTCCCCGAACCCATAATTTTTTCTCCTATTTCAAAAATTTGCGCGGCCCTTGCAAAAACAGTTTTCTCAATTTCATCAAGCATTATCTTGTTTCCTTTTAATTCTTCCCGGGCATAATCAATAGTCTTTTTCATCCTTTCTTTTGCTTCATAAGCATCTTTTTTGCTTTCATCGTCGTTTTTTTTAAAATATGCGTTCAAAGCCAAAACAAAATTACTCATTGCAATCTGGCTTTCCATTAAAGTGTCCGAAACAGGAAGCTGTTTTTCTATTATATAATTGTAATTGCCTGCAATTGCGGTTGTCATTACAACCGAAACAACGCTTAAGCATAAAATAAAAAATACAATTATCCCGAATGCAAAAAACAGCTTCATCCTTATTCCTGAATTTCCAAGCATTTTATTCTCCTGAAATTAATTTAACCGCCAAAACAATTTCGGCAGAAAAAAAGCCAAACTTAAAGTTTTATTTGCCGAAATCTTTTATGTCATTTTCGTCAAGCGGTATTATATGCGAAGCTTTGACCGGATTTTTAACCGGCGACGCAGGCTTATTTATATTTATATGCTTTATCTTTGGTTCATTGTGTTTTACGGCGCTGTCTTTTGGGTTTTTCTTTATAACAAAGCTTTTTTGAGCCGCGTCCGCGCCCACAACATCCCTTAACTTTTCAACAAGCTCCTGAAGCTCCTGCGCCTGGCCCGACAGCTCTTCGGAAGCCGAGGCCGATTCTTCCGCGCTTGCAGAATTGCTTTGCGTAACCTTGTCCATTTCCGCAACAGCCGCATTTATCTGGCTGATCCCTTTTGACTGCTCATCCGACGCCGCGGCAACTTCATTTATAAGCCCCGTAACTTTTGTTATCTTTTCGCTTATTTTGGCAAGCATTTCCCTTACTTCAGCCGATGCCTTAACTCCTTCATCAACATTCTTTTTTGATTCAGCTATCAGTTCGCTTGTTGTCTTGGCGGCTTCAGCAGAACGTTTTGCAAGGTTTCTTACTTCTTCGGCCACAACGGCAAAACCCTTGCCCGCATCACCGGCGCGGGCCGCCTCAACAGCCGCGTTTAATGCAAGCAGGTTTGTCTGAAAAGCTATTTCATCTATTGTCTTTATTATTTTTGCGGTTTCATCCGAGCTTTTCTTTATTAAGTCAACAGACACACCCATAGACTCCATTGCTTTAACGCCCTGCTTTGTGACTTCATTTGCCTCCCTTGAAAGATTATTGGCCTGCCTGGCGTTATCCGCATTCTGGCTTATCATTGAAGTCATTTCTTCAAGACTTGAAGATGTTTCCTCAAGCGAGCTTGCCTGTTCGCTTGCGCCCTGCGCAAGAGACTGCGAAGCCGCAGCAACCTGTTCTGATGCCGATGTAACCTGTTCCGCGCCCGCACTTATTCCCTCTATTACAATATTTATCGGTTTGGTTATTGAATAAGCGGTTTTCCAGGCAACAGCCGCAATAACAGCAATAATAAATATTCCTATTAAAACCAATATTTTAAGCAGTTTCCTTACTGACGCAAAAGCCTCTTCTTTGTCCATTTTTGCTATCAATGCCCAAGTTAAATTACGCAGTTTAACAGGCCCGTATGCGGACAATGCTTCAACACCCCTGTAATCCTTAACAATCCAATGCCCGCTTTCGCCCTTAAAAGAAGCAATAACGCCTTTTGTCTGCACTCCGTTTTTTTCAACTGTTCCCGCAAATGAAGCTTTAACCGAATGGGTTTCAGGGGCCAAATAAGAATCGGAACGCATCCTGTAATCTTCGCCCACAAGAAATGCTTCCCCTGTCTTTCCCATACCTATGCGCTGCTGCATTATTGCATTGATTTTTTCAAAAGGAAGCTGGAAAGCAATTACTCCTATTGTTTTATCCCCCCTGTTTTTGTCAATTATCGGGGCTGCAACAAATCCACACGGCTCGTTATTGCTTGGAGAATATGGTTTCACGTCCCCAAAACAGGTCTCGCCCTGCATTGCTTTTTTTACGGCATAGGCAAGAGAGCTTTCTGCTATTTCACCCTTATTTACATTCATTCCCAAATCTTTTTCTTTCTGCATTGTAAAAACAATATCGCCTTTGGCATTAATAAGCAGAACATCGTAATAACCGTATTTTTTTGTGTAATCCTTAAGCCATCTTCCGCTTTTTTCCCAGAATTCTTTGTATGCTTTGCCGTTAACCCCGCTTTCAATAAATTTTTCCTCAAACTCATCAAGATTTTTTATCACATTGTCGTTTTTTGACAGGGTTTCAACAGACCTCGCGGCATTTTCAAAATATTCTTCAATCTGTTTTGTAAGCAGTTCTTGTGTGTTCTCCATTGAATTAAAAACCTGATTTTTCAGTGATTGACTGGAATTTAAATAGCATAAAATACCCACTGTTAAAACAGGTATAATTGCGCTCCCCAAAAACAAAATCACCAGCCGTGCGGTTAAAGTAATTTTCTTTCTCATACGCAGACCTCCCTGAAAAAATTTTCCCCTTTAGCGGCCCAAAGCAAGTATGTGGGTTACTTTATATTCGGCAGAACGTTGAAAAATTTTAAATAAAAAAAAGCCGGCCCCTTACCGGGAGGTAATTTTTGGCAAATGCCAAAGGGCCGGCCTAATTTTAATATTTAAAGTCTTCGGAGCTTGCCCTTATAATTTCAGCCGGAATTTCATTAAGAGGCATTATTTTATGGCCCGCATTAAGTTTGGCGGCTTCGCCGGGCATACCCCATACAACCGAACTGTTTTCATCCTGTATTATGTTGTAAGCGCCTTTTTCCTTCATTTTAAGCATGGCCGCGGCGCCGTCCCTGCCCATGCCGGTTAAAATAACACCTATTGCATTTGCGCCGGCATAATCCGCAACCGAATCAAACAGCACCTCAACCGAGGGCCTCTGCCTGTGAACCTGCGGTCCTTCACGCACTTCAACATAATAAACCGCGCCGCTTCTTTTAAGCAGCATGTGATAATTTCCCGGCGCAATTAAAACCAGCCCCGGGATGACCCTGTCTCCGTCCTGTGCTTCCTTTACTTCCATTTCGCACAGCCCGTTTAAACGCTCCGCAAAGGATTTTGTAAACAATGCGGGCATATGCTGCACTATGACGGTTCCAGGTATGTTTGCGGGAAGTTTTGTAAGCACTTCTTCTATCGCAACAGTCCCGCCGGTTGACGCGCCTATTGCCAGCACTTTATTTGTGGTTTTTGCAAGGGAAAGTTTTTCGGTTTTTTGCAAGGCTGCAGCCTGAATTTCGCGCTTCTTCACATTGACCCTTCCGGCAGTTTTTATTTTTGCCGAAAGCTCCGCGGTCATATCGTCAACCGTATAGGCCGCGCCCGGCTTGCACATAACATCAACGGCCCCCGAATTAAGGGCTTCCATTGCAAGCGTTCCGCCTTTCGGCGTAAGAGAGGAGACTATTATTACCGGTATCGGATAATGCTGCATAAGTTTTTTAAGAAAAGTTATTCCGTCCATCCTTGGCATTTCAACATCCAATATCACAACATCGGGTTTTAATTCAACTATCTTGTCCCTGGCGATATAAGGGTCCGGCGCGGTTCCTATAACCTCTATTTCAGGGTCTTTTGAAAGCTCCCTTGAAAATATCTGCCTTACTATGGCGGAATCATCAACAATTAAAACTCTTGTTTTCATTTTTTTATCCCGAACATAAATGCCGCAGGCTCGCCTTCCACCATTACAAACACTGATTCGGGATTATGCACAACTCCTTTCATATATTCCTCGGTTATCCTGCCTGTTTCCGGAACCAAAAGATCAACGGAATCTTCTTTTTCGGTCATCTCCGCAAGAATATTTCCGCAAAAGACATTTAAAAACTCTTTGACTGCGTCATAAACGGAAATTTCATCCGGTTTTTCATCGTCAGAAAGACCCAATATATTGGAAGCAAGCATCTCCGCAAGTTTTTTTGTTGTGACGATTGACAAAGAACCAAAAGCTGTTCCCCTGAATTTTATTTCACCCCTTATCGGCTGCGCTTCCGCATCTATCTTAAAATCCGCCTTATCCGCGCTTTCGCCGAGAAGAAAACCCATTTTTTCAAACATAACAAAAGCCATGTTTGTGATATCAGGGACTTTTTTCATGTCATTCCCCCTTTTTAAGAAGGTTGTTTATTATGTTTCTTATCAACTCCGGGGAAAAAGGCTTTCTTATATATTTATTCACTCCGGCGCTTTCCAATTTTTCCCTTTTATCCTCGCTTCCGTCGCTTGAGACAACAACAACCGGGATTGAATTTAGCATGTTTCTTTTTGCCATTTCCTGTATCATTTCAACGCCCGTCATAACCGGCATGTTTATATCGGCAAAAACAATGTCTATCCATTCGCGTTCAAGTGTTTCAAGCGCTTCTTTTCCGTTGTCGGCAAAATATATTTTCTCTATGGGAGCTCCGGTCAATTGAAGAGTCCTTTCCATAACCTTTTGGACTATTTTTGAATCATCAACAACAAGTATGCTGTATCCCATTTCAGCCCTCCTGCATTCCAAGCTCTTTCATAATTCTTACGAACTCTTCGGACGATTCTTTCTTTATGTTTTCAAGAAAATTTTCATCCGCCCCAAGCGCCTTAAAAACATCCGAATTCGGGGCGTAGCCGTCCTTGTCTATTCCGATATAATTTGAACTTTTAATACAGACCGCGTCCGCAACATGAACCGTATAAACTATATCCCTGTATTCTCCGTCTTCGGGATATTTTTGCGGAACATGATAATATTTAACCGTTTCGGACAACGCTTCCGGGAATTCCCATTTATCAGCCATTATGCCCCCAAGCTCCGCGTGATCTATTCCCAAAATTTTTCTTTCCGCATCCCTGAAACTTATCTTTTCCGTTTCTGACAATTTTTTTATTTCATCAATTGAAGAGGACACAAAATCGCCAAGCAGTATCTTTCCCATGTCATGAAGCATGCCTGCCGTAAAGTAAATTCCGCTGTCCCTTATTCCTCTGTTCACGGCAATGACAGACGTCATAACGGCGGTTTCAAGGCTGTGTTTCCACAGCACCCCGTGAGGCAGACCGTAGCCGTTAACCGGTTTTTCCTGCATCGCTCTCATTGCCGACGCCAGAGCAATTCTTATGACCTCTCTTGATCCAAGAACAACTATTGCTTCTTCTATTGTGTTTACCTTGTCCACCCTGCCAAAGTAAGGGGAATTTACAGTCCTTAAAATGTTCGCCGTCATTGCAGGGTCGTATTTTATCAATTTTGCAACTTCTTCAACTTCATAGTCAGGATCTGTTATTACATTTACAATTCTGCTTGCTGTGGGAGGTATGGATTCCGCGCTTTCAATAAGTTTAATTATTTCATTTCTTTTCATTTTACTTCACCTTCCTTTTTCAAAGACTGCATCTGCATTTCAATTGCCTTTAATTCCGCAAACATGTCAGCAATCAGAGATTCCATGTTTTTCTCGCCCATTTTAAGATAAGAAAGAACTTTCGGCGAAATCCTGTAGTCAAGACCTTCCCTGCCGTTTCCTATGCCGGACTTCATTACTGCGGCATCGGCCACATGGCATACATAAACACAGTCCGTGTTCGGGCCCGACTTGTATTTTTCGGGAGAATGATGATAAAGCGCGGCTTCCGTAAAAACCTTTGGGAATTTCCAGCTTGCAAGCAAAAATGCCGTAAGCTCGGCGTGGTCTATTCCCAATATTTCCCTTTCGGCCTCAAGAAAACTTATTTTTTTTCTTTCCGCATTTTCCAATATTTCATTGATTCTCTCTTTAACAAATTTTCCAAGGACTATTTTTCCGACGTCAAGAAGAAGCCCGGCCGTAAAGAACGTGTTTGGATAGGCAAACTTCTTAATCTCGGCAAGAATTTTTGCCGCGCATGCGGTTGCAACGCTTCTTTTCCAAAGCTCGCCCGCAGGAAGCTCATACCCTTCAACGGGCGTTTCTGATACCATGTCAAGAGCGGCAAGCATAACCATTCTGTATAATTCGTTTTTGCCCATTATTACAATTGCCTCATCAATTGACTTAACCTTGTCCATCCTGCCGTAATAAGAAGAATTGACTCTTTTTAAAATATTAGCCGTAAGGGAAGGGTCGTAGTTTATCATTTTCCCTATATCACAAACCTCAAAATCGCTTTCCGAGAGCTTTTCTATTATTTCCGTGACAGTCGGGGGTATCATGTTAACAGAGGGGATTTCGCCAAGAATTTTTTCTCTGAGGCTCATAATTCGTATACCTCCCCGCCCGACTTTATTGTTGTTATGCCGCTGTCAATTGCAAGGGTCATTGTTCTTGATTTAACTCCGCCGGTGTCGCTGTTTTCTATAAGCATGTTGTTTTTCCACATTATTTTTCTGAAAACGGTGAAGTTTCTTTCGCCGATATTAAAAATGTCTTTTTCATCCATCATGCTGGAGCATCCGGCAGCTTTGATTTTAAGCCTTTCCTTCTGAGCGCCTGCTTCAAGCATTTTTTGAAGGAAAAGAGGCACCCCGATATCAACAAACATGTAAGGAGTTGTCTGCGCCTTTTCAGGATTAACCTTTGAAACCGGAAGCATACAGTGAATCATTCCTCCTATTTTCGCAACAGGGTCATAAGCCGTAATGCCGAGACACGAGCCAAGCGAATATGTAATCAAAACTTCATCCGGATTGGATGATATCTTCATATCCGCGATACCCACTGTAAGCTGGTCTTTTATCATTTATGCACCGCTTTTTATGCTTATTTCTTCATTTGATTCCGTTTTTCCTGAAATTCCGCGCGCAAGCTGCAAAAGCTGGCCCGCATCAAGTATCACGCTTATTTTTCCATCCGCCATTATTGCGCCGCCTGAAATGCCGCTTCCCTTTACATCAAGTTCGCCAAGAGTCTTAATTACAACCTGCTGCTGCTGCACAAGCGCGTCAACCATTATTGCGGCTTTTTCACCCTTGTCTTCAACAATTATAATTATGGCCTCATAAGGATTTTCGATTGCGTTTTTAATATCGAAAAGTTTATGAAGCCTGAAAACCGGTATTATTTCTCCCCTTTCGTGAAGCACTTCGCCCTGACCAAGCACATTAACAATGCTGCCTGGCTCCGGCTTTAATGACCTTATTATCGAAAGGGTGGGTATGATATATCTTTCGTTTCCGGCTTTAATTACCATTCCTTCAATAATCGCAAGAGTCAGCGGAAGTATTATGGTGAATGTTGTGCCTTTGTGTTTTTGAGTTTTTATCTCAATTCTTCCTCTTAAACTCTCAACAGTTTTCTTTACAACATCCATGCCCACGCCCCTGCCGGATACATCCGTCACTTTTGCGGCGGTTGAAAAACCCGGAGCAAATATAAGCGCATAAATCTGTGAATCAGAAATTTCCTCGCCTTCTTTTACAAGCCCGCGTTCAACGGCTTTTTTAAGTATTCTTTCCCTGTCAAGCCCGTTGCCGTCATCATTTATCTCTATATGTATGTTCCCGCTCTTATGGTAGGCTTTAAGCTCTATTTTTCCCACGGCGGCCTTTCCCCTTTCCATTCTTTCGGCGGGGAAATCCATTCCGTGATCAACCGCATTTCTTAACATATGAACAAGAGGGTCCCCTATTTTTTCAACAACCGCCTTGTCCATTTCCGTGTCTTCGCCGGCTGTCACAAAATCAATAAGCTTCCCGGACTTTTTCGCAAGATCCCTGACAAGTCTTGCCATTTTCTGAAAAGTTGATTTTAAGGATATCATCCTTAAGCCAAAACCAAGATCCTGAAGATCTCTTGTTATCTTGTTAAGCTGCGAAAGATGCTTTTGCTGCGTACTGTCGTCAGTGTTAATTATTCCGCCCGAATTCATATCCTGCCTTACCATTGCTTCAACAATTACAAGCTCCCCTATTGTGTCTATAAGACGGTCAAGCTTTGCCGCATCAACCTTAAGCGTTTCCGTCATCTTTATTTCCGCGGAAGCCGTATTAACCGCGGACGGAATTCCGGCTGCCTGGGTTTCCGCCGGCAGCATATTGTCCGCGGCTCTTCCTCCGCTTGATATAACCCTGCTTATCGCCCCTATCAGCGAATCAACGTCATCCTTTATTTGTATTTTTTCGCCGTATGCTATTGCCCTTTCGGTTTCATTAAGCATAACCTTTAACTTGTCTATTGCCCTGAATATTATTTCTATTGCCTCGCCCCCCAGGCTTATTTCATCTTTCCTTGCCTTGTCAAGAAGGTTCTCGGATTCATGGGCAAGCTCCTTAATATGCACAAGCCCCATAAAAGACGCATTGCCTTTTATTGTGTGGAAACTTCTGAACATTGCATTAAGCGAATCTTTGTCCTTGGGATTATTTTCAATTTTCATCATGCTTTGTTCGGAATTTTCCAGATGCTCCCTTGCCTCGTTTATGAATTCCCTGATTATTTCCGGGTCTTCGGTGAATTCAACAACGCGCCCCGCAAGTTTGCCCGCTCTCTGCTGCGCGGGCTTAGCCCCGTTTTCAGGCTTCTTTTTAACTTCAAAATATTTTTTTATGTCTTCAAATTTTGGCTTTACTTCCGTTTTTCCTTCAAAATACGCCGTAAGCGCAGCCGCAAAATCTTTAAACTTCAGCAAAGCGTCAACAGCTGCTTTTTCCCCGATTAAAGCAAGATAATCTTCAACCTCATGGCAGGCTTCGGAAAGTTCGTTTATGTCAACGGCTGCGGACTCGCCCTTCATTGTATGGATTATGCGTTTTAGTTTCTCGATTGTTTCGGAATTTCTGTTCTTTTCCAGGTCCATTGTAAGTTTTTCAATTTCTTCAAGGGTAAAAACTGTCCCTGTCAGATATTCGCGTCTTATTGCGTCAAATTCATCGCCAAGAATACTCTGCATCACAGTTGCTTCTTTTTTTTGTTCCTGCGCATTGTTTTTTCCAAGCAATTTAATAACCTGATTTTGCACGGGTTTTGTTTTGCTTTTACCGGAATAAAAATCAAATATCAGCGCAAGCGAATCTTTGACTTCAAGAAGAGGGTCTATTTCCATTTTTTTACCGGATGAGGCGCTGTTAATAATATAATCTTCCGCGGCATGGCATATTGCCGAAACATCGGACAAACCAAGAACGCCGGCTTCGCCTTTCATTGTATGAATAAGCCGCTTTAAAGCTTCGGCGGAAGATCCGTTTCCGGCTTCGGATTCCATTATCAGTTTTTCCATTTCTTCAAGAACGAACTTGCTGTGATTAAGAAATTCCGCAAGTATATCGTCGTTTTGCGGGGACACGGAAGATTCCATTTTATTTTCAGGAATATTATTTTCAGAATCATAAACCGCCTTATGCATTAAAGGGCTTAATCCTGTTATGTTGCCCTGCTTTTTATCAATTGCGGCGCTTACGGCTTCGATAAAACCAGAGGCTTCTTTTAAAATTTCCCCGTTTGAAGCCCCCGTATTCCTCATATTAAGAAGAACTTTCGCAGCTTTTAAGCATGCTTTTTTAATGTTTTCCTGATATTCCCCGTCAGTAAAGGAATTTTCACATTCATTTAACGCTTTTATTATTTCCTTTACGGATGCCCCTTTTGCGGCAAGAAGCGCCAAAGAATCAATATGGTTCTGTATTTGCATTTTTACCCCTTTTTACTTATATAAAAAGCGGTTAATCCCTCAAGCTTGTTTCCGCCAAGAGTCCACTCAAATTCGGCGGCTGTACACCTGCCCGAACCCGTAATTATTTTTTTCTCCTTTTCAAAATCCATAAATACAACTTCCTTAAGCTTAAAATCCCTGCCTGCAAGCGCATTCTTAAGCGAACCCGTAAACTGATTTCCTATTTCCTTTATTCCGTCAATAAGATCGGTGCCTTCAAGCTTTAAAGTTTTAATTTTATCTTCTATTATATTTTCAGGCATTCCCACCATGGCGCCGGCTATTTTTATTGCGCATTTTGCCGGCAGTCTGAAAACAAAAAAAGATTCATTTTCTTCGGCAATTATGCTTATAAACGGCTCTTTTGAATCTGCGGCGGAATCAAATTCGGCTTCAAAGGAACGCACACGGCTTACGTTTATTTCATGCGGCTCCGTCAAAAGAGACAAATCCTCGCTTAATTTTGACGCAATTGCATCAAAATCTTTGTCTGTCGCCTCATTTTCATCATTTTTCTCTTCATCATTTTTTATAAGAGGCCGAACAGGCGCATTCTTGGCGCTTAATTTCTCATCGGCATTATTGTCCTTTCTCTCCGCGCCAATTTTTTTTAAACCGGGAACTTCGGAAAAAACCCTTGATATAAGCTCGGAAAATTTTTCATCTCCAAGCATGTCAACAAGATTCTCTGTTTCCGCAACAAAATTTTCAACAACGGAATCGCTGTATCCGTTTTCCGCGGCAAATTTTTCGGCTTCTTCCCTGAATTTCAGTTTATTCCACATTTTTCACCTATTGTATTTTTCCTTCAAAAACAAACTCAACAAAAAAATAATCTTCCTCAAGCTCAAACAAATATTTAACCCTTATTCTGTCCGTGCGCTGCCCGTTTAATATCTTTGTGTCATAATCAACCCCGTTTATAACCGTGGGAAGGGAAAGCTTGAAATCAACATTTTGTTTTTCGAGGTCTTTCTTTATGTTCCCCGCTATAATGTTAACAACCTCGCCGAATCCGTCATTTATCTCGTTTTCGGACAATTCTTCCGGCTGCATTCCAAGCATGGCCGCGGTTATTTTTGCCGCAAGCTTTTTTGTGGCGTGTATCGCAACAACACCCGGAGTGCTTCCGCTTATGCCTATAAGCCCGGATATTTCCCTTTTTCCTTTTTTAAACTCTTCATCATAGGCAAGAGAGCTTTCTTTAACGGGTATATTTATCATGGTTTTAAACAATTCTTCCGTAATAACTTTTAACTTGCCTGATTCAAAAGTAATAATGGCAGCACCTCCTTGTTTTATTCATTTACTCAGTCCATAAATTTGCCGATTTCAGATGTGAGTTTTTCGGGAGTAAACGGTTTTGATATATAGCCGTTTGCGCCGGCCGCTGTTGCTTCAGTAACCTTATCTTCCCCGCCTTCGGTTGTGACCATAACTATGGGAATTGACATTCCAAGACCGCGCACTTCTTTTACAAACTGCAGCCCGTCCATATTCGGCATGTTCCAGTCGCAGAATATTACGCCTATACCCTGGCCCGAAGCTTTTACTATGTTTAATCCCTCAACCCCGTCGCCCGCTTCAAATATTTCCCCAATGTTAAAACCGGCCTGCCGCATCCCTTTCATTATGATTTTTCTCATGACAGCAGAATCGTCCACAATTAAGACATTTGCCATTGTGTTGCCTCCCGGATTTTTATTCGGCTTTATAAGCCCTGTTTATTTTCTTATTTCTTATTTCATTTTCGGCACTTTATTTAAAAAACTTCAAAAATTTTATTAAAAATTTTATACCTTGTCTTTTATTACGCCTTCATACCATGCCGATCTCATTATGGATATTATTCTTAACGCATCCTCGGCGTGTTTTCTGTCTTTCTTAATGTTTGCTTTTGTAAGACTGCTTCCTATAAAAGCGTAAAGTTTTGCAAAATTAACCGCAATCTCTCCGCCTTTTTCATAATTTAAGCTTGTGCGCAGCTCGTCAATGATTGCATTTGCCCTTATAAGACCGTTGCTGATTTCTTCGTTTGATTCTTTGGCGAATCCTTCAAGCGCCTTGTTAATGAATTTAATGGCTCCGTCATACAAATCCAGCGTCAGCAATTCGGGCGGCCTTGTAAAAGCCATGTTGGTTTCATACTGTCTGATTCCTTTTCCTGTTACCGGGGTAAGCCTGGTCTCCATGCGATTCCTCCTTGAACCGTTTTTAATGTAATGTCGATCCTTCGACAATGTCCGTATATAATTCGGGAAGGCTTGACTGCCACCTTTCCACACACGGCAAAAGCTCGTATTCAAGAGTGTCGGATATCATAACCGTATCCTTGCTTTTGATGTATTCCTCGGTTTTTTCCAAAATACCGTTTAAATTATCGGCTTCAGCAAAAAATTCTTTTGTGTACGGCTTGTCTTCACTGAAATTTACAACCCCCGCATCCCTGACTTTGCTGATAAGAACCGCAACCCATTGAAGCACATTGATGCTTTCCGCAAACTTTGCCATACCGTCTTCAAAATCTCCCAGAAGAACTTTTTCCGAAGACTGCCTTATTGCCAGCTTTGCATTTTCAAGCATAACAACCGCGTCATAAACGCCGGCCGCCGCAATTTCTTTCGGCGTTGCCGTAAGAAGCTCTATCACGGAGCCGGAAGCAAAATCTATGTCATTTCTTGAAAAATCATATTCAAGACCGCCGACTTTTGCCGTTACTATTATTCTGGACGAGTTTCCGTAATGTTTTTTTACTATTTCGTTCAATTTTACTTTGTCAATCGCGCCTTCCGCAGAATCAACTTTATGCCCGTCAACCATAACTTCCATTCAGCACCTCCGCTTTTTTAAGTTTTCATCAATCCCGCCGCCATTGAAACAAGCCATGCCTGCTGGTTCTTCATTTTGGACAGGGCAGATTCCATTCTTGAAAACTGCTGTTTAAGACGTTTTTCCGTTTCTTTTATTCTGCTTTCGTATTCCGTAATCCTGTTGTTGTCCGCGGAAATAACGGAATCAAGAGCGGTCTTTTCGGCCGCCAAAACACCGCTTACGGAATTAAGCCCGTAGGCGGCATTGTAAAATTTTGACGCGAAACCGTCCGTTGAATAAAAAAGATTCTTTACGGATTCAAAATCCGAAGAAAGCTTTTCATCCAATTTTGCCTCGTCGACAACCATTGTTGACGTCTTGTAATCAGCAGAAACAGTAAGTTTTATTCCCGCCTGCTCAAGCATTCTCATTGAACTCGGCAGCGAAGCAGCGGAACCGGACGCAATTGACGAAAGCGTGTCTCTTATGGAATTAAGCGTGCCGCTTCCCCTGAAAGATCCAAGAAAATAATCGTTCGTTGATTTTCTTTCAGACTGCGGAATTTTTTCTTCATATAATTTCGAATTTATAAAAGACATTACATCATTAAATTTTGCCGCAAAATCTTTAATTGCGGTCTTTATCGCGTCCCTGTCTTTTTCAGTCACAATTGACGTGCTTCCAATTCCGCTTAAACGAATGCTTAAGCCGGGAATAACGCCGTCTATTGTATTTACGGCGCTTGTAATCGGCGTTCCGCCGTTAACCGTAAACACGGCATCGTTTCCAAAATAAGAATCTGCCGCGCCTCCGGAAGGAATCAAATTATCAGACAGCTTCACAGCATAAAGAAAATTGGAAGTGTCTTCGGGAGCGCCCAGTATAATTCCGTTTGATAAGCCTGTTTTTGCGCTTACAATATTTATCTTGTTGTTTACGCTGTCATAAGAGGCGTTTACTCCGGCCGAACTTGAATTGATTCTGGAAAGAACCGTATTTAAACTGTCGGTATCCGGGTCAACATAAAACATTATTCCGTTTATGGTGAAAATGCCTTCTGTCACAGTCCTGTCCATATGATTTTCAGGCGAATTAAGCGGCTTTTCCTGTGAAAACTTAACCGCGTCCGAACCATAAACCGTGCCTTCGGATATTTTTAACGCCGCAAGAATTCCTCCCGAGCTTTCTGACAAAGAAATTAAGGCGGAAGCCCCTTTGGCATTGCTTGTAAGATTTACCTTTTGCGATACGCTGTCAAAAGAAGCCGTAACTCCGGCTCCGCTTGAATTAATTTTTGAAAGAACTGTGTTAAGCGAATCCGAATCGTTCCAGGTTATTTTAAAACCGTTAACTGTAAATTCACCGTAAGAACCCGGAGTGATTTCAAAATTTCCGGCCTGCGAAGAAATACTTTGCGCCGCATTTATGGTATTGCCGCTGCTGTTGATTCCGGCAGAACTTGAAACCAAAGCCGGAAGAGCCTGTGAATTTGATGCCGTATAAATAACTCCGCCTGTTTTTACGGCGGCTGACGCAAGAGAAGAAACGCTTATGGAATATGATGTGGCAGGGGCTTTTTTATCGGTTACACTGACCGACGCTATTGTTTTGTCCGTAACCGAAGCTTTCATCCCCGAAAAAACATCCCCTCCTGTCTTTCTCAGCTTTTCCGCATAATTTTGAAGCTCCGCTATTTTTGTTGACAGACTTCCCCAGTATTCTTTTTTTAATCCGGCAACAGCCGCTTCTATTTTTACTTTTGTCTGAGGCGCCCTTTCTATCTGCACAAGCTTGTCAACTATTGAACCCCAATCCAGCCCCGAGGATACCCCTGTAAAGTAAATGTCATTGGCCATTTCTTCCTCCGTTATATTTGCCGCTTTGGCGCATGCCCCAAAAAGGGGCACGCGCACCAAGCGGACTTAAATTCTTATTTATTACCTCAAAAGCGAGAGAACCGACTGCGGCTGGCTGTTTGCCTGCGCAAGCATTGCAACACCGGACTGCTGCAGAACCTGCAGTTTGGTGTAATTTGCCATTTCGGCAGCCATGTCAACATCGCGTATGCGCGATTCGGACGCCGTCATGTTTACAACCTGGATGTCAAGGTTCTCTATCGTCTTTTCAAGCCTGTTCATAACAGCACCTATCTGGCCTCTGTTCTGTGAAACCGTTGTGATGGCGCTGTTGATGCTTGTGATTGCCGCTGTTGCGGAGTTAACAAGGTCAAGACCGGAGAGCCCCAAAGTGTCCGCCGAAACGCCGGTTATGTCAACAGTTATGCTGTTTGCGCTGTCAGCTTCGGCTCCAACCTGAAGAGTCTGGCTTGTGAATGCGCCTGTCAACAGCTGTTTTGTGTTAAACTTGATTGTTGACGCCATTCTTGTAAGCTCATCGGTCAGCTGTGTAACTTCGCTCTGCATAAGGCTTTTATCTTCCGTTGTAAGTGTGGCATCATTGGCCGCACGTACAGCCAGCGTATTAAGCCTTTGAAGTATGTTGTGTGTCACATTAAGCGCGCCTTCGGCTGTCTGAAGAAGGGATATTCCGTCTTCCGCGTTTAATTTTGCCTGTCCAAGCGCGTTTATCTGGGAACGCATCTTTTCGGATACCGCAAGACCAGCGGCATCATCGCTTGACCTTACAATCTTAAGGCCCGAGCTTAATTTCTCAAGCGATTTTCCGATTTCCGTGTTTGTTCCCGAAAGTCTGGTTAATGCTTCAAGTGCCGGTAAGTTGTGATTGATTCTCATAACAAAAACCTCCTTGTTTTTTAGGCGGGATTCCGTTCCCTGCCTTGGTTCTGAAACTTTACTTCTGTTACAAGAGCAAATTTCGTGCCGCGTTCTTTCCCTCAGGCTTTATACCGCTTTGCGGCGCTGCCAATTACGCTGCCTGATTTGCAATCCGCCTTCCTCTTATCTTATAATTTCGGCGGAAAGGGGAAAAAACTAAAATACAACTGTTGGGTCTGTATGCCGTCCTCAGCTGAGCAGTTTTAAAACGGACTGAGGCTGGGCATTCGCCTGCGCGAGCATCGCCACACCTGATTGCTGCAGCACCTGCAATTTGGTGTAAGCCGCCATCTCCGCAGCCATGTCAACGTCCCTTACGCGCGATTCAGACGCGGTCATGTTAACTATCTGGATATCCAGGTTTTCAATGGTTTTCTCCAGACGGTTCATGACGGCGCCGATTTGCCCCCTGTTTTGGGAAACAGTGGTAATCGCGCTGTTAATGGCCGTTATCGCGGCTGTCGCCGAATTAACGAGGTCCAATCCCGACAGGCCGAGCGTGTCAGAACTTACACCGGTCACGTCAAAAGTTATCTGGTTTGACGTTTCGGATTCGGCGCCAACCTGCATGCTCTGAGAGGTGAAAGCGCCTGTCAGAAGCTGCTTAGTGTTGAACTTGATTGTTGACGCCATTCTGGTGAGCTCACCTGTTAACTGGGTTACCTCGCTCTGCATCAACTGCTTATCCTCGGTTGTAAGCGTCGCGTCATTCGCGGCGCGCACCGAAAGCGTGTTTAACCTCTGCAGTATGTTGTGGGTCACACTGAGAGCGCCTTCGGCTGTCTGCAACAGGGATATGCCGTCTTCGGCGTTGAGCTTGGCCTGATTCAATGCGTTGATTTGAGCTCTCATTTTTTCGGAAACCGCAAGACCCGCGGCGTCATCGCTGGCGCGCACGATCTTTAAGCCCGAAGAGAGCTTCTCCAGAGACTTGCCAATCATGCCGTTTGTGGCGGCAAGCCTGGTTAAAGCCTCCAAAGCGGGAAGGTTGTGGTTGATTCTCATTTCTTCATCCTCCTTGATGCGATCCCCCGGCTTCCCTGCCGGGTTCGCGTGCTTTTTTTGGCTGACGCATTGAACAGCGCACGCAAAGCGGTAGTTTGTTTCTTAACTATCGCCTTTCAAAAATATTTTCGGAACTGATGACAAAAAACTTAAATTATTTTTTTTAAAATTTTGTATCCCCGGGATACGGCCTGCTCAGAACCCTATCCCGGGGCTGAAAATTACCTTAAAAGAGAAAGCACTGACTGAGGCTGGCTGTTGGCCTGGGCAAGCATTGCTGTTCCCGCCTGCTGCAATACCTGAAGTTTGGTGTATGTTGCCATTTCGGCCGCCATGTCAACATCGCGTATGCGTGATTCGGATGCCGTCATGTTAACAACCTGTATGTCCAGGTTTTCTATCGTTTTTTCAAGCCTGTTCATAACGGCGCCAATCTGGCCCCTGTTTGCGGATACAACGGTGATTGCGCTGTTGATGCTTGTGATTGCCGCTGTTGCGGAGTTTACAAGGTCAAGTCCGGAAAGCCCCAGAGTGTCCGCCGAAACGCCGGTTATGTCAACAGTTATTGAGTTTGTCGGGTCTGCTTCCGCGCCCACCTGAAGCGTCTGGCTTGTAAACGCGCCGGTTAACAGCTGCTTTGTGTTGAATTTGATTGTTGAGGCCATTCTGGTAAGCTCGTCGGTCAGCTGTGTCACTTCGCTCTGCATAAGCGTCTTATCCTCTGTGGTTAACGTGGCGTCGTTCGCAGCACGTACGGCCAGCGTATTAAGCCTCTGAAGGATATTGTGGGTTGAATTAAGCGCGCCTTCGGCTGTCTGCAGCATTGATATGCCGTCTTCAGCGTTTAATTTTGCCTGGCCAAGCGCATTTATCTGGGAACGCATCTTTTCCGATACCGCAAGACCCGCGGCATCATCGCTTGACCTTACAATTTTAAGGCCCGAGCTTAATTTTTCGAGTGACTTTCCAATGGCTCCGTTTGTTGTTGAAAGCCTTGTTAATGCTTCTAATGCAGGTAAATTGTGATTGATTCTCATGTTAACATCCTCCGTGATGTTTTTTTTCAGCCGGATTCCTTTCCGGCCGTTGTTTCTGTTGCTTCCTCCGGGCTCTTCCGTTTTGCCCTCGGGCACTTCTTTTGTCTCACTCCTTTTGTTGTGGAAAATTTTATTCCAAAGCGGTGCTTATATTTTTATGTCCGGTATCCGTGTTTTGCCCGCGTCCGCCGCTTTCTTGTTCTGATTCTGTATCTCTTTGTAAACTTCTTCCCTCAGCACTGTCACTCCTTTGGGCGCCTTAATTCCAACCTTAACTTCCCTGCCCTTGATTTCTGCAATGGTTATTTCTATTTCACCGTCCAGTATTATTTTCTCTCCCTTTTTTCTTGTCAGAATCAGCATCCCTGCTCTCCCTTTTCAAAAGGTATTCCCTCAACCCATAGCCTTCCTTCATATTAAGAACCTGGCCGGCAAGTTTGGTCCGCCTGTTTATTATAATCGGCGCCGCCAGATTAATTGTCATGTCAGCCGGGTTTTCGGGTATGGTTACCAGCGAAAGAACAATGCATCCGCCGTCCTTAAATCCGAATATCTCCTCATCATCCCGGCTTAATTTTAACTCATAATCGGAAACAAAGTCAAACACTACAACAGCAACAAAACAAAGCTCCGGATCATCCGCGCTTTTAAGCCATAAAAACGGGCTCTGCGGCTTTACTTCGCTTAAGGTAAAAACCCTGTTTTTTTCAAAACCGATTATGGGTTTTACAAATTTTATTTCTTTGCTCTGAATTTCGGAATCTTTCAGCCCAAGTGCCGTCATGTTATCTCCTTTCACCTCAGAATGTCAGCCAAGGTGGTCTGCTCAAGTATTGATGATATCGACTTTATGGCAGCCTGATAAACATTTTGCTGCAGCGTAAAAGCCGATATTACATCAGGCATGTCAACATCGGAAAGTTTTGCCTCAAGCTTTGTCAATGTGGCCTCTGTCTCGGTTATCCTGCCCGATATATTTTCCGCCCTCTTTAATTTCGCACCTATGTCAGTTCTGTATTCAATTATCTTGTCAAGGGAAGCCCCCATTGCGTTTATCGCGTTCTGAATCTGGGAAGTGTTATTTGCGTTCAAACTGTCTCTTAAATCAATCACTCCCCTGAACATGTCAAAAGCGCCGTTCTTAAAAACATCTCCCGGAACATTTTTGTTCATTATTTCGCCCTTATAAACTTCTTCGGGCATCAATCCCGAATCGCCGTTATAATTTACATCGGTAATTGCCGTTCCCGTCATTACCTCTTCAAACGGCTTTGTCATTGTCCTGAATCCCGCAAAAATATATCTTCCTTCAACCTGTGTGTTTGCAAGCGATATAAGCTCTTTCAGCTTGTTGTCAACATCAACGGCCATTGCCGCCCTGTCACTTTGGCTGTAGCTGTCATTTGTGCCTTTAACAGCAAGCGTCTTTAATTCATTAAATATTCTTGCCATCATATCAAGCGAGGTGTCTGTTGCCTCCATAAACTTCACGGTTTCATCAACATTGGCCCTGTATAAGCTGTTATTGGTAAGCGAATCTCTTATTGATATAAGTCTTCCGGCCTTTTCCGGAGAATCGGAAGGCTTGTTTATTTCTCTTCCCGTCACTATTTTTTCGTTTATGTCATTTAATTTTCCAAGGGAATACTGCAGTCCGGCCACAAAGTGTTCGCTGATATAAGCATCCGTTATCCTCATGGCGCCTCCTTATCCCACAAGCCCCAGGATTGATTGTATTAACTCATCCTGAACTTTTATCACTTTTGTGCTTGCATTATATCCATGCTGGAATCTTATTAAGTTTGTCATTTCTTCATCAAGCGAGACCCCGCTGTAAGAAGCTTTTCTTGCATTCAAGTCCGCGGCAACAGACGTATACATCATGGAATCAGCATTAAGTCTGTATATGTCGCTGCCCATTCCGCTTATCATGTTGGCATAGCTTTCGCCCAGTGTTATTGTGTTTCCCGCCATGTTTGTCTCATATCGGATCTGCGACAGCGCAAGGGCGTTTGTGCCGTCTCCCGGGGCATTGGGGTTTGATGCCGCGGCGATAAGAGACGGATTTGCCGCAAAAGCCGGGTCAACCGCAATATTGGTGATGTCAGTGCCCGTAAAAAAGTTCATGCCCGATACAGTTGCCGAATTAAGCGCATAACCCGCCGCATGCACCGTATTTACCCTGTCTATAATTGTTGCCGCAATAGCATTTAATTCTGTTCGGTATCCCGCTATATATGTGTCTCTTACGGACATTAAACCGCCAAGCTCTCCTCCCGTTATTCTTGCGTCTATTCCGTCATCAAACCTTACATCCATAAAATTATTATTGCCCGGGTCCCTTACCGCGACAAGATTTGTATTGTAATCCTTTGATACCAGGATATGGCCGTATATTGAAACTTTTACCGTGCCGTCCTCCATATGCTGAAGCTGAAAATCGGTAAATTTCGCAAGTTCATTAAGCATATTGTCGCGTTTATCAATTAAATCATTGGGATTGTCGCCTATATGCGTTGCTTTGAATATTTCAATGTTAAGATTTTTTATCTGTTCGGCAAGCTTGTTAACCTGCTTTACCCCGGACGTAATGCTTGCATCAATATCCCGCTCAACATCATTTATTCTTTCGCTTATAAAACGGAATTCGCCCGCAAGCCTTTCGGATACATTTAAAAGATTTCTTCTTATCGCAAGGCTGTCCGGCTGATTTGCAAGAGTGTTCCAGGCGCCAAAAAATTCATTCATCGTATCCCCAAGGGTCGGAGAATTTGGTTCGTTAAATATCGCCTGTATCGTATTAAGTCTTTCCTGCATTGACGCGTTAAAATTCTGCATCCATGAATTCTGTTTTATCGACATATCAAGCATATTGTCCCGAACGCTTTTTATGTAGTCAACTTCAACTCCGGTTCCAACCTGGGCGGCGGTAAGCACCTGCCTGTTTGCGGCAGGCTGCGCAAAAGGAATTGTTGCCCCAAGGTGGGCAACCTGTCTGGTATAGCCCGGGGTGCTTGCGTTTACAATGTTATGCGTTGTTACATCCTGAGCCATTTTATGGGCAAGAACCCCTCTTTTTCCTATTTCTATTCCAAAAAAAGTTGATGCCATAACCGCCTCACAGAGTCACGTCAAGAAACGCCCGTTCATTTGAGCGTTTCATGACTTTTCCTTCGGGTAAATAAGTTTCAATCTCACCCGACGGTTTTTTTATGAAATCAATCACAAAATTTATAAATTTCAGGCTGTCAGATATAAGTTTTCTGTTTACAAGCGATATTGTACGAACGGCATTTACATATTCTTTAAGCTCGCTTTCAAGACTTTGAACTTTAAGCTTATATTCTTCGGGGAAAAATTTCGAAAGCGTCAGAAGATTTGCTTCGTCCTTTTCCCCAAAACCAAGCGCAGCTTTTATCAAAGCAACCGAATTCTTAAGTGTTATTTTTTCCAGGGCCATTTTGTTAAGCACCTCTTCTTTTTTTATAACAAGGTCGGCCAGACCCGTCACATTTTCATAAACTATCATTTCCTTTTCCTGCCTGCACAAAGCCAGCAGCTCGGCGTTAAGACCGGTTATTTTCTTCAAACTCTCAACGGCTGTCTCTATATCCCTTGTTTCCACTTTACTGCTCCTTAAACCATTTTTTTACAAGCTCATCCGAACTTACCGAATAACTGCCTGTCGCCAGTCTGTATGTTATTTCCGTCGCTTTTTTCACTCTTTCAATATCATTGTTTACAATTTCCTGCTTTAACTCATGCATCTTCGCTATCATTTCCCCGTCCGCGCCCCTTCCTTTTTCAATCAGCGTCGCCCTTATCTCTTCAAGGTCAAGTTCAAACCTGGTCCTTTCCATGCGAAGCTCGCTTATTTCCCTGTTAACCCTGGCAAGAGATTCACGCAGCTTTCTTCCTTCCTCAAGATTTTCTATCACCGCAAAGTGACGTTTTACCGTTTCGGGTGCGGGCTTTATATTTTCACTTCTTTTTATTTCAACTTCGCCTTCTTCACGCACTCTTTGGGTTTCATTGACCCTTGCGGGATTCGTTTTTCCCACTTCCATAACGGCCCACCGCCTTTCTTTGGACAGAATATGTTTCATCTGATTTTCGGCAGATAAGCCACAAATGTTAAATCTGTAAAAGAACAAACTTCAGCGGACTATTATCTTTCCCTTAATCGCGCCGGATGCCTTCATATTGGTTACTATTGCTATTATGTCCTGGGCCGACACTCCAAGATTGTTAAGACCCTTTACTATTTCATCAAGCGTCGCCCCTTTTCTTATGGTTGTAAATTTCGGCTTGTCTTCATTTATGCTGATTGTGCTGTTTAACGCCTGAACGGTGCTGCCCTGTCCAAAGCTTGAGGGCTGCGATATTACATTTTCCGAGGCTACGGCTATATGTATGTTTCCGTGCGAAATCGCAACCGCATTTACCTTTATCTCGCCGCCAAGTATAACCGTTCCGCTTTTTTCATCAAGAACAATGGACGGTTCCCCCGCATCTTCAACAACGATTGACCCAAGCTCCGCCATAAATTTATATTTATTTGCAGCGTATGCTTCGGGGATTTTTACGTCAATATTCTTCCCGTCCGCGGTGGAAGCCGTATTTTCCCCGTATTTTTTATTTATTTCATCCACAATAACGGATGCAAGCTCAAAATCTGTCCTTTGCGAAATAAGCGATATTTTATCCCCGCTTAAAGTTTCATTCATAAGTTCTTTCTCAACTATGGCGCCTCCCGCAATTGATGCCGATGCGGCGTTATTTTTACCCACGCGGTTCTCATTAAATTCAACATTATGCCCCCCGGACTGTAATGCCCCCTGGGCAATCGCATAAACGTCCCCGTTGCCGGCCTTAAGCGGCGTCATAAGAAGTATTCCTCCATAAAGACTTTTTGCATTTCCTATTGATGCAATTGTCACATCAAGCCTTTCACCGGGCCTTACCGCCGGCGGAAGAACCGCTGTCACAATTACCGCGGCGCAGTTTTTTGTTTCAATTTTTTCCGCAGGAACCTTAACCCCGAGTTTTTTAAGCATGGACAAAACTGATGCAACCGTAATCATTGACCCGTCCCTGTCGCCGGTTCCGTTTAACCCCACAACGATTCCATATCCTATAAGCTGGTTTTCCTTAAAGCCCGCAATATCCGTAATTTCCTTAACCTGAACGGCAACGCTAAAAACCTGCGGGACGCCAAGCAAAAACATCGCAAGAATAAGGGTTGTTTTTTTCATAATACCGCCTAAAATATCCACAGCCAGTCAAGAAACTGTGTAAGTATGCCGCCCCTTGACTTGTTTCCAAGGAGCCCTTCACCGGAATAGTTAACCTTAAGCATATATATTTCACCCGATCCGATGGTGTTATCAGCCATTATGTCAAGCGGATTAACTTCGCCTTCAAGCGTCATCTTCTGCGTGTTTCCGTTCATTTCAATTGTTTTTTCGCCTTTTATCTTAAGAATTCCGTTTGGTTTTACTTCCGTTACCGCAACACTTATAACGCCCACAAGTTTTCCGCTCTGCTTCGCTTTTCCGTATCCTGTCTGTCCGCTTTTTAAATTCATAATTCCGTCGGCGCTTCCCGCATAGTAAGTGCCTCCTGCCGTAAAACCGCCCCCTATTTCGGCGGCTTTTGAAAGGTTTGTTTCATTTGCCTGTGAGGCCACAACATTTTCATCAACATAAACTTTAATAAGATCTCCCGCTTTATATTCCCTTTCGTTCGAAAAAAGATAATTATAAGGTCCGGAAAGAGAACCCGCATGCGCCCTGCAAGCACAAAGCGCAAGGGCCGTCAGCAAAAATGCGGTCTTCATTATTTCGTCCTGTATCTTTTTCACCTTGCACCCCCGCATATAAATTTTGGCCCTTCCGTCACCCTTGCAAACAATATCGTTTTGCTCTTTGTATTCCTCACCTTTATCACATCGCCTATAAAACCCGGTTCTTCAGCCCTTGCCTGTGCGGATATTCTTATTAAACCTTCTTCAAAAATAATTTCCGCTTCTGTTCCCGGACGCACATAAAACGGCATTGAAAAATCGTTAACAGAAACCGGCTTCCCTTTTTGTATAATCCTGGTGCTTACCGCGCCTTCAAGCGATTCCTCTGCGGGAACAGGCTCATAATTCATGGCAATTACATCAACATCAGCCGTTTCAAAATCTTGTGGTCTGAACTTTTCGCCCTTTAATATTGTCCTTAAAGGCCTCAGCGCCTTTTTATATGCCGATACTTTTGCCGTTATTTTATAACCGTCTTCAAAAAATACGCTTGTCGGCTCAATCCTTTCAGCGCCGGTCTTTTTTCCTTTTGACGGCTCGCAGGATATTATTTCAACAGCGGCTTTTGCTCCGGTTAAAAGGGATATTTCAGCCGCTTTTTTTTCGGCAAAAGCCGCCGCATCAAAGGCGCAGCATATTGAAGCCGTCATAAAAAAAACAGTCAAATAAGCCGTTTTTCTCATTATTACCTCTTTATCCCGTTGGCTATTCCCATCATCTGGTCAGCAGCCTGTATTACCCTTGCGTTTAATTCATAAGCTCTCTGTGTCATTATCATTTTTATCATTTCATTGGCAAGCTCAACATTGCTGCCTTCAAGAAATCCCTGCATCACATTTCCAAGACCCTGAGATCCCGGAACATCAACTATTGCCGCGCCCGAGGCGGGGGTTGGCTTATAAAGTCCGTTGCCCATTGCTTCAAGTCCGTTTGGATTTATAAATCTTGCAAGCTCAATCTGACCCACAGCAACCTGTGTTCCGTCCGAACGCAAAGCCGTCACAGCCCCGGTATTGCTTACATTTACCTGAACGGTGTTATCAGGCAGCTGAATATTTGGATACAGCCTTTCGCCGTTTTTGGTTGCAATATATCCTTCGGCGTCAACCGCAAGGTCTCCGGCTTTTGTATATGCTATGGAATCATCGGCCATGCTTACCTGGAAGAATCCGTCGCCTTTTATCGCAAGATCCATGCTGTTTCCCGTGAAATTAAGCTGTCCGGAAGAAAAATTTCTCTGAGTTGCCCTCACGGACACCCCCGACGGCATAAGCCCGCCTTCCGCGGCGTCGCCGTTTAATATTTCCTGCGAGAAGGCATCCTGGAACTTAAAGCCAACCGTATTAATGTTCGCCATGTTGTTGGCTATTAAGTCTATTCTTGTCTGTTCCGCATTTAATCCCGTATTTGATATCCACAGTGCTTTCATTTTTTTACCGCCTTAAAATTTTGAAAATTCACTGATCGCCTTGCTTACGGCGTCATCATTGCTTAATATTGCTTTTTGCCCGGCTTCATACATTCTCATTGCGTTTATCATTTTTGTCATAAGATTGCCCTTGTCAACATTGCTGTCTTCCGTAAAACCGGAAATAACCGGCGAAGTATCGTTGACAATTTTAACCTCGCCTTTTATTTCATAAATATTTCCGCCGATTTGATTTACCGCTCCGGATTCAACCGGTTTTACAACCATTATTCTTGCCTCTTCATCGCCGCCCTGCATTACATGCCCGCCGCTTGTTATGCTTACATTTGAACTTCCGTTTAAATATATTTCCCTGTTATTAACATCAAGAACGGCGCTGTTCCCGCAGACAAGCATTCCGTTTTCATTTACCGAAAGCCTTCCTCCTCTGGAATAAAAAACAGATCCGTCATCATTTTTCAATTTAATGAAAGATCCTGAAGAAAGCGCTATATCCATATTGCCTCCCGGCTTAAGACCGCCCGGAGCATGATTAATGACTCTTTTTGTTGCAAGCCTTCCGCTTTCATCCTGAATATAGTATTGAAGATTTTCCTTAAAATATGATGTGTTTACATTTACCGCATTATGCGCAAGAATTTCATTCTCACGCATTCTTGCAGTCATCGATATTGCGGCTGTTCTTATCCCTTCATCCATTTTGCTTTTCTCCAAATATTTTAAAAATCTCACATACATATAAGCAAACCCCGTGCCGCGCGAAAAAGCCTTATTTTTAAAGGATTAATTTGAAGAAAATGGAATATTTTTCATTAATTTTGGCTTTATTTCCCTTGAATAAAACAGAAGTGTATTTCAGTTTCTTACGGCAGGCACTTTTATAAAAAATGACGTCCCGGTGTCCGCGGTTTCAAAGCTTATGGTTCCGCCCAAAAGTTCAAGTATCCTTTTTACATTATAAAGACCCAAACCTGTTCCGTGCTTTTTGGTGGTAAAAAAAGGGTCAAATATTTTGTCTCTTATATTTTCGGGGATTCCGCTTCCGGTGTCTTTAACCGTCACTTCCGTATATTCTCCGGCATCACGGGTTTCAATTATAAGTTTGCCGCCGCCTTTCATCGAATCCATTGCATTTACAAAAAGATTTAACAATATTTTCTCCGTCTGTATTCTGTCAGCGTTTACACTGCCCGTATGCCCCCACACAACATTAATTTCAACATTGTTCAGTTTTGCTTTGTTTTTTACGAAATTAAGCGTGTCTTCTATCGGATTTTTTATGTCAAAAATCTCCGGCTCCAAAGTTATGGGTTTTGCAAGCGTCATCATTTCCTTTAATATATGATCAATATCTATTATTTTTGCTTCAAGAGACTGAAGTATATTGTTTTGCTCTTCTTCGGTAACGGACTTTATGTTTTGTATTCCGCCAAGCATTATTGTAAGCGGGGTCCTTATTTCATGGGCAACAGCCGCCGCAAATTTTCCGAGAGCCGCAAGCTGCTCGCTTGCCTTTAACCTTGCTTCCGTCTTTCTTAAAATATCCGCCGCCTGAAGAAGCTGCTCGTTTTGCTTCACCACCTGATCAAACAAAAATGAATTCTCTATAGCTTTTGCGGCGTATTCCGAAAGGAGAGTAAGCATCTCTATATGCATTAAAGACGCTTTCATGTCTCTTATAAGTATAAACCCCACAAGCTTATTCTGCACTTTTAATGGCATAAACCGCATTTTTCCGTTCGTACCCTGAAAAATTTTCATTTTGGGGCTTTTTTCAAGTATCTGTATAACATCCTCGTCCGTATGGCCGGCTTCATCCGCTTTTAATTCTTCCCTGTTTATTCTGGCCTTGTTATACTCACAGGCGGTTTCAGCCGAAAACCCCGTAAAATGAGTAAGCTCCAATTCTTTTGTTTTGCGCTCAAATATAAATATTGCTATTTTATCGCTGTCCGAGAATCTTCCCACAACTTCGGCAAGCATTCTTATAAGAGTGTGGTAATCAAGGGTTGAATTTATAATTTTCGCTATGCTTATAAGGCTTCTTATAAGAATATTTTCCCTGTTAAGCTTGTTGGTAAGCATAATGTTCTCGTAAAACATTGATATCAGATTTACGGTAAACTCTATCATGTCAATTTTTCCCGATATTTCCCTCCCAATTCCTCTGCAGTTGCTTAAAACTATCAATCCTATCTTTTTCTCCCTGCCCATAACAGGAACAACAAGCAGGTTCTCTACATCGGCATCCTGCATGTCATCAGATTTTATAAATATGGTTTTTTTTACATTAAGGGCGTTTTTTTTCAGGTCTATTCTGTCAAGTTTTGATGTGTCCCCTATTTCGCCGGTATATACATTTTCATCATCATAAATATATATCCGGCCGCCTTCCGCAAAAACAAACGCCCTGAGTTCGGAAAGTATTTTTTTAAAGAAATCGCCGTAAAACTCCTTTTTGTCAAAAACCTGGGTTAATATTTCCTTTATATTAAGAAGGCTTCTGTAGCGTGTGTTATCCCTTATTACGTATATAACGGATTCTCCCGCCGTAAATCCGCTTATTTCAAGATTAATCTTGCCGTTAACCTCGTCAAAAAACTCAAGATACTGCTTTACCTTCGGTTTTGAACCCGATACCGAAAGTCCGGGAAAAACCACTTCCATACTTTTTCCTTTGAGAGTTTCAAGATCTCCTGATATTATCTCTGAAAGATATTTGTTCCATTCGTAAATATTTCCTTCTTTATCTGTAAAAATCAATGCCAGCGGAAGCTCCAAAAGAGCCTCATCAATCACTTTTTTTCTTGCTTCCGAAACCCTTGAAACCTTCTCATAAAGTTCCGTTATCTTTTTATTTGCCTCTTCCTTGCTGTCCGTTAATTCTTTTATCCTTAGCATTGCTTTAACTCTTGCTCTAAGCTCATCGGGATCAAAAGGTTTTGTTATATAGTCATCAACACCGGCATTAAGCAGACTGTTAATTTTATCCTGCTTTTGATATCTTGCGGTTACCATTATGATTGGTATATGCATAAATTTTGGGTCTGATTTAAGCTTTTTGGCAACATCATTCCCGGATATAAAAGGCATCATTTCGTCAAGCAGGATTATATCCGGCTTGTATTCTCCGACGGCGGCAATTGCATCTCTTCCGTTAAATACGGCCTTAACTTCATGCCCGTCCAGCTCCAAAAAAGCCCTTATTATTTCAACAAGATCTTGTTCGTCTTCCGCTATAAGGATTTTCTTTGGCAAGAAACCCTCCCTTTAAATCAATCCTTTTACAGAGCGGCAACAGAAGAAGCCGCTATATGCGCCTTTATTTTTGTAATTGCTTTGGCATGAATCTGCGAAATTCTTGCTTCCGTAAATTTCATTATCCCCGCAATTTCCTTTAAAGTCAACTCCTCATAATAATACAAAGAAATTATAACTTTTTCTTTTTCATCAAGGCATTTGTCTATTATGGAAGCAACCATTTCCTTAAGCTCCTGCTTTTCTTTTTTACCAAACATTTTATCCCTTGACGCAGTCTCGCTGTCTTCAAAATTCGCAAGTTCTTCAAGTGACATTACCTGATTTACATGCAGTCCGTCTATAAATCTGTAATAATCATCCATGGTCATTCCAAGCTCTGAGGCCACCTGAGAATCATGGGGATTATATATGCCGCGCGCCGTAAGTCTCATGTATGCTTCTTCAAGTTTTCCAAGCTTGTCTCTTACGGATCTTGGCGTCCAGTCGGTTTCCCTGATATAGTCCATAATGCTTCCGTAAATTTTCATGTAGGCATAAGTTGAAAATTTTGTGTTCTTCGCAATGTCAAACTTTTCTATCGCTTTCATCAGCCCTATTACGCCCACATTAACCAGATCTGCCTTGTTAATTACCGCCGAATTGTACGAAACCTTCTCAACCACAAACCTTACAAGATTAAGATGCATTTCGGCTATCTGTCTTTTTATGCTCTCGCTTCCGGTTTTTTTAAGCTTTACCCAAAGTTCTTTTTCTTCTTTTTTCATGACGTTCACCCCTTATTTTTTTTGCCTTCAAACCGCACTGCGGCCGTAAAAGCAATAACCCCCGCCGCATATATAATCAGCGAAAATGTCATCACGGACAGCATGCTTTTGCCTGCAAGAAATCCCGCGATTACGGAAAACATAAACAACAATCCGGTAATCATAAGGAAAACAATTTTCGCCATTTTTCACTCCTTTATTCCGTATTCTTTCATTTTATTGTAAAGAGTTTTATAGTCTATCTGCAAAGCTTCCGAAACGCGTTTCTTATTCCATTTGAATTTCTCCAATGCTTTTAATATAAGATCTTTTTCAACCTCTTCCCTGATTTTCCCGAAAGCTTCCTTAAGAGGCATTACCTGTTCTTCGCTGTCGGGTGTTTTCTCGGCGGGCGTCTGCGCAAAAGGCAATTCCTGCTTTCTTGCGGGTTTTTCAATCAATGATTTCGGCAGATCCTTAATTCCAATTTTTCCTTCTGCCATAAGTATTGAATGCTTTATTGAATTTTCAAGCTCCCTTACATTCCCCGGCCATTGATACGACATAAAGAATTCGGCGGCTTCATTGTCAAGCCCTGTAACCTGCTTCCCAAATTTCCCGGCATACAGTTTTATAAAGTGATTTGCAAGCAGCAGTATATCATCACCCCTTTTTCTTAAAGCCGGAATTTCAAGATAAAATTCGTTTATCCTGTGAAAAAGGTCATCCCTGAATTCCCCGCTGTTTATGGCGGCCTTTAAATCAACGTTGGTTGCGGTAATAACCCTTATGTCAAGGTCTATTGTTTTCTTTCCGCTTAACCTTGTTATTTTCCTTTCCTGAAGAACCCTAAGAAGTTTTTTCTGAACATTTACGGACAAATTTCCTATTTCATCAAGAAAAAGCGTTCCTCCGTTTGCCATTTCAAAACGCCCCGGCTTTGAATCGGTTGCACCGGTGAAAGCTCCTTTTTCATGCCCGAAAAGTTCGGATTCAACAAGATTATCCGGAAGGGTTGCGCAGTCTATTGATATAAACGGACCGTCTTTTCGCAGGCTGTAATTATGAATGGTCCTTGCTATTAATTCTTTTCCCGTGCCGCTTTCTCCCAATATGAGTACAGAAACATCATATCCGGCTATTTTTTTCGCCATATCAACAGCGGCAAGGAATTCCGCGGAACCGCCTATTATCTCGGGCTGATTTTCGGCCTTTAATCTTTTTTTAAGAATTTTGACTTCCCGTTCCAAATCCTTTGTTTTAAGAGCGTTCTGAATAGTCAGCCTCAATTTTTCTTCATTTAAAGGCTTTACAAGATAATCATAAGCCCCAAGTTTTGTTGTCTCCACGGCCACGCTTACATTTTCATAAGCGGACATCACGATAACCGGAACCGCGAGTTCTTTTTCCTTCATGGCGCGCATGACCTCAACGCCGGCATTTATTCCTTCAAACTGTATGTCAAGAAGAACAAGGTCATACTCGTTTTCCATTATTGCTTTTATCGCGGCCTTGGGATCTGACACATATTCATGCTGCCATCCGGATTTTTCTATAAACTTGCTCAAATGCCATGCTATCTGTTCGTCATCATCAACAATCAGTATCTTGTACATGTAAAATAAAACCTCCCGGTTTTTTTCACATCATAATACTAATCAAGACTTTCAGTCCAGTCATTTAATCCGTTTTAAAGCATTTCATTTCCGGAATCCCTTTCACTTCGGTTTTCCGGAAGCGACACAACACCCACAGATTCCACATTAAAAAGCGGATCTATCTCGTTATAAGAAACCACGTTAAGATTTGGAATCACGCGTTCCGTAAGCTTTTTCATGTGAATTCTTATGTTGGGCGAACAAACAAGAACGGGCACCGGGCTTAAATTCAAAAGTTTTTCAATTGCTTCGCCTATAGAGCGCATCATTTTCTGCATTATGTCGGGATCAATTGTATATATAACTTCATTTTCAACCGTTTTTATGTTCTCGGAAATCAATTTTTCAAGCCTCGGGTCAAGCGCAACAACAGTTAAGTTGTTTTTCCCGTTTTGGAATTGTTTGCATATGCTGCGGCTTAAACTTTCCCTTACAAGTTCCGTCAGCATATCCGTGTCTTTAACTTTTTTACCGTTGTTTGCAAGAGTTTCAAATATTGTTTCAACATCACGAAGAGGAATTCTTTCTTTAAGAAGATTTTTCATTACTATTTCCACATCCCCCTGAGAAAGCGTGTTCGGGAAAAGCTCTTCAATCAATGTCGGGTTTTCCGTTTTTACAATATCAATTATCTGGGTAAGCTCTTTTCTTCCGAAAATTTCATGCGCATATGTTTTCATTATCTCTGTTAAATGTGTTGCAAGAACGGTCACGGAATCCACAACAGTGTAGCCCATTGCCTCCGCCCTGGGTTTTTCCTTTTCAATTATCCAGAGGGCGGGGAGTCCAAAAGCCGGCTCATTTGTCGGAATGCCCGATATTCCGGTATTTTCCGAAGTCTTTGAGCTCATGGCAAGATAATGGCCAATCATTATCTCGCCGGACGCCACTTCATTCGATTTAACCTTTATAACATAAGAGCTTGATTCAAGCTGGCTGTTATCCCTTATCCTTATATTCGGAAACAGGAAACCAAGTTCCTTGGATATGTTTTCACGCACAAGTTTAAGCCTGTCCAGAAGATTGCCTTTTTTATTCTCATCAATCAGGCTTAACAGCCCGTAGCCTATGTCAACTTCCACCGGATAAATTTTGATAATATTGTACAAAGGCGAAACAGCGCTTTGCTTTTTCTTTTCATCTTCGCTTTCAAGAGTTTTTAAGCTCTCCGAGTCTTTTTTTATCATATCCGCAATTGAATTAAGCCCTGCGGCCATAAGAAAAAATATTATTGCGGGCAGCTCGGTAAACAGGCCGAACACGCCCAAAACAGCAAGAAAGCCCGCAACTATCTTAAGGGGTTTTGGCTGTCGTGTAAGCTGCTCCGTGAAATCAGAACCCATGTCCGATTTCGAGGCCGCCCTTGTGACCACTATACCCATTGCAACCGAAACCAAAAGGGCCGGAATCTGCGCAACAAGGCCTTCGCCAATTGTGAGTATTGTATAAACTCTTACTATATCTTCAAGCGGCATGCCTCCTCTTAAATATCCCATAATCATGCCGCCTATAATATTGATAAAAATTATTATTACGGCCGCTATAACATTTCCTTTAACAAATTTGCTTGCGCCGTCCATGGCGCCGTAAAAATCGGCTTCATCCTCTATTTCTTTTCTTCTTCTTCGCGCTTCCTCGTTTGTAATAAGCCCTGACGAAAGATCGGCATCAATTGACATCTGTTTTCCCGGCATTGCATCCAATGTAAACCTTGCGCCAACTTCGGCTATCCTTTCCGCCCCTTTGGTTATAACAATAAACTGCACTATCGTTATAATGGTAAATACAACAAGTCCCACAACAACATTCCCGCCCACAACAATGTTTCCGAAAGCGTGCACAACAGCGCCGGCGTCACCTTTTAAAAGTATCATTCTTGTAATGCTTATGTTTAAAGCAAGGTCCAGTATGGTCATTACCAAAAGCACGCTTGGAAAAACGGAGAACTCCAAAGGATTTCCAATATACAAAGTTATAAGCAGTATAAGAAGAGACAATGAAAAGTTTATAATTATCAGTACGGATATAAAATCCGGCGGAAGCGGCATTATCATTATCATGATAAGCGCAACAACAGACAGCGCCACTATCACATCTCCGTTTTTAAATCTTTTGTTTTCGGCCATTTATCTCACCACCCTTTTTGTCCTGTAAAGGAAGGCCAGAATCTTGGCCACCGCCTTAAACAGTTTCGCGGGTATGTATTTCCCTATTTCGGTTGTTGCATATATTTCCCTGGCCAAAGGAGGATTTTCAATCACAGGAATATTCCACTTTGCGGCTTCCTGTTTTATTCTTAACGCAAGTTCATCGACTCCTTTTGACACAACCTGCGGCGCGGGCATTCCTTTAACATATTTAACCGCAACGGCGTAGTGCGTGGGATTTACCGCAACAAAAGTGGCTTTTTTTACATTGGCAATAACCCTGTGCTTTATTCTTCTCCTGAACCAGCTCTTAATTTTTGATTTTGCCTGTATGTCGCCTTCGGTATTCTTCATTTCTTCTTTAACTTCCTGCTTGGTCATTTTTAAATTATTCATAAAGTCAAATCTTTGCCACACATAATCCAAAACTCCCAAAATAATCATAAATATGAATATTTTTTTATTCACTTCAAGTATAAGTTTTGCCGCATATGAAGAAATAGAATCAACATCATTTGCGGCCAATGCCAGCAGTTTGTCTTTTTCCGTTTCAATAACCAGATACACTATTATTGCAACAACGGCGAACTTAAAAAGCCCTTTAAACATCTCAACCCAGCTTTTTACGGTAAAAAACCTGGAGAAACCTTTAACAGGGTTAAGTCTGCTTATGTCCGGATTGATGGCCTTTTCCGAAAATCTGAATCGTCCCACCTGAAAAGCTCCCATAATAAGCGCAACCGCCACAAGCACGGCGGCAAATGGAAGAACCGCAAATATAACCCTTGTGCATTCTTTTACAAGCAAATGCCTGATAAAATCAAAATTCACGGGTGTTAAAGCCGCGGCCGCCGATATATTTTCATAAAAAGACGAACGCATCATATTCATCATATGAGCCCCGAGAAAATAAAACGCTATGCCCGCAATTCCAAGCTCTATGGTTGAAGTCAAGTCCATGGACCTTGGAAACTGCCCTTTTTCATTGGCATCTCTTATTTTCTTCGGTGTCGGCTTTTCTGTTTTTCTGGAATCAGCCATTTTTCCGCCTTATAAAAGTTTTATCAGCGCGCTTAAATCAGAAAACATTTTTATAAATATATTTCTTATAACTCCGGTATCAACAGACAAAGTTGCAAATATCACTCCAAAGGCAAGCAGAATTTGTATCGGAAGTCCCACAATCATTATATTTAAAGCCGGCATTGTCTTCGAGATTATTCCCATGGCAATATTGGTCACAAGAAGCACCGCAATGACTGCGGCCGATATGGCAACGCCCGCATAAAAGATTACGCTGCCCCAGCCGTTAAGAACCGAAACCGCACCGCCCGAGAAATTAACCATGTCGGCAACCGGAATCTGTCTGAAAGTGAAAAATATTGCCTCCATAAGCATATGATGCCCGTTTATTGCAAAGTACACAAAGATGGCGGCAATATTATAAAACTCTCCGAACACGGTTGACTGTGTGCTGTCGGCGGGGTTGATAACGGTCGCCATGCTGAACATTGTGTTAAAGCTTATCATTTCACCCGCGGCTTTCACGGCAATAAAAGGCAGCTGGGCAAAAAAACCGATAAATATCCCAAGCAAAGCTTCCTTTACAATATAAATCGCATATACGGCGTCATTTGCATACAAATGATTCGGGGCCTGCGGCAGCGAGAGTATCACTATTATGCTTACCACGACAGTGAGAAAAATCTTGGCAACAGGCGGAAAAACTCTGGAGCCAAGGCCCGGCATCATAAAAATAACCGCCGAAACTCTTACAGCCGCAAGAAAATTTGCTTTTAAGGCAAGTATTGCTTCTTCCATTTTGCCTACCTTATAAGCGAAGGGATGTTTCTTATAAGCCCTTCGGAATAACTTACAAGCACTTTTATAATCCACGGTCCAAAAATAATTATCGAAAGAAAAGAAATCAATATTTTAGGCACAAATGTAAGCGTCATTTCCTGTATTGAAGTAACCGCCTGAAATATTGATATTGCAAGCCCGACAAAAAGAGACAAACCAAGAAGCGGCAGACATACAATCATTACCACTCCCATTGCTTCTTTAAGCAGGTAATTGATTTCGCTTACGGACATTATCCACCCCTGTTTCAGTAATTAAAACTTCTCATCAAAGTATCCGTTACAAGCCGCCATCCGTCTATCATTACAAAAAGAAGTATCTTAAAAGGCAGCGAAAGCATCATCGGCGGAAGCATCATCATGCCCATTGACATCAATATGCTTGCCACAATCATATCAACAACAATAAACGGTATATAAAGCAAAAATCCTATTTCAAAACCTGTTTTTAATTCGGACAGCACAAAAGAAGGTATGACAACAAGCATGGGAACCTGGCTTCTGCTTGCAGGCTTGTTTCCTCCCTGCATCCTCAAAAAAACCGCAAGATCCTCGTCCCTTGTCTGTTTTAACATAAAAATCTTTAATTCATTGGTGCCGTTGCTTAATGCCTTGTCCCATGATATTGTCTTTTGATTATACGGCTGAACTGCTGTTGTGTTTATCTTTTCATAAACAGGATACATATTAAAAAGCGTAATGAATATGGCGAATCCAACCAATATTTGTGTGGGGGGTATCTGGTTTAAGCCTATGGCCTGCCTTAATATGCCAAGCACTATAATTATTCTTATAAAAGACGTACACAATATAAAAATGGAAGGCGCAAGGGAAAGCAAAGTGATTGCGATTATCGCCTGCGTTGCCGTTGAAAGATTTTTCATGTTTCCGGGTTCCCCTATTTTAAGACTTAAAGAACCCGCTGAATTTCCGGCAGATGTAATGCCAAGATTGATGCTCATTGCTTCTTCAGCTATTGCAGCCGAATTAAAAACTGTAAATACTGAAATTAAAACTGTTATATATATGAAGAAAGCTGCTGTTTTCTTTTTTACTTCCGTTACCTGCATTTATACCTCTCATGTTTAAACTTAAATTTTACTTTTAAATAGCACATACTATGCCATATATTTTTTCCTTTAAAATTAGAATTTTTATTAAAATTTTTATTTAGATATGGAAAATTTTCCATATTATTCTGGTTTTAAATTCTATATTAAAAATAAAAGAACGTTTTTTCTTATTATGAAACTTAAAAAACTCTTTAATTATATATGCATATAAATTTCATATTAAAAAATTAATTTTCTTAATAAAAAATCCTATAAAAATAAGCATTTTTATAGTTTCATTTTATGAAATTAATTTCTTATTATGATATTATTTTTGAATAATATGAAATTATATTTTATATTTATATGGAAAAATTTCCATAATTTAATTTTTATTTAATGTGTTTATTCATAAATAGAACTTATTTTTTTATTTCTTATTATGAAATATAAATTTTAATTTTAATGTTTCAATTTAGTACTTATATATAATTTGTGTTCTGATTTGAGAGTATGATATATTCCATATAATGATACTTAAAGTGATTATAATTGCATACTACTTTTATTTTTTGGCTTTTTGCTAAATATTTCACAATGTTATATGTTTTATCTTTAGATACATTTGTTTCAACATTTTAAAGGTGTAACTGCTAAACAATATAAATATTTTTAATAAAATAACCGGAATCCCACCCCAAAAGGCAGAACGCTTTAACCCAAATTTTAAATATCCAAAACCTCCGTTACCGGAAAAGTTAATCATAAAAAAACAGTTTCATGGAAGCACAAATTTTTGAGATTTCAAAAATGCTGCCGCGTGTTTTCCCCGGCATAAATCCGCGAAAAACACAATAATCAGCGGATAGGCCTATTTCATTTATACTCGCCATAATTTAAAATCCAAAAAATGCCGTAAAGAGTTAAAAAAATTAACGAGGAACCTTGGCGCGTCAAAATTATTAAATATACCGGTAAAAAAAGTTTTTAACCCGCTAATAAAAAACTGAATTTTCATATTTCATAACGCATAAATTCCTGCCGAGTTTAAGAAAATTCTGTTCTTTAAAATAAATTCAAGAATCCTTCGATTTTATACCCTGATAATCAGAAACGTTCATTTAACTGTTGTCAAAATTTATTAATGCGCGGAAAATATATGCTGAATTCCGCGGATAAACGCGGTCATGTTAAAAATTTTTCTTTTAAAATAACCACAAAAACTTATACAGTATAAATTCGAAAAATAAAGAATAAAAAGTTTGTTGAAAATCCGGTCAGGCATTTGAAATTAAAGACCGTTTATCTGAATATACCTGAAGCCATCTATATTAATTATGATTATGCGCGCAATTGATTCGACTTGATTTTAAGCGTTCTTGCTTTTAAATACGGCACTTACCGCGTTATCCATTTATTTAGCGGCATAATGCTTAAGATTTAAGCGGATAAATAAATTATATAATCCAGACCGGGCTCTGACGATATCAAACAAAATTATCGTGAAAAACCGGCGGAGTTTAGTTTATATTTTTAAAAATTAAAAGCAATAGTTATATTAAACGTAAGCTGCCAAAATCACAGATATGCTGGCAGGCGTGTCAGAAATACATTTATTAAAAATTTTGATTATAAATAATGTTTGGAATGTATTAATTAAATTTTTTATCGGCACTCGGATCAAAAAAAACATTACACTTTATTTATAAAGGCAATTACAGCTTCAAGAAAATCCGCAGCCTGCTTGTTTGGTTTAGGCCTCATAAATTTAAGCTTTATATGGGGGCAGTATAGCGAAAAATAAACTTTTGGCCTGCATTTATAATCTCGCAAAAAATGAAGGGATATTTTAAATCAATATAAAGCATCACATAAAATCCCTTTGATTAAAGATAAAAAGCTTAAAAATAATATATTAACGGGGCAACTTAAATAAAATACACTTGTTTTCTTAATAATCCCCAAGAAATCAAATTACTTTTAGCTCTTTATATTAAAAGAAACATAAAAATAATTCCGGCATAAAAAGTTTTATTTTTATTGCGGCAATTTTTACTGTTTTAAGAATATTACTTTTAAAAACATTTTTTTAATCTTTCCACGGGAGATTTTATGCTTTTGAACAAGGAAATGTTTTAATTCATTTTTCCGTCTTTACGGCCGGTATCCTGTTTTCCTTCGTTTTTAAAAATCATTTCCCATAAAGTTTGAAGAGAGTTTATTGTTATATCCAGTTTCGGAGGATCTATTACAACCGCAAGAACTTCCCGCATTTCGTTTTCGGATATTCTTTTATTTCTGCAAGCATCATAAACACCAAGCATTGTAAGCTGCCACAATTCTTTTTCGGAAGCCAATGAAACGTCTATGTCATCAGGGGCAACATTATAATCTTTCGATTTGTTTCTTCTGTATATGGTTTCCGCAAAACGCCTTGCTTCTTTGTAAATAATTTTTTTGCTTTCCGGTCTCATTTCACTTTTTTGCCTTTGTTCCGCTTTTCTTGTCCAACACAAATACGGAATCTTTTGTTATTGCAAGAATATATATTTTGCCGTCTATTACAGCCTTTACTATCCTTTTATCCGGAGAAATAAATTTTGTATCAACAACATAATATTCCATGCCTTCGTTATTTTTAACGCCCTTTTCCGGCCTGTATTTTCGAAGTATTTTGGCTGCAATAAAAGCAATGACCGCCACAAAAGCAACCGAAGCAAACAGCTTGGCAATGTATCCTCCTGTTATCAGACTTCCCCTGTATTCGTAAGCGGCGGGAGCGGTCTCCTGCGCAATGACAAAAACGGGAACGAGGATGATTGCTGCGAGAATCAACCACGTACGCATCATTTTATTCATAATTTCTTCCCGTTTGTTTCCTTATTGGGAACAAGCTCGGTAATTCTTATACCGTATCGGTCGCCCACAACAACGACCTCGCCTTTCCCAAAAAGATTGTCATTGATATAAAAAGAGACCGGCTCTCCGGCCGTCTTATCCAATTCTATTACGGAGCCCACATCTATTTCCAAAGACTGCTCTATTGTAAGCTTTGTTCTTCCAAGTTCAACAGCCGCCTCAAGCTCCACATCAAGTATTTTCCCAAGCTTATCCGCCGGATTTAACTGAACTGAATTTGCGTTTTTTTCTTCCGTAACCTGTGAGAATTCCGCTTTTTTTATTTCATCCATGTTTTCCTCCTATTTTATTCCGGTTATTTTTACGGCAAGGTGTTTCCCCACCATACCCGGCATTCCCGTAAATTTTGGTTTTCCTCCAAGCTTAACAGTAACAGGCGAAAAAATCTGATGTTCCAGCATTATTGTGTCGCCCGGCTGTATGTCTATTACATCACGAAGTTTTATTTTTATTCTGTTAAGCTCCGCGGAGGCGGTAACCTTTATTTCCTTTAATTTCTCCGATCTTTTTTCATAAGCCGCCGGAATATCTTTTTTTGAAGCCGGCTGAGCCTGTTTTTTTAAAAATTTTTTAAAGACAGGCTCCAGAAGAAAAGAAGGAAATCCGACGGTAATAATCCCTTTTATCTCCCTTATTGACGCTTCAACCTGTATTGTTGTAATCATTTCATCGGGAAGTATAACTTCAATTCCCTCGGATTTTTTTTCAACACTTTTGGGAACAAGTTTTATTTCAGCATGTTTCCCGTATGCATTCTCAAAATATTTCGTAAGACGCTCCGCTATCTTGAATATCAGTCTTTCTTCAATAAAAGTTATTTCTTTGTTCTCGTCCCACTCGGGCATTGCATCCCCGCCAAGAAATCTGTCCATCATTACCGCCATTAACTGATGGCTCACATGAATGAAACCTGTGCCTTCCAAACCGTCTATTTTGGCTTCAAAAGTTATAAAAGGGGGTCTGTATTCTCTTAAAATCTGACTGAACTTGTTTATCATTACTCCCTTGTATTTAACGAAAAAATCTTCCTTAAAATAATTTCCAAAAGAAATTGAAATCATTTCGGCGTAAATTTCGGTTGAATGCCTTATGGCTTTTAATTCTTCCGGCTGAAGATAAATATTTGATTTAAAATCATATACTTTAATCTTTTCATACTTTTTTTCTTTGCTTGCGGGTTCGTTTGGCATAAGCTCCTCACTGTATCATAAACGAATTAAAATAAACATTGGTCACTGTTATTCCAAAATCCGCTTTGTTTATATTCGCAATCATACGCTCTTTAAGCATTTTCTTTCCCTCTGTTCCCGCCAATTCCTGGGAAGTGAAAGAGGAAAGACTTTCTATTATAACATCATTGGCAAGCGCTTCTTTTCCGGCAAAAGGCGATTCGGCCGTTAAACCGCCGCCGCCGTGTCCGCCGGACTTTTTGCCGCCTTTTTTGCCGCCGTGCTGGGCGGACGCGTCCGTTATAATATATTCAAAAGTTATATCTGTTTTAAGATATCTTGTGGCTTCCCTGTTGGCCAGATTCACTATATATTCGCCAGCTTTTACATAATTTTTTTCCTGCTCAATTTCTTCGTGTTTACCGCCGCTTTTTGATTTGTTTTTTCCCGCGCTTTCATAATATGCCGTGCCCGGAATTCCGGACAATACCTTTTCAGCCATCATATTTGCGGCCAAAAAAGCCGACCCCGCGCATCCAATCAGCGTTATAACCGCAAGCGCAGGCACCGGTGATCCGGAACCTTTGTTCCCTTTCTGCTGTTCCTGTGTATCCGCCATAATTATCCTCCCTTTTTAATTTTCAGTATTTTACGGGCTGAGATTCGTTTATTTTTGGAAGCTGATCAGGTTCAGGAGCCGAAATTTCTTCTGATTTCGGCGCAATCTCAAAGGTGTCCTTTGCCTTAAACGTTTTTTTCATAAGGGCAATGGCAACCCTGTCGTTGTTTCCTTCCGCGCCTTTTACCGCAAAATAAGGCCTCCATTCTCCGTATCCCGTCAAAGACATTATCTGCTGATTTATTCCGTTGCTTGTATTAAAAAACTTTATTACATTAATTGCCCTTGCGGCAGACAGCTCCCAATTATCTGCATATTTGTCAACCGGTCTTACATTTGAAGTGTATCCTTCAACGGATATTTCCCTTCCGGCATTTTTTATAACTTTTCCGATTTCAAAAAGTATTTCTTTTGCATGCTCCGTTAAAACCGCATCCCCTGGTTCAAAGAAAATCTTGTCCGTCACAATTACTATATATAGGTTGCCTTCCCTCTCTTTTATGTCAACAATTCCCTGAAGTTTTTTCATTGCAACCAGTTCTTCAAGCTGTTTTTTCACTTCTCCAAAAACACTGTCCTGGGCGCTTTTTTCGCCTTTGCCAGCTTTATTGTCAACCCTTACCGGCATTACTCCCAGACTTTTCTTTTCGCCTATTATGGACTCTCCTTTTTTACCGGTGCTGTCGCCGCCAAATCCGCTTCTTAAAGAAAGTGCCAAATCCTGAAATTTCTGAAGATTAATTATTGACATTGAATACATCATTATAAAAAAAGCCACCAGCAGAGTTATAAGGTCTGCGTATGTAAGCAGCCAGCGTTCATTGTTTTCTTCCGGCTCATGTTCATCCTGAAAATTCGGGCCCGAACCTGAATCGCTCATGTTTCCTCCTTAACTTTTACAGCATTACTTCCCTGCGGCTGCGGCCGCGGCTGAACCCGAACCCGCTCCGGCCTTCTTTGCCCTTCCTTCCTCTCTTTTCTTCGGAGGAATAAAAGACAAAAGCCTTTCTTCAATAATTCTGGGGTTGTCGCCCGCCTGCATTGCCAAAAGCCCTTCAAGTATTATCCTGCGCTCCAAAACTTCTTTTCCGCTTATATTTTTAAGCTTGTTTCCTATTGGCAAAAATATCAAATTGGCGGATGATACACCGTAAAGAGTCGCGATAAAAGCCGCGGCAATCGCCGGCCCCATTGATCCGGGATCGCTTAAATTTGCAAGCATGCTTATTAATCCCATTACCGTTCCTATGATTCCAAGCGTTGGCGCAAATCCTCCGAGTTTCCCGAAAAAATCCGCGCTTTCTTTATGCCTTTGTTTCAGAAATGCAATGTCTGTTTCCATTATTATTCTTATATGATTCATATCAACGCCGTCCACAAGAAGCTGAAC
>CAYQIS010000015.1:0-56670 GCA_964417645.1 uncultured Spirochaetia bacterium
ACAAATACGGTAACTGAAACCATAACATCAACCAATACGCCGACTGTTACCGATACAATTACTCAAACAATTACAAACACAATAACGCCGACGGTTACTGATTCTGTAACAGCCACCGTAACTCAGACTTCCACGGCAACCAGCAACATGACACCGACATTCACAATAACCGTAAGCTATACAAGGTCTCAGACACATACGCCTTCAATCACGCCTACGGTAACCGGAAGCGCAACTCCTACCGTAACCCAGTCATGGACAGCTTCAAGGACATTTACTCCTACGCCAACCGGAACAATTACAGTTACAGCTTCGCCCACATTAACCGCAACACAAACGAATACTCAGACAGCCACACAGACGGCAACGCCCACAATCACACAAACAAACACACAGACACCCACATTCTCGATAACCGCAACTTATACTGCTTCTCCTACAGTCACTCCCAATCCGAACTTTATTTCAAGGATTGTAATTTACAATTCAGCGGGTGAAATAGTCAGGATATTTAATGATATAGGAACATATGAACTTATAGAAGATTTCATAATAGAGAACCCGACTTTCAGCCAGGATGACGGAGGCGCGGCGCGTATCATTATAGAGGGCAAAGTGACGGAATGGAACGGACTGAACACACAGGGTAAAAAGGTTGAAAACGGCGTTTATTATATACATGTTGAAACTGAGGATTATTACGGTTATAAACATACGGTAACAAAGGATATAACAGTTCTGACAAACAGCATCAAGATGGAAATAAGGATATACAACAGCGCGGGTGAGCTTGTTAAGATAATACCTGCTGACGCGGTGGAGACTGTAACCTCCAACACAATAAGGCTTGTGCCTTCGGCGCCGGAAGCATTTGTTCCGGGAGAGATTAACGGCAATGAAAACTTACTTGAGATCCACTATGACGGCAAGGTATTTGTGTGGAACGGTACAAGTGATTTTGGAAGGATTGTTGATAACGGAGTATACACCATTAAAGTTGTAAGCGTGGACAAAAACGGATATAAAGCTGTTGCGCAGGAATCCATAACCGTTTTACACAATGGTTATGAAATAATAAGCAATATAAGCATAATACCAAATCCGATCGATTTAAGAAAAACCGGCACAATAGTGTTCAGATATAATTCAGGCTCAGGCACTTTTGTAAAAGCCAGAATATATAACCTTGCCGGCGAGCTGATTAAAACCGCGGAAGCGGGTCCGGGAATTAATGAAATACGCTGGAATGTGCTTGCTGAAACTTCGGGAATATCCTCAGGCACATATGTTATAGTGTTTGATGCAAGAAGCAGAAGCGGAATGCATAAAACTATGATATCCAAGTTTGTAATAGTGAGATAAATGGATAAAATTAAAACAGAAAATTCATTAAAATATTTTTCGGATGAGTCAAATTTAAAGGCGGACCCGGCAATATGCAGGGTCCATAAACCGGTTACAAGCGCCGAAGCCGCCGACATAATTATGAAATCAAAATCAGTGACGTTTTTTGGAGGAGCAACCGGAATAACAGGCGGCAGCGTGGCTTTGTACGGAGGGGATATAATAAGCACGGAAAATTTTAAATCTTTGGTAATAGATCCTTCCGGCATGACCGCGGATTTGGGATCAGGCATAACTTTAAAGCAGCTGCATGAAGGCGCATTGAAACATTCGCTTTGGTATCCGGCTGATTCAACAGAGCAGTCCGCAACAATAGGGGGAAATATTGCAACCAATGCATGGGGCACAAGAAGCTACAGATATGGAAGTGTCAGGGAGTTTGTTAAAAGCATAAAGGTTGTTTTGTCGGAAGGAGAAATTATTACCGTAAAAAGAGGCGACTTTAAAGAAAAATCCGGGTTTATTGTTGTTGATACCGGAAAAAGAATCATCAAAGTTCCTGTTGCGGCAAACACCGGTGTTTCGGGTTTAAAGAGCAGCGCCGGTTATTACATGAAAAAAAACATGGATCTGGTGGATTTGTTTTGCGGCAGCGAAGGCACATTGGGGCTTGTAACATCCGCGGAGATAGGGCTTATAAAAAAACCTTCTTCTGTCTTTGCCATAATGGCATATTCTTCCGAAAGAAAAAAAATACTTGAATTTATTGAAAATATTAAGAATTTGCCTGCTTTTACAAAAGCCGATTCCGTGGAATATATGGACGCAAATTCCGCTGATTTGTTGGCGGATAAATTTAAAGCAATAAAGCCGGGAAATTATTACGGTTTTTGCGAGTTTTCTTCATACAGTGAAGAAGAAGAGGATTCCGCAATCGAAATAGCCAGAGAAGCGGCAATTGATGCGGGAATAGACGAAGAAAATCTTTTTATATCGGATACAACCGGAAAAAACGATTTTGTTTACGCTGTTCGTGAAGCTCTTCCTGAAACCATAAATTCAATCATGAGACAGAGGGGAATGCGGAAAAAGGGAACTGATTTTGCGGTGCCAAGATCCATGACGTCAAGGATGTTTGAATTGTACGACTCGGTTCTTGAGTCCTGCGGCATAGATTATGCGGTTTTTGGTCATGCAGGGGACAATAATTTACACATAAATTTTATGCCAAAAAACGAAGCTGAGGAAAAGACGGCCGAAGAATGCTGTGACAGACTTGCGGAAGGAATTGTAAAGATGGGCGGAACAATATCCGCGGAACACGGGATAGGCAAACTTAAGAAAAAATATTTCAAACTTATGTATGACGAAATAACGATAAAAGCCATGGCTGATGTAAAATATGCATTTGATCCGGAAAATAAACTGTGCCCCGGAAATATATTCCCTTAAAATTGTTTTGAAAAAAAAACCTTAAATGTTATAATTTTCAAGTTCAAAAATAAAATAACCTTAATAATAACAAGGTGAAATAAATAATGGGAAAAGTAATATCAATAGTAAATCAGAAAGGCGGCGTGGGAAAAACAACCACGGCGGTTAATGTGTCCGCCATAATTGCGGACAGCGGCAAAAAGGTTCTTCTTGTTGACGCGGATCCCCAGGGAAATTCAACCATAGGGCTTGGATTTATAAAAGAAGAACAGGAAATAAGCGTATATAATGTGCTTGTTGAATCAATTGACGCAAAAGACGCCATAAAAAAAACGCAAATAGAAAATCTTTTCATAATGCCAACCAATATTAATCTTGCAGGAGCCGAAGTTGAGCTTGTAAATGAAGAAGAAAGAGAAACCCGTTTGAAAAAAGCTATTGATTCGGTAAAAAAAGAGTATGACTATATTTTTATAGATTGTCCGCCGTCTTTGGGGCTGCTTTCTTTAAATGCGCTTATTGCCGCGGACTCCCTTTTAATACCGATACAATGCGAATATTTTGCGCTTGACGGCCTAAGCCAGCTCATTCAGACGGTTGAAAAAGTGCGTGATGCGCTTAATCCTGATCTTAAAATTGAAGGCGCCGTAATTACAATGTATGACTCAAGGACAAAACTTTCCGTTCAGGTTGTTGAGGAAATAAAAAAAATATTTAAAGACAAAGTTTACGAGACAATAATACCAAGAAATGTGACGCTTTCTGAAGCCCCAAGTTTCGGGCAGCCTGTTAATTTGTATGACAGAAACTCAAGGGGAGCCAAAGCATATATTGAACTTGCTTCGGAAATAATGAAAAGAAACGAGAAAAAGCACGCCGGAGGAAAAAATGAGCGGTAAGAAAGCACTTGGGAGGGGACTGGACGCGCTGCTTTCCAGCGCCAAAACATTAAAAACACCGTCTTCAAATCAGGATGCGCAGGGATCGGGAATAACGGAAATACTTGTATCCGAGATTAAGCCGAATTCAATGCAGCCAAGAAGAAGTTTCAATTCCGAAAAGATGGAAGAACTTATTAAATCAATTAAAGAAAACGGCATAATACAGCCGGTTTTGGTAAGGCAGCTGGCCGGAGGCAAGTATGAAATTATAGCCGGAGAAAGAAGATATACGGCTGCGGTAAGGGCGGGGTTAAAAAAAATACCGGTTATAATAAAGAATGTAAACGCATCGGCACAATATGAAATTGCGGTTATCGAAAACATAATGAGGGAGGATTTAAACCCGGTTGAAGAGGCCATGGCGTATAAGCATCTTATGGAAATGCACCATTGTACCCAGGAAGAACTGGCCGAAAAACTGGGAAAAAAAAGAGAGACAATTGCCAATCTTTTAAGGATATTAAAGCTTCCTGAGGCCGTGCTTAAATATTTAAGAACGGGTGAATTGTCCCCGGGCCATGCAAAAGTTCTTCTTTCAATTGATGATCCAAACAGGCAGAAGGCAATGTGCGAACATGTTGTAAGAAAGGGAATCTCGGTAAGGGAATTGGAAAACCTTATTAATTCGGGCAAGCCTTCGGCCAATAAAGTAAAAAGCAGACAAAAGGATTCATCCGCGCAGCTTACGGCTGAAATGAAAAGCGTTCTTAAAGAAATGAAATTAAAACTGGGGACAAAGGTTGACATCAAGGGAACATATAATTCAGGAAAAATAGAAATTGATTATTACAGCAAAGAAGATTTTGAGCGTATACTTGAGGTTATGAAAATAAAAATATAAAGTTTTATTTTTGCTTTTTTGCCGCGGCTTCTATTTCTTTTTGAAGAGAAGCAACCCATGCATTATATTCAGGCTCCACTTCTTTCAGTCTTTCTCTTGAAAGTTTAACCCATTTGGATTCGGGCGGAGTGAAAAGGTCTATTACGGTTGTGTACTGTACATAGGCGTTTTTAAGAGCGCTGTCTTCCATAAGCATTTCATATTGTTCCTGGGTTATTTTTTTGTCGGAAAGCATTTTGTTGTAGTATTCTGCTTTTTTTGAGGGGTTTTTATGGAATTCGAGAAATTTTTCTCCTTCCATATATTCTCTTTTGGCTCTGCGTATAAGCTCGAAATTTACCATTGCATAAGCCACTATAACGGTAATTACAATTATTCCGGCATTTATAAGGTTCTTTTTAAGTTTTTCGTTCACCTTTATCCTCCGTTATTTTTAATAAAATTATTATAAGATGAAACAGACGCCGTGTCAATTGAGTGAAAAAATGTTATATAATATTCACATGCGAAAAAATGAAACAAAGCCAAAAAAAGCTTTTGAATACTGCCTTAAACTTTTGTCAAAACAGGACTATTCGGCTGTTCGGCTGCGGGAAAAACTTGAAAAAAATGGCTATTCGGAAAAAGAGGCGGAAGATGCAATAAATATTCTTAAAGACAGGCGCTATATTGACGAAGAACGAATGGCTTCAAATATAATAAGAAAATATACTGTTGATAATCCCGTTTCTTTGAATCTTATTGCCTTGAAAATGGAGGAAAAAGGCATAAACCAAAGCGTATATTCGAAAATGCTTTCCGAAATTAATGATTCCGATCTTGCAGTAAAAGCGGCGGAATTAAGGAAAAAAGCAAAGCCAAAAGATAAAAAGAGTTTTTCTGATGAAAGCTATTGGTATAAATATCTTGGTTCAAAGGGTTTTGAATATGATATAATTGACGGAATTATCAATAAAATTAAGGAGGAAAGCGAGTGAAAAGCTCGGAATTAAGAAAGCTGTTTTTGGATTATTTTCGCTCAAAAGGCCATGAGTTAAGGCCAAGCGCGTCATTGATACCGGAAGATCCTTCATTATTGTTTACGGTTGCGGGAATGGTGCCTTTTAAGAATTATTTTCTTGGCAAAGCAAAGCCTTCTTTTACCAGGATCACAACATCGCAGAAGTGCATAAGAACAAATGACATAGATAACGTCGGAAGAACCAGAAGGCATCATACTTTTTTTGAAATGCTTGGAAATTTCAGTTTTGGCGATTATTTTAAAAAAGAAGCAATTGTTTTTGCGTGGGAATTTCTTACCCAAGTTGTAAAACTTCCCAAAGACAGAATGTATATTACCGTATACAAAACAGACGATGAAGCCGCCAGAATATGGCGTGATGAAGCAAAAGTTCCGGCTGAACGTATTTTTAAACTTGGAGAATCAACCAATTTTTGGGAAATGGGAACCGTGGGCCCGTGCGGATATTGCAGTGAAATTTACTATGACTTAACCGGAGAAGGCGGCAGGGTTACTGCCGAAGATATCGAGAACAACGATGACCGGTTTCTTGAAATATGGAATCTTGTATTTATGGAGTTTAACAAACAGCCTGACGGAAGTCTTGTTGAACTTGAAAAAAAGAATATTGACACCGGAATGGGGCTTGAAAGGCTTGCCGCCATTGCGCAGGGATTCTCGGGAAACTTTGAATCCGACTTGTTTACCCCCATTATTAAGTTTGTATCGGAAAAATGCGGTATTCAATACGGAAAAACTCCGAAAACCGACATCTCGCTGCGTGTAATTGCCGATCACTCGCGCGGTGTAACTTTCCTTACGGGAGACGGTGTATTGCCTTCCAATGAGGGAAGAGGTTATGTTTTAAGGCGTATTATAAGAAGGGCTGTAAGACACGGAAGGCTGCTTGGGATAAAGGAAGTTTTTTTACACACTGTAATTCCGGTTGTAATTGAAATAATGGGTGATGCTTATCCGGAAATTGTTCAGAGAAAAGATTATATCTCGCAAATAATAAAGCTTGAAGAAGAAAAGTTTAATGAAACAATGGATAAGGGGATTGAAATATTAAACGCAGAGATGGAAAAGCTGAGGATTTCAAACACGTCGGTGCTTTCCGGAGCATCGGCTTTTAAACTTTATGACACCTATGGTTTTCCCCTTGAAATGACAGAGGAAATACTTCTTGAACATAAAATGACGGTTGACAGGGAAGAATTTAAATTATGCATGGAAAAACAGCGGCAAACTGCAAAAAAAGCATGGAAAAGCATGGATTCAGGAATTACTTCGGTTATGCCCAAAAACGTTATTGACAGGTGTGAAGTTACGGTTTTTAAAGGATATGAAACCCTTGTTGAGAATAAATGCAGAGTTCTTGCGATTGCGTCCGGAACAAATGAAGTTGAAGCGGCCGATAAAGAAGCCGCGGTAATTCTTGACAAAACCCCTTTTTATGCCGAATCCGGAGGGCAGGCCGCGGATAAAGGGACTATTTTTTGGGATAACGGAAAAGCCGAAGTTTTTGACACCCAAAAAACTGACGGAAGGCATATACACTACATAAAAATTATTGAAGGCACTTTGAAAAAAGGTGAAACGGTCACCTCTTCGGTTAACGGGCCGATGAGAGCGGCAACAATGAAAAATCATACTTGTACGCATCTGCTTCACGCGGCTTTAAGAAGCATACTTGGACCACATGTTGAACAGGCAGGTTCTTATGTGGGGCCGGACAGGCTGAGGTTTGATTTTACACATTTTGCGCAGTTAACAAAGGAAGAGCTTAAAAAAGCCGAATATATGATTAATGAATGGATACAGCACGGCATTGATGTGCTTGTGAGGGAAATGGAGTTAAATGAAGCGCGCTCAATGGGAGCAATGGCGCTTTTTGATGAAAAATACGGCGACAAAGTAAGGACGGTTACCGTCGGCGACATATCAATGGAACTCTGTGCGGGAACACATTTAAGCAATACGGGCGAAGCGGGTCTTTTTAAGATAATATCTTCGGGGGCAACGGCCGCGGGGGTAAGAAGAATTGAAGCGGTTACAGGGATGGCGGCGATTAAGCTTTTTGAGGAACAGGATGATTTTGTGTCCGAAATGAAAGAGCTGTTTAAGGCTTCCGATATGGCCGGTGTTATGGATAAGGCAAAAAAACAGGCTCAGGACTTGAAAAATGCCGAGAAAAAAATTGAAGAGTTAAAAAGGGCGCAGGTTTTAAAAAATACCGATAATTTTATTGCTTCCGCGAAAGATATAAACGGGATTAAATTTATTCCGGTAAAACTTGATAATGCCGAGAAAAACTCAATAAGGGAATTGGCTGATATTTTAAGAAGAAAAACAAAAAATTCTGTTATATTGATATCAAATACCATGGAAGGAAGAGTCTCTTTTCTTTGTGCCGTGACGGATGACATTACAGACAGAGCCGATGCTACAAAAATAGTAAAAGCTGCATCCGCCGTAACCGGCGGAGGCGGAGGAGGAAGGAAAGATATGGCTGAAGCCGGCGGAAAAGACGCTTCGAAAACAGATATGGCATTTGAAGCTGCTGAAAAAGCAATTATGGAGATTAAAAAGTGAGAATAATGGCGCTTGATGCCGGCACGAAAAGAATAGGGGCCGCAATATCCGATCCTTCGCAGATAATAGCGGCCGCGATAGGTTTTGTTGAAGTAAACGAAGATATTGACAGGCAGCTGCTTAAATTAATTGAAGATAATATGCCCGGAAAAATTGTTGTTGGAAATCCGCTTAAAATGGACGGAAGCAAAAGCGACAAATCGGTTTTTGTTCAGGAACTGGTTGAAAGAATTAAAAAACTTAAACCTGATATGGAAATTGTAATGTGGGATGAACGGCTTACAACGGTCCAGGCACAGCGCGTGCTTATAATGGGAGGAATGAGGCGGGAAAAGAGGAAGGAAACCGTTGATAAAGTGGCTGCCGTACTTATTTTGCAGAATTATCTTGATTATCTGAAACATCGCGGCGGAAATGGCTAAAAACAACAAACAAATAAAGTTTTTTTTACCGGCTATTGGTGTAATTTTATTTTTGACAATTGCCGCTTGTGTTTTGTCATTCTTTGTGCCGTCGGATCCTTTTAATCCGGAAAAAAAGACCGTTTTAATAAAATACGGAACCAGCATTAAGTCTGTTGCTAAGGAGCTTAACAGGGCAAAAGTTATAAGAAGTCCGGAACTGTTCAGGCTTTTTTTCAGGATTGGCGGCATGTCGTCAAAGGTTAAAGCGGGCGAATATGAGTTCAGCGGCATGGACAGTATGGCAAGCGTTGCCTATAAGCTGATAAACGGGGATTTTACGGCTTACACGGTTACAATTCCGGAAGGCAGCAATATATATGACATTGCCGCTGCTATAGAAAGAAAAAAAATCGGAAACGCCCAAAGGTTTCTTGAGCTTTGCAAAGACACATCTTTCCTGAAAAAAATCGGGATTAACGCCGCGCTTGCGGAAGGATTTCTTTTTCCGGACACTTACAGTTTTTCCGGAGGCATTGGCGAGGAAAAGATAATAGAGACGATGTTTGCGCGTTTTCTGGAAAGATCGGGGCTTGATATGAAGAAAATATACAGAATAGCCGGCAGGGATATGAGCGCTTACAGGGTGCTTATTATGGCTTCAATAATAGAATCAGAGATAAAAGTTGATTCTGAGAGAGCTCTTGCGGCGTCTGTTTTTTATAACAGGCTTAATTCGCCCGAAAAGTACATGAAAAAACTGGAATCCTGCGCCACGGTAAGATACGGAATAAACAAGCACAAAGGCAGGCTTCTTTACAGCGACCTTAAAATAGATACGCCTTACAATACTTACATATATATCGGGCTTCCGCCCACTCCGATATGTAATCCGGGGGTTAAAAGCATTGAAGCGGCTCTTAAACCTGCGCAGACCGGATACAGATATTTTGTGGCAAAAGGCGACGGCGGCCATTTTTTCAGCGAAACACTTGAAGGGCATAACCGGGCAAAAAATACTTACAGGAAAATGAAATGATGAAAAATATAAATTCCATTTTTTTTATAATTGTGTTTGCCCCGGGTATTTTTTGCGGGCCGATTAATGATTATTGCCTTTATCCGCAGAAGACAGGCGTCTTATATTTTATGTATGCCGAGAATTATATTGAAAGGGATGTGAAATATGACACGGCTTATACATGGTTTTGGAAAAATCTTTTAAACAGGCCGGCGCACCTTTCTTCGGGGTTAAGGCAGAATATTTCCATGGCTTTCAGGATTCAGGAAGGACCTTCTGTTGCCTTGTCCGCAGATTACGTATCGCAAAAGATAAACGGTTATGATTATGCGGACAGCAGGGAAATATCATACAATTTTAATGAATTTCAGGGGATTGAGTTTTCAGTTTCGTACGGAATGTTTGGGATGATATTTACAGGCGGATACGGGCTGCCGCTTTTTACGCGGGATTATTCAGATAACAGACTTTATGTTATTCAGCCGGGACATTCGGTTTTTTCTTCGGTTTCATATTCGATTCAGCCGTGGATTCTTGAACTTGAAGCATATATGAAAGCCGAATTTTTCATTACAAAATTTAAAAGAGAATTTATGGAGCCTGTAAATTTGGAATACAGCGGCGGCTGTTATGCGGGCATTTCTTTTTATAAGGACGATTATCAGAAAGCGGGAGCGGGAATTGGCGCCGATTTGTTTTCGGAGGATGCCGCGGATTTTCAGTCGCTGAAAGTTTTGCTGGTGCCTCAGGCAAGGGTTGAGTTTGCATCCGGCCTTACCGTAATGGCAGGCGCCGAAGTGCTGTATTTTGCGGACAGCATTTATGACAGACAGACGGATAAAGTATTTTATACGGCAAAAATAATATACGCGCCTCAGCTGCGCTCGCCGCAGCAGATATACCCTGATTCGCAGACAAATACAATTAACGGGGAAACTTTTGGGAAATAAAAAAAGCAAAAAAAGAAAATATCGCGGAAATGCTGACCGGCGCGGCAAAAAGCGCCCTGATGAAGAATCGATTCTGTCACTTCTTGCGGGAACGGGATATCCAATGTCGGTCAGGAACATACTCTTAAGTTCAAGGTCAAACCGCGAGGACAGGGCCGCGATAAAAAGGATATTAAAAAAACTTGAAGCGGACGGAAAAATATACAGGGAAAGAGGCAATTATGCAATTGCGGGAACGGGCGGCACCGTAACCGGGAAGGTTGAATTGAAAAAAGATTTTGGATTTCTTATTGTGCCCGGCGGAGAAGATATTTTTCTCGGGAAAGAGGCGGTATCAGACCTTCTGCCGGGAGACGTTGTTGAAGTTGTGCCAAGGACAAGCGCAAGAGGCGGCAGGGAGGGTATATTAAAAAAGATTAAAAAGCGCGGAAGCGGCCCCTATATGTGCACAATAAAAAAAATCGGCGATGTATGCTATGCAACGCTTGTTAACAAAATGAATCCGTTGATAAAAATAGAAGATGCCGGAGAGAACATAAAAAACAATGATATGGCAATTGTTGAACTGATTGAAAGCCCGCCCGGAAGGCTGCTGGGAAAGATAACGGCTTCAATAGGCGCGGATGAACCGGTTGATTCGTACAAATTGTTTATTCTTGGCAAGTATGACAGGCATTACGAGTTTCCGGCGGAGGCAATGGAAGAGGCAAAAAAATGCGCGGCATTTAAAGCTCCTGAAAACAGACTTGACCTTAGAAATGAAACTGTTTTTACAATAGACCCGTTTGACGCAAAAGATTATGACGATGCGGTTTCGCTGTCTTATGCGGAGGGGATTTTTACTTTGGGTGTTCATATCGCAGATGTCACATATTTTTTAAAGGAAGAAACCGCGCTTGACAAAGAAGCTTTCTTAAGGGGGCTTTCAACATATCTTCCCGGAGAAGTTATTCCCATGCTGCCGGAAGAATTAAGCAACGGCGCATGTTCGCTTGTTGAAGGGGAAGACAGGCTTACTTTTTCTTGTATTATGAAAATAGATGAAAAAGGCAACATAAAAAGTTATGAGTTCAGGGAAAGCGTTATAAGGAATAAGAAGCGTTTTACTTATGAGGAAGTTGAAGAAATTATCAGAGGAAATAAAGAAGCACAGGATGAAAAGATAACCAAGGCAATATTTGCCATGAATGACCTTAAGGATATATTAAGGCAGAATCTTTTAAAAGGCGGAATGGTTGATTTTTCGCTTGGGGAGCCGGTTCTTGTTCTGGATGAAAAAAAAGAAGTGATTGACATAAAAAGAAAGACCGGTCTTGATTCTCACAGGCTTATAGAATATTTTATGATATACGCAAATATTTGCTCGGCTGATTTCTGCGTAAATCATTACGGCCACGGAATGTACAGAATACACCCTCCGCCTTCCGAAAAGGATATTTTTGAATTTAACACATGCCTTAATGCCGCGGGTATAAGCAGGCTGATAAAAAAGCCTGTCAATACAGAGTTTCAGGGGGTATTAAAAGCAATCTCTGGAAATCCCAAACAAAATATACTTGAAAAAAAACTGCTTAGGGCAATGCAGCTTGCACGCTATTCCGAAAACTGCACCGGCCATTTTGGGCTTGGGCTGGAACGTTATGCTCATTTTACATCTCCTATCAGAAGATATGCCGATGTTATCACGCACAGGCTTATAAAAAATGCTTTGGGTTTGGAAAGTATGAAAGAAAGAGACCGTCAAAAAATGAAGGCTGCCGCTCTTAACATATCGGAAGCCGAGGAAAAATCGGAAAAAGCGGAAAATGAAGTTTTCAGGCTGTATGCACTTTCTTTTATGAAAAAAAGACTCGGGGACATATACCCTGCGTTTATATCAAAGGTGACAAAAAACGGTCTTGTCTGCGAGTTTGAACAATGGCCTGTTGAAGGATTTGTTGACTTTGAATCAATTCCGGGAGAGGTTTTTGTCTACGACAAGGAAGCGGAGAGGGCAATAGGTAAAAGGACAAGGAAAATTTACACCGTGGGTGATAAAATATCTGTTATAATAGTAAAAGTTACGCTTGAAAATCTTAGATTGGATCTGGAGATTAAGGGATGAGAAGGGCGGTATTATTAAGCGTATTTGCTGTTTTGGCAAAATCCATAATTATTGCAAATACCGGCGGTGTAACTTCCGTTTTTGACATCGGTTTTGGAGCCCGGGCACAATCGCTCGCCGGCGCTGTTTCGTCGGTTTATGATGATTCAGCGGCCGTGTATGCAAATCCCGCCGCCGCATATTCCGTTCAAAAAACCGAAATACAAGCAGGCTACACCCCGCTGTTTATGGATACAACATATAATTTCGCGGTTGCCGCCTTTCCCACGGAAAGTTTTGGAACTTTTTTCGGATCGGCTGCATTGTTCGGAACTCCCGGCATTATTTTCAGGGATGACAAGGGGCAGCAGAACGGCGGTGCTTCCCAGACGCTGTTTGAAGGCAGCGCGGGCTGGGCGGGAAACATAAAGATGCTGAATATCGATACGGGATTATCTGTTAAGTTTGACACACATTCAATCGGAGGATATTTTGATTCCGGCTATGGGTTTGATTTCGGAATGATATACACCCCTTTTTACGGGGAAAATACATTAAGAACGGCGTTAAGTGTAAAAAATATAATTGAACCTTTTATGAATTTGAAAACAAACAAGGACATTAATCCGCGGCAGATTATAACGGGTTTGTCTTTTAAAAGAAAAATTTCAGAAGGCTTTTCGGTGATGGCCCTTTCTGATGTGTCTTTTTTTAAGGGCGGCTATGGCATTAAAGCCGGTTTTGAAACTGAAATTTTCGGCGGATATTTTTTAAGGGCGGGATACGACACTTCGGGAATCGCTTCTTTTGGCGCCGGAGCCATGTTTATGGATTTTATAAATGCGGATTACGGTTTCTTTATGGGCGATGCAGGTTTAAATCACAGAGTTTCTTTAAGGATGCGTTTTGGCGAAAGTGTAAGCAAAATCAGGGAAGACAAAGAAGCGGCCGAACTGGCCAGGATAAACAAAAGAATAGCGGAAGAAATGCAGAAAAAAGAAAAGGAGCTTGAGAAAAAATACGCGGGAAAAGGCGAAGAAGCTTTAAAACGCGAAAAATATAAGGCGCGTAATTATATAGCCGGTGTTGAGTATTTCAGGGACGGTAAAATTAAGGAAGCCAAAGCATCTTTTATGCTGGTTAAAGAAGTCGACCCCAATTATATGAATGTAATCACATATCTTTCAGAACTTGCCGCATACGACAAATATTCGGAAGAAAATTATTCGGAGGAAGAATTAAAACTTTACAGACAGGGTGTTGAATATTATATGAACGAAAAATATGAAGAAGCAAAAGCAAGCTGGGAAGCGGCCATAAGGATTAATAAATATAATGTGCCTGCCAGGGAGGGCTTGAGAAAACTTGAACTTCTTTTGAAAAAGATTGAGGCCGGAAAATGAAAGATTTATTTAGGTTTGGTCTTGAATATATTGGAAATCCTGTAATTGAAAAATATGAATTCGTGCTGCCCGCCAAAACAATATATATTTCCGATGTAAAGGCAAGGATAACTGAAATATGTAAAAAGCACGGCTTCTCTTATAAAGATATGAATAACATGCTTATAGTTCTTGATGAAGCATGTTCCAATCTTGTAAGGCATGCCTACAAGGAAAAAGAAGGCGATATGCGTTTTGAAATAGAAATAAGGAAAAAGGGCATGTATCTTAAATTAAAAGATAAAGGCACGCCTTTTGACTGGAAAAATTTTAAAACCCCAAACCTTAACCACTATGTAAATATAGGAAAAAAGGGCGGCCTTGGGGTATGGATAATAAGGAAGCTTACCGATAAAAGCGATTATTATTCCGATGCCGACGGCAATACGCTGTTTCTTGTTAAATATCATTCGAAGCCCGCTTTAATCAACAGGATAATGGCTTTTATCACAACTTCAAAGGGGATAAAAGAAAAATTTGCGGTTGCAACCACAATGTTTATACTTTTGCTGGTAGGCGGTATTTATTTTTATTTTTATAAAAACGAACAGGATGTATTGAAAGAAAAATTTCTTAAATCCGCGCGCGAAACCCTTGTTAATGTCGCAAGGACTGCAAAAGACAAACTTGTATCAAAAGACTATCTTCCTTTGATAAAACTTCTTGCCGACATGAAAAAAACCAATCCGTCGTATCAGGAAATTTTTGTTATTGACGGAGAAACCAACATGGTTGTTGCGCACAGCGACCCAAAAAAAATGTATACGGAATTTGAAGGCAAGACGGTTTCGGATCCGGCAAAAGAGTTATACGGCGTGTCTTTTGTAAAGATACCGGTTAATGAAGGAAAAGGATACATTTACAGACTGGAAGAAAATGTGAAATTTATGAACAGGGATGTGGGAAGAGCCGTACTTATTGTAAATGAAAAAGGTTTTTTAAATGCAATTAAATCAAAAAACAGCTGGCAGGCGTATATAATCATAACCGGAATAATTATTGCAATATCGGCGCTTGGAATTTATCTGCTGCTGGGGCTTATAATTAAGCCGCTTATGGCATTAAAAGACGGGGTTGTGGCAATCGGCGAAGGAAGGCTGGATCACAGGATAGAGCTTGACGGAGCCGATGAATTTACGGAAATAGCAAACGCATTTAACGATATGGCGGTAAAATTTAAAGGCGCACAGGAAGCCGTTATTGAGCAGGAAAAAGTTCAGAAAGAAATACAGGTGGCAAAGGAAATTCAGCAGACACTTCTGCCGCGGGACGAGGATGTAAATGATACGGTTGCATCGGGCGGATTTGACATTGCATCTCTTTATCGTTCGGCAAAGGAAGTCGGCGGAGACTATTATGATATCCTGAAAGTGTCCCCGGGTTTTATGGGCATAATTGTGGCTGATGTGTCGGGGAAAGGAGTTCCGGGTGCGCTTGTAATGACAATAACCAGGACTGTTGTAAGGCTTATATCCCAGAAAAACAAATCTTCAAAAAATGTTCTTGTTAAAGTAAATAATGTTGTCAAGGAAGATATGAAAAAAGGCATGTTTGTAACGGCTTTTTATCTGGTGCTTGATTCCGTGAAGCGCAGGATAACGTTCAGCTGCGCAGGGCATGACCCGCTTTTACTATACAGGGCAAAAGAAGACAAAGTTTATTGGATAAAGCCAAAAGGTTTTCCGCTTGGCATAAGCCTGCCTGACGACGAACTTTTTAAAAAAATTATGACCGAAGAAAGCCTGAAGTTGCAAAAAGATGATCTGCTTTTGGTATATACTGACGGCGTAACCGAAGCGATGAACGGCATGAGGGAGCAATGGGGGGAAAAGAGATTTGTTGAAACGGTGAAAAAATACGGCAGGCTTCCTGCCAAGGAATTTATTGATATGCTGGATCAGGAGCTGCGTAATTTTACCCAGGGATACCCCCAGAACGACGACATTACTCTTGTTGCCATAAAAGAAAAGAAGACAGAGTCCGTGATGCTTAAGAAGTATGAAAAACAGATACAAAAACTGCGTGAAAAAGGAATGAAAGACAGGGATATTGAAGAAAAACTTGGAGTGAACATAGCCAACGTAAAAGCTGCTCTGGCGGAAGGCAAAAAGAAAAAAGAAGATATTAAATTCCTGACTTTTGAGGAAAAGAAAGCGCTGATGAATCTTATTGTGAAATCTCCGGAAGCAAATGTAAAAGCTTATACAGGGGAATTAATGAAACAATTTAACAAGAAAATCGATGAAAAGCTTGTTGTTAATGAATTGAAAAGGGTTAATTTGATGACTTTGGCTTCAAGAAAAAAATACGCCGCCGAAAGGTCCTGAAAACTTGAAATAAAGCCGTATAGGGATTATAATAATAATAGGGTCTGTTTTGCTTTTTGGTGAAACGGAGGATAAATAACGGCAGTCGGGCCGCTGCCTGCTTGTAAACTTAAGCGGGAAGCGGCTTTTTTGTTTTCCGCATTAAAGGGGTTAATATGAAAAGAATTTTTCTTCTTTTGCTTCCTGTTTTAATCTTTATACTTGCGGCACTTGCGGGTTTAACCTATATTCAGGACAGGATTGAGAGAGCAAGGCTTCTTGATGAGCTTCACAGGAAAGCAAAAGCGGTTGCCGAGAGTTCGGAAGACATGATTTCAAATGCAATTTTGAACGGCAACATAAAGCAGATAAAAAAATTTGCCGAATCATTTGAAAAAAGAGAAAGACCTCAGGGAGCTTATGTTTCGATTTTGGGATTAAAGACAGCGGTATTAAATAAAAGGGCGGAAATATGGGAGAAACTTCTTCGTGAAAAGTCAAATATTTCTTCTGATTCCGGAAGGATAATTGCCTCGCTTGATAATTTTGAAAACACCCGTATTTATACTTATACGATTCCCATAAAAAACGGGAATGTATTACAGGGAACTCTTACGATTGCTTATGATACCGCTTATATTGATGCGATATCCGAAAAAATGTGGAAAGATATGAGTGTTTATACAAGCATATTGTCGCTTTTTCTTGCGTTGCTTCTTTTTCTGCTTCACAGGCAGATTTTCATAATGCCGCTTATAAAACTTACTGATTGGTTCAAAAAATATCAGTCCGGTGAAGCTGATGCAGACCATAAAATGAATGAAAAAGATGAAATCGGCAGACTGATATCGGAAGTTGAGCAGGTTGCATTAAGCCTTAGAATTGCCAGAAAAGCCGCGGCAGAGGAGGCGTCAGCAAGGGTTAAGAAACAAGAGGCATGGACTGATTTAAGATTAAGAGACCTTGTTAAGGCAAAAATCGGAGAGAATGCTTTTTTTGTGGTCTCAAACAGGGAACCGTATATGCATGTTAAGGATAAAAATTCATCGATTGTAAAATGTATAACTCCGGCAGGAGGCGTGGTAACGGCATTGGACCCTGTTTTAAGGGCAAGCGGAGGGACATGGGTTGCGCATGGTGCCGGGGATATGGATAAAAAATATGTTAATTCAAGGGATAAACTTGGCGTGCCTCCGGATAATGACAGGTATATTTTAAAAAGGGTTTGGCTTACAAAAGAGGAAGAGGAAGGTTATTATTACGGTTTCTCCAACGAAGGGCTTTGGCCGCTTTGCCATGTAACTCATACCCGGCCTGAATTCAGGCACTCGGACTGGGAAATGTACGTTAAGGCAAATGAAAAATTTGCCAAAGCATTGCTGGAGGAACTTCCAAAAGGAAATCCGCTGGTCTTTATCCAGGATTATCACTTTACCTTGCTTGCTGGAATGATAAAAAAACACAGACCTGATGCAATAATTGCAATGTTCTGGCACATACCTTGGCCAAATCCGGAAATATTTGCCATTTGTCCTTATTATAAGGAAATACTTAACGGAATGCTTGCCTGTGACATTATAGGCTTTCACACTCAGTTTCATTGCAATAATTTTATGGACACAGCCAACCGTTTTCTGGAAAACAGGCTTGATATGGAGCGCTTCAGCGTGAACATGAACGGGCATGAAACACTTATCAGGGCTTTTCCGATAAGTATTGAAGGTTTTGGTTCCGCGGAGATTGACAGGGCCTCGGCGGAAGCAAGGGCAAAAATATTGCCCGAACTTAACTTACAGGATGTAAAAATAGGAGTCGGTGTGGACAGGATTGATTATACTAAAGGCATAATGGAAAGGATAAATGCCCTCTCAAGGTTCTTTGAAAAGTATCCGGAACATATAAAAAAGTTCACTTTCGTTCAGGTGGGAGCGCCAAGCAGGACACATATAAAAAAATATCATGATCTTATGGCCGAAATTGACGCGGCGGCAGATGCAATCAATTGGAAATTCGGCGATGCGGAATGGAAACCTCTTATTTATATAAAGCGACACTTATCGTATTCAGAAATACTGCCTTTTTATTCTGTTTCGGATATTTGTATTGTAAGCTCTCTTCATGACGGAATGAACCTTGTGGCCAAGGAATATGTATCCGCAAAAAAAGATTTAAACGGCGTGCTGTTGCTTAGCGGATTTACGGGGGCTTCCAGGGAACTTAACGAGGCTTTGATAATCAACCCTTATTCAACAGAGGAATTTGCGGACGCTATAAACAGGGCGCTTATAATGCCTGCCGAAGAGAAAAGGCGCAGGATGCAGATAATGAGAGAGTGTGTAAAGAATGACAATGTATATAAATGGGCAGGAAGCATAATTAATGAGCTGGCACAGATTGCCGGGCGGCAACAATGAAATACAGCGCATTGGGAAGGGCGGATAAAATTATAGCCATGATGGGCAGTGAGAAGCTTTTTTTCTTTGATTTTGACGGAACTGTTTCTGAAATAACGGAAAGCCCCTCTGATGCGGTTCCTGTTTTGGGAGTAACGGCGAAACTTGGCCGCTTGGCGTCCTTTCCGAAAAGCAAGGTTGCCGTGATCAGCGGAAGAAAGTATTCTGATATAAAGTCTTATTTTCAAGATTCGAAAATTATTGTGTGCGGAGAACACGGGGCCGAAATAAAGGGTCCCGGAATCAGCCGAGCGGCGGAGTTACCGCCTAAAATCAAAAAAGCAATGCTTTCGGCGCTATCTGTTGTAAATGCAAATTTTGGATTGGTTCAAGGATTATCAATAGAACAAAAAAAATATGCAATAGCAATACATTACAGGAAAATGAAGGTGAAGGACGCAGGGCACCTTGAAGAATGGATGGAGATGTTTGCGGATAACAGGAAAGACGGCATAAGGATAAGAAAAGGGAAAAAAGTTTTTGAAATTATTCCGGATAATGGTTTTGGCAAGTCTGATGCAATGCTGGAAATATCATCTAAATTGGGAATTGAAGGAAGGTTTCTTTTTGCCGGCGATGACACCACTGATTTGGAGGCGTTTGAAAAATTGGGCTTTAAGGCGATAAAAATTTTTGTGGGAGATAAAAAGCCGGAAAGCGCGGAATATATTCTGAAAAATCCCAAAGAAACGGCTGATTTTATTGATGAGCTTTGCGTTTCGATGGAGGGGCTAAATGGCTGAATTCAGGTTTTATACAAGAATGCATCTTTCCGAACTTACGGGAGTAAAAGCGTATGATCTTAAGGAATTGTTGCTGTGCGTGAGAAGCGTAAACGGCTCCTGCATTTATCATCACACTCACAGGTTCCTGCAGCAGCATGAATACCTTAATCCCGAGCCTGCGAATGATTTTGCTTATTGGGTTAAGGAGGCTCTTGGCGAAGATAGTCTGTCTGAAAAATTGGCAAGCATTGATACGGTCAGTTTTTCAAGTATAAAGGCTCTTCGCGAGGAAATAGCGGGTGTATTAAGCTCATATATTGAAAATCAGAAACCGGATCATTTCAGAAAAGCAAGGCCGGGAAATGAATTTAATTTCATCAAGTCGGTGAGTTTTGTTTTTCCGTTGAAACTTTACGCTTCCGACGCACGGGAATTCGTTTCGTGTGTTAAGAACCTGACATCCGATTCATTATATTTTCATATGTTTGAATCACGCTTAAGGCTTGGAAACCGGGAAAATGATTTTTCCGGATGGCTGAGATATGAAATGCATATGGAAGTTGCGGCTGATAAGATAAACAGGCTGGATCCGTATACCCATACTGTGGATGAACTTAGGCGGGCAATAGTTGAGGCTGTTGATGGAGAGTATAATGAAAAATTTGAATGATTATGCTGTATATGTCGGCGCAGCCGTGGTGGACGACCTTAAAATTGCGGCGGAAAAGCTTGCCGGGAAAAAAGTTACACATGTGAATTCCACGCCGGTTGGCGGCGGTGTTGCGGAAATACTGACAAGAATGGTGCCTCTTTTGAATGAATTGGGCGTTATATGTGACTGGCAGGTGATAAAGGGCAATAACGAATTTTTTGAAGTGACCAAAAAAATTCACAATAATATTCACGGCAGCGGTGATTCACTTACCGAAAGGGACAAAGAGGTGTTTCTGGATAACGGTTTATTTAATGAGACGGCAATGGCGTGCGATTCCGACATAATGTTTATTCATGACCCTCAGCCAATCACGCTTATTAACAGAAAAAAAGACAATAAGTGGATATGGCGCTGTCACGTTGACGCAAGCAATCCTGTTGAGTCAACATGGAAATTTCTGAAAGAATTCATTGACAGATATGACGCGGCTGTATTCTCATCCCCTTCTTTTGCAAGACAGCTGCCGATACGTCAGTTTCTTATATCTCCGTCAATAGATCCTTTAAGCGATAAGAACCGTGAAATGGAACCCGAGGAAATAAAAAAATATCTTGATAAATACGGAATACCCACGGATAAGCCTCTTATTACACAGATATCACGTTTTGACAGGCTGAAAGATCCTTTGGGTGTGATACAGGCATACAAAAAAGTGAAACGTCATATAGACTGCAGGCTGCTGTTGGCGGGCGGAACGGCGGTTGATGATCCTGAGGGTGCTGCTGTTTTTGCGGAGGTAAAAGAATCTGCGGGCGATGATCAGAATATCATAATACTTCAAATGCCTCAGGATGACCTTGCCGTAAATGCAATTCAAAGAGCCTCCGATGTTATAATTCAAAAATCAATTAAAGAAGGTTTTGGCCTGACCGTAAGTGAAGCACTGTGGAAGTCAAAACCTGTTGTTGCATCAAACGTAGGCGGAATACCGCTGCAGATAAAGCACAAATATTCAGGAATGCTTTGCAACTCAATAGACGGTGCGGCTTTTGCTTTAAAACAGCTTCTTAATAATCCCGCATTCGCAAAAAAAATGGGAGAAAACGGAAGGGAACACGTGCGGAGCAATTTTCTTCTTACAAGGCATGTGAAAGAATATCTTTTGTTATTTTTATCGCTTTATAGCAACGAAGATATAAATATTTACGGATGATTTTTTTGGGAATAAAATGAAATTCCGTTGTAGTTCCTTTTTTTAATTCCCATAATAATCAAAAAGCAATTTATTTTTTTTAAAAATGCGTTTTTAAAAGTATTTTTTATTGGTCTGTAATGATTTTGGGTTTCTTTTGCGTTTTTTTTGTCCGGGTATGTAACCAAAATTGCGGAGTTTCCTGTTCCGTATTCTTCGGGAAGCTGTTCATAACTTGCCATATCCTTAAGGCCAAGCTCCGTAAATGCGGCCCCGGACAAAGCTATGAAATCAGGATGCTTTGCCCGAATATAAAGCAATTTTTCCAGGATTGCTGTATCCGTATCGCTGATAACGGCTTGTTTTTGGTCTTGTGACAACGAGTCTGTATAATGCACCGCTGCTTTAAGGTGTAATTCCTGAATCATTGAGCAGGCATTACAGGTGCAGGTGTTTGTTAATGCCAATTCATTCAAAAGATCTTTGAAAACGGCAAAAAAAATTCCGGTTTGCTTTTTGATTTTTCCGATTTTTTGCGCCCAATCAAATTCATTTCCTTTTTTTTCGATTGAAAATAAAATTCTGTCGCCGTCTATTTTAACCTTTTTAAGCGGCGGGCCGGATAAACGCAACAATTTATTTACGAGTATTGCCGCATTTGCTTTGGCATGAAGGAAGCTTTTTTTGCTGTTAACCATGAAATTGTTAAAGCCGTATATATCCAGCAAAATTAACAAACGATTTTTTTTGTTGTTTTTCATGATACCTCCTGTTGCTAAAAATATTATACTATGAAAGGTATTTTTACAAAGGCAGACTAAGCTGATTTTCCGGGGAATTTTCTTCGAAATTATGAACGGAAACGCCAAGTAAACGGATTTTTTTTCTTCCGGCTTCGGTTTTTTTCAGCAACTCCAGAACATGCCCGTAAATTGTAAGTGCGTCGCGGGTTCTTGTGTTTACTGATATGCTTCTGGTGATACGGGAAAAATCAAAATATTTTATTTTAAGTGTTATTGTTTTGCCGGCACGTTCTTCCTGTTTCATGTCTTCTTCAACTTCAACGCAAAGTTCCGCCAGGATTTCCCTTATTTTCTGCATATCCGTTATATCTTCGGGAAGAGTAACCTCACGTCCTATGGATTTTCTCTCACGGTTGGGTTCAACAGGAGTGTCATCAATGCCGCGGGCCAGATTATAAAACCAAGCCCCGGAACTCCCGAAATTCGCGTTTAAGAACTGCAGTGTTTTGCCGCGCAGGTCAGCGCCTGTCCTGATGCCAAGTTCAAGCATGCGTTTTTCCGTGATTTTACCCACGCCGTAAAAAGCGCCGATTTTTAGTTTGTCTATAAAGTCTTGGGCTTTTTCGGGAGTAACCACCGTAAGGCCGTCAGGCTTTTTTATTCCTGATGCCGCTTTGGCAAGAAACTTGCAGTATGAAACCCCTGCGGAAGCCGTGAGTTTTGTGGTTTTAAATATTTTTTCTTTGATTTCTTTTGCAATCTTTGTTGCGGAGCCGCAGGCGGCGGCAGACTCGGTTACGTCAAGGTAAGCTTCATCAAGGGACAGCGGCTCCACAAGACGTGTATATTCATGGAAAATTTCGCGTATCTGTTCGGATGCTTTTACGTATTTGTCAAAATTCGGCCTTATCAGGACTGCTGACGGGCAAAGTCGCATGGCAGTTGCGGTTGCCATTGCGCTATGCACCCCGAATTTTCGCGCTTCATATGAGCAGGTTGAAACCACGCCGCGCTCTTTTGCAGATCCGCCGACTATCACGGGTTTACCGCGTAAAGAAGGGTTATCGCGCTGCTCCACGGCGGCGTAAAACGCATCCATGTCAATGTGTATTATTTTTCTCATTTGTTTTATACCTGTTTTTTAGAGGCGGTCGGGAACGCATATTCACCACACGGCAGTCATCAGGATTAAAAATGTGCAATTCGTAAAGTATGAATTAATTGCCGTTTCGCAAAGAGTGCCTTTTACAGTATCCATAAAATAATTTTACTTGCAAAAAAAGTAATGAGCAAGAATTATTAATAAAAGGGAAAATACAGTCTTTTTCTTCCTAAAAAAAATTTTTTTTGTTAAAATGTGAATTATTTAAATTACCCCGTTTGGAGAGAGAATGATTAAGAGGTTGAAGTTCGATAAAAAGAACCCGTCAGAGGTCATTTCTTATCTTGCAAAACTTGATGCTTTTAGTTCAGACGTACCCCCGTCAGTCTATGAAATAATAAACGACGTAAAAAAACGCGGAGATGCGGCGCTTTTTGAATACGCAGAAAAGTTTGATAAAGCAAAACTGAAAAGCCTTAAAGTCAGCCCTGTTGATATCAAAAAAGCATATTCGTTTATAGATAAAAAAGTCCTTCCTGCAATCAAAAAAGCGGCTAAAAATATCAAAGACTTCCATGAACTTCAGATTAAAAATATCAAAGGTTATATATACAGGAATACAGGCTATACAATTAAACAAAAATATATTCCTGTTGATTCCGTTGGTCTGCATATACCCGGAGGGCAGGCGCCGCTTTTTTCAACGGTTCTTATGGCGGGGATTCCTGCAATAGCTGCAGGCGTAAAGAAAATAGTGCTGGTCTCGCCCCCAAGGTATAATTCGGAAATAAATCCATATGTTCTGGTTGCGGCTGATATCATAGGAATAAAAGAGATATACCGCTGCGGAGGTGCACAATCAATCGCAGCACTTAGCTTTGGAACGCAGAGTGTGCCTAAAGTAAATAAAGTGGTCGGGCCGGGTAATATTTATTCAACAGCGGCAAAAAAACACCTTTTCGGCACAATTGGCATAGATTCCATAAACGGGCCTTCGGAAGTGACGGTAATAGCGGATGACACGGCAAACCCCGAATTTGTCCTGTATGACCTTCTTGCACAGGCGGAACATATAAACGGGCATTCGGTATTAATTACCACATCGGTAAAACTTGCGGATTTTATAGAAGCCCGGCTTAAATTAAAAGAAACTGACATGAATATAAATACCGCAATTGTTGTTGTTTCTTCAATTGCTGACGCAATAGATATTGCAAATGAAAAAGGACCGGAACACTTGACGGTATGCACAAAAAATTCCTCAAAAGTCATTGAAAGAATCACGAATGCCCCCGCAATATTTGAAGGCAACTATTCGCCTGTTGCGTTCGGCGATTACATGGCGGGCGCAAACCATATACTTCCCACAAACGGCACAAGCAAGTTTTTTTCGGGTTTGTCAGTGCTGGATTTTTTAAAGCACACTCATATTGTTAAAGCTTCGGCCGCGGCGTTTAAGGCGTTCGGCAAAGAAGCTGAATTGATGGCTTCAACCGAAACGCTGGATTTTCATGCCAAGAGCATGGAAGCCAGGAGGATTAAAGGCAAATGATACAGCCCAAAAAAGAAGTGCTTGCATTAAAAGCATATGATCCGGGACTGTTTAAGGGAAGGTATAAACTTGATGCCAATGAAAACAGCTATGAACTTCCCAAAAATGTAATTTCGGAAATAATAAAAAAACTTATCGGGATCCCGATTAACAGGTATCCGGACCCTGCATGTGCGGAGCTTAAAAAAATTATGGCAAAAAAGTTGAATATTAAGCCGAATAATCTGGTTTTTGGAAACGGGTCCGACGAACTTTTGTTTTATCTGATGATTGCATTTCTTAAACAGGGCGATGCCATAATAGTGCCCGAACCGACATTTGCGATGTACGAGATAATAGCGCAGGCGCTTGGCGCAAAAACCGTTAAATCAAAGTTAACGCAGGATTATGACATTGATGCGGAAGATATTTTAAAGAAAGTGAAAAGGCATAAGGCAAAATTTATATTTTTGGCTTACCCAAATAATCCCACGGGCAAATGTTTTTCCGACGCGCAATTATTAAAAATTATTGACAATACAGAATGCTTTGTGGTTATGGATGAAGCTTATTATGAATTTTCGGAAAGGACATACCTTCCCCTTATTAAGGCATATGACAATGTCATTATAATGCGCACTTTTTCAAAGGCTTTTTCAATGGCCGGCTTGAGGCTGGGCTATATGACGGCAAACGAAAAATTAACAAGTGTTATCAATAAAGTGAGGCTTCCTTATAATATAAACAGTTTTTCTCAAGCGGTTGCGGAGTATGTTATAAATCACGGAAATACAGTACAAAAAAATATAAAAAAAATAATTTGCGAACGCGAGAGGGTGCAGAAAGAATTAAAAGGAATTTATGAGTTTCCTGAAAGTGATGCGAATTTTATATATATTAAATTTAATAATCCGCAGAAAGCCAAAAAATTATTTGAAAAAGCGGGTATTTCAATTAGAATGTTTGATACAGGGCACGCTAGAATAACAATAGGAAAGCCCGAAGAAAATAATGCCGTATTAAAAATAATGAAAAGAGGCGGCCTATGAAAAAAATCAGCAGAAAAACAAGGGAAACTGACATATCGCTCTCTCTTTGCCTGTACGGCAAAGGTTCGTATAAAATTAACACTCAGGTTCCGTTTTTAACCCATATGCTCGAGCAGCTTTCCCGCCACAGCGACATTGATATTGAATTGGACGTGGAAGGAGACATACAGATAGACGCTCATCACATTACGGAAGACTGTGGAATAGTGCTGGGAAGGGCGGTTAATGCGGCTCTTGGAGACAAAAAAGGAATAGCAAGGTTTGGGCATGCGTTTGGCGTGCTTGATGAAGCACTTGTGAGGGTTGTAATAGACCTCTCCGGCAGGCCTTTTTCAGAGGTTAATTTGGATCTTAAAAAACAAAAAGCCGGAAATTTTGACCTTGAACTTGTTGATGAATTTTTGCACGGTTTTGCAAGAAGCGGAGGATTCACGCTGCACGTTGACAGGATAAAAGGAAAGAACAATCATCATATTGCCGAAGCCGCTTTTAAGGGACTGGCTCTTGCGTTAAAAACCGCGATAAAAAAAGAAGGAAGCACGGTTAAAAGCACAAAAGGGACATTAAAATAAGATGGCAAAAGAAATTGTAATAATAGATTACGGTATGGGAAATCTGCACAGTGTAAGCAAGGGATTTGCCTATGTCGGAGTAAAGACAAAGGTGTCATCAAATCCGTCTGAAATTAAAAATGCGACGGCGCTTGTACTTCCGGGAGTTGGAGCGTTTGGAGACGCAATGCATGAGATAAAAAGAAGAAAACTTTTTAATACCGTAAAAGATTTTGTAAAAACAGGAAAACCCATAATAGGAATCTGCCTTGGCATGCAGCTTCTTTTCACGGAAAGCGAGGAATTCGGCAGGCATAAAGGTTTTGGATTTATTGAAGGCAAAGTAAAAAAATTTGACGGAAGAATGAAAGTGCCTCATATGGGGTGGAATGAGATATTTTCCGTCAAGAAAAATCCGATATTAAAAGGCATAAAGGACGGCAGCCACGCTTATTTTGTTCATTCTTATTATGCGCAGCCAAAGGACCCCGAAGCGGTGCTTACGGTGACGGAATATTCGGGTTTTGAGTTTACTTCTTCGGTTTCAAAAGACAATGTTTACGGTTTTCAGTTTCATCCGGAAAAAAGCGGGGAGAAAATGCTTAAGATATATAAAAATTTCAGCCTTTTGGGGGAAAAGGCAAAGGTAAAAGGGTAAAAAAATGCAGATAATTCCGGCAATAGATTTAAGAAAAGGAAAGTGTGTAAGACTGATACAGGGAGACGTTCGCGATGAAACTGTTTACAGCAAAGAACCTGTTGAGGTTGCAAAATTATGGCAGGTAAAAGGAGCCAAATTGATACACGTTGTGGATCTTGACGGCGCCATAACAGGCAGGCCAAAGAACAGAGATGTTATACTTAAAATAATCCGCACTCTGCGCGCAAAAGTGCAGGTTGGCGGAGGCATAAGGACCGAACGCGATATTAAAAGATATTTAAGGGCCGGCGCAAAAAGAGTGATACTTTCAACTTCGGTTATCGGAAATGAAAAGTTTTTAAAAAGAATAGTTGAAAAGTTCGGAAACAAAATAGTGGTGGGAATAGACGCCAAAAACGGTTTTGTGGCAGCAAAAGGGTGGAAAGAGATTACCAAGATACAGGTGCTGGACTTTATCAAAAAACTTGAGGAGGCCGGAGTAAAGACAATAGTTTTTACAGATATAAACAGGGACGGAATGCTCATCGGACCGAATTTTAAAAGTATAGTAAATGTGCTTAAGAACACAAAAATGAATGTGATAATATCAGGCGGAATAACAAGACTTAAAAACATAGAACGCGCGGTTGATCTTAACAAAAAATTCGGAAATGTGGAGGGCGTGATAGTGGGTAAAGCCCTTTATACCGGAAATATTGAATTAAAAGACGCAATAAAGATTACAAAGGAATAAAATGCTTACAAAAAGAATTATCCCCTGCCTTGATGTGAATCAGGGAAGAGTTGTAAAAGGAGTTAAGTTTTTAAATCTTGTTGACGCAGGCGATCCTGTTGAAGCCGCCATGCGTTATAACAAGGCCGGAGCCGATGAATTGGTGTTTCTTGACATCACGGCGTCACACGAAAGAAGAAAAACAATAGTTGATGTTGTGCGTAAAACCGCCGAGAAAGTTTTTATACCGCTTACCGTGGGCGGGGGAATACGGGAAGTGTCTGATATGGAGCTTATTTTAAAGAACGGGGCCGACAAGGTGTCTGTAAACACCGCGGCCGTCAATAATCCGAAATTAATTGAGAACGGCGCGAAAAAATTCGGCAGGCAGTGCATAGTGCTTGCGGTTGATGCCAAGAGAAAAAAAGGAAAAGCCGGCTGGGAGGTTTACACCCACGGAGGCAGGACAGCCACAGGAATTGATGTGATACGCTGGGTAAAGGAAGCCGTTAAACTTGGGGCGGGTGAAATACTTCTGACATCCATGGACGCTGACGGGACGAAAAACGGCTATGATATAGAGCTTAACCGCGCCGTATCGGATTCTGTGCCTGTGCCGGTTATAGCCTCAGGCGGCGCAGGCTCGCCGGAACATATGCTGCATGTTCTTAAAGAAGGACGCGCGGATGCTGTGCTTGCGGCGTCGATATTTCATTATAAGGAATACACCGTAAGATCCGTAAAAAAATACCTTGCGGATAAAGGCATACCCGTAAGGTTTTAAAAAATTAAATTCTTCCATTTCATATTTCCATTAAAGTTTTTTATATATTATAATTATTCAAACAATAATTTAAGGAGAATCGCATGGAGAAGTTTGACATAAATAAAGTTAAGTTTGACGAAAAGGGCCTTTGCGCGGCCATTGCGCAGGACGAAAAAACAGGCACAATACTTATGATTGCATGGATGAACAGACAGGCGTTGGAACTTACTCTTTCCACACGAAAGGCCCATTATTGGTCTCGCTCGCGCAATAAGCTTTGGTTTAAAGGCGAAGAATCCGGAAATGTTCAGGAAGTAAAAAAAATATATATAGATTGCGATATGGACGCTATATTAATGAAGGTAAACCAGATTGGCGGAGCGGCCTGCCATACCGGATACGAATCATGCTTCTTCAGGGAAATTAAGGAAAACCTTGATATGGAAGAACACGGAAACAAGATTTTTGATCCGGAAAAGGTTTACGGAAAAAAGGGATAAAAATGGAATTTACCGACATAAAACAGGTTCTTAAGCTTGGAAGAAAGCACAATATAATACCGGTGTTTAAAGAAATTGCGGCCGACCTTGAAACTCCGCTGACTGTTTATTTAAGGATAGACAATCCTGAATATTCTTTTCTTCTTGAAAGCATTGAAGGAGGGGAAAAAGCGGCAAGATATTCTTTTTTGGGAAGGCGGCCTGTAAGCACATTCAGTTATGAAAACGGTGTGGCGACAGTTGTTTTTAACGGCAGAAAGACAATAAAAAAGACCACGGATCCTTTTGCCGAACTTAAAGAAATGTTTAGACAATTTAATCCGGCAAAAGTAAAGGGACTGCCTGATTTTTTTGGCGGCGCAGTGGGGTATTTTGGATATGACACCGTAAAACTTTATAACAAGGTTCATGACAAACCAAAAAAAGACCAGCTTAAATGGCCGGACATATTTCTGATGTTTACTGATGTTCTTATAGTTTTTGATCATGCGTATAATAAAATACAGATAGTTTATAACATTTTTAAAGACCCCGGCGATACGGATAAAGTTATCAGAAAAAAACACGCCGCAGCCGTAAAAAAAATAGACTCAATAATAGCGGAATTTAAAAAGCCTTTTAAAAGGCGTGAGTTTAAAAAACACGCTGGTCCTGTAAAAATAAAGCATTTGGTGAAAAAGGAAGAATTTATAAAAAATGTAAAGGATACCGTTAAACTTTTAAACAACGGTGAAGGAATACAGGTTGTTTTATCACAGCGTTTTGAAGCCGGTTATAACGGAGACCCTATACTTTTATACAGGGCTCTTAGAAGGATAAATCCTTCTCCTTATATGCATTTTATTCGTTTTGGAGAAAGATATATAATCGGCGCTTCTCCCGAAGTTATGGTCAATGTAAAAGACGGAATTGCCGAAGTAAGGCCCATAGCGGGCACAAGGAAGCGCGGCAGGGATGAAGCCGAGGATAAAGCGCTGGAGGCGGAGCTTATCGCGGATATAAAAGAAAGAGCCGAGCATGTGATGCTTGTTGACCTTGGGCGCAATGATCTTGGCCGTGTTTGCGAAACGGGAAGCGTTAAGGTAAATGAATTTATGGTGATTGAACGCTATTCTCATGTAATGCACATTGTAAGCAATGTAACGGGAAGGGTAAAAAAAGGTCTTGATGCATTTGATGTTTTTATTTCAACCTTCCCCGCAGGTACGGTTTCGGGAGCGCCAAAGGTAAGGGCAATGCAGATTATAGATGAAATGGAAAATATAAGAAGAGGGCCTTATTCCGGGGCTGTTGGAATAATATGTTATAACGGGAATATGGAAACCTGCATATCAATACGTACCATGTATTATGAAAATAAAAAGGTTTATATGCAGTCGGGCGCGGGTATTGTTGTTGACAGCAAACCGGAATTTGAATACAAGGAAACCATGAATAAGGCGGCGGCTGTAATCAGGGCGCTTGAAATGGCCGCGGGAACGGAGTTCTGATATGATAGTTATAATAGACAATTATGACAGTTTCACATATAACATAGTTCAGTATATAGGCGAATTCAGAAAAGACATAAAAGTATTGATGAATGATGAAACAACAATCGATGAAATTGCCGCATTAAATCCAAGTCATATAGTAATATCGCCCGGACCTTCCTGGCCGGAAAATGCCGGCATATCAAAAAAAGTAATCACTTCTTTCATGGGTAAAAAACCGATACTTGGAATATGCCTGGGGCATCAGTGCATGATAGAAGCCCTTGGAGGCAAAATAGAAAGAAATTACAGGATTATGCACGGAAAGGTTTCGCCGATATATCATGACGGTCTGGGAATTTATAAAGGCATGCCCAATCCTTTTGAAGCCACACGTTATCATTCTCTTGTGGGAAACGAAAAATATCTTCCAAAAGATTTGATAATCAGCTCCAGAACAAAAGAAGGCGAGATTATGGGAGTAAGGCACAAAAAATATAAGATGGAAGGGGTCCAATTCCATCCCGAATCAATATTAACTCAGGACGGTAAACGGCTTATCAGAAATTTTATTGAGGGATGAAATGAGAAAATATATCTTTGCGCTTCTGCTGTTGCTGCCGCCTTTTTACGCTTTTTCCGAAGAGCCGGTTCTTACTTCAAAATATGCAATCGAGACGCCGACATTTACCGCAACAGCCGCAAATACTGTTAAGAATGATTTTATGGCGGCTACGGCAACAGCAGTAATCACTGGTGAAGTTAAGACTGTGGAAGAAACTGCGGCATCCCCTTCGCCCACGGCGGTTGTTCTGCTGCCCGAAAATATAAATATAGACAATACCGACATGTACTCGGTAAAACTTTCATGGGTTCCTGCAGGAGACCCGGCGAATATTTGGTATGATATTTTAAGACGTATCTCCAATGAAACCGACTATGTCACCCTTAATGAAAACCGGCTTCGCCATGTAAACGAATATAAAGACACAACAATAAAACCCGGTGAAGCTTACTATTATATGGTTGCGGCTTATGATGACCGGGGCAATACAACGGTTTCCAAAGAGCTTTACATAAAGACGGCGCAGGTTTATCCTCCGGGAAAACCGGGAAATTTCAGGGTTTTGCAGGATATTGAGTCAGTATCTTTAAGATGGGAAAGCTCCATGAAGGGTACCCATGAAATAAAGGGATACAGGATATACAAAGGAAGCGCGCCGGGCGCGGAAGTTTTCTACAAGGAGCTTGATCCTTCCAGAAAAAATCTTGAAGACAATGACGTTAAGCCCGGATATAAATATTTTTATAAGCTTTCTGTGTATGATGAAAAGGGAAATGAAACATATGCCGACGCAAATCCGGCTTCCATTGCATACCCCAAGCCGATGACAGGACTTATTTTGATGCCTTCGGCATACAGAAACAACATTTTTGACAATAACGGGCTTAATGTTGACATGTCGTTTTCCTATTATATAGGTTCAATAGCCGGAGAACATGACATTTATCCTTACGGAAAAGATTCCGATGCATTTGAAAAAATCGGCGTGTGGCTTCTTACCGGTGACGCCAAGTACACTTTGTTTAATGAAAAAGACACAATGCCTTCTTTGGGGATAGGCGCGATGTACACTTTTCTCCTTCAGGATAAGATAGGCGCAAGCTCCGAAAAAACGGGCGTGGGAGTTAAAATATCGGGGAAGAACGATTCTTTGTCAAAATATTTTGGCACTTACATTAATTCTTCAAGGGAGATCGCCTGGGGCATTCACGGTTATGCCGGCTATATTTTTGGAGGAAGCGTGTCATACCTAAATTATCTCACCGAATTTCTGCCAACCAGAACCGGAACAGACGGCAAGACACAGGTTGAATACCCAAATTCATATTATCTTGGCATAAGCTTTCCGATTTTTGTAAAAATTGGGATGAAAGCCGAATATATTGTGCCGGGCCTGCGGCGGAATCCGCTGCTTCCCGACATTTATCTTATTAACACTCACATAGACAGGCTTCTTAATTTTAATTTTTCTTTCTTTAAATATCCGGGAGGATATTCTTGGCTTGGATATTTCTCTTTCAGGTTCAGCATATTTCCAAATCCTTATAAGGTTGACGGAAAATGATTTGTCCCCACTGCGGGTCCCAAATACGTGATTTCGTGCCAAGCTGCCAGATGTGCGGCAATGAAATAGACAGGGAAAAGTTTTTTAATATTTATTTTGTAAAAGGGCGGACAGCTTTTGAAACCGAAAATTATGATTCCGCAATTGTAAATTTAAAAAAAGCTCTTGAATTTAAAGAAGACTCATCAACGCATGTTAAACTGGGGCTTTCTTATGAGAAAAAGGGCTTGAAAAATCTTGCGGCTTCGGAGTATGTTAAGGCGATATCAGCGGATTTTTCAAATGAAAATGCGCACAATTTATTGGTGAATGTTTATTTGTCGCAGCATAAACATTCGGAAATAAAAGCATGGTATGAGAAAAACATTGCCGCCGGCAATGAAGAAATTGCGCAAAAGATGATTAAAATAATAGACACTTCAAAGCGTTTTATGGAAAACACGTCGGCGTTTATACCGGAAACAAAAAAGGAAGCACAGGCTCAGGGAAGAATCGGAAAATTTGTTGTGAAATATCTTAAGACATACGCTTTGCTGAACGCGGTGCTGTTTTTTGGTTTTATGCTTATTGCGGCATCTTTTCTTCTGGCAAAATTTTTCAAAACAGATCCCGTAATATTGCTTTCTGCAACCGCATTTTTCTTTATATCTGCGGCTGTTATGTTTCTTTTTATAAGGGCCAAAAAGAAAAAAGAAAAGAAATTGTCTTCTGAAAGCGATTTGGTTGAGGAATTAAAAGCTGTTGCGTATGAAGAAAATCTATCTGATAAGTGATTTCAACACGCCTACCTGGGAGCTAAGTTCAAGTTTTATCAAAAAAGCCGCGTATTTTGCCAAAAAAGGCAGTAAAACAGAATTTTCAACAGCTTTTGTGTACCATTCCGCTTTTATTTTTGTCTGCCCCCATATCAGCATGTAATAAACCGGGGCGGCTGCAACCGCAATCATAAGAAATCCGCCCAGCGCTTTGTCGACAAGATCTATTTTAAAAACATCAAGAAATTTTGCCAGAAAAATACCGGCAATTACAACGGAACTTACCGCAAAAAGAAAAATAATTGCATAGCTGATCATCAATCCTTTTGGGCTGGAAGCATATGATTTTGTAAGCAGCTTAAGGAACGGAACATGTCCGTAATTTGCGGCTATTATTCCGACGAAAAAAGCCAAAGGAATGATGAAAAGATAAACGCCCCTTATTCTCCATCCTATTAAAAAACAAAGAAACGCAATAATTATAAGTGTTATGTCTATTGCGCTCATGTATTTTCTCCTTTTTATTTTTTTCAACATATTATCATAAAGACAGGGCATATTAAAGTGAAAACAGTTTTTTTTATTGATTTTAATGTATACAAAGTGTATACTCCTGTATACAGGAGAAAACTGATATGGAAATAGATGAAAAATTGATGATACTTGGAGAGAGCGGGAAATATGATGTGTCCTGCACATCAAGCGGAATCGGTAGAGGCCCGCTAAAAGGCGCTTTGGGAAATACCGCTGCGGCGGGAATATGCCATACATTTACATCAGACGGCCGCTGCATATCGCTTTTGAAAATTATGCTGACAAACTTCTGTATATATGACTGCGCTTACTGCGTTAACAGGCGCAGTAATGATGTAAAACGCGCCGCACTTACCCCGCGGGAACTTGCTGATATAACGGTTAACTTTTACAAGCGCAATTATATAGAGGGGCTTTTTTTAAGCTCCGGTGTTATTAAAAGTCCCGACCATACAATGGAACTTATGCTGCGGGCCGTATCAAAGCTGCGCGGCGAATATAAATTCAACGGGTATATACATTTAAAAATTATACCGGGCGCATCCGATATTCTGATAAAAAAAGCGGGCTTAATTGCGGACAGAATAAGCGTTAATATGGAGACGGTTTATGAATCGAACCTTAAACTGCTGGCGCCGGATAAAAGTGCGCCGGATATATCAAAACCGATGTCCGTGATAAAGCGCGGGATTTATGAATATAAGGACAATGAAGAAGGAAGGCTTTTTGCGCCGGCAGGCCAGAGCACACAGCTTATAGTGGGCGCAACCCGGGAAAATGACCGGGATATCATGAGGCTTTCGGAAAAACTTTATACTGAAATGAAGCTTAAACGGGTTTACTATTCCTCATATATTCATTTAAACAGCGACAGCAGGCTTCCTGTTAAGGCCGATTCTCCTCTGATACGCGAACACAGGCTTTATCAGGCGGACTGGCTGCTGCGTTTTTACGGTTTTAAGGCTGATGAGCTGCTTGATGAATCAGAGCCTTTTTTTAATCCTGTGTTCGATCCCAAGACCGCGTGGGCTTTGCGCAATCTTGACAAATATCCCGTTGAAGTCAATACCGCAGACTATGAAACCCTTTTACGTGTTCCGGGTATTGGTGTGCGCAGCGCGCGGCGTATAATAAAAGCCAGACGTTTTTCCGCATTAAACCCTGAGTCGCTGAAAAAACTTGGCGTTGTTTTAAAGCGGGCGAAGTACTTTTTGACAGCTTCAGGAAAATATGTTGCAGGCCCTTTCCTTGTGAAAAAGTCAATTTCAAGCATGCTTATTGAACATCCAAAAATCAAAAAAGAACAGCTTAATCTGTTTGAGGAATCATCGCGGACGCTGCCTGTAAATGAAAGTCTTTTATCCGCCGTTACGGGAGAATTATGATACTAAAATATGAACCCGCTTTTGAAGGTTTTTTAACGGCCGCCGCCGCGGCTTTATCGGAGAATTTTGCAGAGCCAATAAGACAGGGCCGAAGTTTTGAAGGCGGCTTGTTCTTTGAAGAAACAGAAGTTGTAACTGACAGAAAAAAAGCCTTTGAACTTCGGGAACGTTTGCTGAATAAAGCGGGCCGGGAAGTTCTGAAAACCGTAAGGCTTGCCTGGCTGTCTGAAGAAAATATTGAAAATGAACTTGTACGATTTATTAAACTCGCCCTTGATTATGGCCGTGCCGTGGAAGGAATGATGCAGAATAATGCCGTAAACAGGGTTGTGAAAACATCCTGTAAGGTTATGAAAGAAGCGCACAGGTTTATTGGTTTTGTCAGATTCTCGCTTGTATCCGGGCAGGGGGAAGATGAAATGTTTTATTCCAAAATAGAACCTGACCATGACATATTGCCGATAATTGCACCGCATTTTGCAGGCCGTTTTGGCGCAATGAAGTTTATTCTGCATGATAAAAAACGCAATAAAGCCGTGTTTTGCAAAAACGGAAAATGGAAAATATTGCCTGTTGACGCCATTGAAATAACAGGGGCGAGTGATGATGAGAAAAGATTTTCTGAAATGTGGAAAAATTATTTTAACGCAATGGGAATTTCGGCAAGAGAAAAAAAGAAACTGCAGCAAAAACTTGTGCCTTTAAAATACAGAAAAAATATGAAAGAATTTTCTGACGGTTAATTTTTAATCAGCGACAATTTACAGCGCAATATTTTCTTTGAATTCCGTTGACATTTTATATATAATTAAAACATCTTTTTTCCATAATTCTACCGTAAGGAGAATCCGTAATGGCAAAAGCGAAAATCTATGTTTCTTTGAAGGAAGGCATCCTTGACCCGCAGGGAAAAACCATCAAGGCTGCGCTTGAAAAAATGGGATATAAAAATATTGAAGATGTAAAAGTTGGAAAGTTTATTGAAATAGAAACAAAAGACGCCAAATCAGCCAGGCTTGAGAAAGAAATAGACGAGATATGCGACAAGCTTTTGGCCAATCCAAATATAGAAAAATACACATTTAAAGTGGAATAAATAACAGGAGAACGCTTATGGCCGCAAAGGCAAAATTCGGAGTGATTGTTTTTCCAGGTTCAAACTGCGACGCTGACTGCATGTGGGCTGTTAAAGAAATGGGACAAAAGGTTGAATATATATGGCATGAAAACAAAACCACGGTGCTTAACAAATACGATGTGGTAATTGTTCCCGGCGGTTTTTCTTACGGAGATTATTTAAGAAGCGGGGCCATAGCCCGTTTCTCGCATGTTATGGACGGAATGAAAGAATTCGCGGATAAAAAGGGAAAGTATGTTATAGGAATATGCAACGGTTTTCAGATACTTTTGGAAGCCGGCGTTCTTCCGGGAGCAATGCTTTTTAACAAGACGATAAAATTTATATGTAAATATGTTCATTTAAGCGTTGACAACAATGAAACGCCTTTCACGAACAAATTAAGAAAAGGACAGGTTATAAAGATTCCGATAGCGCACGGTGAAGGCAATTATTTTATTGATGATAAAGGCCTTAACGGGCTTATTAAGAATGACCAGGTTGCATTCAGATACTGCGACGCAAAAGGCAGAATAAATGAAGCAACAAATCCCAACGGCTCAATACATAATATTGCCGGCATAACGAATAAGCGCGGCAATGTGCTTGGCATGATGCCGCATCCGGAGCGCGCAATGAAGGAAACTCTCGGGTCAACCGACGGACGGCTTATTTTTGAATCCATACTAAACTATATCAATAAGTCATAAGGAGCGGGCATGGATTACAATTCCATTGAGATTACAAAGGAAATAATAGAGGAACACGGATTTAAGGAAGGCGAGTATGAAAACATATTAAAAATTCTTGGAAGAAAGCCCACCTATGTTGAACTTGGCATATTTTCCGCAATGTGGAGCGAGCATTGCAGCTACAAGCACAGCAAGCCTGTATTGCGCCGTTTTCCGGTAAAGGGAGAATTTGTGATACAGGGGCCCGGTGAAAATGCCGGCATTATTGATTCCGGGACAAAATACGGTGTTGCTTTTAAAATAGAATCCCACAATCATCCGTCAGCCGTTGAGCCTTTTCAGGGGGCGGCAACCGGAGTCGGCGGAATACTTCGCGATGTTTTTACAATGGGTGCAAGGCCGATTGCCAATCTTAATTCCCTGCGTTTTGGAAACCCTGAAACAAAAAATACCCAGCGCCTTCTGCCCGGTGTTGTAAAGGGGATTGCTTTTTACGGAAACTGCATGGGTGTTCCGACAATTGCGGGTGAAACTGTTTTTGAAGATTCATATGAAGATAACTGCCTTGTTAATGCAATGACAATAGGCATTGTTGAAAAGAAAAAAATAATACGTGCAATTGCAAAAGGCATCGGGAATTCCGTTATGTATATAGGCGCCGCAACGGGACGCGACGGAATACACGGCGCAACTTTTGCGTCCGCGGAATTAACGGAAGAAACCGCGGAAAAAAGAAGCAATGTTCAGGTTGCGGACCCGTTTATGGAAAAGCTGCTTCTTGAAGCAACCCTTGAATTAATAGACGCCAAAGTTATGGAAGCTATACAGGATATGGGCGCAGCCGGTCTTACCAGCTCTTCCGTTGAGATGGCATACCGCGGAGGGGTGGGAATAGAAATAGACATAGATAAGGTGCCCAAACGCGAGCGCGGAATGAATGCTTATGAAGTTATGCTTTCCGAGTCTCAGGAAAGAATGTTCCTTGTTGCCAAAAAAGGAAAAGAAAAGCGGATAGAAAAAATATTAAACAAGTGGGGGCTTCATGCGGAAGTGATCGGCAAGGTTATAAAAAAACCTCATGTTGTAATTAAAGAAAAAGGAAGAATTGTTGCCGATATACCCGTAAATCCTCTTGCGGACAGCAAGCATCCTCTTTTTCCGCTGAAAAAGCAAAAAGGGGTAAGGCCAAAATATCTTGACTCTGTTAACATTTCAATTGATGAAATTCCTGAAGCAAAGGATTTGAATGAAGTTTTAAAAAAACTGATGGCTTCGCCGAATATAGCCTCGAAATCCGCGATATGGGAACAGTATGACCATATGGTTCAGACAAGCAATGTATGTCTGCCGGGTTCCGATGCCGCGGTTATTGACATTAAAGACGAAGACCTGATGATTGCAACTTCCGTTGACTGCAACGGAAGATATGTTTATCTTGACCCTTATAAAGGAGGCGCGATAGCGATAGCGGAAGCGGCAAGAAATGTTTCCATGAGCGGGGCGCTTCCCGTTGCTTTTACCAATTGTCTGAATTTCGGAAATCCGGAGGACAAGGAAATATTTTGGCAGTTTGAAAAGGCGATAGAGGGAATGAGTTATGCCGCAAAAGCGCTAAAAACTCCTGTTACGGGAGGCAATGTAAGTTTTTACAATGAAAGTCCTTCGGGCGCAATATATCCAACCCCTACGGTGGGAATGGTTGGATATATATGGGGCAAAGAGAAAAGATATGCCAAACAATATTTCAAAAACCCGGAAGATTTAATATTCCTTGTGGGAGAAAACAAGGAAGAACTCGGAGCTTCCGAATATCTTAAAGTAATTCACGGAATGGTAAAAGGCCCTGTTCCTGAAATTGACATGAACCGCGAAAAAAGGATGCAGAAACTTGTGCGCGAAGGCATACAAAAAGGCATTGTGGTTTCCGCTCATGACATTTCAAAAGGAGGGCTTGCGGTTGCTTTGGCGGAATGCTGTATAACATCCGTTCATGACAAAGCCCCGATGACAGGAGCGTATGTTGAAATTCAAAGTGATATGAGAGCAGATGCGCTGCTGTTCGGGGAAGCGCAGTCAAGGGCAATTGTCACGGTTAAAAAAGATGATGCCGACAAATTCAGAAAATTGGCCAAAAAAGAAAAAGTGTGTGTGACTGAAATAGGAAAAACAGGCGGAGACAAGCTGATTATTAATGTTAATTGGTCTGCAAAATCAAATTCGAAAAAAATTAATCTTGCACTCGACGAGTTATATGAGCTTTATGCAAACGGGGTGAACAAATATGTTTGATGAAACGGATAAAGTTCACGAAGAATGCGGGATTGTTGGTGTATATGGTCATCCTGAAGCTTCAACTTTGACGTATCTCGGGCTTTATGCGCTTCAGCATCGCGGCCAGGAAAGCGCGGGAATAGTCACAATGGATGAGAACGGCGCTTGCAGGGAATTTAAAGCAATGGGAATAGTTGCCGATATATTTGACGAAAAAAAATTAAATTATCTTTCCGGCCATATGGCAATAGGGCATGTTCGTTATTCAACAACAGGATCTTCGGTGCTTGAAAACGCCCAGCCGATAAAAGTTGATTATGTAAAAGGGCCGCTTGCCGTGGCCCATAACGGAAATCTTGTAAATGCGGATCAGATTAAACACGAGCTGGAAGAAAGAGGATCCATTTTTGAATCAACCGCGGATTCCGAAACGCTGGTACATCTGATAGCTAAATATAACAAGATGGATTTTATTGAGTCGGTTAAACAGTCAATGTCAGAATTAAAAGGAGCTTTTTCTTTTGTTGTTTTAAACAGAGATTATCTTATAGCGGGCCGCGACCCAAACGGCTTCAGACCTCTTGAAATCGGCAAGCTTGATCAGGGATATATAGTTGCATCCGAGACATGCGCTTTTGACTTGGTAAATGCGGAGCATATAGGCACGGTTGAGCCCGGTGAAATAGTTATTTTTGCCAAAGATGGAATGAAAAGGGAACAGTTTGCGCCGCGCGGGCGTTCCGCCATGTGTGTTTTTGAATTTATATATTTTTCAAGGCCTGATTCGGTTATTTTTGGACGTTCGGTGTCTGATATCAGAAGGGAACTTGGCAGACAGCTTGGACGAGAAAGCCATGTTAAAGCCGATATTGTTGTTCCTGTTCCGGATTCGGGTGTATCTGCGGCTCTTGGATATTCGGAAGCGACCGGAGTTAAATTTGAAATGGGCCTTATAAGAAATCATTATGTTGGAAGAACGTTTATCGAGCCCGCTCAGTCAATAAGGGATTTTGGCGTAAGAATAAAACTTAATCCCGTACGTTCCCTGTTAAAAGACAAACGCGTTGTTCTGGTTGATGATTCGATAGTCCGCGGCACAACAAGCCGTAAAATAGTAAAAATGATTAAAGCCGCGGGAGCAAAAGAAGTGCATTACAGAATATCTTCCCCTCCTATATTTAATCCGTGTTTTTATGGAATGGATTTTCCAACGCGCACCGAATTGATTGCAAATAACCACACCCTTGAAGAGATAAGAAAATATTTAAGGGTTGATTCCATTAAGTACCTTTCCATTGAGGGCGTGGTTCAGGCAGCCGGAGGCAGAAAGGACAAATATTGTATGGCATGTTTTGACGGCGATTATCCAGTGCCGCCGTCGGTTGACGGGGATATTGACAAGTCAAGGTTTGAATCAAAATAATCTTGCCTTTATTTCCAGAAAATAGATTCTTGAAATCATTTCAAAAACGATTTATAATTTAATATTATATTTATGCCTTGTGAAATCATTTCACAAGGCATTTTACTTGGCGAAATAAAAAAAGAGGTATTTTATGGACAATTTAAAAGGCAGTGTAAAACCGTCTGTGTTAAATATAAATCCGTATATTCCGGGCAAACCGATTGAAGAAGTTCAAAGGGAGCTTGGAATTAAGAGCGTTATAAAGCTTGCCAGCAATGAAAATCCTTTGGGCCCAAGCAAAAAAGCGGTTTCAGCAATAAAAAAATCGGCATCAAAAGTGAATCTTTATCCTGATTCTGCATGCTATAAACTTCGCCGCGCGCTGTCCAAACATCTTAAAACAGACCCCAAAAATCTTATCATTGGGAACGGAAGCAATGAACTTGAACAGCTTATAGCTGAAACATTTGTAAGGCCTGGCGATGAAGTGATGTTTTCGGCTCTTTCATTCGTGGTTTATCCAATTGTGACGGAGATTGCCGGCGGCATACAGATTCAGATACCGCATAAAAATTTCAGGCATGATATGGAAGGATTTGTAAAGAGACTTAACGGCAAAACAAAACTTATTTTCATCTGCAATCCCAACAATCCGACCGGAACAATAATTACAAAAAATGAGTTTGAAAGTTTTATGGAAAAGGCGGCAGCTTCCGCGCCAAAAGCAATAGTTGTTCTTGATGAAGCATATTTTGAATATGTTGACGACAAAAATTATCCTGACGGAACAAAATATCTTGCGAAATATAACAACCTTATTGTGCTTCGCACTTTCAGCAAGATATACGGGCTTGCGGGAGTCCGTATAGGCTACGGCATAACAAATCCGGAGATAGCGGGCTATATAGACAGGGTAAGAGCGCCTTTTAATGTAAGTCTTATTGCACAGGAAGCCGCGGTTGCCGCATTATCCGACAGGGAGCATATGAAAAAAACAATCCGGCTGAACAATGCTTCGAAAAAATATCTTTCTTCCGAACTTCAAAAGCTTGGAATTGAATGCACTGAAAGCCATGCAAATTTCATATTTGTTAAATTTAAAACAAGCGCCAAAGTGATGTTTGACAGGCTGCTTAAAGAAGGGGTAATAATAAGGCCGCAGTTTGAAAATTATGCAAGAATAACCACGGGTACAATGAAAGAAAACATGAAATTAATAAACGCAATTAAAAAAACTCATAAATAATTTTCGGAGGAATAAAAATGATTATTGTTTTAAAGCCAAAAGCGACAAAGAAACAGATAGATCATATTGTTCAAAGGATAAAAGAATATAAATTAAGAGCTCAGGTTTCAAAAGGCGAGGAAAGAACAATAATCGGCGTAATAGGAGATGAAAGGGTTCTGACAACGGTTCCTTTTGAAGGATTTCCCGCCGTTGAAAAAGTTATGACCGTATTAAAACCTTATAAGCTTGCTTCGAAAGATTTCAAATCAACACGTTCTGTGATTAAAGTGGGGAAAAATGTGACTATAGGCGGGGATAAGCTTGCAATTATTGCAGGGCCTTGTTCCGTTGAATCGCGTGAATTGCTGCTTGCCGCCGCAAAGGCGGTTAAAGAGGCCGGCGCGAATATTTTGCGCGGAGGCGCTTTTAAGCCAAGAACATCGCCGTATGCTTTTCAGGGAATGGGGGAAGACGGGCTTAAGATATTGGCGGAAGCGCGTGAAAAATACGGTATGCCGGTAGTTACCGAAGTGCTTGACACAAGACATGTTGAGCTTGTGAACAAATATGCCGATATGTTTCAGATAGGCGCGCGCAACATGCAGAATTTTGAACTTTTAAAGGAAGTCGGCAAAACAAACAAGCCGGTTCTTTTAAAACGCGGTTTAATGTCCACTGTTAATGAGTGGCTTATGTCGGCTGAATATATACTTGCGGGCGGAAATATGAATGTTGTTCTCTGTGAACGCGGAATAAGAACATTTGAAACCGCAACAAGAAACACCCTTGATTTAAACTCGGTTCCTCTTGTAAAAGAATTATCGCATCTTCCGGTAATAGTTGATCCTTCGCACGGAACCGGCAAAAAGCCGCTTATTATACCCATGTCACGCGCGGCTGTTGCGGCCGGAGCCGACGGAGTTGCGGTTGAAGTTCATACATGTCCTGAAAAAGCTCTCTCTGACGGGGATCAGTCGCTTACTCCCTTCGAATTTAAGAAACTTGTCGAAGAAGCCGCAAAGATAGCCAAAGCGCTTGGCAGGACAATATAGTTTTTTTAAATTTAAAGGCAGAGATTCAATAAAAAGTTAAAATTTTGCCATGCATGCATATGTAGTTAAGGTGAATTGATGAAAAAAATGTTTAATAAAGCGGCCATAATGGGAATGGGACTGATGGGAGGATCTTTGGGGCTTGCCCTTAAAGAAAAAAATCTTGCATCAACGGTTACGGGCTGGGGAAGAAATGAAAACAGGCTTAATCTTGCCCGCAGACTTGGCGCCGCGGATAATATAACCACAGACATGGAAAAAGCCGTAAAAGATGCGGATATTGTTGTTATTTGTCTTCCTGTAAATATGATAACTGATTGTTTCAAGCGGATAAAGCCGTTTGTAAAAAAAGGCGCCGTTGTAACCGATATGGGAAGCATCAAGGAAAAAATTGTGACGGAAATAGACGATCCTTGTTTTGTCGGGGCGCATCCTATGGCCGGGTCTGAAAAGACGGGCACCGAAAATATAAAAAGCGGACTTTATAAAAACGCAACTTGTATAATTACTCCATGTAAAAAAAATAAAAAAGCGGACATAAAAAAAGTTTCTGAAATGTTTAAGGCGATAGGCATGAAGATTTTTTTAATGACCCCCGCCGTGCATGACAAAGCGGTTGCGGGTATTTCGCACATGCCGCATGCCGCCGCATATGCTCTTGCCTTGTCGCAGAAACGAATAATTAAAAATTGTCCGCAAATAATAGGCCCGGGTTTTAAGGATACAACAAGAATAGCCGCAAGCACGGAGGAAATATGGGCGGGGATAATGTTTGGCAACAGAAAAAATATACTTGAAGAAATTAATGCTTACCAAAAAGAGCTTGAAAATTTCAAAAAAGCCGTTAATTCCGGGGAAAAAGAATTAAAGGCATATATAAAAAAAGCAAGGATTATAAGGGAGCTTCTGGATAAATGAAAAACGAATTTATAAAGCCCGTTTCGGGTGTAAAAAAAACAATTGTTGTGCAGGGAGACAAATCAATATCGCACAGAAGTGTGATAATAGGGTCCCTTGCAAAAGGCGTCACAAAAGTAAGCGGTTTTTTGGAAGCCGAAGACACTTTGAATACAATAAAAATATTCAGACAGCTTGGCGTAAAAATAATTAAAAAAGGCCCTGAATATTTTATATACGGGGAAGGCCTTCGTTCTTTTAAAAAACCTTCAAAAACACTTTATGTGGGAAATTCAGGAACTGGAATAAGACTGATATTGGGAGTGCTTGCCGCACAAAAATTTAAGTGCACAATAACGGGAGACAAACAGATAGTAAAAAGGCCAATGAACAGAATTATGCAGCCGCTGTCTCTTATGGGGGCAAAGTTTGAAAGCAATAACGGTTATGCGCCTATAACGGTTATCGGCGGGCGGCTGAAGGGCATAAAATATAAAAGTCCGGTTGCAAGCGCGCAGGTTAAATCAGGACTTCTGCTTGCCGGGCTGTTTGCCGAGGGAAAAACAACGGTGACAGAACCGGAAAAGTCACGTGATCATACTGAAAGAATGCTTAAATATTTTGGCGCCGATATAACGGTAAAAGGAAACACTGTAACGCTTAAACCCGGGAGGGAATTGAAAGCAAGAAAAATATTTGTTCCATCTGATATAAGTTCTGCGGCTTATTTTATGGTTGCGGGCGCAATTTTGAAAGGCGGCAGTATAACCGTAAAACATGTGGGAGTAAACGGGACAAGAACGGGAATAATTGATGTTATGAAAAAAATGGGCGCAAAATTAAAAATTTCAAAAAGAAAAATATTAAACGGAGAGCCTGTTGCCGATATTACTGTAAGCTATTCTAATAATTTAAAAGCGGTAAAAATAAACGGAAGCATTATACCAAGGTTAATAGATGAAATTCCCGTAATTGCCGTTTTGGCGTCTTTTGCCAAAGGGAAAACCGAAATTAAAAATGCAAAAGAATTAAGGGTAAAAGAAACTGACAGGATTAAAACAGTTCTTGAAAATTTAAAGCGCATTGATGTAAAAACAGAGGAATATGAAGACGGTTTTGCCGTATACGGAGATCCGGACAGATGCTTAAAATATGCCGAAATTGAAAGCCACGGAGACCACAGAATAGCGATGAGTTTTGCCGTCGCGGCTCTTGCTTCGGAAAAAGGGCTGAAAATAAAGAACACGGAGTGTGTAAATACAAGTTTTCCGGAATTTTTCCGGATATTAAAGGATATATCAAAATGAAAGAACCAAACATGATTTTGTATTTTATTTTTTTCAGGTTTTTCAGAGCGCTATTGTGGGTGTTGTTTAAAGTTTTTTTTGGCCTTAAATTCATAGGAAAAGAAAACATTCCAAAAACAGGCGGAATAATAGTGATGCCAAATCATTCAAGTTATTTTGATCCGCCCACGGCGGGGCAGCTGGCATTTGTAAGAGACTGCCGTTTTATGGCACGTGATACACTGTTCAGAAATCCTGTTTTTGGATGGATAATAAGACATACGGGCGCTTTTCCGGTAAAACGCGGGAAGGTTGACCGAGAAAGCTGGTCAACTTTTATTGAGCTTGTAAAAAAAGGATGGGCTGTAATGTTTTTTCCTGAAGGGACAAGAACGGAAACAGGCGAGATACAGGAAGGCAAGCCCGGCACAGGGATGCTTGTTTATCAGTCAAAAGCGCCGGTGCTTCCAGTTTATATTCACGGCGCGTATACAGCGTGGAAAAAAGGAGGCAAAATAAAATTTTTCACTCCCATAACGGTTGTATACGGAAAGCCAATAATGTTCGATGATTTATTTTTGAAGGAAGAAGGAAGGGAAGTTTACGAAGAGATAACAAAAAGAGTGATAGAAGAGCTAAGGCGCATGAAAAAAGAATTTTATGAAGGAAGATACAAATAAAATGAAAATTTTGGTTGCAACAGGTTCGGGTTTTTGTTTTGGCGTTAAAAGAGCCATGGATCTTGCATACAAGTATACCGAAAAAAATTCGTCAAAAGGCGTATACTCGCTGAGAGAAATAATACATAATCCCCAGGAAGTAAAAAGACTTGAAGCGGCAGGCGCAAGGCATGTTGATAAAGTGTCTTCCGTAAAAAAGGGAGGATGCGCAATAATATCAACTCACGGAGTAACCGCCGCTGAAGAAAAAGCGTTAAGGGAGAGGGCATCGGATGTTCTTGACACAACATGCCCTTACGTTAAAAAAATACACTTAATTGCCGGGAGGCTTGCTTCCGAAGGATATAATCTGGTTATTGCGGGTGATGCCGAACATTTTGAGGTTAAGGGAATATTGGGACATGCTGTCAAAGTCAGGGCCGTGGTAATTGGCGGAATTGATGAAATATCCGATGCCGTTTTATCCGCGAAGACCGGAATTGTTGCGCAGACAACTTTTAATGTTGAAAAATACGAAGAAATTGTATGCGAGATAACAAAGCGCGTTTTTGGAATGAAAAATTCCGAAGTGCGCGCTTATAATACGATATGCGATGCCACACAAAAAAGACAGGAAGCAACGCTTGCCATTGCCGAAAAAGTGGACATTATGATAGTGGTGGGCGGAAAGAACAGCGCAAACACAAGACGGCTTTATGAATTAAGCAGGGCGAAACTTAAAAAAGTTTATCATATTGAATCTGCCGATGAAATAAAAAAGGCATGGTTTAAAGATGTTAAGACGGCTGGAATAAGCGCGGGAGCATCCACGCCGCAAAGGGTGATTGACGAGGTTGTCAATAAAATTAAAGGGATCGGTGAACCGGATGAATGAAATGGAAAGCATTAGGGAAGGCCGGCTTGTAAAGGGCAGAGTTATCAGAAAAAAAGACGGCGACATATATGTGGACATAGGATATAAGTCTGAAGGTATTGTGCCGAAAGATGAGACTTCAAGATATACATATTATGAGTCTCTTAATGAAGGCGATGAAATTGAAGTTCTTGTAAAAAGAATTGAAACAAAGGACGGGCTTGTTGTGCTTTCAAAAATAATTGCCGATAAAAAAGCTGTTTTCGGAAAAGTTAAGGATGCATTTAAAACGGGAAACGTGATTGAAGGAAAGGTTACAAAGTCGGTTAAAGGCGGTTTTATTATAGATTTTGGAGCAAATGTGACGGCATTTCTTCCTATGTCGCATGCCAGAATTACCCCGGAAAACGCCGTGGACAAATTTTTGTCATTAAAAGTCATACAGCTTGACGAAGAAAAAAGAAATGTGGTTGTTTCATATAAAGATGCCGTGGCTGAAATTGAGAAAAAGAAGGAAGAAACATTAAAAAATTTTTTCCCTCAGGGCGAAAAGATAGAGGTTGTGATAAAAGCAAAAGTTCAGGGCGGATATGAGGCTGAAAAAGACGGGATAACCGCATTTCTTCCGGATTCGGAAGTTTCATGGCATAAACCTCTGCGTAACGGCGAAGAGCCGGAAGCAGGCAGACAGACAGCCGTAATGGTGACTTCCGTTGAAAACGGGGTTCCTCAATTAAGCATCAGACGGCTGACGGATAATCCGGCGGCAACTTACGCCTGCGAGCACAAACCCGGAGAAAAACTGGAAGTGACCATAACCGAGGTAAATCAAAATGAGGCGTTTGCGGAAATAGGCCAGCTTACCGCGGTTCTTCCGGCAAATGAATTTTCCTGGTTAAAGAGAATTAAAAATCTTAATGATATATGCAGAGCCGGAGACAAAGTTGAAGCTGTTATAACCTTAATTGACAAGGATAACGGAAGAGTTTATCTTTCCCCTAAACAGGCAGCGGGCAATGATCCGTGGCAGGAAATGGATGAAAGGTATCCCATTGACGCAAGAGTTCACGGAACGGTTGCTGAAATTATGGAAGGAATCGGCGTAAGTGTTGAGCTTGAAGAAAACATAGACGCATTTGTTAAGGCCGAAGATGTTGCGTGGATTATGCCGGAAAAAATTTCAGACGTGGTTCATAAAGGAGATAAACGCGATTTTAAGATATTGGCGGTTGACAAGCAGGCAAAAAAAATATACCTGGGCATGAAGCAGCTTACAAATTCTCCGTGGACAAATTTTGTGAACACCCACAGGGAAGGCGCCATTTACGATGCCAAGGTTGTTGATATTGAAGACAATGCCGTTGTATGCGAGCTTTCCGCGGGAGTTACGTCAAAAATAGGCATAAAAAACAAACTGAAGCTTACCTGCAAAAAAGGCGATATTATAAAGGTGAAGATTGTAAAGATTGACAAGGAAAATAAAAAAGTTCAGATAAGCGGCAGGGATCTTGAAATTACAGAGGAAAAAAAACAGCTTGATGAATATATGAAAACACATGAAGCGCATTTTAAAATGAACGATGTTTTTAATTTTGGCAACAGGAACGGAGAAAACAAATGAACGGAAAAAAAATTCCGCTTCCGACCGTAAGCAGACTTTCGCTTTATCTTAAATGTTTTTCCGAGCTTGCGTCGTCCGGCGTTGATTACGTCTCAAGCGAACAGGTTGCGGGGCGAATAGGGCTTAACCCCGCTCAGGTAAGGAAGGACCTTGCTTATTTCGGCAAATTCGGGAGAAGGGGTTTTGGATATCATGTTGAAAATTTAAAAGTTAATATAGCTAAAATACTTGGCACACACAAGATTTTAAAAGTTGGAGTTGTGGGAGCAGGAAATCTTGGCCGCGCTCTTTTGATGTATAAGGGTTTTGAGGCCCGCGGTTTTAATGTGGTTGCGGGATTTGATATAGACCCGGACAAAGCAGGATGGGAAATTGACGGTGTAAAAATTTATCTTCTTGACGAGATGGAAAAGATAATAAAAAAAGAGAAAATCGATATTTTGATACTTACAACGCCGGCAAGCGCCATTCAGGATTTGATGCCAAGGATAAGGAAAACACCGATAAAAGGCGTTCTTAATTTTGCCGCGAAGCACCTGGTTTCCGATCCTCCTCTTGTGGTAAGAAATGTTGATCTTGCTTTAGAATTGGAACAGCTTGCATTTTTCTTTACAAACGCGGAAATTAAGGAAGAAAATAAAGGAGAACAAAATGAAGATTAATATCGAGTTTAAAGGTGAAAAATTCTCCGTTGATTCCGGCAAAAGGCTGATTGAAATAATCAAAGAAAAAAACGCCGACACATCAGAGATTATATGCGCTTCGGTTAACGGAAAGATGACCGAACTTGGAGCTGTATTGGATAAAGACAGCGTCATAAAAACTTTTACTTTTAATGATCCGGAAGGCAGAGAGGTTTTTTGGCATTCAACAAGCCATGTCATGGCGGCTGCCGTTAAAAGGATATTTCCGGAAGTGAAGGTTACGATAGGACCCGCAATTGAAGAAGGCTTTTATTATGATTTTGACAAACCCACGCCTTTTTCAGACGCCGATCTTCCGGTAATAGAAGCCGAAATGATGAAAATTATCAGGGAAGAGGCAAGATTTGAAAGATTTGAAATGAAAAAAGAAGAAGCCATAAAATATTTTGAAAGTATGGGAGAAACTTATAAAGTTGAAATAATAAGCGAAATTAATGATGATGTCGTAAGTCTTTACAAAACGGCGGATTTTACGGATCTTTGCCGGGGCCCTCATATAGGACTTGCCAAAAAGATAAAAGCCGTAAAGTTGATGAAGCTTGCCGGCGCTTACTGGCGGGGCGACGAAAAAAACAGGATGCTGCAGCGCATATACGGCATATCTTTTCCCAAAAAAGAAATGCTTGAAGAGTACCTTCGCATTCTTGAAGAGGCAAAACTGCGCGACCACAGAAAAATCGGCAAGGAACTTGATTTGTTTTCAACACACGAGGAATTCGGGCCCGGTCTTGTTTACTGGCATCCCAAAGGAGGAATTGTAAGAAAGGAAATGGAGGATTTCTGGAGAAACGAACACATAAAACACGGATATGACCTTGTTTTTTCGCCGCATATAGCAAAAATAGACCTTTGGAACACATCGGGACACACCGGCTTTTACAGAGAAAGCATGTTTGACACAATGGATATAGACAATATGCAGTATCAGCTGAAGCCCATGAACTGCCCTTTCCATATACTTATGTATAATAACGGAAAAAAAAGCTATCGTGATCTTCCGCTGCGCTGGGCGGAACTTGGAACTGTTTACAGGTATGAAAAATCTGGCGCTCTTCACGGCTTGCTGAGAGTGCGCGGTTTCACACAGGATGACGCGCATATATTCTGCAGGGAAGATCAGCTTGAAGAGGAAATAGTGAGCGCGCTTAATTTTGTTATGTTTATTCTGCGCACTTTTGGTTTTTCCGAGTTTCAGGTTTATTTAAGCACAATGCCGCCTGACCATATCGGCGATGTTGCAATCTGGGAAAAGGCGCAAAATGCACTTAAGGTTGCTTTAAAAAGCGCCGGCCTTGAATACGGGATAGACGAAGGCGGAGGAGCTTTTTACGGGCCCAAAATAGATGTTAAGATTAAGGATGCGCTAAACAGGGTATGGCAGTGTTCCACTATACAGGTTGATTTCAACCTGCCGGAGAGATTTGACATAAATTATATAGGAAAGGACGGAAAGGAACACAGGGCAATAATGATTCACAGGGCTTTAATGGGTTCCCTTGAACGTTTCTTTGGTGTTCTTATTGAGCATTACAAGGGGGCGTTTCCCGTATGGCTTTCCCCTTATCAGGCGGCAATACTTACCATAACCGAGCGCTGTGATGAATATGCAAATGAACTTAAGGAAAAACTTGCGGCCGAAGGAATAAGGGTTAAGATGATGCTTGAACCCGATAAAATAGGCGCAAAAATAAGGGAAGCAACCCTTGAAAAAATTCCTTATATGATAATAATCGGCGACAAAGAAATTGAAACAAAGACTGTTTCGATAAGAAAAAGAACAGGCGAAGAAGAAAAAGGCGTTGTTTTTGATGCTTTTTTAAAAAACATCAGGGAAAAGATTGATTCCAAGGCAACGGGAATTTAAAGAAAGGCATTTGCGTGAAAAAAAAGACACTTTTTATATGCACTTCATGCGGTTATGAATCCGCAAAATGGCTTGGGAAATGCCCGTCCTGCGGCGAGTTTAATTCGTTTGCCGAGGAAACACGGGTAAAGATAAAGAACGAGTCTGATTATAGAACCTTTGAATCCTCTGGAATAAAAAATATAGCGGAAATAGAAACAAGCGAAGAAAACCGCATTATAACCGGTATTACGGAACTGGACCGCGTGCTTGGCGGGGGTATTGTAAAAGGATCGCTTATATTGATAGGCGGCGAACCGGGCGCGGGAAAATCAACATTGGCGCTTCAGGCAGCGCATGCCGCGGCCGAAAAAAGCGGAAGACAGGTTATATATGTTTCGGGAGAAGAATCGCTTTCTCAGGTAAAGTCCAGGGCAATAAGACTGCGGGCGGATTCGAAAAATCTTTTTCTTGCACAGGAAACTTCGGTTGAAAAAATATCTGAACTTGCGGAAAAACACCTGCCATCACTTATGGTTGTTGACTCAATTCAAACGGTATTCAAGCAGGACATAGAGTCTGCGGCGGGCAGCATGAATCAGGTTCGTGAAAGCTGCGCCCAGCTTATGTATACGGCAAAGCGCACAGGTGTTCCCGTGATAATAATAGGGCACGTTACCAAAGACGGAATGCTGGCAGGCCCAAAAATGCTTGAACACATGGTGGATGCTGTTCTTTATTTTGAGTCGGAAAAATATCGGGACTTTAAAGTTTTACGCGCGGTAAAAAACCGTTTTGGGGCAACAAACGAGACAGGAATATTTGAGATGGAAGAAAGCGGTTTAAGAGCGGTTGAAAATCCTTCCAGGAATTTTTTGGCCGGAATGAGAAGCGGCAAGGAAGGAAGCGCCGCTGTTACCGTTATGGAAGGAACAAGGCCTTTGATATTGGAAATACAGGCTTTGTGTGTAAAACGTTCTTACGGGGTGGCGCAAAGAACGGTTACGGGAATAGATTACAACCGTTTTCTGGTGATAATTGCGGTAATTGAAAAAAATCTTGGCATTAAACTTGAAAATTATGATATATTCGTAAATGTTGCGGGTGGAGTAAGGATAAATGACACGGCCTGCGACCTGGGGCTTGCCGCTGCGGTTTATTCAAGTTATTCCGAAAAACCTCTTCCGAATGATTCGGTGTTTATCGGCGAGCTTGGTCTTGACGGCACAATAATTAAGGCGTCTCACGCCGCAAGAAGGATTAAGGAAGCCTCGCGTATGGGTTTTGCCAGGGCTTTTACGCCGGAAGAAAAAGAAAAGGAAAGGGACATGAAAATAATAAAAGTTCAAAATATTAACTCGCTTATGGAAAAAATATTTGGTGAAAGGAGGTGAAAAAATGAAGTATTTAATTTATGTTCTGTATGCCGGTTTTGGCATAATGGCCGGTGTTCTGCTTTCAAAAACAGACCAGAACATGGGCTTAATAGCGCTTGCCGGTATGCTTATGGCAACACTTTTAATCATTCTTGATTTTATAGTGAGCCGCAAAAAGTCGGCCAAATTTATGATTTCGCCGAAAATCCTTGATACAAGCGTAATAATTGACGGCAGGGTAAAAGATATCTGCAGGACGGGATTTCTTGAAGGGACATTGATTGTTCCGAAGTTTGTTCTGCACGAACTTCAATTAATTTCGGATTCACAAGACAACATTAAACGCGCAAAGGGAAGGCGCGGACTGGATCTTTTAAACGATCTTAAAAAAGCGGAATTTGTCAATGTTAGGATAGTTGACAATGATTATCCGGAATTGCGGGGGGTTGATCAGAAACTGGTAAGACTTGCGGCGGAACTTGGCGCCAAGATAATTACCAATGACTTCAATCTTAACAAGACTGCCGAGATACAGGGTGTTCATGTGCTTAACATCAATGACCTTACCAATACGGTAAAAGCCAGTTTTATGCCTGGCGAAAGGATAAATGTCAGGATAATGAAGGAAGGCAAGGAAAAAGAACAGGGTATTGCCTATATGCCTGACGGCACAATGATAGTTGTTGACGGCGCAAGAAAGCTTTTGAACAGAAAAATTGATGTTATTGTCACAAATGTGCTTCAGACGGATGCGGGAAGAATGATATTTGCAAAAACCGAAGGGTCGTCTCATAATCATTCCGTAGGCGACAGCCGCGGCAACAGGGGCCATGAAGACAAAAACAGGCACCATAACAAAAAGCGCGGCGGTTTTTTCAGAAGAAAGTTCAGAAACGACAGGCCAAATCAGCAGCAGCAAGGCGCTAATAATTCTGAAAAAAGCGAAGCAAACGGCAGTAATCCCGTTAATAATACGGGCGGGGAGAATCAGCGGCAATGAAGACAGCGGGTATAATCGCGGCAGCGGGTAAAGGCAGCCGTTTTGGAGGCGCTTTGCCAAAACAGTTTGTAAAGGTTAACGGCAGGGAAGTGCTGGTATGGGCATGCCTTAACTTTGAGCGCGAGAAAGCCGTTGAAGGATATTTGATTACGGTTTCCCCTGAATTCAGAAAAAAAACCGCGGATCTTGTTAAAAAAAACGGTTTGAAAAAAGTGATTGATATTGCGGACGGAGGAGCCCAAAGGCAAGACTCCGTCCGCAACTCTCTTGAAGTGCTGAAAAAATATTCGCCTGAGTATGTCTTAATTCACGACGGCGCCAGGCCTGTTTTTGAAAAAGGCCTTTGCCGAAGGGTTTTGGCAGGACTTGTAAAACACAGTGCCGCAATTCCCGTGAAAAGGATAAACCAGACTGTTAAAGTTGTAAAAAATGCAATTATAAAAAGCACCATAGACAGGGATACTTTAAGGACATCGGAAACCCCTCAGGGATACAGGTTTCGCGAACTGTTGATGTTTTATAATAATAAGGAAAAATTTATGAATATAACTGATGAATCCGTTTTGTTTGAAAAGGCGGGTTTAAAAGTTGCGGCAATTGAAGATACGGGTTTTAACATAAAGATAACAACAAGGCAGGATCTTGAAATATTTAAGGCATACCTTAAAACAGGAGAATTAAGATGAGGATAGGAATCGGATATGACGTGCACAGGCTTGTGCGGGGCCGAAGGCTTTTTCTTGGAGGCGTTGAATTTGAGAACGCCGAGTTCGGGCTTGAAGGCCATTCTGACGCGGACGCCCTGATTCACGCCGTTATGGATGCAATGCTTGGTGCGGCCGGGCTTCGCGATATCGGCCACTATTTCCCTGACAAAGACAATAAATATAAAAATATAAGAAGCACGGTACTTCTTGAAGAAGCAAACAGGATAATAGGTCAGGAAGGATATAAGATAGGAAATATAGATGTTATTGTTGTTGCGGAATTCCCGCGTATATCTCCTTATATTGAAAAAATAAAAGAAACCATGGCAGGGGTTCTTGGTATAAATATAAAACAAATAGCGGTTAAGGCAACAACCGAAGAAGGAATGGGTTTTACCGGAAGAAAAGAAGGCATAGCGGCGCATGCTGTTGTGCTGCTGGAGAGCAAATGATAAAACTTTATAACACTTTAACCAGAAAGATTGAAGAGCTTGTGCCGGTTACACCGGGAAAAATAAAAATGTATGTGTGCGGGCCTACCGTATATAATTATTTTCATATCGGCAACTCCCGTGTTTTTGTTGTATTTGACGTAATACGCGAGTACCTTACATACAGGGGATATGAAGTTACATTTGTACAAAATATAACCGATATTGAAGACAAAATAATAGACAAGGCAAACAAGGAAGGCGTTCCATGGCACGAGATAGTGGAACGTTTCAGCCGCGCATATTTTGAGGACATTGCGGCGCTTCGCGTGAAACGGGCCGATTACAGCCCAAGGGCAACGGACGAAATAGAAGGCATGCTGCAGATGACAGCTTCGCTGATTGAAAAAGGGTATGCCTATGTGACAAAAAACGGCGTTTATTTTTCCGTTGAAAAATTTGAAGGATACGGAAAGCTTTCACACCGCAATACAGACGAGCTTTTGGAAGGCGCCCGTGTTGAAGTTGACACGGAAAAAAAGAATCCGCTTGATTTTGCGCTGTGGAAATTTGTAAAGCCGGGCGAGCCTTCGTGGCCAAGCCCGTGGGGAGACGGCAGGCCGGGCTGGCACATAGAATGTTCCGTAATGTCAGGAAAATACCTTGACAACACTTTTGACATTCACGGCGGAGGGGCGGATCTTATATTCCCGCATCACGAGAACGAGATAGCGCAATCCGAAGCATGCCACGGAGTGCCTTTTGTGAAGTACTGGATGCATGCGGGTTATATGAACATATCCGGCGTTAAGATGAGCAAAAGCAAGGGGAATTTTGTTATGGTAAGGGACCTTCTTCAGGAATATATGCCCGAGGTACTGCGCATGTTTATATTGTCCGCTCATTACAGGGCTCCGCTTGATTTTACAAAAGAAAATCTTGATGCCGTAAAGAAAGGATATGCGGAGATTTATTTTACTTTTCAGCGCCTTGAACAAAGGCTTAAAGGATTTACCGGTAAAGGCACGGATGCATCCGCCAATCCTTTTGTAGCCGAGTTTATTGAGGCAATGGACAATGATTTTAATACCGCAAAAGCCCTGGCTGCAATTTATAAAGAGGTAAATTGGCTTAAAGGCAGCATGGAAAAAGTGCCCGAAGAAGAATTAAAAGGCCATGCAAATGCGCTGAATCTTATGTGCGGTATATTAAGGGTAAACCCTGAAATTCCGGAAATTGATGATGATATAAAAGAAGCCGCTGCAAAAGCGGACGCTTTAAGAAAAGAAAAAAAATACCAGGAAGCCGACGCCGTGAAAGCGGCAATTAATGAAAAAGGATATGTTATGGAATTTACAAAGGACAGGTATTATGTCCTTAAAAGGCCGGTAAAATAATGTGGCTTTTTGGAAGAAATGTTGCAAGGGAAATTTTAAAGAACGGAAAGCGGAAGGTGTATGAACTTAAAGTTGCCGAAAGCGCCAAGGATGTAAATGATATTTTAAACCTTGCTTCCGCATCGCGCGTGCCGGTAAGGGTTGTTGACCGCAGGGAGATTGAAAAGGAATCAGGCGGCGCCGTGCATCAGGGTGTTGCCATAAATTATGAAGGCCCCAAGTCGTTTACAATTGACGAGTTCCTTGAAAAACACAGGGAAAAAGAGCGCGTAACGGTTGCGGTGCTTGATGAAATAGAAGACCCTCGCAACCTTGGGGCAATAATAAGAAGTTGCGAAATTTTTGGCGTTTGTGGTATAATTCTGACTTCAAAAAGGTCGGCTCCGCTGAATGACGCGGCTTTTAAGGCAAGCAGCGGCGCCATTGATTATGTTGACATTGTTAAGGTTTCAAATATTAACAATGCCTTAAAGAGATTGAAAGAAGCCGGTTTTTGGGTGTATGGTTTAAGCGTTCAGGCTGAAAAATACCTGGATGAAACCGTGCTTGATAAAAAATCGGCAATTGTTCTTGGAAGCGAAGGAGAAGGAATGCGCAGGCTGGTAAGCGGAAACTGCGATTTTCTTCTTAAGATAAGGCAGGCGGGAAAGCTTGATTCGCTGAATGTAAGCATAGCTGCCGCGGTTGCTTTTTATCACGCGATGCTTGGCGGCGTAAAAAAATAGGTTCTTTACAGAATAAACAGGTGGGGAGATTCCAGAGCGGCCAAATGGGGCAGACTGTAAATCTGTTGGCTCATGCCTTCGATGGTTCGAATCCATCTCTCCCCACCATTAT